>JAZQFX010000019.1:0-16810 GCA_045539695.1 Acutalibacteraceae bacterium
AGCGTTCTTCTATGGTAAGATGAGTGTAGTTCATGCAAATCTCTCCTTTGTAGTTTGGTGTGTGGTAACTCTATTCTACCAGAGATTTGTATGAACTTCCATTTTTATTAAACTGTTGCACTTGATAGTATAACTCACCTTATGATAAAAAAACAACGGCTTAATAGCCGTTGTTTGAATTGGTAAAATTTATTATGAAACTTTTGTAAAGGTTACAGGATGCAAATCAGAGAAAGGACCTCCATCTTCATAGCCTTCGCCTTCAAGTAATTTTAATATGTCGCCTGAAATTTCACAAATTTCATATGCGCTTTCATCGACACCATATTCTAAACCTGCAGACATAAATAACTTATCGCCATTAACCTTGAAATTACCTTCTCCATTAATTGCCTCTAACATACCATCGACAGTTTCGTCTAACATTTCATCATCAAAGGAATCATCCATAAGCTCGTCCATTGTCATACCTAATGCATCGAGTGCCTCTTGAACTGTTACAGTAATGCCCTCGCCTTTAAAATAATTGGTAAGATAATCCTCCATACCAAGAGTTAAATCATCTACCATTTTTTCCATAGCTTTTTCGATGGATTCTTCCTCAACGTACATAGAATATGTACCGTCATCGTTAAACTCTAAAAACATAACAACAGAAAAATCAGTGAGTGTAAAATAATCACCCATATCTTCATTGTTAGCCAACTCTTCATTCATAATGTCGGTTAAATCAAGAGTAGCTTTCCATTTGCCTATGTATTTGCTTTGTTCACCAAAGCAACCGGTCAAGGTAAACATTACTGAGAATAACATTACCAAACACATTAGTAGCGATAAAATCTTTTTCATAAATAGTCCCCCTAAAAAAATTAATTATACTACAATTTTAATCTTATGCCTTTAGATTGTCAAGTAAAAACATCGTAACAAGCTATGCTTGTTACGATGTTGATTCTTTATTGCTCTTCTTCTGCTTCGGGCACTTCACACTCAAGATAACCGTCTTTAATTCTATTTTTTTGTGTTATACGGTCAAATATAAACAGTGCGCCTATAACCGCAGAAAAAACGCCCACTATTGTTCCTAAAAACTTTAAAAATCCTTTCATTATGAAATACCTCCCATATTTTTATTACTTTATTTTATAATCCACTTTTTTAGGTGAATTGTCAAGTGTTTTTTACATAAAAGGTGCAAAAAGATGCAAAATCGCCCGCTTTAGCCGTATATACCACGGAGATTTCTTTAATTTTTTAACCGTTATATCCTCGCACTGCAATAACAAGGTATTAAAATGCTCTTTTATGTCATAAACGGTTTTGTTGTCGCACATCCACACGCCACATTCAAAGTGGAATATAAAACTGCGATAATCCATATTCACGGTACCAACCGTTGCAACACGGTCGTCGGACACAAACAATTTAGAATGAATAAATCCGGGGGTATATTCGTAAATCTTCACGCCGGATTCAAGTAGGTCATAATAGTTATACTGCGTTACGGGGTGAACATACCATTTATCAGGAATATGGGGTGTAATAATTCGAACATCAATACCCGATTTTGCCGCAAGTCGCAAGCACTCTTTCATAGAATTGTCTATTATAAGATAAGGCGTTGCGATATAAACATATCTTTGGGCAGAGTTAAGTATCTGCATATAAATGCCTTCGGCTGGATTTTTGTTATCAAGCGGACCGTCAGCATAAGGCAACAAAAAACCTTTTTCGAGCACCTTTTCTTCAGATATATGTGAACTCATATCAATACCCTTGCCCGTAGTGAACTCCCAAGTGCTGCAAAACATTGCTAAAAAGCTTTTTACAGCGTCGCCCTTTATAATTACGGCGCAGTCCATCCAGTAACCAAAACGTTCAAGCTCGTTAATATATTCATCTGCAAGGTTGAGTCCACCAGTCACCGCTACCTTGCCGTCAATCACAACAATTTTTCGGTGGTTGCGATTGTTCATAAAAATATCCATAGAAGGTCTTATTTTATTAAAAACAGCAACCTCAATACCCTTTTTGCGAAGTCGCTTTATAAAGGTTTTATTTTGCCGCTTGATAGAGCCAAAATCGTCAAACAAAACCTTTACCTCAACACCTTCACGAATCTTTCGCTCAAGTATATCGCAAACATTAGACCACATTTTGCCCTCGGCGATAATAAAAAACTCAATAAAAATATATTTTTGTGCCTTTTCGAGCTCCTCTAAAAAGCGTGGCATAAACACTTCGCCAGGCGCCAAAAACTCACAAGATGAATTTTTGTAAAGCGGATAACCCGATTCAAGCGTTAAATAATCTGCTTGACGTGAATGCAACCCATCACTGTAGCGCAAGGTTTCGTGAGCCTCAGTATCATGTGGCAGTCTACTTATATATTTATTTTCGCATTTCTGCATCTTGCGCTTAACGTGCGGCAGAACTCGACCACCGCCCAATAGCATATAGGCTGTAACACCAAAAATTGGTACTACTAAAATAAATATTATCCAAAGAATTTTATAGCTTGATTTACCACTTCTGTTAGTTATATAAAAAACTGTTATAACAGCAAGAATTGTGCACAGTGTATTAACAAAAAAATAATGCTCTGAAAGCCCCATTATCATAACAGCAAAAAACACTATTTGCACAATTAAAGAAACGGCAGAAAAGACAATATGCGTCGGAAACGGTATACCGCGTTTTTGTTTAAGCTTTGGTTTCATTTGCAGCACCCCCTTTAAATTACATCTATTATATTAATTTTACCATAAAAATATGAACAAATCAAATACAACAAGCAAAAATCCCCCGCGTGTTTTTGTAGCGGAGGATTTTTGCTGTATGTTTAATTTGTTTTATTGTTTGAAGCACAACCACCGCAACAAGAAGCACAACTTTTGCCATGCGGACAGCCGATGCATTTTACGCCTTTTTTCTTTTGATGTACAAGATATATAATAACCAAGACCGCTACTATTGCTGCAAGTCCAAGTGCGATATAATCACCAATACTCATTTTGTCACCTACTTATTTTACCGCCATTTTTTCTTTTTCAGAAGATTTTGTAGAATATTCGGCATTTAATTTTTTGTTGGTATTTATAATAAGCGCTACAACTATAGCTACCATAGCAAGCACTGCTATAAGTCCGGGCACAAACGCTGCTCCAAACGCACCGTCAACAATAAATGTGCCAATTTGATATACGAAGAATGATACCGTATATCCCACTGCAAGTTGAAGTCCGATACCACCCCAAAGCCATTTTGCGCTTTTCATTTCTGCGTTCATAGCACCAATTGCTGCAAAGCAAGGCGGTGTAAATAAATTGAACATTAAGTATGCAAGCGCCGCGGCAGAGGTTATTACAACCGTTTCACCGGCAGCATTAAAGCCAACCATATCGTTTCTTACAAGCTCGGTTGCAGCATAGCAAACAGACAGCGTGCCAACAACATTTTCTTTTGCAATAAAGCCCGTCACAGCCGCTGCCGCCAGCTGCCACGAAAGCACGCCAACTATTGGCACCAGCAAATAAGCAAAAATGCCTGCAATAGATGCTAAAATTGAGTCGCTTGCTATATCGTTTGCGGGGGTGAGCTTCCATGTGAACTCTTGCATAATTTGTACTGCCATATTGCAAAGCAAAATTATGGTAGCCGCTTTTACGATATAAGACCATCCGCGAGCGCACATTGACTTAAACGCGCCCCAAAAAGATGGCATCTTATATTCGGGAAGCTCAATAATAAAGAATGATTTACGCGCCTTGTGACCTGTAATTTTATTTACGAGCAATGCGCCCAAGAATATAAGCACTATACCCGAAAGATACATAACCGTGCTTACCCAGCCTGCATTATCAAAAAATGCGCCGGCAAAAAGTGAAATTACGGGAATTTTTGCGCCGCAGGGCATAAATGGGGCAAGCATTGCGGTGGCTCTGCGTTCACGTTCATTGCGAATGGTTCGGCTCGCCATAATACCGGGTACCGCGCAACCAATAGTAATAACAAATGGTATTACCGATTTGCCCGAAAGACCCACCCTTTTAAATATTGGGTCAAGAACTACTGCCACGCGCGACATATATCCGCAGTCTTCGAGTAACGCTATCAAGAAATACATCACCATAACAAGCGGCAAAAAGCCAATAACTGCGCCTACGCCACCTATTATGCCGTCTACAATAATAGCGTATATTAAATTGTTACTGATAAATCCGCCTACCCACTCTTGAAAAAGTTCTATCCAACCTACAAGCCAGTCTGCAATGGGTTGACCTATCCAAACCTGTGAAATCTGGAACACCAAGAACATTACAACGGCAAAAATTGGAATACCTAACCACTTGTTAGTAAGAACAGCGTCAATTTTATCGTCGGTGTTCTTATCTCTTGTGTGAATCTTGCGGGTTTCAACCGCCTTTACAATCTTATTTACGAACTCAAAACGCTTGCGGTCGGCGGTTACTACCGCCTTTTTGTCAGTAAGATCAATTTGCGTTTGAGTGTATGGTGCAGACTGTTGTTTGCCAACCTGAGCTACTGCAGTTTCAACAACCGACTTTAAACCGTCCGCCGAAATTGATACCGTTTCAACCACAGGACAACCGAGTTTTTGAGATAACAGCTTTTCATCAATTACTGTTTTCTTTTTTTCGTTAATATCACTTTTATTAAGTGCCACAACCACCGGAATACCGAGCTCTAAAAGCTGTGTAGTAAAGAAAAGGCTACGGCTAAGATTTGTAGCGTCCACAATGTTTATAATAACATCGGGATTTTCATTTTTTACATAAGCGCTGGTAATACTCTCTTCGCTTGTAAATGGTGACATTGAATATGCACCGGGAAGGTCAACTGCAATCAGTTTTTCTTCTCCGTCATAATAAGCCTTTTTAATGGGGCTTTCTTTTTTATCAACGGTAACACCTGCCCAGTTGCCCACCTTTTCATTACGTCCGGTAAGAGCGTTGTACATTGTTGTTTTGCCGCTGTTGGGATTACCTGCAAGAGCTATTCTCATATATTATCCTCCATTGTCAGTTAGCCAACGCTAACCTTGATTTAAAAAATTATGCGCCGCAAATGTTGTTTTATTCAAAAACCTCGATTGCGGCAGCAAGCATACTGTCTATGCTATACCTACTATCCTTTATAGATACAACACAGGTCTTTTTTTTGCGAGATACAACGGTAATAGGCTCACCGCTATAGCAGCCTAATGAAAACAAAAACGCATCTAACTCTTCATCATCGGTAACAATATCTTTGATGATATATTCTTTACCCTCAATTGCAGTTGTAAGATTCACTTTGTCTCACCTCGGTTAGTTTAGGCTAACTAAAACGCCTAAAATATCGGTTAGTCGCTGCTAACCATCAAGTATAATACACCTATTTCCACAATTTGTCAAGAAGTTTTTTAAAAAAATCTTACGCAATATTTGTTCGGCTTGAAATTTGTTTTAATGTATGATATTATAAATGTATGAATGGGGTGTTTTTATGCGTTTGCAGGAATCGGGCGAGATGTACATTGAGTCCATTTACGTTTTAAACAAAAAAATGGGCAATGTGCGCTCAATAGATGTTTGTGAATATTTGGGCTATTCTAAGCCGAGTGTAAGCCGCGCTATGAGTCTTTTAAAGAAGGGCGGCTTTGTGTTGGTTGATGCCGACGGTTACCTCACCCTTACCGATGAGGGACGCGAGGTCGCCGAAAAAATGTATCAACGCCACACTGTATTGTCAGAGCTGCTTATAAGACTTGGCGTAAGTGAAGAAACCGCTGTTGAAGATGCCTGCAAAATAGAGCACCACATAAGCGACGAATCATTTAATGCTATTAAGAAATATGTAGAAAAGTAGTTTAAAAGCCACTCTTTAAGAGTGGCTTTTAAATATGTTTATAATTCGTCACAGTTTGTGCCTCTTTTAAGGCTTTGGTTGCCGAATTTTTTTCGAACCGATAAAATTGAATTTTCAATAACCTCTTGTTTTTGCTCGTCATTTTCTTGACCGAAAATATCGGTTTGAAAGGCAATATTATCTCCCTTTAAATTTGTTACCCTAAAGCCGACAGAACGCAGCGACAAGCCCCAATTATAATTTTTCTCAAAAATTTTCATAGCCTCGCGCGCAAGCAAAATCGAGGTGTTAAGCGGATTTGTAAGGGAGTGTGAGTATTCCTTTGTTTTGAGGTTTGTGTCACGCGTATGCACCTGAATTGTGGTAGCATAAAGATTTTTTTCGTGCAAAATTTGTGATATTTCTTCTGCAATGCCGATATAAATTTTCCACACAGCATCACGTGTGGTAATATCTTTTGGCGGCGTAATTGTGCGGCCAATGCTTTTGGGCATATCGTCTTCCCTCGGTGGTGTTACCGGTGAATTATCCTCACCTAAAGCGTAGCATTTAAGCTGTAATCCCGCCTTGCCAAGCAAGTGTGTAAGCATTGTGTCATCGCATTTTGTAACATCGCCTACTGTGAATATACCGTTTTGATTTAACTTTTCACAGGTGCGTTTGCCCACAAACAATAAATCAGAAACCGGCAGCGGCCAAACCTTTTGTTTAAAATTATCGCGGTTTATAACGGTTATGGCATCGGGTTTTTTCATATCAGAGCCAAGCTTTGCAAAAACCTTGTTAAAGCTGACACCTACCGAAATGGTGATACCAAGCTCGCGCTTTATGTCACACCTTATTTTATCGGCAATCTGTTCGCCTGAGCCAAAAAGCATGGTACTGCCCGTAACATCAAGCCAACATTCGTCGATGCCGAAAGGCTCTATCAAATCAGTGTAACGCGCATATATCTTTTGCGCCGCGCATGAATACTCGTGATATTTTTTATAATTGGGTGCTAGTGTTACAAGGTCGGGGCATTTTTGTTTTGCCTCCCATATAGCTTCGGCGGTTTTTACGCCAAATTTTTTGGCTATTTCATTTTTAGCAAGCACAATGCCGTGCCGCGCCTCAACACTGCCGCAAACAGCCACGGGCATATCATATAAGGTGGGGTTTGAAAGCAGTGAAACCGATGCAAAAAAGTTATTAAGATCGCAATGCAGTATTATTCGGTCCTTCAAACGCGTCCACCTCTTTCAAACATTTGTTCTCTAATTAAGTATATAAAAATTCCCTCTATTTGTAAAGAGGGAATTTTTGTTTTATATTTGCTTTACTTTACCCACAAGACTTAATGTTAAAAACGCGGCAAGGTTTGTAAGCACCACCGCAGCACCTGCGGGTATATCAAACGCAAAGGACAGTAAAAGTCCTAATAAAAAAGATATTACCGAAACCACTGCCGCAGCAATCACGGTGCATTTATAATGCTTGCATATCCTCATGGATGAAAGCGCTGGAAAGGTGATAATGCTTGATATAAGCAATGCGCCCATAACACGCATACCAATAACTACTGTAACTGCCGTTAATACGGCAGTTATACTGTTGTACCACTTAACCTTAACACCCGTAACAGCAGCAAAATTCTCGTCAAAAGCTGTAGTAAAAATCTTTTGATAAAAAAGAATATAGGCGGCTATTATCAGCGCACCGCAAACGGCAGCTATTGTAACCTCACTTTTACCTAAAGCTAAAATGCTACCGAACATATAGTTGCTGATGTCAGTATTCATACCTGTAGTAAGGCTTGCCACGGTTATACCAACCGCCAACGCACTGCTTGACACAATAGCCGTTGCGGCATCGCCGTTGATTTTGCTGTTTTGCTTTAATCGAAGCAGCAAAAATGCCGCTACAATAACTATTGGAATAGAAAACTGCAAAGGCGCCACACCGCAAGCGAGTCCCACTGCAGCAGCGCCAAAAGATACGTGAGAGAGTCCGTCACCAAGCATCGAGAAGCGTTTTAGCACTAAGTTTACACCCAATAAAGCAGCGCTTACAGATAACAAAAGCCCCACAATCAAGGCTCTGCGAGCAAAGGGGTATGATAAAATTTCAACTATAAAATCCATCTATATTCTCCCTTCTTCATACTCTTGTCTCGTGCCGAAAAAGAAACTGTTTTCAGAAAGGCTCAAAATATGCTTTGCGTTATCAATAGCGCGCGCATCGTGCGAAATCATAACAACGGCAAGTCCGCTACCGTTTAATTTTTTTATAATTTCATACATTTCCTGTGCGGCGGTTTCGTCAAGGCTTGTGACCGGCTCATCAAGCAATAAAACCTTTTTTGCGGCGCAAAGCGCACGACACAGCAGCACCTTTTGTTGTTGACCGCCTGAAAGCTCGCTGAAAGACTTTTCGGCAATAGAATCTATGCCCAACAATTGCATATTATTAGTTGCTCTTTGCTTTTGGGATTTGCTGTAACCAAAGCCCCAAAAGCCCTGACCTGCAAAGCCCGACATTACGACCTCGCTCACACTTGCGGGAAAGTCGCTTTGATGCTGTGTTTTTTGAGGCAACCAGCCAATTTCTTGCTTTTTAAAGCCCTTAAATATAATCTGCCCTGTATGCTTAATATCAAACCCCAACAGCGTTTTCATAAGCGTTGTTTTACCCGAGCCGTTTTCACCTATTATACATAGATAATCACCCTCGGTAACACTGAACTCAACGTTCTCAAAAACCTTTCGGTTTTCATAAAAAGCAGATAGATTTTTAACCTCAATTATATTCACGGTGCAAGCCCCCTTTCAAGTGCTGAATTGTTACGAAGCATTATGTCAACATAGGTAATACCACTGTTAAAATCATCTAAACTTACATTATGCGCCGAATGTAGCTCGGCAATATTTACGCCTAACTCCTGTTGCAGAGCGTTTGCAATATTTTTACTGCTAAGCTCTGTGCAAAAAACTGTTTTTATATTTTTATCTTTTATGGTTTTAGTAAGTCGCGACATTGTTTTAAGGCTTATATCAGTGCTCACGGCGCAGCCGTCAAATGCCGCCTCATATTTTATGCCGTAATGCTCGGCAAAATATATAAAAGGAAAACGGTCGGCCACCATAATAAACGGATTTTTATATTTTGATACAGTTTTTGTAATTTCTTGTGAAGCAGTATTTATTTTTTTTATATATTCGTCGCAACTATTGCGATAATCGTTAGCATTTTTGCCGTCAATTTTAATAATGCTTTCACATATTTCTTTAAGCATTAAAACCGCATTATCGGGCGAAGTCCATATATGCTCATCGGCGTGATTATGTCCATGATGAGTGTGTTGATGGTTGTGCTCTATAGTATCAATAAGCGCTAAACTGTTTATTTTTGTGCCGTCAATTAAATTGTTTACCCACCTGTCCGACTCGCCGCCAATATACAAAAATAAATCACTTTCATAAATTGCTGCCATATCAGACGGCAAGGGGTCATAGCTGTGCACTTCGCTTCCCGGTTTTATAAGCATTTTAACATCAACATATTCGCCGCCTATGGCTCTTGCAAAATCATAAAGCGGAAAAATTGTTGTAACAACAGTCAGTTTCTCACTCTTTTTTGTGTCATTTGTGCCCACACAGCCGCAAAGCAGCACCGCACACAAAAGGCAAATTATTATTCTTTTCATTTTGCGGCACAGCCCTCACAAACTCCGTAAATTACTGTTTTCAAAGGGTTTAAATTAAACCCGTGATGCTCTTTTATATGCTTTGCAAGGGTGTCCATTTCATCGCAGTCCATATGAATAAGGCTGCCGCACCTTTCACACTTTAGATGAAAATGCTCGTGACAACGGTTCTCCACACCCACATACTGATAACAGCTGCTCTCGCCCTGCGGCATTACATATTTTTGCAAAACACCGTCGTTACTCAATTTTTCAACCATACGATACACGGTAGTTCTACCTGCTGTTTCGCCTTTTTTGTTAAGAATATCGCATAATTCATCAATAGTAAAATGCTTGTCTCCCATACCTTCGATACACTGTAATATGGCGGTTTTTTGCCTTGTTTTATAATTTGCTTGTTTCATTATATCACCACAATTTGAAATTGAATTTCAATTTCAAATTATATAACAAATATTGCCGTTTGTCAAGTTTTTAACATTGCTTGTAAAATCATTATACATATTATATAATAGTTAAGAATGGCGAATTATGCGATTTGCATTATTTGTTTGCTTATTTTAATTTTGGAGGTTGGGTATGAAATTACCTGAAAGTATTTTACGCCCTGTAAAGTTAATACGCGGCGGTATGCATTTAGACCATCAAAAAAATACAGCCGAATGTGAAACTGTGATAATGCCAACACCAAAAACGGTGTATATTCCCCTTTCACAGCATATAGGCGCACCGGCGAATCCTATTGTAAAAAAGGGAGATAACGTTTTTGTAGGCACACTTATTGGTGAGGCAGGCGGTTTTGTCAGCGCACCGGTGCACTCAAGCGTTTCGGGTACCGTTACCGACGTTAAAGACCTTACCATCGGAAACGGAACATTGCAAAAATATGTAATAATTGAATCTGACGGCAAAATGGAAAGCGACCCTGTGCTAAAGCCCTTTAATGTTGAAAACTTTTCCGACCTTGCCGAAGCTGCAAGGCAATGTGGTCTTGTTGGTCTTGGTGGTGCAGGCTTCCCTACTCACGTTAAGCTGTCCCCGTCAAAAGATGTAAAAATTGACACGCTTGTTATCAACGCCGCTGAATGTGAGCCGTACATAACATCCGACTACCGCGAGTGCGTTGAGGGTCTTAACGATGTTATTGAGGGCGTTTATCTTATAAAAGAAAAACTCGGTATCGAAAGGGTTGTAATCGGTGTTGAAAGCAACAAGCCGCGCGCAATAGAGCTTCTTATGCAGGTAGCTGCCGACCACCGCGACGCTGACGACAGCGTAAAAATTATGAAGCTGCCGAGCAAATATCCGCAAGGCGCTGAAAAGGTTATTATCTATTCGGCAACAGGCCGCAAGCTGCCCGCAGGTAAGTTGCCAAGTGATGTTGGCTGCATTGTTATGAATGTTACAAGTGTTGCTACACTTTATCGCTTTATTACAACGGGTATGCCGCTTGTATCTAAACGCATAACGGTTGACGGCACTGCAGTTAGCGAGCCTAAAAACTTGATTGTTCCAATAGGCACACCAATAAAAGAGATTTTAGATTTTGTTGGCGTAGATATGGAAAATGCCGACCGCATACTTATGGGTGGTCCAATGATGGGCAACCCCGTAGTTAGCGATGCTTCGGTGCTTGAAAAGCGCAACAACGCAATTCTTGTTATGCGCGATACAAAGCCACAACCGCAAACCGCTTGTATTCGTTGCGGCAGATGTGCCGACACTTGTCCTATGTCGCTGTATCCCGCTATGGTAGAAACAGCGCTCAGAACAAACAACAAGGAATCTTTAAATTCACTTAATATAAATTACTGTATGGAATGCGGATGCTGCTCTTATGTATGCCCCGCAAAGCGACCGCTCACACAGGTGATGCGCACAGCTAAAGCAGAGATAAGGAGGCAAAAGTAAATGAGCAAGCTTTTAAAAGTAACCTCCTCGCCGCATATCAGGCACGAGGACTCAACACGCGGCATTATGCTTGATGTAATAATTGCGCTTTTGCCGGCCGCTGTTTACGGATGCATACTCTTTAAATGGGATGCTGTATTTGTTCTTATTACAACAATTGCTACTGCTGTAGCAGCAGAAGCAGTTTGGAATCTTGCTTTACATAAAAAACAGACCATAGGCGATTTATCGGCTGTGCTTACAGGACTTCTTCTCGGTATGAACCTAAGCAGCAAAACTCCTCTTTGGATTGCCGCAATCGGTAGTGTTGTTGCAATAATTGTTGTAAAGCAAATGTTTGGCGGATTGGGCTTTAATTTTGCAAACCCTGCAATGACAGCACGAATAGTGTTGCTTGTTTCCTTTGCAGGTCAAATGTCAAATTATGTATCACCTATCGATGTTCAAACATCGGCAACACCGCTTGCACGCGAAGCAACATTCACCTTAAAAGAATTGTTCTTTGGTATGCATGGCGGCGCTATTGGTGAAACATCATCATTTTTGCTTATTATCGGTGGAATATACTTAGTACTCCGCCGAGTTATAAAGCCAATTATTCCTTTAGCATTTATTGGCACTGTTGCAATTGCAAGCCTTATTGCTGGCGCTGATTTAAAACTTGCAATATTTGGCGGTGGACTTATGCTTGGCGCTATATTTATGGCAACCGACTATGTAACCACCCCAACCACCAACCTTGGCAAGCTTATATTTGGTGTTGGTTGCGGTCTTATTACATTTGTTATAAGACAGTTTGCTTCACTGCCCGAGGGTGTGTCATACGCGATACTGCTTATGAATATTTTAACACCACATATAAATCGACTTACACTTTCTAAGCCGTTTGGCGCAAAGGAGGTGGCACAAGGATGAGCAAAATTTTAGATAAAATTAAATCATTCTTTAAATCAAACAGTGAGGTTATAACACCTACTGCAGTTTTAGCAATTATTTGCGTAGTTGTAACCTTGGCGCTCAGTTCCACAAATTTGCTTACAGCCGGCAGAATTGAAGCTTTGGCTATAGAAACACAAAACAAGGCTATGGAAAAGCTTATTGAAGCCGATGAATACCATGAATTGCCCGCCACTACAAGCTTTGGCGATATAACCTATTACGCCGCAATAAAAGGCGGTGACACCGTAGGCTGTATCTTCGTAACCGAGGCAAACGGCTACGGCGGTGTAATTTCGGTTATGACTGCCGTTGATATGGAGGGTAAAATCGTTGCGGTAGAAATTCTTGAAGCCGCCGATGAAACACCGGGTCTTGGTCAAAATGTTACAAAGCCCGATTGGTATTCACAGTTCAGCGGTCTTAAGAGTGATATAACCGTCATAAAAGGCGGTTCTGCAAATCAAGAAAACAATGAGGTTAATGCTGTAACAGGCGCTACCATCAGTTCAAAAGCGGTAACAACCGCTGTAAATCAGGCGCTCGATTACGCCCAAGAAATTATAGTAAAGGAGGATAAATCTTGATGAAATCAAAAAATTTAAGTATTTTAACAAACGGTATCATTAAAGAAAATCCTGTTTTACGCTTAGTTCTTGGCACCTGCCCTACCCTTGCAGTTACCACTGCCGCTATAAACGGTATTGGTATGGGCGTTGCCGCAACAATAGTTTTGGTTTGTTCAAACCTTGTTATCTCTTTGCTTCGCAACTTTATTCCCGATAAGGTTCGTATTCCTGCTTTTATTACCATAATCGCAGGCTTTGTAAGCGTAGTGCAAATGCTTGTAAAAGCATTTGCGCCGTCAATTGACAAATCTCTCGGTATATTTTTACCGCTTATAGTTGTAAACTGCATCATTTTGGCGCGCGCTGAAATGTTTGCATCTAAAAACCCCGTGCTTCCAAGCGTGCTCGATGGCTTGGGTATGGGCATAGGCTTTACTGCAACATTAACACTTATGGGCGCTATACGTGAGCTTTTGGGCGCAGGCACAATATTTGGTCTTACCGTTACCGCAGAATTTATCGACCCAATGATAATTTTCTTGCTGCCACCGGGTGGTTTCTTTGTATTTGGTATTTTGGTAGCCGTTTCGAATGCTATTGCCAAGCGTCAAGGCAAGCCTGTAGTAGAGCATTTGGGTTGCGCTAACTGCCCCGCGCGTTCAGCTTGCAAAAATGCTGTTCTTGACGGTGACAGCGTACCCGCCGAGTGTGAAGCAAATGAAAAGGTAGGTGCCGCTAATGAATAGTACAACTGCTATAGTATCGATTCTTCTTGCCGGTATTCTTACCAACAATATGGTACTGTCAAAATTTTTGGGTATATGCCCATTCCTTGGTGTATCAAAAAAGGTTAATACCGCCTTTTCTATGAGTATTGCCGTAACACTTGTTATGGTTATTGCCACAGCGGTTACCTGGCCGATTTACACCTATTTGCTTTATCCTAACTTTACATATCTGCAAACGGTAGTATTTATACTTGTTATTGCTGCTATTGTTCAGCTGATTGAGGTTTTCTTAAAGAAATATATTAAACCGATTTATAACGCACTTGGCATTTATTTGCCGCTTATTACCACCAACTGCGCAGTGCTTGGTATTACAATGCTTAACATAACCGACGAACTTAATTTTGGTTTGTCACTTGTTAATGCGCTCAGTGCAGGTCTTGGTTTTATGCTTGCAATGATTTTGTTTGCGGGCGTACGTTCAAAGCTTGACGCCGCCGATGTTCCCGAGTTTTTAAAAGGCTTACCCATAACACTTATCGCCGCCGCTTTGGTTGCGCTGTCGTTCTTGGGCTTTGCCGGTATAGGAGGTTAAGACTATGGACATTCTTATTCCTGTACTTATTGTTGCTGCTATGGGCCTTGTTTTAGGCTTAGGGCTTGCTCTTGCATCAAAATTTATGGCAGTACCCACTGATGAGCGCGAAGCCAAAATCCGCGAGTGCCTGCCAGGCGCTAACTGTGGTGCATGTGGTTACACCGGCTGTGACGGCTATGCCGCTGCTATTGCCTCAGGCGAAGCAGAACCCGACAAATGCGCCCCCGGTGGCGAGAGCACCGCAAAAGCTTTGGGTGAAGTTTTGGGTATTGAGATTTCGTCAACACCAAAGGTAGCCTTTGTTGCTTGTCAAAGAAATTCAAAAGAAAAATACGAATACACAGGTAAGCCTTCTTGCTTGTCGGCAAGTTTGGTGCACGGCGGCCCGCTTGACTGCCAATTTGGTTGTATAGGGCTTGGCGACTGTGTTAGCGCTTGTCAGTTTGGTGCTATTAGTATTCAAAACGGCAAGGTTGTTGTTTGTGAAGATATATGCTCAGGCTGTGGCGCGTGCGCAGCTGTTTGCCCTAAATCACTTATATCTATCGTGCCAAAAAGCAGTAAAACCCGCGTGCTTTGCTCTAACTGCCACAAGGGACCTAACGTTGTTAAGGTTTGCACAACCTCTTGCATTGCTTGCGGTATGTGTGTAAAGGCTTGCGAAAATGATGCCATTAAGGTAGAAAACAATGTTGCTGTAATAGACCCTGATAAATGCATAAACTGTGGCAAGTGTAAAGATGCTTGTAAACGAAAAGCAATAATATGATTTTTAAGGCGGTTTGACAAAAACCGCCTTTTAATTTTCTTGACAAATTATTTGAATAATATATAATTATATATGAAAAATTTAAATATTTTTGGGGGTGCCTATTATGGCAATTCTTTTAACCGGTGGCGCGGGCTACATAGGAAGCCACACCTGCGTTGAAATGCTTAATGCAGGCTACGACGTAATTGTTGTTGACAACCTTAACAACAGCAGCCGCGAATCACTTAACCGCGTAGAAAAAATAACAGGAAAAAGTGTAAAGTTTTACGAAAATGATGTTTGTGATTATGATGCACTTCGTAAAATTTTCAGCGAAAACAAAATTGACGCTGTAGTTCACTTTGCAGGTCATAAGGCTGTTGGCGAGTCGGTTCAAAAACCGCTTATGTACTATAAAAACAACCTCGAAAGCACACATACACTTATTGAGGTTATGACCGAATTTAATGTTAAAAAGCTGGTATTCTCTTCTTCTGCTACCGTTTACGGCGCATCTACCGAGGTGCCGCTTGTAGAGGGTATGCCTTTGGGCGCTACCAACCCTTATGGCAGAACAAAGCTTTTTATTGAAGAAATCTTGCGTGACATCTATGTTTCTGACAAAGAGTGGAGTATTGTGCTTCTTCGTTACTTTAACCCAATCGGCGCTCACAAAAGCGGTATTATAGGTGAAGATCCTAAGGGTATTCCAAACAACCTTATGCCCTACATTTCACAGGTTGCAGTAGGAAAACTTAAAGAGCTTCACGTATTTGGTGACGATTATGATACCCCCGACGGTACAGGTGTGCGTGACTACATACACGTAGTTGACCTTGCTATCGGTCACGTAAAAGCTGTTGGTTGGGCGCTTGAAAACTTGGGTTGTGAAGAAATCAACTTGGGTACAGGCAACGGCACCAGTGTACTCGAGCTTCGCGATGCATTTATTAAGGCATCGGGTAAGGATGTACCTTATGTGGTTGACCCACGTCGTCCGGGCGACCTCGCCGAAGTTTACGCCAACGCTGATAAAGCGTTTAAACTTCTTGGTTGGAAGGCTGAGCGCGGCATAGAAGAAATGTGTGAAGACACTTGGCGCTGGCAAAGCGGCAACCCCAATGGATACAAAGAATAAACCCGCTGTTTATTCTTAAGTAATAAGTAAAAAGTAATAGTGAATAGGTGCGGTGTTTTTGCAAAGCAAAAACGATTTATATCGTTTCGCTACGCAAAACACCTTACTTATTACCTCTTCACTATTACTTTAAATATATTTCTGCCCGTGGCGCAACTGGATAACGCAGCAGATTCCGATTCTGAAGAATGGGGGTTCAAGTCCCTTCGGGCAGGCCACGAAAAACCTCTTTTGTCTACCAAGACAAGAGAGGTTTTTGTGTTCTGTTGAAAAAACCATGGTTTTGTGATATAATCAATTTGATAAATAAGGATTTGACGAGGAGGTGTTCCCTGTGACTGAAAATAGTGTTTGGAAAAAGGCTCAGACAGTAGAACTGAAAGTTTCTGAAAACATCTTGCCAGAATTTAATATTGGATTCGACAAAAGAATCCCAACAGATGTTGAGCAGGAACTTCGTTCTTTTGTAACTTGGGTGGAAAACAATTATCGTATTCCTATTACCTTGTGGGTCGATTTTGAATATAATCATTATTTGATTAGCCGTAGCGGTAAACGGGTTGGATATTTGTTTTATTGGGCTGATTTTTCCTCCTATCCAACATTTAGTAGTTGCGAGG
>JAZQFX010000020.1:0-98384 GCA_045539695.1 Acutalibacteraceae bacterium
ATGAGGGCAGATATTCACCGAGATTGTCTAACGGAAAAAGAATATCTAAAAATGTGTATGCTAAAACTGAAGAAAAGTGTGAGATTAAACTTGCAGAGTTAATCGAAACAATGAAAGCAGAAATAATAGAAAACAAAAAGAGCCCATCCTTACGGACGAGTTCTTTCTATTTTGGCTGGGGTGGCAGGATTCGAACCTACGAATGCAGCAGTCAAAGTGCTGTGTCTTACCGCTTGACGACACCCCAATATTTAATTTTTAAAAAAGCAACCTCGGTAGTGTTATATATACCGAGGTTAACTTGTGGGGTGGTAGATGGGATTCGAACCCACGGTCTCCAGTGCCACAAACTGGCGCTTTAACCAACTAAGCTACAACCACCGTAACGAATGTTATTATAACATATTATTATGATTTGTCAAGTGATTTTTTAGTAATTAGATAAAATTTTTCTACCGCATATTTTCTAATAAATATACGGTAGAATTTTTCAAAAAGAATTACTCCAATACCCAAAAAACAATGCCGTCTATACCGTCTATGTTATTTTTGATTTCTTCAACAGTTCTCAAATTGGATATTGTAATATATGCACCAACGGTATTGCACACATTACTTTTAGGTGAAATCACCTCAACAAGCGCATCGGGGTCAAGTTCAATTTTGATTTTATCTAAAACATCATTTATTTTCTTGGTTAAATCAATTTCGATGTAAATATGTGTTGTTTCTTTGCGCTTACGTTCAACTCGTGTTAAAACTGCTGCTGTAAAAAAGCAAGCAACTGTTGCAATTATTCCTCCAACATAAAAGCCATAACCGATTGCAATACCAATTGCTGCCGTTGCCCACATACCTGCAGCGGTCGTCAGTCCCCTTACAATATTTCCATTTTTAACTATAATCATTCCGGCACCCAAAAAGCCAATACCTGATACGACCTGTGCTGCAAGACGAGTTATGTCACCGGATGCATCCAACGAATTACTTACAAACAACCCTGTAAGTGCAGTCATAGCAGCGCCAATGCAAACAAGTATATGCGTACGCAAACCCGCCGCACTACCGTGCTTGCCGCGCTCAATACCAATAACGCCACCCGCAAGTATTGCAAGCAAAAGTCTTAAAGTTATTGAAACGATGTTAAAGTCGTGCAATGTTTCTAAAAAATCGCCCATACAATTTCTCCTTTAATATTTTTCTATAAAACTGTGTTTTTCTCCGCTGTCACTGTCGCGCCAACCCGGAATCGTTGCCATATTAACATTATGAAGACTTCGGAATATATTATCGTCAGCATCGGGGTTGTTAAGACGCAAAGCCTTAACAAGCTCTTTCATTTCCTGTCTTTTTGAAAGCATTTCATCCTCGGCACTATCGGCAGTAAATTTGCAGGCGCAACGCAAAAAATGCAAATCGTTATAGTTTGCCCACGCTATAATATCACGTTCCTTTACCTTGTATAGCGGACGAATGAGCTCCATACCCTCAAAATTGGTGCTATGCAGTTTTGGTAGCATTGTTTTAATTTCAGACGAATAAAGCATACTCATCAAAAGCGTTTCAATAGCATCATCTAAATGATGCCCTAAAGCGATTTTGTTACAGCCTAATGACTTTGCTTTGCTATAAAGTGCTCCGCGCCTCATACGCGCGCACAGATAACAAGGCGAGCCGCCTGCGGTATATGCCACGTCGAAAATATCACTTTCAAATACTTCGGCATCAATACCAAGAGTTTTTAAATTTTGCTCAATTAGTTCAC
Source organism: Acutalibacteraceae bacterium (assembly GCA_045539695.1). Classification (GTDB taxonomy): domain Bacteria; phylum Bacillota; class Clostridia; order Oscillospirales; family Acutalibacteraceae; genus UBA737. Next base: position 1,766 of record JAZQFX010000020.1, read on the forward strand.
GGTTTGGTTTTGCATATCCGGGGTCCATTACAATATATTTTATGGTAAACGGAATATCACTATGCCTTTGTAACAGTTCCATACATTTTGCAAGTATCATAGAATCCTTGCCGCCCGAAATACAAACTGCTATACAATCGTTTTCTTTTATAAGCTCATATTCCTGTACAGCACCAACAAAGCTGTTCCATATTGATTTACGGTATTTTTTTATTATACTACGCTCTATTAACTGAGCTTTTTCTAAAACTCTTGCCAAAATATCACCTAAAAAATAAAGTCGTTACCTATATTATACAGGTAACGACTTTTAATTTCAATATTTTTTATTTATGCGGTCTTTTTATTTGTTATTAACTTAATAACAAATAGGGTAGCAACCGTCAAAACAATAGCGATTGGTAAAACAATCAGCCAATTATTTATAAAGCCCGCAATTATATATGCAACAAATGAAATTGCCGCAACTGTAATAGCGTATGGCAACTGTGTTGATACATGGTTAATATGATTGCACTGTGCACCCGCAGAAGCCATAATTGTTGTGTCAGAAATTGGTGAGCAGTGGTCGCCGCAAACAGCACCTGCAAGACAAGCTGACATACCAATAATACCAAGCTCGCTTCCAACAGGGAAAATTGAGATAACAATAGGAATAAGAATACCAAATGTTCCCCAAGATGTGCCCGTAGCAAAAGCAATAAGGCAAGCAACAATAAATATTATTGCAGGTAAGAAGTTTTGCAATGAACCGGCTGAGCTTAAAAGATTTTGAACAAATGTGTCAGAATCAAGTAAGCTTGTTGTATTTTTAAGGGTGGTAGCCATTGTAAGAATAAGAATTGCAGGCACCATTGCGATAAATCCCTTTGGTATGCAAGCCATAGCCTCTTTTACACTCATTAAACGGCGCGCAACAAAGTAAATTATAATGCCAATAAGTGCAATGAGGCCGCCCCAAGGTAAACCTACCGTAGCATCGGTGTTAGAAAACGCATCAATAAAGCTTAATGAAGCATCATAATTTTTATAATCAAATACCCATTCTTCACCCATGCATCTACCAACATAAAACAGAGAAAATACGCATACTCCAATAAGGAATATGATAGGAAGAATAAGGTCTATTACCCTACCCTTGCTTGTAGCGGGCAATTCCTCTTCTTTAGCAATATCGTCACTACCGCTTGTAAACAAATCACCGTTTTCAGCATTTAATTCGTGCAACTTCATTGAGCCGTAGTCAAAATTCATTATGCCAATTGCAATAATGAATACAAAAGTAAGCAGCGAATAGAAATTATATGGAATTGCCTGACAAAACAGCTTAATACCCTGACCTTCGGGTGCATAGGATGAAACAGCCGCTGCCCAAGAAGAAATCGGTGCTATCATACAAACAGGTGCTGCTGTAGCATCAATTATGTAAGCGAGCTTCGAGCGTGAAATCTTTGCCTTGTCAGTTACAGGGCGCATAACAGCGCCAACAGTAAGGCAGTTAAAATAGTCATCAATAAAAATAAGAACACCAAAAAGGAAAGTAACGATTGTTGCGCCAAACTTGCCCTTAACGTGTGTTGCTGCCCAACGACCGAATGCTTGTGAGCCGCCCGCTTTGTTAAGAAGCGCAACAATAATGCCAAGTATTACCAAGAAAATAAAAATACCCGCGCTGCCCGATACCGCTGAAATAAAGCCGTCATTAACTACGGCACCCACGGTATGTATAGGGTTAAATTTTGTAGCGAGTAAGCCGCCTGCAAGAATACCGATAAAGAGTGAAGAATAAACCTCTTTAGTAAGCAGAGCAAGACCTATTGCTACTACAGGTGGAAACAGTGACCATAATGTTCCAACAGGGCTGGTTACATCGCCTGTAAAGGCGCAAAGCGCACCAAAACCGATGATGAAAGCAACTATGAGCACTTTAGGAATAATTTTTTTTGCTGTCATATTAAACCTCCTAAAAATAAAAAACACGGTAACGTAGAGTTACCGTGAAAATTTACATTTCTAATAGCACTCCACAAATATAATTTGTGACAGTATATTACATATTTTGCAATATACCAACCGTAAGCCTTTGGATACAGGCTTGCGATTTCGGCGACCTCCCCTTTTATGCTACGGTTTACCCAAACCACGATGTAACATAATATTGTTGGCCGCGCCTCTATCAAATATTTAAATTACAAGTATGTTAACACATATTTAACATTTTGTCAATAGCTTAATCACCAATGCACGATTTACAGGGTGTGTACCCCAGTTTTTCAAGCTCTTCACGCGATTTATCGCTTTCTTTTCTGTTTTGCGGTTTCATATCTTTTGCAGATGAGCAGTCAGGCTTATGAAATTTTTTGGTGTTTTTATTAATTACATATGTTGTAACAGTTTCTTCCTTTGGCTCTTCAATTTGCACATTTGACTTTAAGCTGCTTTCACCCGTTGCATAATTTATATTAATACCGGGTTGAGCGTTATAAGCATAAACATTAAAGCAAATGGCCTCGCCATTATCCTCTACAGAATAGCCCTCCATTTGAACGCCCGACGCCAATAGGTTATCACCCTCAAAAATCGGTGTAACGCGATATAGCACATGATTATCGGTTTCTTCAACATATTCGGCAATTAAATTTTCAAAAGGCAGCATACCTTCTATATTTAGATATCTTGTGCCGGTTATAAGATTTTTTCGATTTGCATTTTCACCTGTCAACTGATAGCCAAGCAAATGACAACGGTTATATAAATATTTGCCATCAACATTGTCATATTTTACAGTGTGCCAACCCGTAGGCTTAATCATACCGATTTCACCGCGCTCTTCGGTGGGCATAATCTCAGTGCCGACACACGCCATAACAACGCCGCAACGATCAAGCGCGTCAAGTTCGGAATAAAATTCGTATGATTTATCCGATAGCATATCTTCGGTAAAATATGGCTTGTTATCGTTAATAACAACATACGGCTCATCTTTAAATTCGGGTACGTCTTTTAGCTCATCAACGCGTGTATCGGTAACACCAATAAACAAAGCATTTTGCCCGCCGATATCATTGGTAAACCAAACACCACAACCTGAAAGAAAAATAACAAGTGTTAATAAAAGCGATAAAATTTTAATACTATTTTTCATTGTTAATTATAATCTCCTGTATATCCAATTGAGTAATATCTGCTATTTTTAAATTCAAATTCTTCGGGTGATATTTCATAATCATTAGTTTCAAAAACAGCAACTATTAAAAAATTTTCCATATTTTTGACAACAAAAATCTCGCTACCCAATTTAAGTTTATCATACATTTTTTCAATGTAGAAAACCCAGCTTCCACTTTTTTCAAAAGTAATTTCCACTTGAGATTTACCTGTATTTAATGAACGATAGTCCTTTTTAATCACTTTATCAAGTGTAATTGAATAATTTTGACCTTTATTATTGTTTTTAAAAAATAAAAAAGAAACAAATATAAACAAGATAGAAACGACAAAACTCAATAAAAGAAATAACAAATTAGTAAATTTATAATTAATATCTATAAAGGTAGTACAGCACGCATAAATCAAACAAAACAATCCCATAGATATGTATATAAAAATACGCATTAAACCTTTAATTATTCTTTTTTGTATTTCGTCGTGCGTGATAATTTTTTTAACATTACTTTGTTTCATCTTATAAATCCTTCAAGTATTTTTCGCTCTAAGATTTGACCTTCAAGGCGGAGGTTTCCTTTTACGTTATAAACAAAATTACTTTCACTATTTATTGTGCCTTGATAGTTGTATTGTTTAAGCGCAAGTTTAAAATCTTCCCAATCAAAGTTTCCTTCACCAGCAAGTAGATGTAGGTCTTGACCGGGTATTGAATCGTGAATATGTAAAGTTTTTACTTTATCACCTACAGCTGCAAAAAAATCGGTTGCCTTACCGCCTTGACACGCAAGATGCCCCGTATCAAGGCAAACCATCAAGTTATCACAGCCCACGTCTGACAGCATACGAGCCATATCCTCACCTGTTTTGATTACACCGCCAATACCGGGCATATTTTCAAGGCAAACGGTAGTACCCGTAGCACTTTTACAAATGCGACGAATGGCATCAACATTAAACTGCCAAAGCTTTTCTTTGTTCTCTGCTTCTTTATTAAAGGCATAAACAAACGGATGAATTATAGTATATGGTATTTTAAATTTACTAACTGTTTTGACACAGTTTTCGATTGCAACGATTCGTTGTTCTATTTCTTCATCTGTAGAGTTCCAAAGAGAAACAGAATGTGGTGCATGGCATTGACCGATAACAAGACCAGTATTTTTAATATTATCAACCACATTTTTAACAAAAGCGTATTGCTCATCTTCACTTTGTAAAAAGATTTCGGGCTTATGCGACGTATCATTAATATCAACTGCGCTATAACCCGCATCAGCTATCATTTGACAATATTCTTTATCGTTGCCGAAGCAGGTTCTGCTAACTAACATAATATCCGCCCTCTTATTTTGTTAATTTTTCAAATTCCTCAATCCAAAGATTTTTTATTAATTCATGACCTGCCGCCGACGGATGCGCACCATCGGTTGTCCAATAGTCAGGTCCTGCCAATTTGCAAGCATCGTCAAATGCCGCCTGTAAATCAATAAGCGGTAAGTTATGCTTTTTAGCGATTCGTTTTACCGCCTCGGCCTTATCGGCAACGTCGGTTATAAAACGACTTAATCTATCAGGTATTTCCTCGGTATTGCAGGTAGCACTGCCCTCTAAAACAAAGGGCGACAATAAAATTAATTTAATATTGGGGTTAGCGGCATAAATATCTTCAAGCATCATTTCATATACCTTTTCAAACCTTGCAGTATCAACACCGTTTTGTCTTTCAATTTCGTGCCAAGCATCATTTACACCAATAAAAATACTTGCAATATCGGGCTTTAAATTTATAAAATCTATCTTTATTCTGGCATATAGGTCAACAACTCTGTCACCACTGATACCACGGTTTATAAATTCATATTCGTTTGGGTATTTAGCGCCCAAGGTTGCGCTTACGTGATTGGCATAACCCGAACCAAGATTTAAAAAATGGTCACCGTTTCTTGCACAATCGGTAATAGAATCACCGAAAAATAATACTCTTTTTGACATAAATATCACCCTTAAATATTAAAAAATTTTAGTTTAAAATCATTAATTTCTTTTTCTGTTTCAGCAATCTTAATAACATTTTTATCTGCAAGAGCTTTTGCGTGTATTTTGCAATATTCGGCATAAACAGGATAATATTCTTTAAGCAAAAATCTTGCATACTTACCGTATCTGAATTTACCGACCACATGAAATAAGGTATCATCATTGCAAGAAACCGCAACACTGCGTTCCGATTTAATAGCATTTGGAATATCGTTGTAATCTTTTGCAAAAACAATTGTAAATTGCTTATTAAAAAGGTCGGTTGAACATTTGTTGTCAGTTGTGTGCGCGTCAGAAGAACCAACAACAGCAATTTTATAACCCTCGCTCATCATATCGCAACGCAACATCTCTTGCAAATTGTTACCGTTACCCGTGCCGTCACAGGCGGCAATTACCTCTAAGGCATCAAAATCGCCATTTCGCCAGTGATATATAAACTCCTCCGTTTGCATATGGTATTCGCCATAGGTTTCCCAAAAAGGATGTGCCATAATGGCAACACCGTTTGCCTTGCGAATATGCTCGGCTACAAATATACGGTAGGCCGCGCATTTAGGATCGGAAAGAGTGCTAAAATCACGAAATTTTAGAATTTTCTGTATCTCGGACTCAACATAATCGTCATCGGTTTCTATAATATCGTTAACACTGCTTTCACCGTTAAAATTTATTATATGAAAATAGCCCATACCTTTGTTATGAACCTCTTCACCACGAAAAACATAAAAATCGTTTGTGAGCGTATTAATCTCGCCCTGAGCTTCTAACGATGGGGCAAATTTATGATGGTCGGTAACGGCAATAAAATCAAACCCTGCCGCACGATAATTACACGCCACCTCAAAGGGTGTACCCTGCCCGTCAGAACGGCAGGTGTGTAAGTGAGTATCACCCTTAAACGCCTTTAACTCGGCAAGGTCGGGGTCAACGGCATATATGTGACAGTGACTTATTATTTTGCCATCATATTTAATTTTAACGCTGTATTGCTGTTCGGCAGTAAAATTATACTCCGTACAGAACAAACCGTCACCACAGTTTTTTAGCGACATATAATGGTATCTATTTTCCTCATCAATTCTATAATTGGGGGTATGCAAAACAGAATACTGCTCCATAGGTTGAATTTTTATTTCTAATAAATCAGGACTAATATTTATATCAAACATTTCAACGTATAAGGTTTGCCTGCAATTAGATTTAAAAACTCTTGGAAAAATCTCTTTTACTCCGATATTCATGGCAACCTCCCACTTTGTTATATATTTTTTTTAGTATATCATTATCGACTAAAAAAAACAATACAAAAAAGTAAAATCCCGTCCACTTACGTGAATGGGATTTTTGCGAACTATACTCAAAATGGAACCGGTCTAAAAACATAAATTCTTGTTTAACTCAATTATAGAAATTAAAAAATGCTAAGTTCTAAATTCTTGCTTAATAATTCTAACGCCTTAATTCCCGCGATACTATTTCCTTTTTTATCCAAGGCAGGAGAAAAAATACCAATGCCCATTCTATTTGGTACAACGGCCATAATACCGCCGCCTACACCGCTTTTTGCAGGTACACCAACGTTTAGAGCAAACTCACCCGAACCGTCATACATACCGCAAGTCATAAGTACTGCATTAATATACTGCGTATACTTTTTATCAAATAATCGTTTATTTGTTTTAGGTGAAATGCCACCATTTGCAAAAACGAGTGCAATCTGTGCAAGGTCCATAGCGGTTACCTTTATTGAACAAGCCTTGAAGTAACAATCTAATATCTCTTCAATATTATCATTTACCAATCCGTAAGCCTTCAACATATAAGCAAGAGCGCGGTTTTTGTTACCCGTAGCTTTTTCTGATAGATACACCTGTTCATCAACCTGCAAATTAGGATTGCACGAAACCCTTCTCGCAAGTTCTAGTAAACGCTGAAACTTTTCGTCGTAAGTTTCACCCTTTATCAAAGTACATAGAGCAATCGCACCCGCGTTAACCATCGGGTTAATATGTTCCGCATTTAATGCTTGGTCACTGTAATTAAAAGTATCAAAAGGTTTTCCGGTTGCTTCAACCCCCACAAGACAACGAACACGGTCCATACCATTATCCATTAAAGCAATCAAAAGTATAAGTGGCTTTACAATACTTTGCATTGTAAAGTATTGATCGGCATCTCCTGAAAAAAATTGTTTGCCTTCTTTAGTTATAATGCAAACACCAAGCGCATCTTTATTGGCCTTCGCAAGTTCAGGTATATAACTGGCAACTACACCGTCATTAATATATCTTGCACTTTCTGACAGAATATTGTCAAGAATTAATTTCATATACTCACCCACCTTGGATGTATTATAGTATAAAAGCGACGATAAATCAACGGCTTGCCGTTGTATATCATCAATTCCGCAAGGAATTGCATATCATCAAAACGAAGTTTTGTATATCATCAAGCCGATAGATTTTTAATACACACCTAAAGGTGTGATGATATACGCCGCACTTGTGCGGCAATGATATACACGACTGCGTCGTGATGATATACCAAGCCTGTCGGCTTGGATAAAAAAAGAACGAAGCGATGCTTCGTTCTTTTTTGTCTCTCGTGTCCAAAAAAGAACTGGTCAAAAACCGTGATTTTTTTATGTTATTTATTCTTCTTCTATGTCCTTAATACTCTTATTGTTAATAGTTTTCCACTCTGTTCTTCCGTTTGCATTTCTTCCCATCACAACTGCCGCAGCAAGTGAAGGGCTAGTGAATACATAATCAGAAACAAACGAAAATTCTTGATCAACAATCTCTTTATCAAGCAGCTTTTTTCTCAAAGCAATTAAGTTTGCAGACATACTTGGAGCTGTATCCCTTGCAATTTTAGAACCTTTCGTTACTAAGAATCCATCAGCCACGAGTAATCCTTTTGCATCTGCTCCCCGAGCAGCTTTGATAAAGAAAACATTTTGTTTTTCTTCGTTATTATCTATAACTGAAACATCAATTTTATCAAAAACTTTATATCCTAATGTATTAACAAGAAGTTTAGCATTTTCAATAAATTCTTCCAGCATAGATTCATCAAATTCTGAAATTGAAGAACATGTCGGAACAGTATTGTTAATTATTGTTGCGCGTTTTGCATCATTAGCTAAATTATAAAATTTATTTTCAAGAAATTTAACATGTGCCTTATTTAAAATATTATCTTTTGAAATAACAACAACACAATCATTCCAATAGTTATGATCTTTGAGATGTTGTTTTAACCTAACGAGCATTTTCTCAGCTTCACCAACATAAACAGTATCATTATTATCCTCATCTTTCCCAAATAGGAAGTATACACCCGTAAACTCTGAATCAGAACGATTGGAAAATTCATTTAAATCATTTCTAGAAATTTTATAAACGCGACCATTCCAATTTGATAACTCACACATAATCCGACCGTTTGGATTTCCGTCAAAAATACACATTTGTATTGTTTTATTAAAGCTCATATTTCCCCACCATTTTTATTCATAATTTCGTTATACAAATATTTAAATTTCAACCTCTATTTTATCTCTAAACATTTGCGTAATATTTTTACAAACTATATCAATACTATCGCAAAACATTGTTTCTTCACTTATTCCAAACAACTTCAAATCTCGTAATAATACTTTCTTTTTATCAGCTGGGATTGTATATCTATCTAAAATAGATTCATCATTTTTGTCTATCGGAGTCAACTTAGTAACAAAAGCTTTTTCAACTTTATTATTAATTTCAATATCCTCAATAGTGTTTGGAAAAAGAATATATCTTCCCCGCTGCATTTGTTGACGCACGTTACGGATTGGTGCATGAACAAATAATGGCTTTTCACAAAGTTTATGTATGTATTCACCCAAATTATTTACCTGAAACATTTTATATAGATCCCCTACATCCATATTATTTATTGCATCTATTGCACCTCTCTGCTCAATAAAATATTGTTGCTCATATACCCTTTGATAGAAATGTTTGATCAAACATATCGAATCACTTGCGAATCGATAACTGTCTGCAATAGCTTCAATTAAAGGGAAATTAGTTGTTGACATATCGTTATGTCTAAAAGCGAAAACTTCTCCACTTTTTTCTTCTTTTTCACAGCAAGCAAAATATAATGCGACAAGTGCATTTTCTGTTACATCCAACAAACGAGTCGGAATGCCATGATGCTGTAACAATGCCAACAATTCAATAGGAGAAAAATCTGACCTAAAAACATCAGGCATTTTATATTTAGCAGCATCTATTAAATTGCGCTCTTCATTAAAAATACTGATTGAAAATTTAGATCTTCTTTCACGCCCAATTGTAGGCAATAATTTATAATCAATATCCGCATGTCCTCTATATAGAACATTTTCATTACTATTCAATCCATTTTTCACAAGCGATTTACTATCATCAATAATATATTGAACATATTCTGACAAACTGTTTACAATCTTGTTTTTCATTATACGATACGTCCCCTTTTAGTCTATTAACAACAAATCGGTTTGAGTTTATTATTCATAAATTTATTATAATACAATTGCCGTGAAAAATCAACAAATTAGCATAATCTGTGCATTTTACCTCTTACCTATTACTTCTTGCTACTCAAAAATCCCTAATGCGAGGTTTAGTGAAGCGTGAAAAGTGAGTGGTGAAAAAGTAAAATCCCGAACGCTTACGCATTCGGGATTTTTGGAGCTGCTAACCAGATTCGAACTGGTGACCTCGTCCTTACCAAGGACGTGCTCTACCACCTGAGCCATAGCAGCATATTTTAGCGACTTGATTATTATATTATAACAAATCGCTAAAGTCAAGACTAATTTTACAAATTTTATCTTTCTTTTCCTTTTGGTCGAGTCATTAGCGCTTTAACAGCCAAATCTGCGCGATAACCTTTATATAAAACACTATAACAAGAATTAATTATCGGAAGCTCAACACCAAATTTTTCACCCAACTGATACGCCATAAGTGTTGCGTAATAGCCTTCGACGGTGCCAACCTCTTTTAACGCTTGTTGCACGGGTACACCACTGCCAACCTTATTACCGAAACGGTTATTACGGCTGTGCTTAGATGTACAGGTAACAACAAGATCGCCTATACCTGTAAGTCCCATAAAGGTGCGTTCGTCAGCGCCCATACATACGCCAAGGTTCGCCATTTCACTTAAACCACGTGTAATAAGCGCCGCCTTGGTATTATCGCCAAGGCCTAAACCGTCACTAATACCTGCGCATACAGCAATAACGTTTTTAAGCGCGCCACCCAGCTCTACGCCAACCAAATCATTGGCAGTATATATACGCAAAAATTCACTTGATAAAACATCCTGCACAATTGATGCGGCGGTAAAGCTCTTTGAAGATGCAACAAGCGAGGTCGGTATCATACGAGCAACCTCTTCGGCGTGCGATGGACCCGATAAAACACAAATTTTATCGTTTGGTAATTCCTCACAAATAACCTCAGAAAGTCGCTTTAATGTATCCTTTTCAAATCCCTTGGCAACATTAACAACTATGCCGTGATTATCTACCTCAGATAGCTGTTTTGCAACCGAACGAACTGCAACCGAAGGACACGCAATGACCGATATTAAAGAACCGTTTGCACAGTTAATGTCAGTCGTAATAGTAATTTCATTTGGAATTTTAATTCCCGGTAAAAGTTTAAAATTTTCACGGTTTTTAACAAGGTCACTTACCTCTTGTTCAAAAGGTGACCATAAAAAAACATCGTGACCGCAATTAAATGCCGAAATAGCAAGTGCCGTTCCCCAACCGCCAGAGCCTAAAACAGTAACCTTTGCCATATTACTTTTTACCTCCGATAGTGAGTTTCTTTTCGGTGCCGTTTATTAGTCTTTTAATATTCTCGCTGTGTTTTGCAATAACCAACACACCCATTGCTATAGCAAGTACTGCCTGCGGCCAAAATAACGCAGGATCATTTATAAAGTGAAATATCATTGTGCAGGTAACAACTGTAACTGCTGCCGCAATAGAGCTAACCGATACTATGCGGGTAATTAAAACACCAAGTGCGAAAACAGCGAGACCAATTAAAATTGCAGGGTAGCAACAAACTGCAAATATGCCAACGCTTGTGGCAATACCCTTACCGCCCTTAAACTGAAAGAATATTGGAAAAACATGGCCTAACATACAAGCGAGTCCGCACAAAAATGCGCCATAAACCGCATAAACATCGCCGTTTTCAAAAACATTTGCAAAGACAATCTTACCAACAAAGCAAGCAACAAAGCCCTTTAGAACATCGCCCAAAAATGTAAGTGCTCCAAGCTTAAAGCCGCCTGTACGCATAACGTTTGTAGTACCTGCGTTGCCACTGCCAAGCTCACGAACATCCTTTTTCATAAATGCTTTTGAAAGCACAACTGCAAAACTAATGCTACCCAATAAATAGGCTAAAATAACGGTTAAAACTGCATAAATCATTTTGCGTTTTTATCTCCTCTCTCACGGATGACAAACCTTACGGGTGTGCCCTCAAGACCAAAGGTGGATCGTATCTGATTTTCGAGATAGCGCTGATATGAAAAGTGGAAAAGCTCTGCATTATTGCAAAAGCACACAAAGGTTGGCGGACAGGTTGATGCCTGCGTCATATAGTATATTTTAAGGCGTTTGCCTTTATCAGACGGTGGTTGCACACGCGCCGTAGCATCGGCTAAAATATCATTAAGCTTACCCGTGGAAATACGCATTGTATTTTGTGTGCGAACGTAATTAATAAGCTCAAAAAGTCTATCAAGTCGTTGACCTGTTTTTGCCGAAATAAAGATAATTGGCGCATACGGCATAAAACTAAAATCATTCATCAACTTTTTACGGTAGTTATCCATTGTTTGACCGTCTTTTTCAACAATGTCCCATTTATTAACAGCAATAATACACGCTTTACCCTCTTCAAGCGCAAGTCCAGCTACCTTTGAATCTTGCTCGGTAAAGCCATCGGTGCCGTCGATCATAATAACACAAACATCCGAGCGTTCAATAGCCATTTTTGCACGAAGAACACTATATTTCTCAATTTTGTCTTCCACACGACTGTTACGTCGAAGACCCGCAGTATCTATAAAATTAAACTTGCCGAATTTATTTTCTACAAGCGAATCGATAGCGTCACGCGTTGTACCCGCAATATCAGACACAATAGCACGCTCTTCACCCGTAATCTTGTTAACAAGTGAAGATTTACCCGCATTTGGTTTGCCGATAACAGCAACGTTTATAACATCTTCATCCTCGGCCTCTTCAGTGTCGGGCAAAAACTCATAGGCGGCATCAAGCAAATCCCCCGTGCCGTGACCGTGTACTGAAGATACGGGAATCGGGTCACCAAGACCTAAATTATAAAACTCATAAAATTCGGGTGGAACATCACCTATTTTATCACATTTATTTATGCACAAAACAATTGGTTTTCCGCTTTTGAGCAACATTGAGGCAATCTCAGCATCGGTAGCTGTTACACCCGTTTGCATATCGCAAACCATTATAATCACGTTTGCGGTATCAATAGCAAGCTGCGCTTGAGAACGCATACCCGACAAAATAATATCGTTGGTTTTAGGTTCAATACCGCCTGTGTCAACAAGCATCACTTTTTTACCTTGCCATTCGGTATCGCCGTAGATACGGTCGCGGGTAACACCAGGGGTGTCATCAACAATAGACAAACGTTTGCCAATAAGCTTATTAAACAATGTGGACTTACCAACATTAGGTCTGCCAACTACTGCAATAATTGGTTTTGCCATAATTTTCGCCTCCTAAATATCTAAAATTGCATCGACTAATTCGTATCCATCGTTATTAATGGGTTTAATTTTAATGTTTAATTTTTGCGACAAATCTTCAACTGTTATGCTATCAAGAAACATATCGCCCTCGGCGCGCAACATACTTGACGGTATAAGTAAAGTATCGCCCAAATTTTTATCCTTTAACTGATTGTATATATCGGTCGCGGTAACAAGACCTGCAACTGTAATTCTTTCACCAAAGAAATCGTTTTTAATGGCATAAACGTCGCATTTAAGTCCGTTGCACTTTTGCTCACACAAAGTAGCAATCTCACAAAGAAGCGGATACGCCGCAACACCGGTTGCAATTGTAATATGTCGGTCGGCAGATGTTGTATTAATTTCAGCAAGAGCATCATTAACTTCTGATTTTAAAAGTGACCAAAGTCCTACGCCGTTTTCAAGCTGCAAAAAATCGCCGTAAAACTCGGCTGGCGGTATTTCTCTGCCCGACAAAAGATAAAATTCATCCGAACCGTAAATACGTCTATCGCCATATTTAACAACCGATTTCTCGGTATATTCGTCAATAATATCAAGAACATCGGCGGCAGTATCTTTATTAAATGGCTCAAGTTTTGTGAGATTATCACGGTATTTTGTAAGGCCAACAGGTACTGCTGCGATACATTCCATATTTTCAAGTGATAATAAATCGTTTAAACTGCGACGAAGTTCGTCACCGTCATTATAACCCGGGCATAACACCAACTGACTATTCATTTTAATGCCCGCGTCATTAAAGCGCCTCATTACCTCAAGGACTTTACCCGCCGATTTATTTGTCATCATTTTAACACGCAAGTCAGGATTAGTGGTGTGAACCGAAATATTTATCGGGCTTATGTGCATATTTATAATACGTTCAATTTCGTGCTCGGTAATGTTGGTAAGCGTAATATAATTTCCAAACAAGAAAGAAAGGCGCGAGTCATCATCTTTAAAATAAAGGCTATCGCGAAGGCCCTTTGGTAACTGGTCAATAAAGCAAAACACACATTTGTTTTTGCAAGAACGCTTTTCGTCCATTAAATATGTGTCAAAAACAAGACCTATTTCCTGAGATTCTTGCTTTTTAATTTTAATTTTTTTAATTTTGCCTTTAGAATTTATTATTTCAGCAACAACTTTTTCATTATTTTGATAAAAACGGTAGTCGAGCACATCCATTATAATGTTGCCGTTAAGTGATACAAGTGTATCTCCTGATTTTATTCTTGCTTTAGCAGCGGGACTTTTCTTTTCTACATCTTTAATTATAACAGACATACTTTTCACCACCTTCACTAAACATATATTATACGATATTTTTGCTTAAAAAACAAGAGGAGGATTTGCTCCTCCTCTTAAAAACTGAATTATTCAGCAATTTCTAAAACCTGACGGCCGTTATATTTGCCACAAGCGGGGCAAATTCTGTGGGGACGCTTGTACTCACCACAATCAGAACATCTTACCAATGTAGGAGCGGTAAGCTTCCATAAGTTGTTTCTTCTCTTGTCTCTTCTTGCTTTAGAAGTTTTTCTCTTCGGTACTGCCATTTTCAGAACCTCCTTAATTTAATAATAGAATAAATTAATTTTCAAGTAATTCCATAAGCTTGGCAAGCCTTGGGTCTACTTCCTTGGTTGAACACCCACACTCGCCTTCGTTTAGGTTTTTGCCACATTTAAAGCATATACCCTTGCAGGTATCTTTACATAGGTGCTTACTGGGCAAATCCAAAATGACTTCAGAATACACAAACTCGTCCACATCTAATTTCATATCCGGCACGGTGATAATTGTGTCACTTTCCTGTCTCTCTATAGCAGTGGCAAGCAATTTATCAACAATGACGGTATGGTTGTGTTCGGTGTCAACACCGCAACGGTCACATGGGGCCGCAAAAGTATATTCAATATTCAAATTCAAAGACACAACACTTGCCTTGTTAGAAACCATACCAGTGATTTTAACGGGATTTTTGAGCGGATAGTTCCCCATAAAATCAACATCACTCATATCGAGTGAATGATTAACTTCTAATACCGAATTTTCGGTAGCAAAGATGCGTTTTAAATCAAGAATCATACTGCACCTCACAAAATGACCTTAAGTCACGAAGTATATTATATATATTGAGGTCCCTTTTGTCAAGCACTATTTTCTATAATTTCCATAAAAATTTTTACTTAAAATTTACTATTTTTTATATATAAATACATTGACATTTTAACACACAAAAGTTATAATTGTAAAAATATAAAATTTTGAAAGGTGTTGTACGCAAATGGCTTATTATTTCAATGAAGTTTCACACACTTTTAACGAGTATCTTTTGGTGCCCGGCTATTCATCTTCAGAGTGTGTGCCTGCAAATGTATCACTTAAAACTCCCCTTGTTAAATTTAAAAAGGGTGAAGAACCTGCAATCAGTATGAACATACCTATGGTATCTGCTATCATGCAGGCAGTATCAGGCGAAAAATTGGCGGTTGCCTTAGCACGCGAAGGCGGTGTCTCATTTATATATGGTTCACAAACTGTTGAAGACGAAGCCGCAATGGTGGCACGCGCTAAAGCGTATAAAGCCGGCTTTGTTGTAAGCGCATCAAATGTTACACCCGACAGCACCTTACAAGATGTTTTAAATCTTAAAGAAGAAAACGGTTTTTCAACCGTAGCGGTTACATCTGACGGCACAGCAAACGGCAAGCTTTTAGGTATTGTTACAAGCCGCGATTATCGCGTTAGCCGTATGGACAAGGCAACACCTGTTTCAGACTTTATGACACCTTTTGAAAAGCTTATTGTTGGTGATGAAACAACCACACTAAAGCTTGCAAATGATATTATTTGGGACAACAAACTAAACTCATTGCCTATTGTTGATTCTAACGGTAATCTTATGTACTTTGTGTTTAGAAAAGACTATGAAGCACACAAAGAAAATCCTAACGAGTTGCTTGACAGCAAAAAGCGTTATGTGGTTGGCGCAGGTATTAACACCCGTGACTACGCTACTCGTGTTCCAGCTCTTATTGATGCAGGCGCAGATGTTCTTTGTATTGACTCTTCTGAAGGCTTTAGCGAGTGGCAAAAGCTTACAATTGCTTGGATTCGCGAGCATTACGGTGACCGCGTAAAGGTAGGTGCAGGCAATGTTGTTGATGCTGAAGGCTTCCGTTTCCTCGCAGACTGCGGTGCTGACTTTATAAAGGTTGGTATCGGTGGCGGTTCAATATGCATTACCCGCGAAACCAAGGGTATCGGTCGCGGACAGGCCACAGCACTTATAGAGGTATGTAAGGCCCGCGATGAATATTTTGAAGAAACCGGTATATATGTTCCCGTTTGTTCTGACGGCGGCATCGTTCACGATCACCACATTACATTGTCACTTGCTATGGGTGCTGACTTTGTAATGCTCGGCCGTTACTTTGCAAGATTTGACGAAAGTCCATCAAACAAAGTAAGATTAAACGGTAGTTATTACAAAGAATACTGGGGTGAAGGCTCAGCACGCGCTCGCAACTGGCAGCGTTATGATCTTGGCGGTGATAAGAAATTATCATTTGAAGAGGGCGTTGACTCTTATGTTCCCTATGCAGGTGCATTAAAAGACAATGTTGCATTGTCGCTCAGCAAGGTTAAATCTACAATGTGCAACTGCGGTGCGCTCACAATTCCTGAATTCCGTGATAAAGCAAAGCTTACACTTGTGTCAGCAACAAGTATTGTTGAGGGCGGCGCGCACGACGTTATTCAAAAAGAAACCTCTTTAGGTACTATTAAGTAATTATTTTTAAGACCACCCCTCTACTCAAAAGTAATCGGGTGGTCATTTAATGAAAGGCAAATATTTATGAAAAAAATTTTGTTAATTTTTTGTTTAATCGCAATGGTGTTGCTTTGTTCTTGCCGAAGGATTAATCAGCCCGAAAACAACAATTATACGAGCAGCAACTTGGGTGATATTAATTCTGACCATTCATCTGTTGTATCGGATTTGGTATTACCCGAACGTGATGAACCGACCGCATCAGTCGATCAAGAAAGTAATATAAGTTCTGACGAAACAGTAAGCTCTGATAATAACATTCTTTCAACTCCACAACTTACAATTACGGTTGACAAGCCCTATTATCGCAGTTCGATAAGTGCTATCAGTTTCACACTATTTAATGAAAAGAGAAATAAATTCACTTACAAAAATGACTTCTTTCTTCAGCAATATAAAGACGGCGAATGGAAAGCTTATAAAACAAAAAGCGGAGAATTTGATTATGAGGTTTTGACTATTGATACCGAATCATACATTGAATTCGTTATATATGACCTAAAAAAACTATATGATACTCCCCTTGAGTTTGGCACCTATCGCTTCGTTTTAGAAACTGATTATGAAACCTTTACATCAAACAGTTTTGAAATTATTGAAGATAGTTTTTTCGACGGACCACAATAAAAAACTCAAATCCCCGACTTATCCGGTCGGGGATTTATGTATTTATGCGCTCTGTTTTTTAATACCAAATATCATTCGTAAAATTCCACTTAAAATTTTAGGACTCTTTACAAGTACTACTTTCATAAAAAATACCTCCGTTAATGCTTGCAACAAGAAATACCGAGTACAATTACCCATATTGCAAGAATGCCCACTAAAAATTTTGGAGGGCAAAAACAGCTTATAAGCAACCCTAATGAAAAAACTATTGCAATTAGCCCCTTATTTGTGTTATTGCTTTTTCTTCGCATTTTCATCCCTCCGTTATTACATAATAAGCAAAAGAACAAAAAATGTTACAAATCAATAAAAAACGGTCTGTTTACCTAAAAACAGACCGTTAAATTATATTTTAATTACTTTGCCTTACAAAGAGCCTTAACTTCATCGTAGGTATCACTAATTTCTGCCTCGGGCTTTTTGGTAAGCAAGCTAACAACAATAATTACTACAACACCAACTATAAATGCAGGTAATAGTTCGTAGATATCAAATATTGTTCCATCTATAAACGCACCGGTAAGCTTGTCGCCAAACATAAATCCGTCACGGAGCCATTTGTAAATAAATACAACCAAACCACCTGAAATCATGCCGGCAATAGCGCCCTGCTTTGTAGTGCGCTTCCAGAAAAGTGCACATAGCATAAGCGGACCAAACGCACCGCCAAAGCCTGCCCAGGCAAATGACACTATGCGGAATACCGAGCTATTTGGATTCCATGCAAGGAAAATAGCAACAATTGAAATCACAACAACTGAAATGCGAGCAACCCACATTGATACTTTTGCCGACATTTTTATGCCAAAGGTTTCTTGCAAAATGTTTTGCGAAACACTCGACGCTGCAGCAAGCAGCTGTGAGTCAGCAGTTGACATTGTTGAAGCCAAAATACCTGCAAGAATAATACCTGCAGCAAGTGATGCTACATATCCGTATTTGCTCAAATATTTAGAAATATCAACAATTATTGTTTCGGCAGCCGATGCATCAGCATATGTTGGTAAAATGCCTTTTTGCATAAGTGTGTAACCAACTACACCGATAAGCACTGCAACACCCATTGAAATTACTACCCAAACGGATGCAACACGGCGTGAAAGCTTAAGCTTGTTTTCGTCTTCAATTGCCATAAAGCGAAGTAAAATATGTGGCATACCAAAGTAACCAAGTCCCCAAGCGAGTGTTGAAATTACAGGCAATGTGCCATAACTACCTGTCTCGCCCGTAGCAACGCTAAAGCCTTTAAACAAATCAAGATAGCCGTCAAGACCCTGCACATTGCTAAACACGGTTCCAAATCCGCTTGCAATACCTTCGCCAAAACCAACAACAACCAATAGCGCTATAGTCATAATAATGCTTTGAATAAAGTCGGTTGTAGATGCAGCGAAAAATCCGCCTAAAGTACAGTACACAATAATTACTATTGCGCTTAAAATCATCGCAAGATGATAATCCATACCAAAAAGCGAAGCAAACAGCTTTCCGCAAGCGGCAAAGCCCGACGCCGTATAAGGCACAAAGAACACAATAATAAACAATGCAGCAACAGTAGTGAGTATACGTGTGTTATCGCCAAAACGTTTTGTAAAGAAATCAGGCAATGTAAACGCGCCGATGCGGTTACTGTAAACTCGAAGTCGCTTTGCAACAAAAAGCCAGTTTAAATATGTACCTATTGCAAGACCAATTGCTGTCCAGCTGGCCTCTGCCAAACCGCCCATCATAGCAACAGCAGGAAGACCCATAAGCAGCCATCCGCTCATATCCGACGCTTCGGCACTCATTGCTGTAACCAATGGGCCTAACTTTCTGCCGCCTAAATAAAAATCATCGGATGTTTTGTTTCTACCCGATACTGCAATACCAATACCCACCATCATAAACATATATAAAACGATGGTGACAAGTATTACCCAATCATAACCTGTCATAAAATACACCACCAAAATTTAATAAGCAACATTATATCACAGCAGCGCAAAAAAAGCAACACTTTAAAGCGTAAAAATATTATTGACTTATAAAACCTTTACAGTGTAAAATAAAATTATAAAAACGGGGGTGTAAAAATTGTTAAAAGCTAAAAAAATCTTATTAATAATTTTACCGATAGTCATCACTTTATTAGTACTGCTTACACCGATACCAAAAACCGAACAACTCTCAGATGGTTCGGCGCTAACACTCAATTCTCTTACCTATAAAGCAGTGTTTTGGGATATGTTTAAGAGCACAAAAAAGCCTTATGACAAAGCCGAAATTTTCTTTTTACCAAACAACTTTACAGACACGCAGTTAATTTGGGAAGAAAAGGAACACAATTTGCGTGTTGAAGGATATGGCGCCGTAACCGGAATATTTACAGTTAAAGAAATATCTAACGGTAATCTCATTGTCAATGAGCTTACAAATGATAAAAATGCCATTGAGGACTGCATCATCGCGGACAGCGACATAAAAGAATACGGTGCAAATATTTCTTTTGAGGAAATCGGTGTTGGCACAACCGTCGAAATTACATATGACGGAAGCGTTTTACTGACATCCCCTTGTATGTTAGGCAGAATTTACAAAATAAAAGCAATTGGCGTAAACAACTTTGTTCCAAACAGTAGCACTCAAAACAGTGAGCCCACCGCATCACAAACGCAAACACCACAAGAAAACATTTCATCAAATAACGAAACATCAAGCGCAAACAGTGTTATTGAAGATGCTCAAAACAATTCTTCACAAGAAACACCAAGCAGCAATACAAACTCTACTGTATCACAAGACAGCGATATATATGTTCCGATGTTTTGGGAACAAAAGATGCACCGTTATGACGATTATTATGATGAGATTTCAAAAATTCACATACCATACCGTGTAATTGAACCACAAAATTATGATCCAAACAAAGAATATCCTGTAATTTTATTTTTACACGGTGCAGGATACCGCTACGGCAGTACAGAAGATGTCGATTTTAACGAACTGCAAGTTTTAACACTTGCATCATCATTTACATTTAATTATGAGTGGACGACCAAAGCTATTATAATCGCACCGCAAATTTCAAAAAACGATTGGTGGGATTTTGGTCCAAACTTAAATGGCTCACTTGATGCCGCGATGCGTATTTTTGAAAAAGTAACATCTGAGTATTCTTGTGACAGTAATAGATATTATGTAACAGGCGGTTCAATGGGTGGATATGCTACCTGGCAGGTTGCAGTAAAATATAATAATATTTTCGCCGCCGCAATGCCGATGTGCGGGTGGTGGAATCCTAATGATGCAACACATCTTAAGGACATGCCAATACGCATTATTCACGGTACAGCAGATACAACTGTTTCAGTAGAAAAATCTAAATCAATGTATAACGCCATTAAATCGGCAGGCGGACAAAAGGTTGTGCTTTCGCTTTATGAAGGTGCCGAGCACGATGTTTGGCGCGAGGCGTACTTTGATGCAGAAACTTGGGAATGGCTGTTCGCACAAAAAAGGGAATAAAATTTAAAGCACCTGCTAAAAATAAAGCAGGTGCTTGTTCTATACTTATCTATCACGAATGGCATCAATCGGTTTTTTTGATGCTATTCTTTTTACCGGTATATAGCTAGATATAAACGCTACAAATACACTCACAAACAGCAATAGAATTATCTGACGCGGTCCAAAGGTTAAAAATGTAATCAATATGCCAGCTTCTTTTCGCACTAAACCGTTTAAAATCTGCGTTATAGCGAACACACCGACAGAAGAAAGTGCAAAGTTAATTAGAGCTATAATAAAGCTTTCTGAGAAAAATATTCTAAAAACGTCGTTACTACGAGAACCAATCGCACGTAGAATACCTATCTCTTGCTTTTTATAGGATATACTTGTACCGATAAAATTAGCAAACATAACTGCAGCAAACATCGCAAATCCAAGACCGATATACAAAAACACTTTTGCAAACTCTTTTAGTTCTTCGCTTATCATATCAAGTTCAAATGTAGCGGCATTTTGAAGCGGATAACGTATGTCGTCATCGTTATTATAACAAAACGACACAAGCGTTTTAACATTGTCGTGACTTTTAGGCATAGCGCCTATTGCTGAGGTATATTTACCGTCTTCAATACTTGAAAATTCTTTCAGCAGCTTTTCTGATACCACTGCGGTTCTGCTATATTTGCTGTATTTTTCATTATTTTCTATAATGCCAACTACAGTATATCCGTCTTCGTCAACATAATCATCGGAGTTGAACATATTTTTACGGATATGAACGGTGTTATCATTTTTTAAGTTACCGAGATAATCAATGCTTCCATCATCTTTATTTACGGCATTTTCAATATCCCAAAATTCAATACAATCCTCAAACACAACTATTTCTCTATCGTTTAGTGAGGTTTTGGGGGCGCTAACCCATTTTATATCGGAAATATCAACATTTTCAAGTTTTGTCAAATATGATGGATCTACGCTGAATTTTTCATCGTGAAACCACAAATAACCCTTGTTAATATCAAAAATAGGTGCTTCGGCGGAAATCAGTCTTTCTATAGCGCCCTCGCCTACCATGATCATCGAGACAAGACTGTTTCCCTTGTGTGCATAAAACTCATTATTCAACGCATAGTCGATTATTTGCTGTGCAGAGCTTTGCTCATCCTTTTTCGTGATAAGGCTTTCATAACGCGAAATATCAAAATCGGTATCTACAATACCAACAATAGTGTATTTAATATTGTTTACCGTTATAACTTTATTAAGCAAATCACTATGATTTTTAACGTCGCTATAAATTACAACATCATTTCCCTTTGAATCTTTACCAAGTGTACCGTCGGTGTATTGAGTCTTTTTAAAAACCTCAAAAATATAATCGCTTACCGCAATTTCATTTTTACTGCCGTCAGGCAGTCTGCCCGCAACAAGCTCGTATCCAAAATCGGTAATTTTTTGAGAATTGATTTCGGTATATCCCGAAAAATACGGCTGATAAATTTCAAATTCAGTATCACTGGTTTTTATTTCTGAATTTATATTTATATTAAATGATAAATCGGCGACTCGCGGTAAAAATACGCCGTTTAACTGTACGTTTGTGTTTTTTTCAATGCTATCGAGGTCATCATCAGAAAGGTAGTTATTATAATCATACCAACGCTCACCATATTGTCTTGATTTGACTACCGCGGCATAATCAATACCTGAATCATAAATAGAATTAGTACATACCTTTATATGATTATACGCCGCAAAGGTATCCGAAAGTCCAAATAAAACAAATGCAATACATGAAAGCAAAATAGTAATAATAAGCCTAACTTTCTTGTGTTTTAAACCGCCCGCACCCATTTTAAATGCGTTTTGTATCGGTAATTTTGATTTTATTGGCTTGAATTCTTTGTTTTGTTCTACAACTATTTTTTCACTATCTGTATCCTTGAATTTACCGACTTTATTTTTGGGAACAGTAATTGTTAAATTGCCCGACTTTATGCCATCAATGTATTGGTTTATTCTTTTAAGGTCATCTTGTGTAAGGTGATAACCTCCCTTTACAGTAACTGTATTGTCAGTAAAGACAAGATTTTCACTATCCTCGGTATTAAAATTATCATCGATACTTTTATCACCGACAATTTCACCGTCGGCAAGTTCAATTATGCGGTCGGCGTAGCTTTCGGCAAACTCACGGTCATGAGATACAACAATAACCAGTTTTTCACGTGAAAGCTTTTTAAGTGTATTTAAAATTTGCTTACCTGTATTGGAGTCAAGAGCGCCTGTTGGCTCATCGGCCATAATAATTTCAGGATTTTTAACAAGAGCACGAGCAATTGCAACACGTTGCTTTTGTCCTCCTGAAAGTTCATTAGGCTTTCGGTTTCCGTATCCGTCAAGGTCTACCTTGCTTAAAATTTCATTTATTTTTTCGTCTGTCGCCTTTTTACCCTGCAATTCAAGCGCTATCGCAATATTTTCGCCTACATTGAACTCATCAAGAATATTGTATTCCTGAAATATAAAGCCAACATAGGTGTTTCGATATGAATCAAAATGAGTTTGTTTAAAATCTTTAGAGGATACACCATTAATAATTATTTCTCCGCCGTCATATCGGTCAAGTCCACCAAGTAAATTAAGAAGTGTTGATTTGCCGCTACCCGATTTACCGAGAAGAAATACCATTCCCGTATCAGATAATTTCAGACTGATATTTTTAATTGCTGTAACAGGTAATCCTTTTTTGGGCTTATATACCTTTAATAAATTTTTAATTTCAAGCATTAGTGTTAACTCCTATTGTTAGTAATTTTTAAGTTCTTGCTTTACATCCTCTAAAAAATCTTCCCAAGCGGACTGGTTATCAACAAAATATTTAGGACATACTTTACCCGTAATATCATAATGGCGAATAACATCTTTAGCCTTTAGCCCCGAATTGTCACACAGCCACGCGGTAAGCTTTACAAGAGAAGCGTATGTAGCATCATTAAATTTACCGCTACTGTCAGGATGACAAACCTCAATTGATATTGTGTCAAGATTACGGTTGTTGCTTGCTGCCGACTTTTCATCAAGTGGCACACACTGTATAATCTCACCGTCGAGACCAATAACAAAATGCGAGCAAACATCAGTATCGGGCTTATTAAAATAGTCGCGATTGTTTTGTGCAGTTGAAGTTGGATTGCCTGTATAATGCACAACAATATTATTAATTTCTACAAGCTTAACACCTGTTCTTGCAAAGCCAAGATTTATAAGCTTTACATCAACATATTCTGGTGCGGTAAGCGATTTTGCATTTAACTGCTTTGGTGGTAGCTTGCCACCGTTTTTAAAAAGCATAAAACCCAAAGCACAGCATACTGTAAGCACTGCAACAAGCACGATAATCACTATCGCTCTTATACGCTTTTTGTGTTTAATTTTTCGCCTTAACATAAGACGTTCAAGATTTGACATTTCAAACTGTTGCATAAAAATACCTGTCTTAATTTATAATATCAAAAGTTAATTTTGCCTTAAACAAATCACCGTCGGTACTTATTTCAAAGCTACCGTTTTGCAACTCCGTAAGGCTTTTTGCAATAGAAAGCCCTAATCCGCTTCCCTCAGTATTACGCGAACGGTCACCTCTAACAAAACGCTCAGTAAGCTCGTCGGCAGATACAATAATTGGCAATTCAGAAATATTTCTAAAAGTTATAACCGCTTTACCGTTATGGCTAACCAAATCAATATACACACGAGTACCGCTCATTGCATATTTGCAAATGTTGTTAAGCAAATTGTCAAACACGCGCCAAAGTCTTCTGCCATCTGCCATAATGCAAATATCTTGATTTTCGATATTTTGGACAACGCGTAAATCTTTTGCCTCAAGTTTTTCGCTAAATTCACCCACCGCTTGATTTATAAGCACCGATAAATTGCATTTTGTAAGTTCAACCGACAAATTACCGGTTGATGCCTTTGAAGCCTCAACCAAATCTTCAATCAGCTTTTTAAGGCGAATTGACTGACGGTCTAAAACCTCGATATATTCATTTATCTTTTGGTTATCACAATCCTCTTTTTTAATGAGATCAACATAGTTTACAATAGATGTAAGGGGCGTTTTAATATCGTGTGATACATTGGTAATAAGCTCGGTTTTAAAACGTTCACTTCTCATTTTATCGTCGATTGCGGTCTGCAAGCCTTGATTAATATTATTAAGGCTTTCGGCAAAATCTTTAATATCGCCAAACATATAAGCAGTGTCTATTTTGTTTTCAAGGTCACCGTTTACAATTTTTTCACCACCACGCTTAACACGTTGAAAAGCAATAGCAGCTAGAATTAAAATAACCGATTCAATAATACTTATAACGATAAATCCAATTATAAGATTATCGTTTTCATAAGCGTTAAGCCCCATAAAAATAAGTATAAATACCCAAAATACACCTATGACCATTGCAACCTTGTAAACGGTAGCAAAGTTTTTATAGATATGCTTTACAACACCACCTATTTTTTTGAGTTGTTTAAACAGCCAATACAAAAACGTGTGCCTAAATAATTTTTTTGCCTTTGCCTGTACGGTAATGCTCATCAAATACCAAAGAACTACAAAATAAAGCGCTACAAGTATAAGCGAACCTAATGCAACCGTAAGTACGAGACCATATAATTCAGAAAGTAACCAAATTCCCAAAAAGCATATCAAGAATATAATAATACTCAAAATATCAGCCGGTATGTCATTAAACATAGCAACCTTAATATCTTTAGTATCACTCCGATGACCAACTGATATAAATAAATAACTGTAGACAACAATGCTTAATGCGAGTGACAAAACCGCTAAAAACACAAATGTATAACGGTTGTTATAGCCGATATTTATCAACTTATCAACCAAAAAGAAACGATCGGTAAACTGCATATCACGCGGAATATAAATTGTGAACTCGGCTTTTTGAGTTGTTTCATACACCTCAATATTTGTTGCATAGTGGTAATAGTGTTTGTTTTCGTAGTCGTAACCAACCGCATCATTATCATAAATACTGCCATCAAGCTTATTAATATAGCGATAAATATATTCGGTAGTTGAATATGACGCAATATATTCCTGACCGCTAAAATTAGATGTAATTTCACCGGTATGAGTGTTTTCGATATGATATAAAATGTTTTTATCTTCATAATAAGATTCAACATTGTATTTACTTCCGGAATACCGCTCGGTTAAATAAAACATTTCGTCACGTGCTAAATCTTCCATAATGTTTTGCTCAAGCACAGCAAAATCGCGGGTGTAAAAATCACAAAACAGCATAATGACACTGCCTGCAACCGACACAAGCATTGTAAAAAACACTATAAAAGATAATGTAACCGCCAAAATTTTAATTGCTGTATTACCAATAAATTTTTTCATAATATCATCCTTCAAATTTATAGCCATGCGCCCAAACAACCTTTAAGTAACGAGGCTCAGACGGGTTAATTTCAATCTTTTCACGCAGATGACGAATATGTACCGCGATTGTGTTTTCAGCGCCAAAAGCCAATTCCTTACGCACGCTTTCATATATTTCCTTTTGCGACATTACCCTACCTTTATTATGCATAAGCAGTTTTAAAATTTCGTATTCGGTAGGAGTTAAGTTTACGGCATCACAATCAACAGTTACCGTTTTTGATGCGTCATTAAGTGATATACCGCCAATTGTTAAAGTATCATTGCTAGTTTGCGCCACACTGCCGCCAAGTTTTGTATAACGCCGAATTTGCGACCGAACACGAGCAAGCATTTCGACAGGATTAAACGGCTTTGTTATATAGTCATCAGCACCAACATTAAGTCCCAATATTTTATCGGTGTCCTCACTTTTTGCAGTAAGCAGTATCACCGGTACATTACTTGTTTCACGCAGCTTTACCATAGCGGTTATACCGTCCATTACAGGCATCATAATGTCCATAAGAATCAAATGAATTTCATTTACAGCAAAAGCGTCAATTGCTTCTTTGCCATTAGCCGCAGTAAAAACCTTATAGCCTTCCGATTCAAGATATATCTGTAAAGCTGAAACAATATCCCGCTCATCATCACAAACCAAAATATTATACATAATTCTCATCCTCCAAGATTATTTTATCAACAATTTTTTTAAGATAAAAGAGATTAAATTATTAAGAATTCTTTAATATTGCTTTTTTGAAAATAAAATGATAGAATAATTATAATAATTATACAATTTTTAAGTAGGAGTTACAATATGAAACACGAAATTTTGCTTTCCTGCCCTCCTATTATCCGTGATTTCTTAACATATAACGAAACCATTAAGGGAAAATCATCAAAATCGGTTGATGAATATTATCTCGATTTGCAAACCTTTTTTAGATACTTACTGCTTATACGAGGCAAGGTTGATAAAAGTTCAAACTTTGATGAAATAGATATAAGCGTTGTTGATGCTGAGCTTATTAGCACTGTTACTATATCAGATCTTTATGCATTTATTGTTTTTTGTAAAGATGAACGTGGAAATAATGCCGCAACGCGAGCACGCAAAACCTCAACACTTAGAATATTTTTTAAATATCTTACCTCACAAATACATTTACTTGAGACAAATCCTGCCGAAATGCTTGAATCACCAAAGGTAAAAAATGCATTACCAAAGCATTTAAGCCTTGAGGACTCGCTTGAGCTTTTATCGGCGGTTGATGGGCCAAATAAAGAACGTGATTACTGCATACTCACACTCTTTTTAAACTGTGGTATGCGACTTTCGGAACTGTGTGGTTTAAATTTAAGCGATATTCGTTCCGACGGCACATTACGACTGCTCGGTAAAGGTAATAAAGAACGTATTGTTTATATCAATGATGCTTGCGATGATGCAATAAAAGCATATCTTGCAGTACGACCAAATGATGCTGTAAATTATAATGACCGAAACGCTTTATTTATTAGCCGCAACAAAAGACGCATCAGCAATAAAACGGTGCAGCATATAGTTAAAACCTATCTTGAAAAAGCGGGCCTTGGCGGTCAAGGATATTCAACGCACAAGCTGCGTCACACAGCCGCAACACTTATGTATCAGCATGGCGATGTCGATATTCGTGTACTTAAAGACATTTTAGGGCATTCCAATCTTGGCACTACACAAATATATACGCATATATCTGATACTCAAATTAAAAATGCTATTGACTCAAATCCGTTATCAAATGTAAAAAAGAAGTCATAACCGATTGGGTTATGACTTCTTAAATTTATTATAATATCAATTTAGCGGAACAAAAGGTCCTTGATTTCCATAGTCAGTTTTATCTTTATTTTCTTCTTCGTCGCGAACGCCATCATTGTCATCATCGGGATCTTTATCATCCGTAACGCCATCGTTGTCATCGTCGGGGTCTTTGTTGTCAGATATACCATCCTTATCAGTATCAACCTCGCCTGAAGCTGTGTTTTCATCGTCATCATCGGTAATGTTTGCAGTCCAATCCTCGTACTCAGATGAGGTGGTATTATCGTTTGAAGAAGAGTCGCTACCATCTGAAGTTTGGTTATTGTCACCGGTTATGCCATCGCTAGTATCGGGTACAAAAATTTCATCATTAAAATCATTCCAATATTCAGGATACGATTCAAAATCCGACGACTCCGCAAAAACCTCTTTGTCTTTACAAGCAACAAAAGTAAGCGAAACAACAAAGCACAAACACATTGTAATAATAAGTTTGGTAGGTAAATTCGATTTCATAATACCCCTCACAAAAACAAACATTTTTTACATAATAACACATAATGTCGTTTTTTGCAAGTAAAAAATACTTTATAATATTATACAAACAAGACCATTACAGCCATCGTTTATTACACGCTCGATGGTCTCTTGTACTCGCATACGCGCATCAACAGGCATTCGCGCAAGTTTGGTATGCAAACCTTCGTTGACAAGCTCGTGCAACGATTTTCCAAAAATATTTGAATCCCAAATTTTTACAGGGTCTTCCTCAAATTCATTAAGCAAATACATAATTAAGTCTTCCGACTGTTTTTCACTGCCTACTATTGGGCTTACCTCGGTGGTTATATTTGCTTTCATAAGATGTATTGACGGCGCTGATGCACGAAGGCGCACACCATATCTGCCACCTTGTTTCACTATTTCTGGCTCTTCGAGTGTTAATTCCTCAATAGACGGCATAACTATGCCATAACCTGTTGCCTCCACCTCGTCAAGAGCATCCTTAACGCGCATATACTCTTTCTTTATGGCAGACAGTTCGGTCATAGAATTCATAAGCTCCATTTCATCATTTATAACGAGACCGGTATTTTCTGCAAGCACCTTATAAAATAAGCGAGGATTTATATTAACTGTTATATCAGCACTGCCATATCCTAAATCGATATTATCTACCCTGCACCCAGTTGTGTTATCATTTTTTTCAAGGCAGCTACCAAACAAATTTAAGTCTCTGATATGATGTATACCTTCGGCAGATTTAAGTGAGTTAATCAAGTCGCCGCGCAACCAATGATTAATTGGCAAAGTGTTTATCCATTTTGGAAAATTAACATTAACTTCTTTAACAGGAAACTCATAAAGAATACGTGATAAAATTTGTTTAATATCATTTTGTGTTAAATCAAGACAATTAATAGGAACAACTGGTATGTTATGTTTTTTTGATATCTCTTCTGCTGTATCTAAGGCGCTATCGGCAGTGGGATCTAAACAGTTTAACAGAACAACAAACGGTTTGTTGATTTGCTTTAATTCGTTAATTACCCGATCCTCCGCCTCCATATACTCATCGCGTGGTATATCACTTATACTACCGTCAGTAGTAATAACAAGACCAATGGTTGAGTGTTCATTAATAACCTTTTGTGTGCCAATTTCTGCCGCCATATTAAATGGTATTGGCTCCGCGTACCATGGTGTGTTCACCATGCGCGGCTGGTCATTTTCAATATAACCGAGCGAACTGGGAACAATGTAGCCGACACAGTCAATAAGACGCACATTCATGTTGGCAGCATTATCAATTCTAATATTAACCGCCTTTTCAGGTATAAATTTTGGTTCGGTAGTCATAATTGTTCTACCAGAAGACGACTGTGGCAATTCGTCTTGAGCACGTTCTTTTTCATATTCCTCAGAAATATTAGGCATAACGAGTTTATCCATAAATTGCTTTATAAAGGTAGATTTACCCGTTCGCACAGGACCTACTATTCCCAAATAAATATCTCCGCCCGTTCTTAAAGCAATGTCCTCATATATACTTTTATTAGCCATAAATATTCCTCCGAAACTTTTACATTTAAAATTTTGCACTGATAAATAGTATGTAAGATTAAGAATATTTATGACAAACAAAAAGCCGCAAAAGCGGCTTTGAATTTTTTATTTTACTTCATCAGTTTTTTTCCATCTAAAGTTGCCCCAAACACCGTTTACCTCATTAAAATATATAAATGAATTTGGATGCTTTCGTGACAGTTTAATCAGATCATTCATTTGGCGCAAATTGATTATGGTTATAATCATTTTTTTACACTCGCCCGTAAACATACCCGTACCGTCAATTATGGTAGCGCCATGTTTTAAATTATTTATGATATCGTCCTTAAACTCCTCAGGATTATCAGTAATAATTCGAGCTTCAACAGCGTTGCGTGTGGTTTTAAGTATAGAGTTCATCGCCAAATTAAATATCATCATTTGAGCAACCGACATAATAACACTTTCAATGTTGCCATATACAAAAAATGATATACCGATTATTACATAACAAAATATCGAAATTAAACTTTCAATATTAAGATATGGTCTCTTTTGTTGAACAACCGTTGCGATAATATCTACACCACCCGTAGAACCGCCTATTTTTATCATAATAGCAGTTCGAGCACCCAATATAACACCCGAAGCAAGCACTGCGATCCAAGCGTTGTTTTTAGATATGTACTGATAAAAATCAATCTTTTCTACAATTATTAACATAACCGATGAAACAATTGTAAAAATCGTAGTGTAAGCGACATATTTTTTACTTATAAAAAACCACGCCATAATAAGCAGCGGAATATTAATTGCCAGCGAAATATAACCCATATTAATACCGGTTATCTTTTCAAGCATCATAGATATACCGTCAACACCGCTTGGGGCGAAGTTGGCAGGATTAACAAAAACGTATAATCCTATTGTAGATAACACCGCTGCAATTATTGTAAAAAATAAATCAATAACAACCTGCATTTTTTTCATATTATCACCCTTTGAAAAACATAAAAAGGCATCCGTATGGGATGCCTCTTTACCTGGCGCAGATGGAGGGATTCGAACCCTCGAACTACTTTTAATAGTTACACGATTTCCAATCGTGCGCGCTCGACCAGCTACGCGACATCTGCATTGGACTTGCTAATTATAATGTATGTTATTGCAAAAATCAAGTATTATTTTTATTTATTACATTATAAACTCAAAGACTTTAACTTGAACATATACCTATACTATGATATAATGAATAAAAGGTGGTGTCTATCATGACAGGTAAATCTATAGCCGTACGATGCGTATTAACTGTATTAGTTGTCCTTGCTTGCCCAATTGCCGCTCTTTTATCGCTTTTATATCTTTCTTTTGGCGGTTTTTGGACAATCACTATTATATTGGGCACTTTAATTTTGCCACTTGCAGTCCCGCTGATTTGGCTCCAAGAGCAAAAATATTACCTATATGCATATATTTCATTTATATTGTGTTTCTTGATTTTGTTAGGTACACAAACAGGAATTAGAAAATATAACGAGTCAATAACAATTGATGTAACCCCAAGTATAAATGTTCACGAATACCTGCCGTTCGACAAAAATTCTAACATTATCAAAACCGATAGTAAGTTACTTAATTTTAAATCACTGTCAAAAGAAGAATTACCTATAATTGACGGCGCTGCGGCGATGTTCCCTGTTTATTCTGCATTTGTAAATGCAACGTACCCAAGCACGACCGAGCTTTATGATGGTGTCTTTGAATACAATAACACTGTCGGTGGATATAAGCTTCTTGGCGAAAAATGTACCGATATTTTCATAGGTGCCGCACCATCAAACGAGCAAACCGAATTAGCATTAAAAAAAGGCACTACCTTTAAATACACCCAAATTGGACACGAAGCATTTGTGTTCTTTGTAAATAAAGATAACCCCATCGAAAGTCTTACACTAGATGAAATAAGGGGAATATATTCCGGCAAAATTACCAATTGGAAGCAACTTGGCGGCAAAGACGAAGAAATTGTTCCTTTTCAGCGTAATGAAGGTAGCGGTAGCCAGAGTATGCTTATACGACTTATGGGCAGCATCCCTATAATTGAGCCGACCACTCAAACTGCCGTCGGTGGTATGGGCGGCATAATCGAGGAGGTTGCCGATTATAAAAACAAGTCAACTTCAATAGGTTTCTCATTTAGATTTTATGTAGAAGGAATCATTAAAAATCCTGACATTAAAATGATTGCAATTGATGGTGTACAACCAACAAAAGAAAACATTAAAAACGGTACATATCCAATTATTGCACCGATATATGCCGTGACATATGAGAATAACCCTAACGAAAATGTTGATAAACTAATAAATTGGATGCTTTCTGACGAAGGGCAATATATAATTGAAAAAACCGGTTATGTTGGTATTGATGATTAAATTACAACTGCTTTACTTTTTTACTTAAATATGTTATTTTAATATCAAAAACAGATAGGAGTTTTAATTATGGAAAACAAAATCCCTGTAGCCCCACAATATATCAAAGATTTTGAACAATTAGGCTTTGGTATGTTTGTTCACTACGGTCTTTATTCACAAATCGGACACGGTGAGTGGGTATTTAAATATCTTAAAAAAGGTATGTCAGAATATGCAAAACTTGCCGAAACATTTGACTGCGTTGGTATGCACGAAATCGTTGCCACTGCAAAATCGGCAGGTTGTAAATATATATGCCTTACAACACGTCATCACGAAGGTTTTTCGCTATATGACCCTTGTGGACTTTCGGATTTTAATGCCCTTAACTCCCCCGCAGGTCGCGACCTTATAGCCGAGTTTGTTGAAGAATGCCGCAAGGTAGATATTGTTCCATTCTTTTATCACACAACACTTGATTGGCATCATCCCGATTTTGAAAATGACTTTGATGCATATCTTGATTATCTTTACAAAAGTGTTGAAATTCTTTGCACAAAATATGGTAAAATCGGTGGCTTGTGGTTTGATGGCAATTGGTCAAAGCCCAATGCCGACTGGAAAGAAGATAAGCTTTATAAAATGATTCACCGTCTACAACCTGAGGCGATGGTTATTAATAATTCAGGACTTCACGCACAGGGCAAGATGGGTAATCCCGAAATTGACTCGGTTACATTTGAACGCGGTATGGCACAGCCACTTGACCGCACCGGTCAGCCTAAGTATATGGCGGGTGAAATGTGCGAAACACTCTGCGATCACTGGGGTGTTGCCGATGATATCAATTTTAAGTCGGTTAAAACTCTTATTGAAAGCCTCTGTAACTGTCGTAAGGTTGGAGCTAATTTCTTGCTTAACATAGGCCCTAACGCCGACGGTACCGTTCCCACAATGCAAAAAGGTATTATGGAAAGCATCGGCCGCTGGATGAGCACCTACGGCGATGCAATTTATAACGGTAGACCGTATATCGCTTATAATGATAAGCAAGAATTTGTTCTTAAAGACATCAACGATGAAAAAACTGCGTACATATTTAAGTTTAATGTACAAAGCGGCGGTGATGTAAACGTTTCTTTAGGCTTTGAAGAAGACGGCGCTACAACCCTCGAAAGATTCGATGCACAGGTTGAGTCTATAAAATGGATGGACAACGACGAAGAGCTTGCCTTCACACAAAACGGTGATACTTTGCAAGTGAATTTCACCAACTTCACTTACGGTCAAAGCCTTTGTGTGCGTGTAGCAAAGGTTCAATTAAAATAATGCATATAAAAAATCCGCTGAAAAAACAGCGGATTTTTTATGTCAATTTTTAAGGCAATCAAACTTCTTATTTACATTTTGAGGTTTGGTTTTTTGTGTAATTAAACTGATTATCGGGAATATTACAAGGCCACCTACCATAGCAAACACGCCAGAATAGAGCGAATTTGTAAATACAAAGCCAAGTATTTTGTCAGTGAACTTAAACCAACCAACACTTATACAAAGTTGAATAATTTCAAGTCCTGTACCAAAGATAAAGCAACTCAAAACCGCGGCACGAGTACCTTTTTTCCAGAAAAGTCCGTACATAAACGGCGCAAGGAACGAGCCTGCCAACGCGCCCCAAGAAACACCCATCATTTGAGCTATAAATACTGAGTCCTTCCAAATAGTATCTTTAAGTATTGCAATAACCGCCGACACTGCAATAAAGAACACGATAAACAAACGCATAATAAGTACACTGCGTTTTTCGGTAAATTCTTTTCTTTTAGCAACTGCGGGCTTTATAACGTCAAGCGTTAATGTTGATGATGAAGTTAAAACAAGTGACGACAGTGTAGACATTGATGCCGAAAGCACAAGCACTATTACTATTGCAACAATTATTGGTGCTAAGTCAGAAAGCATTGTCGGTATAACCTTATCAAACAAAACACCCTTTTCGGTTATATAGCCTGCAGCTTGCATTTTGTCGGTATACAGTTTACCAAAACCACCAAGGAAATAACATCCGCCCGCAACAATAACTGCAAAAACTGTTGAAATAACTGTGCCCGTTTTTACAGACTTTTGATCTTTTATAGAATAGAATTTGCCAACCATTTGCGGTAATCCCCAAGTGCCGAGTGAGGTTAGCATTACAACAAAGAACAAAAATACAGGGTTTGGACCAAAGGTTGATGTAAACTTTTCACCCGCTGTCTCACCCAAAGACTTAACCGCAGCAGACAAACCGCCGTTATCATTAATCACAGCTAATATAACCGCAACAATACCAACAAGCATTATAATACCTTGTATAAAATCATTTATTGCAGTTGCCATATAACCGCCAAATATTACATAAATACCTGTGAGCACTGCCATTATAAGCACCACTGCCCAATAAGGTATCGAAAATACGTTATTAAATAATGATGACAGACCATTATAAAGTGAGGCGGTATAAGGAATTAAAAACACGAAAATTATTATAGATGCTATTATCTTAAGTTTGCTTGAATCATATCTCTTTTCAAAAAAATCGGGCATTGTTTTAGAGCCTAAAGCCTGTGTCATAATGCGTGTGCGACGACCTAAAACCAACCACGCAAGCAACGAACCAATAAAAGCATTACCTAAACCAATCCAAGTAGAAGAGAGGCCAAAGTTCCAACCAAATTGACCGGCGTATCCTACAAATATTACCGCTGAAAAATACGAAGTACCAAAAGCAAATGCCGTAAGCCACGGTCCAACAGATCTACCACCCAAAACAAAACCGTCTACACTTGTGGAATGCTTGCGACAATATAAACCAACACCGACCATTATTGCAAAAAATAACACCAAAATCGGAATTGTAATCCATGCAGTTGTAGTCATAAAAACACTTGCCTTTCGCATAAAAAAACTTTAATACTTTAAAACTTTAACACTTTAAAGCGTGTTTGTCAAGAGAAAGTTTGAAAATTTTACATTTTTCTATATAATTCGGTTGACATTACCGCTTTAAAGTAGTAAAATGTTATTGTAAATTTTCATTTTTTAAGGAATGTTTTTATGACTATTGTTCACCTACTTGAAGACAATGCAAAAAAATATGCAAATGATATTGCACTTGTCGAGATTAACCCCGATCAACCTGAAACCCGACGCCGCACCTGGCACGAGTTTGATTTGGTTGAACCTACACCACGAGTTGATTATTATCGCCGTGAAATTTCGTGGTCAGTATTTAACGAAAAATCTAACCGACTAGCAAATATGCTAAATCAAAATGGTATTGGTAAAGGCAAAAAGGTAGCTATACTATTGATGAATTGTATTGACTGGTTACCTATTTATTTTGGTATATTAAAAGCTGGCGCTTTAGCCGTACCGCTTAATTTCAGATATTCATCAGATGAAATTGATTATTGCTTAGAGCTTGCCGAGGCGGACGTGCTTATTTTTGGCACTGAATTTATCGGTCGTGTTGAGGCAGTTGCTGACAAAATTTCAAAAAAATGTAATCTTATTTATTTTGGTTCAAGTTGCCCAGCTTTTGCTGATGATTATAACGATTTAACAAGTGAATCATCCTCTATATTTCCCGAATGCACACTTACAGAAGAAGATGATGCGGCAATCTATTTTTCATCGGGCACAACAGGTTTTCCAAAAGCCATTTTACATAAGCACCGCAGTCTTATACATTCTTGTCGTGTTGAACAGGCTCATCATAGTCAAACTAAAGACGACTGTTTCCTTTGCATCCCACCGCTTTATCATACAGGCGCTAAAATGCATTGGTTTGGCAGCCTTATAACAGGATCTAAAGCTGTAATACTTAAAGGAACACAGGCTCGAAATATATTAAGTGCTGCTGCACAAGAAAAATGTTCAATAGTATGGTTGCTTGTACCTTGGGCACAGGATATTTTAAACGCCCTTGACAGTGGTGAAATAAGCCTTGATGAATTCGACTTTTCTAATTGGCGCTTAATGCACATCGGCGCGCAACCGGTGCCTCAAAGTCTTATTAAACGTTGGCTCGAATATTTCCCTAATCATCAGTATGATACAAACTACGGTTTGTCTGAGTCTATTGGACCCGGTGCTGTACATCTTGGTGTTGAAAATGTACACAAAGTAGGTGCTATCGGTGTTGCTGGCTACGGTTGGGAGATTAAAATTGTTGATCCCGACGGAAACACAGTAAAGCAAGGCGATGTTGGCGAGCTTTGTCTTAAGGGACCTGGTGTTATGACCTGCTATTACCGTGACGAAAAAGCAACCGCTGACACGCTAAAAGACGGTTGGCTATATACCGGTGATATGGCTATGGAAGACGAAGACGGATTTATTTATCTTGTTGACCGCAAAAAAGATGTTATTATTACGGGTGGTGAAAACCTCTACCCTGTTCAAATAGAAAATTTCTTAGCAGCACACCAAAAAATTATGGACGTTGCTGTAATTGGTCTGCCCGACAGTCGCTTAGGCGAAATTGCAACAGCAATTATTCAAATAAAAGACGGAATGACATGTACCGAAGAAGAAATAAACGAATTTTGTATGTCACTTCCCCGTTATAAACGACCACGCAAAATTATTTTTGCCGATGTTCCACGTAATCCTACCGGTAAAATTGAAAAACCAAAGCTCCGTAAAATGTATGGTGCCGAGGGAATTGTTGATTCACAAAACAAATCTTAATTGAAAGGTTTTAATATTTATGAAAAAATTACTTATTGGTAATCAGGCGGTAGCCGCAGGTCTTCATGACGGCGGACTTGGTGTTGTGTCGAGTTACCCAGGAACACCGTCAACCGAAATTACTGAATTTTTATCAAAATACGATGATTTACATAGCGAATGGGCACCTAATGAGAAGGTTGCCTGTGAAGTTGCATTTGGTGCCTCCCTTGCAGGCGCTCGTAGCGCGTGCGCTATGAAGCACGTTGGTCTTAACGTTGCAGCCGACCCACTCTTTACACTTTCGTATACGGGTGTAAACGGTGGTATGGTTATTTGTGTTGCTGATGACCCTGCAATGCACTCTTCACAAAACGAACAAGATTCTCGCCATTATGCAATTGCATCAAAGGTGCCAATGCTTGAGCCTGCCGATTCACAAGAGGCTTACACCTTTGCAAAAACGGCATTCGAGCTTTCAGAACAGTTTGATACTCCCGTTATTTTGCGTATGTGCACACGTATTGCACATAGCCAATCGGTTGTTGAGATAACTGATGCTATCCCTGCAGTTCTTAAAGATTATGAAAAAAATCCCGCAAAATATATTATGATGCCGGGCAATGCTATAAAGCGTCATCCGTTTGTTGAAGAACGCACCCTTAAATTACAAGAATTTGCCGAAAACTGCATTTATAACACCGTCGAATACGGCAGCAGTGATGAAATAGGCATTATCACCTCGGGTTGCTCTTATCAATATGTAAAAGAAGTTTTTGGTGATACTGTAAGCATTTTAAAAATTGGTATGCCAAATCCACTACCAGTAAATACAATTAAGGATTTTGCAAGTAAGGTTAAAAAGCTATATGTTATAGAGGAGCTTGACCCAATTATTGAAAACCACGTTAAATCACTTGGTATTGAAGTAATCGGCAAAGAAAAATTCTCTATCCTTGGTGAATTTTCGCAAAAGACTATTGCTGATGCATTTGGTGTTGAAGCTAAAGAAAGCGTTAGCGCTGACTCCCCTGTTCCAAACAGACCGCCTATGATGTGCGCAGGCTGCCCACATCGCGGCATGTTCTATACACTTGCTAAAAACAAAATTACCGTTCACGGTGATATTGGTTGTTACACACTTGGTGCGGTTCCACCACTTAACGCGCTTGATACTACTCTTTGTATGGGTGCTTCAATTTCTGGTTTACATGGCTTTAACGCAGCTCGTGGCAACGAAACTGAAGGCAAAAGTGTTGCCGTTATTGGTGACTCAACCTTTATGCACTCAGGTATGACAGGTCTTGTTAATGTGGCATATAATGCTACAAATTCAACGGTAATTATACTTGATAACTCAATAACAGGTATGACAGGACACCAACAAAACCCAACAACAGGCTACAACATTAAGGGTGAGGTTGCGGCTAAGGTTAATCTGGAAGCACTTTGTAAGGCACTCGGTATAAATCGCGTTCGTGTGGTTGACCCGTATAACCTTAAAGAGTGTGACACTGCAATAAAAGAAGAACTTGCAGCAGAAGAACCATCGGTTATTATTTCTCGTCGTCCTTGTGTACTCTTAAAATCAGTTAAGATTTTACCGTCACTCAATGTTGAAGCCGATAAATGCAAATCCTGCAAACGCTGTATGAGTCTTGGTTGCCCTGCTATCAGTATGAAAAACGGCAAGGCAGTAATTGATAACACACTTTGTGTTGGTTGTGGTGTTTGTAAACAACTTTGCGCATTTGATGCAATAAATTAAGGAGGTAAGCAACAATGAAAACTACTAATGTTATGATTGTCGGCGTTGGCGGACAAGGCAGCTTGCTTGCCTCTAAATTACTTGGTCGCTTGCTTATTGATGAAGGCTATGACGTAAAAGTAAGTGAAGTTCATGGTATGAGCCAGCGCGGTGGCTCGGTTGTAACTTACGTTCGTTTTGGTGAAAAGGTTTACTCACCTATTATCACCGAGGGTGAAGCCGACTATATAATCTCTTTTGAAAAATTAGAGGCTGCACGCTACGCTAAATATTTAAACAAAGACGGCTTAATCGTTGTAAATACACAGCAGATCGATCCTATGCCTGTAATAATTGGCGCAGCAGAATATCCTGCCGAAGTTCTTGACGAACTTACCGCCAAAGGTTTAAAGGTAGAAGCGCTTGACGCTCTAAGCCTTGCAGAACAGGCAGGCTCATCAAAAGCCGTTAATATTGTACTTATGGGTAAGGTTGCAAAGCAGTTTGGTATTTCTTATGATAAATGGATTACCGCTATCGAAAATACCGTTGCTCCCAAATTTGTCGAAATGAATAAAAAGGCCTTTGACCTTGGATTTAATTCTTAAACTGAAAGGTGTTGTTTCGAATGGAAGAAAAACGTTACTACCAAAAAGAAATTGAAACTATGCCCGTCGAGGACATCAAAAAGCTTCAATCAGAAAAGTTGGTAAAGCAGGTAAAGCAGGTTTATGAAAATGTGCCTTACTACCGCGATTTGATGGATAAAAAAGGTGTAAAACCCGAAGATATCCACGGAATTGAGGATTTGCATCTGCTACCCTTTTTAACAAAGGCGGATTTGCGTGATGCGTATCCTTATGGCCTGCTTGCAAAGCCACTCAACGAATGTGTGCGTATTCAGTCAACATCAGGCACCACGGGTAGACGCGTTGTTGCTTTTTATACACAACACGACATAGATTTGTGGGAAGATTGCTGTGCACGTGCAATTGTTGCCGCAGGCGGTACTAATGAAGATGTTTGTCAGGTAGCTTACGGTTACGGTCTGTTTACAGGTGGTCCTGGTCTTAACGGTGGCTCACACAAGGTTGGTTGTCTTACACTTCCTATGTCATCAGGTAATACCGAGCGCCAAATTCAATTTATGACCGACCTTAATGCAACAATTCTTTGTTGCACACCGTCTTATGCGGCATATCTTGGCTAATCACTCACTGAAAAGGGCTACACACCTGACACTATTCCGCTAAAAGCCGGTATATTCGGTGCGGAGCCTTGGACCGAAGAAATGCGTCAAAACATTCAAAACACTTTAGGTATTAAGGCATATGACATTTACGGTCTTACCGAAACAAGCGGTCCCGGAGTATCTTTTGAATGTGAAGAACAAACCGGTATGCACATTAACGAGGACCATTTCCTCGCCGAAATTATCGACCCCGATACCGGTGAGGTTTTACCCGAAGGCAGCAAAGGCGAGCTTGTATTTACATCTCTTGACAAAGAGGCATTCCCCCTGCTCCGTTACCGCACACGTGATATTTGCGTGCTTACACGTAAAGAGTGTTCCTGTGGTCGTACATTTATTAAAATGTGCAAGCCTATGGGCAGAAGCGACGATATGATGATTATTCGTGGTGTTAACGTATTCCCAAGTCAAATTGAAACCGTTTTGCTTAACGAGGGTTATCAGCCAAACTATCAAATTGTACTTGATCGCGTTAACAATACCGATACCTTTGAGGTTAATGTAGAAATGAATCCCGACCAGTTTACCGATACCGTTGGCGGCATTACAGCGCTTGAAAAATCACTTGCAAACGCTATGAAGACAATGCTTGGTATTAACCCTGCCGTTCACCTTGTAGCGCCAAAGAGCATTACCAGAAGTGAAGGTAAAGCAGTACGCGTTATTGATAAGCGTAAATTACACGATTAATGAAAGGAGCATAAACCTATGTCACTTAAGCAGTTAACCGTATTTGTAGAAAACAAGCAAGGTACTTTGGTTGACATTACCGATACCCTTGCCAAACACAACGTAAATATTCGCGCACTTTCAATCGCTGATACACAGGATTTTGGTATTCTTCGTCTTATTGTAAACGATAACGATACCGCTTTAAAAACTCTCGCCGATGAGGGTTACCTTATTAAAACTACCGATGTTGTCGGTGTTAAAATTGGTGATGCTCCCGGTAAGCTTTCAACGGCGCTTAATGTACTTGATGAAAAAAATATCAATATGGAATATTTGTATGCATTTATGTCACGTACCGAAAAGCACGCTTATGTAGTTCTTCGTGTAGCTGATAATGCAGCCGCCGAGACGGCACTTGAAACCGCAGGCTTCCATCTTATAACCGATGCCGACGTTGCAAAGCTTTAATAATTAAATTTAAACCGCCAGACAGAAAACTGTTTGGCGGTTTTTTTGCACATACTAATCACAAGGATGTGATAGTATGCAATCATTGTGGATTGAAACAGCGAAAAAACCAAAATTCAATAATTTAAACGGCGATATAAATACCGACGTATTGATTGTCGGCGGTGGATTAAGCGGAATTTTATGCGCTTATATGCTACAAAAAGCAGGCATTGATTATACTTTAATAGAAGCAAAAGAAATTTGCAGTGGTATCACCAAAAACACTACTGCAAAAATAACCGCACAACACGGGCTTATATATGATAAAATCATTAAAAAATATGGATTTGATGCTGCGAAATTATATTATAAAGCAAATAATAACGCTATAGAACACTACAAAAATTTATGCGACGAATTAGATTGTAATTTTGAAACACAAGATGCTTATGTTTATTCATTAGCCGACGATACTAAAATAATTTCTGAAGTTAATGCTTATAAAAAAATAGGTGTAGATGCCCAACTTACTACAAAAACTTTCCTACCATTTGATATTGCGGGCGCTGTAGAACTTAAAAATCAAGGACAAATTCACCCTCTTGAATTTTTATATAAACTGTCAAAAAATCTTAATATCAAAGAAAAAACCAAACTTATAAACTTAACGGCACAATATGCCGAAACAAATAACGGAAGAATAAAATATAAAAAAGCTATAATTGCTACTCATTTCCCTATTTTAAATAAGCACGGGTCTTACTTTTTAAAAATGTATCAGCATCGTTCTTATGTAATTGCGCTTAAAAACGCACAAAACGTTGACGGTATATATGTCGACCACGATTTAAAAGGTTTATCGTTTAGAAATTACGGCGATTTGCTACTTATCGGTGGAGGTAGCCACCGCACAGGTAAATCGGTCGGTGCTTGGACAGAACTGGAAGCGTTTGCTAAAAAGCATTACCCAAAAGCAACAATTGAATATAGATGGGCAACACAGGACTGTATGACACTCGATGGTGTTGCTTATATTGGCAACTATTCAAAAAACACACCAAACCTATTTGTAGCAACAGGCTATAACAAATGGGGGTTTACAAGCGCTATGGTAGCGGCAGAAATACTTTGTGATTTGGTACAAGAAAAGCAAAACGAATACGCAAGTGTGTTTTCACCGTCACGTAGTATATTGCACCCACAGCTTGCCATAAATGGCGTAGAATCGTTTTTAAACATTATTACACCTACAACTCCACGTTGTCCACATCTTGGTTGTGCTCTTAAATATAACAAATATGAACACACCTGGGACTGCCCCTGCCACGGCTCACGATTTGAGATAGATGGAAAACTAATTGATGGTCCTGCAACCAGCGACAAGCAAATACACAATTCATAAGGCACAATGCACAATAAAATTATTCAAAGGCTCCATCGCAATTATGCGGTGAGAGCTTTTTTGCAGGTTGAAAAGCAATTTGATTTGTGATAATATTAAGATATAAATAAAAATTGTAGCTGTAGGGGGATACTATATTATGGCTGATTCAAGATGCGGATTACATTGTTCTAATTGTACATTTAAAGAACCTTATAATTGCGGCGGTTGCATTGAAACAAATGGACATCCATTTCACGGCGAATGTCCCGTTGCGATATGTTGCCAAAACAAAGGTTTTATACATTGTGGCGAATGCCCAGATATCCCATGCGAATTATTAACACAGTATTCTTGTGACCCTGTTCACGGTGACAAGCCTTGCGGTGCAAGAATAGAACAATGTAAAAAGTGGGCGAATAAATAATAAAATATAACATCTATAATTTATAAATTTAATATCCTACATAAACGAAGCACTCACCATATATCTATGATGAGTGCTTTATCATTTTATTTAATTATGCATTATGAATTATGCATTGTGCATTAATTACATTTTAGCAAGGTTTGCTTTGAGGTTGTCAAGCTGTTCGCGAAGCTGTGCTGGTAATTTATCACCAAACTTCTTATAGTGCTCTTCAATCTCTTCTGCTTCCTTAGTCCAAACGTCTTTGTCAACCTTAAGAATTGATTTAAGAGTTTCAATATCCATATCAAGATCTGTAAGGTCGATATCTTCGGGCTGTGGAATATAACCGATAGCAGTTTCGGTAGCAGTTGCCTTGCCTTCGCAACGGTCGATAATCCAGTTAAGAACGCGCATATTGTCGCCAAAACCTGGCCATACAAAGTTGCCTTCGTCATCGGTACGGAACCAGTTAACGTTAAAGATCTTAGGAGCCTTATCGCCAAGTTTTTCGCCCATTTCTAGCCAGTGTGCAAAGTA
Organism: Acutalibacteraceae bacterium; assembly: GCA_045539695.1. Classification (GTDB taxonomy): domain Bacteria; phylum Bacillota; class Clostridia; order Oscillospirales; family Acutalibacteraceae; genus UBA737. The sequence continues at coordinate 45,725 of JAZQFX010000020.1, forward strand.
GTCGCCCATGTGGTAACCACAGAATGGAAGCATTGCCATTGGGTCACGACGAACAACGCCTACTGCGCCTGCAGCTGCAGCTGTTGTTTCAGAAGCCATTGCAGAACCTACGAATACACCGTTAACCCAATCCTTTGATTGATATACAAGTGGAGCGCACTTAGCACGACGGCCACCAAATACGATTGCAGAAATCGGCACACCCTCGCCCTTATTGAACTCGTCAGAAATGCATGGGCAGTTTTCAGCAGGAGCTGTGAAACGTGAGTTTGGATGAGCAGCGTATGTTGACTTATCTGCCTTAACAAACATTGAAGGATTCCAAGGATTGCCCTTCCACTCAAGAGCGTTTTCAGGTGGGTTCTTGTCAAGACCTTCCCACCAAACAGTGTTATCATCAAGGTTAAGAGCAACGTTTGTGAAGATTGTGTTCTTCTTGGTTGACTCGAGTGCGTTAAAGTTAGAGTGAACGTTGGTACCGGGTGCAACACCAAAGAAACCGTTTTCTGGGTTGATAGCATAAAGACGACCGTCAGGACCTATCTTCATCCAAGCGATATCGTCACCTACTGTCCAAATCTTGTAGCCCTTTTCACGTAAATATTCGGGTGGAATAAGCATAGCAAGGTTGGTCTTACCGCAAGCTGATGGGAATGCAGCAGCAATATAACGAACTTCGCCCTTTGGATTCTGGAGGCCCAAGATAAGCATATGCTCAGCCATCCAGCCCTCTTTCCAACCCTGGTAAGAAGCTATGCGAAGTGCAAAGCACTTTTTACCAAGAAGTACGTTACCGCCGTAACCTGAGTTAACAGAAATAATTGTATTGTCCTGTGGGAAGTGACAGATATATCTCTTTTCAGGGTCAACGTCGCAACGTGAATGTAAACCGCGTACCCAGTCGTTGCTGTCGCCTAATACTTCAAGCACCTTTGGGCTAACACGTGTCATAATAACCATGTTAAGAACAACGTAGATTGAATCGGTTACTTCAATACCAACCTTAGCAATTGGTGAACCGATTGGTCCCATTGAATATGGAATAACGTACATTGTTTTACCCTTGTAGCTTCCGCGAGCAATGTCGTAAAGCTTTTTATACATTTCAGCAGGGTCACACCAGTTGTTGGTAGGACCTGCTTCTTCCTTAGTGGTTGTGCAGATAAATGTTCTATCTTCCACACGGGCAACGTCGTTAGGATTGGTGCGGTGCAAATAGCAACCTGGAAGCTTTTCCTGATTGAGCTTGTGCAGCTCGCCGATTTTGCAAGCTTCTGCACGAAAGGCTTCAATCTGCTCTTCGCTACCATCAACCCAAACAACTTGGTCAGGTGTGAGTAATTCTTTCATCTCATCAAGCCATTTTAATACTGTTTTGTTAGTGGTCATTTGTGATTTCTCCTTACAAAATAATACAAATTTTTGCCTTATATATTATAATGATATTTTAAGCAAAAATCAATACAATTATTTAAAATTTTAAAAAATATTCACAACTCTTGACACTTTGTTAATTTTTGTGTAAAATCTTATATTATTTCTATATGAAAAGTGGTATTAAAGTTATGAAAACCGTTCCCTTTACCAAGGAAAATATCAAGACCTGGTCACAAACCTACCCTACTCCTTTTTACGTATACGACGAAGTTGGTATTCGTAAATGCGTTACCGATTTATATAAAGCTTTTTCGTGGAACAAGGGCTTTAAAGAATATTTTGCCGTAAAAGCCACACCAACTCCTGCAATTCTTCGACTTTTAAATGAGCTTGGTTGCGGTACCGACTGCGCATCAATTCCAGAGTTAATATTATCACAAAAAAGCGGCATAAACGGCAAGAATATAATTTTCACATCAAACGAAACAACTGTTGAAGAATACAAAGCAGCTTTGGCCTGTGGTGCGATTATTAATCTTGACGATATTACCCATATCGAGTTTTTAGAAAAGATTGCCCCGCTACCCGATACCGTTTGCTGTCGATACAATCCCGGTAAATTTAATATTACCAATGATATTATGGGCCATTTGCACGATACAAAATTTGGTATGACACACGAGCAGATACTTGAAGCCTTTGCGATACTTAAATCAAAAGGTGTAAAGCACTTTGGTATTCATTCAATGCTTGCAAGCTGCTCACTTGTAGAGGAATATTACCCTCGCCTTGCTAAAAAGCTCTTTAAGTTTGCCCTGGAAATCAAAGAAAAACTCGATATTAATGTTGAATTCATCGACCTTTCGGGTGGTATTGGTATTCCATATAAACCAACCGAAGAGCCTGTTGATATTTTTGCTATTGGCGAAGGCGTACGCAATGTATATGAAGAAATCATTACACCTTCAGGTTTAGAGATTGCCCTCTTTACCGAAATGGGTCGTTACATAACAGGTCCTTACGGTTATCTTGTAACCAAGGCGCTTCACTATAAGCACATATACAAAGAATATATCGGTGTTGACGCAAGCTGTTGTGACCTTATGCGCCCTGCAATGTATGGCGCATATCACCATATAACAATTATGGGCAAAGAAAACGCTGAAACCGTTGGTAAATTTGATGTTGTAGGCTCGCTTTGTGAAAATAACGATAAGTTTGCTGTTGAGCGTGAATTACCGCAGATTGATATTGGTGATTATCTTACCATTCACGATGCAGGCGCTCACGGACACTCAATGGGTTATAACTATAACGGTAAATTGCGTTGTGCCGAACTTATGCTAAAGCCTGACGGCAATGTACAGCTTATACGCCGCGCACAAAGCATAGATGATTATTTTGCAACACTTGATATCGACCCTCAGTTTAACTAGAAAAACATTTTCTTGTAAAATGACAAATTGTTTGATATAATTAGTTTGTGTGGAACTCTAAAATAAAGGGATGAATAAAATGTCAGTTGGTTTTAGAAAAAGCTTTTTAGGCTTTAATTGTGATGATGTTATCGAATACATACAAAACTCACATAAAAAGTTTTCTGAAAAAGAGAATGAATTGAATCAAAAAATTGATAACCTTGATAATACCATTGCCCATATTAATACTCAGCTTGAAGAAGTTAAGAGTGCAAAGGCTGCGGTTGAAGCACAGCTTAAAGAATATACCGATAAATATGACGAAATAGAACGCCTTTCACAAAATATCGGTAAGCTTTATTTGGTTGCCCAAGCAAATGCAAAATCAATTATGCAAAACTCAGCCGAAAATCGTGACATTACCAACCGTGAGGTTGAAAAAAACCTCCACTCAATAGATAATGCTCACGAACAGCTTGCAGCACTTAAAGCCGAGATTATGCAAACATCAAACGATTTTGTCGCAAAGGTTGACTCACTTGTTACCTCACTTTCAACCGCACGTGAACAAGTTAATCAAAAGAATATCGACAACCGTGAGCTTGCCGAACAGTTTGAAAATCTTTTTGAAAACATAAATAAATGAACGAGTATTATATAAACACCAAAGACTTAAAGTCTTTTTGTAACAGGCTTTGCGCCGGTGACAAGGTCTATCTAAGCGGCACGGCATATACGAGCCGCGATGCTGCGCATCAGCGAATTTTTGAGCTTATAAAAAAAGGTGAAATTCTCCCCTATCAGATTGAAAATTCGGTGATATATTATGCAGGGCCAACTCCAACGCCGCGCGGTATGGCTATAGGCAGTTGCGGACCGACAACCTCATCGCGTATGGATAGTTTTACACCTTTGCTATATGATATGGGGCTTGCGGCTACCATTGGCAAAGGTGAACGTAATACAGCTGTAATTGATTCTATTATTAAAAACAATGCCGTTTACCTATGCGCTATTGGCGGCGCAGGTGCATTGGCTGCAAAAAGTATAATTTCAAGCCGAGTAATTGCATTTGAAGATTTAGGTTGTGAATCGGTAAAGCAGCTTGAATTTAAAGATTTTCCGCTTATTGTCGGAATCGACTGCACCGGAGGCAATATATTTAAAAGATAATTTTTAAGCAAGATGTATTTTGCATCTTGCTTTTTTTTTATTATATGTGTATAATATAATTAAGTGTTCTATTTGGAACACATTTACAAAATAGGAGGTGTGACCAATTAACTGTTTTTTGTTCAATAGACTAAGCGAAGATGAGGTTCAGTCGGTTTTATCTCAACTTGAAAATCCAATAATATTATCAAAGGGTGATGAACTCTACCGTAACGGTATGCTTGCCATTATAACTAACGGCAGTGCTACTGTAAAAAGGCAGAATGATATTGGCGACAGTATCACAATTCGCACCATATCAAGCGGTGAGCTTTTTGGAGCGGCATCGGTTTTTGGCAGTTGGAAAGACGGTATGAGCAGTGTAATTGCCAACGCTGTCTGTGAGGTGTTTTACATCAGCGAAGATAAGTTTTGCGAAATTATAAAGCAATATCCTCAAATATCAATTAACTATATCGAATATTTGAGTGGAAGAATACGCTTTTTAAACCGCAAGCTTGACGCCTTCACAGCAAAATCCACCGAAGAAAGATTATATGAATATTTATTATCCCAATCAGATGGTGACGGCAATATAAATCTTAACTTCGGTATGGCAGAGCTTGCCCGCAGATTACAGGTTGGCAGAACAAGCATATACCGTGATCTTGACACGCTCCAGTCTAAAGGACTTGTAAACCGTAACGGTCACAACTTTAAAATTTTAAAATAAGGTGATAATTATGAAAAAACTATTGGCAATTCTTTTAACATTAATTCTCGTTTTTGCATTTGCAGGATGCAGCAATAACGATACAACCTCTTCGGCACCCGATGTTCAAAGCGAACCGGAATACACTGCAGTTGATATGACGGTCGCTTGTATGACAGGTCCCACGGGTATTGGTATGGCAAAGCTTATGGCAGATAGTGACGCTAAAACCACTGCAAATAACTACACCTTTACCGTGGCTTCAGCCGCACCTGATATTACAGGTAAATTTTTAAAAGGCGAAATCAATATTGCATCTGTACCTACCAATGTAGCCGCAACCCTTTACAACAAATCAGAGGGCAAGGTAAGAATGCTTGCCGTTAACACCAACGGTGTGTTATCAATTCTTGAAAAAGGTAATACTATTAAATCTATTGCAGAGCTTAAGGGCAAAACTATTTACTCAACAGGTAAAGGTCAAAATCCTGAATACATTTTAAATTATATACTTCGTGAAAACGGAATTGACCCTTCAAAAGATGTTACTATAAACTTTGTATCAAGTGAAGATTTGGTTGCAAAGCTTGTAAGCGGTGAAGCAGAAATTGCGTTGGCACCCGAGCCTGCTGCAACAACAGTTATGATTAAAAATCCAGCACTCAACCGAGTATTAAGCATCAACGACGAATGGTCAAAAGTATCGGACACAGAGCTTATGATGGGCTGCGTTATTGCGCTTGATAGTTTCGTTGAAGCAAACCCCGCTGCCGTTGAAAAATTCCTTGAAGAATATGAAGCATCTGTTAAGTATGCAACAACCAATATTGATGAAACTGCAACACATTGCGAAACATATAAAATTGCCGCAAGCGCTGCTATTGCTAAAAAAGCAATCCTCACCTGCAATCTTTGCTATGTAACAGGTAATGATATGAAAAACAATGTAAACGGTTACTTTAATGTTTTGTTTAAAGCAGATCCAACATCTATCGGAGGTAAATTACCCGCTGATGATTTATACTACAAAGCAGACTAAAAAAAATATTTTTAAAAAATTTTTAAAGGCAATATGTGTAGCGACCTTCTGGATAATTATTTGGGAGGCCGCTTCCCGTCTTGTAAGTCGAAATAACGATCTGCTATTGCTTATACTGCCGGGTCCTTTTACAGTATTTAAAAAGTGGTTCGAAATTGCTTTTACTTCACCATTTATTAAAGCAGAACTGCTCACGCTTGGTAGAATATTTATTGGCTTTGCGATAGGTTGTGTTTTGGGATTTATATCAGGTATATTAACCCATATTTCAAAGCTTTTATACTCTTTATTCTCACCTATACTTAAAATAATTAGAGCTGTACCTGTTGTTGCGATAATAATTTTAATGTACCTTTTCTTTAGCAGCTCTACCCTTCCGATATTAATTGTTTGTCTTATGGTGCTACCAATCATTTGGCAAACGGTACACGATGGACTCGAAAACACTGATAAATCGCTATTAGAAATGGCGAAGGTATTTAATCTTTCAAACAAAAAAACGCTGTATGCTGTAAAATTACCGCACATAACACCAAGCTTAATTACTGCCTGCGTTAACGCGTTAGGTCTTGCGTGGAAATCGGGTGTTGCGGCAGAGGTTATATGCTTACCTGATGCTTCGCTTGGCACTCTATTGTGGCAAGGAAAAGGAAATGTAAATTATGACGAGGTATATGCAGTAACACTAACTGTAGTGCTGCTTAGCATTATTATTGAATTTTTACTTAAATTCTTGTGCGATAAATACCTTTCTCATAAAGGAGGTGTCGCAAATGATTGAACTTAAAAACGTAACGTTTTCTTACGGTGAACAACAAATTTTAAATAATTTTAATTTATCCGTAAATGGTGGCGAATGTGTTCAGCTTTACGGCATATCGGGTTCAGGCAAAACAACGGTTGCAAGACTTGTTTTAGGACTTGAAACATTAACCAGTGGTAATATCATTGTGCCGCAAAAAATATCAACTGTTTTTCAAGAGGACAGATTACTTGAAAACCTTGATGTGCAAAAAAACATTCGCACAGTACTGCAAAAAGAACAATTTATATTTGCCGACAATCTCTTAAAAGAATTTGGGTTATATGATGTTCGTAAAAAACGAGTATCAGAGCTTAGCGGCGGTATGAAACGACGTGTGGCACTCGTGCGTGCCATTGCCTATGGTGGTGACGCATTAATTCTTGATGAGCCTTTTAACGGGCTTGATACTGAAAATAAAATCATTGCGGCAAATATTATCAAGCGCGAGTTTATTGATAAAGACAAACCTGTCTTGCTTATTACGCATATAAATGAAGACGCGGAATTGCTAAATGCCAAAATTATAAGCATATAAAAAATCTCGGTAGTTTTCTACCGAGATTTTAACAATTTATCATACAAAATAACACCGGTGCCGTGACCAATAGGTAATCCGCTTTTTATACGTTCAATATATGCGCGACGAAGCGAAGAGTCATTTGGTAAATTATTTGGGTCGCCGTTATAAAGGCAATCGAACAAACGCCATACCTCACTGTAGTTTTGGTATTCACCAGACTGAACTACGGTAAAATCATCATAAAATCGCGCAAGATTTGAATCATCTTTTAATATTGTTCTGTTCCAAGGGTAAAGCAGCCAACTATTACAAATGAATATAATGCTTTCATCAAATTCTTCTTTGAAAAATTGTGCTGCTTGTCGGTATGAATCTATTACCAAAGAATGTTCGAGTCGTGTATTTGTACGCGGTATATGTACGCTCAATACCTTTGTGCCTTTTGGAATATCTATACCGTCAACGGTGCATTCAAACCAAGTGTGATTTATTTCAAACTGCAAACGGCCGAGTGCAAAAATACGCATTTCAAAAAATCCTTTATACCATTGTGGAACAAAAGTGCCTGTTTTGCCACGAACCAAGATACATTCTTCAAGCTTATATCTTAAATCTGCCATTGTTTCATAGAAAATTTTGTCGCCTATTCCCTTTTTCGTGTAGCGTTTATGCAGTTCAGGAGTCATACACAAAAGCAATAGCATATATGCCGAGTATTCACAAATATCATTTTTTAATGCAAGTGTTTTTGTATCCTCAAGCATTTTTGTAAAATCGAAGCTTTTGCTATTATAACGCTCTACTATTTTTAAAAACTTCGGTGTTTTTAAAAGTTGTTCAAGTGCTAAAAGCAGTTCGGTTTGAGCTTCGATTGGAAAACCTAATTTTTGCATTAAATCCTTTGCTTTTTTTAACATAATAATTAAATCCTTTAATTTATTGTAACGTTTTTAAAATCAATTTCTAAATCAAGTTCATCAACCTTAAGGCTTATCGGCAACCCCGACGGTGAAAATTCAAAATTATATTTATATCCGTCTACCTTACCCGTAATCTCACAGTTTTCATTATCACAGTTTGCTGTTTTGCCACTCGAAATATCATTTAATATATTATATAAAACCTTTATAACCGCACCATGTGGTAGCGATGTTATATCAGGCGCATATGAAATGCCCTTAAATTCAGCCGTCACACCATTTTTTGTTATATTTAAGATTAGACCGTTAATCTCTTGCGGCTCTATTACAGCAAGATTAAGAGTATCATCCGTCACAGTTATATCGGCAACAAATTCATTCTCACCGTAATCAATTTTCGCCGAAAAAGAAATATCGTTTAAAATCGGTGTCGCAGTTTTATTTTGAGCACATCCGCACAGCAGTAAAAACACAAGGGGTAAAGCAAACAATTTTTTTATCACTTAAATCACCTAATCTGAAATTGTTTTAAGGCCCTCGATAATATCACTTGGCAATATTGCGCGTGTTGGCATACTCTCAGCCAACATATCAGCCACTGCGCCGTGAATCCACACCGAATTAAGTACAGCATCAAGTGGGTCATATCCTTGTGCAAGCCTTGACACTATCATACCCGACAGCACATCCCCACTACCGCCGGTAGCCAATCCGTTATTACCGGTAGTGTTGAAAAAGATTCTGCCGTTTGGTGTAGCGACAATTGTATTTGTACCCTTAAGCACCAAATAACAATTGTTTTCCACGGCAAATTTTTTGGCAAATTTTACGCGATTTGCTTCAATTTGTTCAGTTGTGGTGTCGCATAGTCGAGCCATTTCAGCAGGATGTGGTGTAAGTATTACGGGAGCATTAATTTTTCTAATTATATTTATGCCGCCTTGTAATGCATTTATTCCGTCTGCATCAATAACTGTAGGTATTTGAGTTTTTTCTAAGGTTCTCAAAACGAGTTTTTTTGCCTCTTCACTGCGACCAAGACCGCAACCAATAAGCAAAGCATTGCTGCTTGAGAGCCCTGACAATATTGTTCGGTCATAAACAATTGGCGTTCCGTTTTCGGCAGTAGCTACCGGTATTGTAACCGCTTCGGGCACAGCAGCAGTAAATGCCGAATAATTTTTGTCGCAAACAATAGACTTTACTATACCCACACCACTGCGCAGTGCTGCGCGAGCCGATAAAATTTGAGCTCCAGCCATACCATAGCTACCACACAATAACAAAGCCGTACCAAATGTGCCCTTATGCGAATTTTTAGGTCTTGTTACAGTTTTAGGTCTTTCTATCGTGAGATAGGCATAATCATCTACAGGCAAACCAATGTCAAGCACAACAGTCTCACCGCAAAATTCACTTGTTTGCGGTAATAATTGACACAATTTGTACGAAGTAAATGATAAGGTCAAATCAGCACGAAAAGCCGTTATAACCTCTCCGCCGTCACAAAAAACACCGCTTGGAATATCAATTGCTATTTTTGTACAGTTATACGCATTAATTTTTTCAATAAGTGACGTTATTTTTTCTGACAAAAATCTATTAAGACCAATACCAAAAAGTGCATCAATCACTATGTCATAAGCACAGTCGAAATATTCAGTATAGCTTATACCATCTACCCCGCTTTTAAATGTAAGCGAGGTATCTGTTATAGGAAATCCCATTGGTAAAAGCAGTGTAACATCGGCGCCGCGTTTTTTTAGATTTGAAGCAATAACAAGACCATCTCCACCATTATTACCAATACCGCACATTACACAAATTTTTTTACCAATAACATTATGTCGTCTTAAAATTTCAGCTGTGGCAGCATCGCCCGCCTTTTTCATAAGCTCCGCATAAGAAAAAATGCCGTGACGAACGGCATTATCCTCGGCGTTTTTGATTTGAGCGGCTGTTAAAACCTTCATAAAATCACCTTAAATCAAAGTATCGGTTATATATTTTGGCAAAAACTTTTTCATTGCCTCTTTCGTTCTGTCATCGGGTGCAATAACAACCGACTGCTTCGCCTTGCCGTCGGGATGAATTATAACAACATAGGCGTTAACATCATCTGTATTGCAAGCAAAAAAGCAATCCTTTAAAATATCTTGCGGCATCTCGGCGCGATATTTTTCAATACGTTCCACTTCGCTGAGTTCAAAGCTCAAAATACGCTTACGTGAGCTTTTAGCAGTTATTTTATCAATATCCATAGTAGAATTTGTAACAATATACTCATATTCAACGTTCAACATTGAATATAATTTATATGCGCCAAAAAGAACTAAAAAAATAACCACAATTGCGAGATTACCTAATATAGTGAGCGCAACAGCCATTAACAATATTGCAGCAATAACAATACCGATATACGCCAAATAAGTTTTAGCGTTTTTCTTAATAGTAACTAATTGCTCAACAAAAGTATCCATTTAAAACTACCTCCAAATACCATACTTGCATTATAATTTATTTTAGTATATAATTAATAAAAAAGCAAGTACAGTTTTTAAATATATTTTAATTAAAGGTGAAACTATGAAAATAAAAAAAGGATTTAGTTTGAAAAACGAAAACGGTCAGACTGTTATTATGTGTGATAAAAGCGTCAACAAAGATTTTAACAGCACTATTTTTTTGAGCAGCACCTCCGTTTTTTTATGGAATTTGTTACAAAGCGGCACCCCTACTAAAGAGCAAATGCTTCGCGGCTTGCTTGATAATTTCGACATTTCAACCGTCCTCGCACTTAACAACATTGATGTATTTATTAAAACATTAAAAGAAAACGGAATTTTAGAAGAATGAAAAATAAAAAAACAGCATTAAAATGGATTTATGCTCAGACAAAACCTTTTTTACCATATATAATTATTATTTCAGTTTTTAATATTATTGCATCTCTTGCTTATGTATTTTTAGCAAAAGTGTCACAGCAAATTATTGATACTGCAAATGACAGCACAACGCATACATTTGTTATTGGTAGCGCGCTGCTATTTGGACTTATACTCTTACATATTATTATTGAAGCGGCTGTATCGGTGATATCAACTCACGCTGCAACAAAAATGAATATAAGTCTTAAAAACTATATGTTCACACAGCTTATGAAAAAGAAATATGTTAATATTTCTCAATATCATTCGGGCGATTTGCTTAACCGATTTTCTTCTGATGCTGAAATCGTTGTAAACGGAAGCATAGGTATTATACCGTCGCTTATCTCGATGCTTACTAAAATTATTGCGGGTGTAGCCGCACTTTGCATCCAAAACTATTATTTTGCCTTTGCAGTTTTAATTATTGGTTTTGTATTTCCTCTTGTTGGCCGGTTATTAAGTAAAAAATATAAACATTTGCACAAGGATGTTCAGCAAACCGAGGGTATTACGCGATCATTTTTGCAAGAAAGCTTTGCTAATATAGTTGTTGTAAAAACCTTTGGCGGTGTTAAACCATTTTTGCTAAAGCTAAATGATTTTTTAGAAACAAATCGCAAATTAAGAATTAAAAAAAGCATATTCTCTACAATAATTTCCGCTATGCTTTTTTTGCTATTCAGTTTTGGATATTACGGTGTTTTGGTGTGGGGCGCCACACAAATTGCAACAGGCGCTATGACAATAGGTACTCTTGTTTATTTCTTGCAGCTAATTTCAGTGCTTAGAGCACCGCTACAAAATATTTCGGGCGTTATTCCAAAATATTATTCTACACTTGCCTCTGCTGAGCGCCTTATTGAACTTGAGCTGTTAGAAGACGAGCAAACAGCATTGCAAAGCAACTCTTTTGAATTCGAAAATATTATTGCAAATAAATTAACATTTGCTTACACAAACGAGATTGTTTTGCGTGATAATAATTTCGCAATAAAACGTGGTACAATTACCGCTGTGACAGGTCGTTCAGGTAGTGGAAAAAGTACACTGTTTAAGTTATTGTTAGGTCTTTTTCCTGCAACTGCCGGTACGCTTAGTTTTGACCGTGAAATACCAATAAACGAGACCACAAGAAATATGTTTTCTTATGTGCCGCAAGGCAATATGATTATTTCGGGCACAATTCGCGACAATATCACACTTTGTGACAGTAAAGTTAGCGATGAAGAGGTTATAAAAGCTGCAAAAACCGCTGTGATTTATGATTTCATAAAATCCTTACCAAACGGATTCGACACCGTACTTTCTGAACGCGGACAAGGCTTATCTGAAGGTCAAGTACAACGAATTGCAATTGCCCGTGCGTTACTTTTTAACGCGCCAATCATCTTACTTGATGAGGCAACCTCGGCTTTAGATGAACAAACCGAAACACAATTATTACGCAATATTAAAAACTTATCTAATAAAACGATACTATTTATAACACACCGCAACACCTCATTGAACGTTTGTGATAAAGTATTACATTTAAGCAACGGCGTCTTTACAGAACAAAATAATTCTAAATGATAAAATTCCCGAACTAAACCGTTCGGGAATTTTATTATTCACATTAACCAAAAGATAATGGTAACAATCAAATAGATAACAACTAAAAATCCAATCGCAATAAGTGTAGGCTTAAGCATCATTTTAGTAGCCTGCCAATAGGTTCGCCAAATTTCTTTAAAGCTTGAGGTTGTACCTCGTTTTGTCCACTCGGCGCGCGGTGGCAGGTTTGACATATCAGCAATTGTTCTGCCGTCGTCAATATATGTTATCTTTTCTTTTTTTAATTTTTTGCCCATAGGTATTATTCCTCATTGAGCAAATGACACGCAGCGCAATGACCGTTGCCAAAATCACGATATTCAGGCGCAATCTCGCTACAAATATCCATAGCCTTTGGACAGCGAGTGTGGAATCGACAGCCCTTTGGTGGATTTGCAGGCGACGGAATATCGCCCTTTAGAATAATTCTATTCATCTTAACATCAGGGTCAGGTTGTGGTATCGCCGAGAAAAGCGCTTGTGTGTAAGGGTGCAGTGGATTTGCAAATATATCCTCTTTTGTGCCAAACTCTACCATAGCGCCCAAATACATAACACCAATTTTATCAGAAATAAACTTAACAACCGATAAATCGTGCGAAATAAATAGATATGTAAGGTTCATTTCTTGCTGTAATTGCTTAAGCAAATTAATTATTTGCGCTTGAATTGACACATCAAGAGCTGACACAGGCTCATCACAAATAACAAGCTTAGGGTTAACCGATAGCGCACGTGCAATACAAATACGCTGTCGTTGACCGCCCGAAAACTCGTGAGGATATCTCTCATAATAATAGTCACGAAGACCGCATTTATCCATCAAATCAAGTACATAATCTTTAATTTCTGCCTTTGGTACAATTTTATGTACCTCAACAGGCTCCGAAAGAATACCACCAACAGTACTACGCGGAGGCAGTGATGAATACGGATCTTGGAAAATTATCTGCATTTTTTTGCGTATCTCACGCATTTCAGAAGATTTAAGATTGGTAATATCCTTACCCTCAAATATTATTTGACCGCCGTTCGATTCGTGAAGCTTAAGTATGGTGCGACCCAAGGTTGTTTTACCGCAACCCGACTCACCAACAATGCCAAGCGTTTCGCCAGGCATAAGCTTAAAAGAAACATTATCAACAGCAATTAATTCTTGTGTTACCTTACCGGTAATTGTCTTTTTAATAGGAAAGCATTTACGAAGATTGCGAACCTCTAAAATGGCTTCCGTATCAAATTGTTCTTGAATTTTTTCTTCAGCCATTTTAGTTCTCCTTATCGTACAGGTGACACGCAACAAAATGAGTTGGGCTCACCTGAATCATTTCAGGGTATTCGCCAGAGCATTTTGCTGTGCATTTATTACATCTTTCCTTAAAATAACAGTGCGTTGGCATATTAATTGGATTAGGCACATTACCTGGAATATTATACAAGGTATCACTATCAGAATTAAGCGTCGGTTTCGACTTTTGCAAACCTATTGTGTAAGGATGCATCGGATTGTGGAAAATTTCATCCACAGTGCCCTTTTCAATAACTTTACCCGCATACATAACTACAACATAATCAGCCATTTCAGCAATTATACCAAGGTCATGGGTGATTAGCATAATAGAGCCGTCAATCTTATCCTTAAGATCACGCAAAAGATCTAATATCTGAGCCTGAATGGTAACATCAAGTGCAGTTGTAGGCTCATCCGCAATAATAAGACGCGGGTCACTTGCAAGCGCCATCGATATCATAACACGTTGACGCATACCGCCCGATAGTTCGTGCGGAAAAGAGTTATAAACACGCTCGGGCATTGCAATGCCAACAAGATTTAACATCTCTATAGACTTATTTTTTGCATCCTCTTTTGTAGCATCGGGATTATGTATAAAAGTAACCTCATCTAACTGTTGTCCTATAGTAAAAACGGGGTTGAGTGAGGTCATAGGCTCTTGGAAAATCATCGCAATCTGATTGCCACGAATTTTATGAATATCGGCAATAGGCATCTTAGCGATGTCGTAAACCTTTTCCACGCCTGTTTTATCCTTAGACTTAAATCTTATCTCGCCCGAATAAATCTGACCTGTAGGACCTTGTAAAAGACGCATAACCGACATACTTGTAACCGACTTGCCACAGCCCGATTCGCCAACTACACCAACAGTAGCATTAATCGGCACATCAAATGACACACCGTTTACAGCCTTTACAACACCCTGTTCTGTGAAAAAGTAGGTGTTGAGCTGATCGATTTCAAGTATATTATTTTCATCCTTCATTTGAGTCAAATACTCTGACTCGTCAGCCTTGCGATATTTTTCAGCCTCAAGGCGCCTCATCACCTTTTTGTTTTCTTTCGCAATGGCGCGAATTTCTTTACCCGAAAGATAGTTCTTATCTGCTTTTGCCATATAAACTACCTCCTTGCCTTCGGGTCAAGCGCATCACGCAAACCGTCGCCGATAAAGTTAAAGCCTAAAACCGCAATAACTATGCATATACCTGCGGGAACCCAAACATTAAGGTGATTTTGAAGTATATCTTGGTTGGTAGAAATGATATTAATCATAGTACCCCAAGCAGCATATGGTGCCTTAACACCAAGATTAAGGTATGACAATGTTGCCTCATAAAGAATCATACTACCAAGACTAAGACTCATTTGAACAATAAGCTGAGGCATAACATTGGGCACCAAATGCTTAAAGATTTTTCTTGATGTTGAATATCCCATTGCCTCTGCTGCAACCATATATTCCTGCTCGCGAAGCGAAAGTATTTGTCCGCGAACAAGACGGGCGGTACCCGGCCAAGAAATGAATGTAAGATAAATCATAAGCAAATAGATGCGATATTTTGCATCTATGCCCGAAGCATCAAGAATAGTGCTTATGATAAGCAAAATCGGCACACCGGGCAAGCATATCAGTATATCGCAAAGTCGCATAATAATATTGTCTATTGCTCCGCCGAAAAATCCTGAAATACCACCCATAATTACACCTAATACGGTAATCAAAAACACTGCAATAAAGCTAACTATAAGCGATATTCTGCCGCCGTACATAAGACGCACAAATATATCGTAGCCCTCATTGTCAGTACCCAAAATATGCTCCTTTGACGGAGGTGCCAAAAAGTTATCTTTAAGCGACTTTTCGGTTGTTTGCCTTATGGTATACTCTTCACCGTTTACTGTATATGTAGTTTCAGAAATTGAATACTCGGTCTTACCGCTTTCGTCAAGCTCAATCTCGCCCCATTCGGTATATACAAGTGGACCCAAAAAACTGAATACGAAAAGTCCGACAACCATTATAAGACCAACAATACTAAGCTTTGAACGAAAAAATCTGCGCACTACCATTCGTGTTGGTGACATAAGTCGCACTGTTTTATCGTGAGGCACTTCTTCGGTTTCTTGTTCCATTACTTCGTTTTTTGTAATTTCTTCCATAAAAGCGCCTCCTTACTCTAATTTAACTCTTGGGTCAACAATACCGTACATTAAGTCGGCAAGTAGCACGCCAATAACACTAAGCAATGCTAAGAACATATTATAACCCATTATAAAGGGTATATCGCCCCTATTCATCGCGTCAAGCGCTATGTTACCGATACCGGGTAGGTCAAAAACCTGCTCGGTAATAATTGCACCCGAGAAAAGTGACGGTAACAAACCTGCGAGCGATGTTACAAGCGGAATAAGAGTGTTACGAAAAGCATGTTTATTAATAACCACCTTTTCACTTAAACCCTTTGCACGAGCGGTACGAATATAGTCAGAGTTCATAACCTCTAACATATTGGTGCGCGTCATTCTCATACGGGCGCCGATGCTGAGTATAACTATGGTTAGAATTGGAATAAACATATGCTTTGCATAGTCGAGCAACAATCCCATACCGGTATATGATGCGGTTGCATCAACAAGACCTGATGCCGGGAACCATCCAAGCTTTAAGGCGAATACATCCTTTAGCATCTGACCGAAGAAGAATGACGGCAGTGATATACCGATCATAACAAGCACAGTTACCAAATAATCACGGAAACTGTACTGGTGTGTAGCGGCAGTAATACCAAGCGGTATTGCAATTAAAAACTCAAATACTGTGGCAATAAGTGCTATTGCAAACGAAATACCCATATGCTCAAAAATAACATCAGCAACCGGAATACCGTAAACAAAGCTTGTACCTAAATCAAAATGCGCAAGAGCGCCCAACCAACTGAAATATCCTTTTAAAATACCCCAAAGGCTGTTGTCGCCCAGTCCGTACATTTCATACATAGCGTTAACTGTTTCTTCGCTAACGGTAGCGCCACCCTGATTGATGGCGTGGATCTTATCTTGAATAAAATCAACGGGCATCAATCGGATAAGAAAATAAATTATCATTGAAACGCCAAGCAAAATAAATACGGACATTACTAATCTTTTTAAAATATATTTAAACATTAGTTACTCCAAATTATTTAGCAAATTCAACTTCCCAAATTCTATCAAGGGGTGATGAATATGGGTTCATTTCTGACTCAGCAGGAAGACTATCGGTGCTTATTACCTTTGAGTTGTATGCATAAAGCACACTTCTTTGATATACAGGTAATTCAATTGCAAGGTCAAGAATCTGCTCCATTGCCTCTTTATAAAGGTCAGAACGCTCATCCTGATCGTTGGTTTCACGTGCTTCGTCAATAAGCTCACTAAGCTCGTCAAGAATATCAAGTTCTTCTGCAGTACCACTTGTTTTAAGATAGTTATAGCCCCAAGCAAGTGTGCTTGTTGCAGTTGAATCTTTGTGATATACCTGATATAAATCAGGATCTAATGCCGATGACCAAGCAGCTGCCCAAACTTCGAGTGAACCGGTGTTGATTTTGGTAAGCGCTTGAGTATCGCAAACAACCTCAACATCCCAGCCTAAATCATTAAGCAATGCTGCTGCATCACGGAACACCTTGTATGTTGGGTGATCCTGAAGGCTTGAGCCCGCAATGGTAAACTTAACGCTAAGCTCACTGTCGCCCGCGCTAACACCAGCTTCTTGCATATATTTTTCTACATTTGCAATTGCAATCTCTTCACTCCAGCTGCCAAGTGGCGGATAATCAAAACCGTTATCCTCAGCATCTGAACCCTTAGGATATGCCCAGCTTACCTTTGACATCGGCCAGAAAATCTGCTCAGCTGTACCTGCACGGTAATAGTCAAGAGCGAGTGAAGTATTCATAGCGCACATAATTGCTTTACGAAGATTAATGTCGGTTACTTTTGCAGAGTTAATTCCAACATAACCGTAGCCCAACTGGTCGGTAGTAAGTGTTACCATACCCTTTTTAGAAAGGGCTTCAAGCTTTTCATAGTTGTCGGTTGTAAGTGATGGTGAAATATAGTGAACATTACCCTCTTGCAAAGCCGCAATTGCATTTGCAGAGCTTACAACCTGATAACGAATTTTTTCGATTTTTGCATTTTCAATGCCTTCGCCTACTGTGTTAAAGTTTTCATTAGCCTTGAAATATACAACATTGTTTGTGTAAAATTCGCTCTCGGTTGGATTGTCCTTATTTTTGGTGTTGGTTGCCTTATATGAACCTGCACCCATAGGAATTTTAATGTTTCGTGTCGACTGAACAATGTCGGTCATAAAGTCAAAGCTTGCAAACTCAACACCGAACTTGTTGTTCTCAATATCAACATCAACACTACTTCCCTCGCCGTAATAGTGCTGTGGTGCAACAGTTATAGCAAAGTTCCAGATAGCCTTGGGGTCAATGCCGTCAATTGTAATTGAGAGAACATCATATTCATCGGCATTTTTAACGGTACCGTCATCGTTGTGTGCAGATGCTATAGTATATTCATTGCCGTTAACCTTGATCTTTTCACCTGCTTTGTCGGTATGACCAAGTGAAACAATACCCGAAATGTTTTCAACAGCTAAAGAACCGTCATCAGTAACATTTTCGTGAAGGATAACTTCCTTTGCCTTTGCAGCATATTCGGTACTGAGTGTGTTAGCGGTGCCCCAATACTGCAAGATTATGTCTAATTCTCTTGCAATTTTATCGTTATAAATATAATCAATTGCATCATCTTTTGACTTAATAGAGTCAGGATATGCGGGTGTTAGCTTTTTAATCTTAGTACGATCAATCTTGCCGTCCTCACCCTCTTCATATTCAACCTCTACATAGCCTTCTGAATACATAAAGCAGAATATTTCATCTTTGAATTCTTCATAAGACTTATAAGGCTCATCAACATAAGACTCTTGAGCGCCAAGATAATCATCTTCAAGCTCTTCTTTAAAGAGTTTTAAAGCGTACTCGTAGTCTTCTAATAAATTTTTATTTGTAACTTCTTCTGCATTATTTGAAATTGCAGACTGATAACCACCGCTAACAGTATAAGCGGTTATTGCTTTTTTCATTGCATCATAGCTAACCTCTTTAGTAGAAGAAGCCTTGATTTCCGAGTTGAAAAGGTTAACAAGCTCGTTAATACGAGCAGCAGCACGTGATGCTGCCTGTGAAGAAATGAGGTCGTCGCTGTCGTCGGAAGCAGAACCAACAGTCTGTGTGCGATACTCTGAAAGACCTAATATATCGGTAGAATACAATGTGTTAGAACCTGTATATACCGGGTCGAGATATACATAATAGTTGAAAAGCACGTCTTCCATTGTAAGAGGATGACCGTCTGAGAACTTGATACCATTTTTAAGCACAAAGTTATATGTAACGGTGTCGTCATCGTTTTCAACAATTTCGTAATCTTTTACTACAACTGCTTCATCTTCACCGTATGCAACCTGAACCTCGCCATCAACATACTTAGATCCAAGCATGCCAATTTGTGTCATACTAACGATAGTGCCGTCCGGCGCAGATGTGTAAAAGAATGGGTTAAATAATCCGTCAAGCTGCTCTGTCATAATAACAAAAGCATCTCTGCTGCTTGCGCCGCAGCCTGTAAGTACCGATAACATACTTACACACATAACAACGCATAGGATAAGTGAAATAATTCTTTTTTTCATGGTTGTCGCTCCTTTAATTTATGTTAAAAAATTTTTTAACTTTCAAAATCAACAGTTACCTCATTGCCATTCGTGGTAATCTTAACCGTTTCGGGTTCATCACCAACAGCAGTGCAGTCGATTTGTACTGATGTAAGCTTTGAAGAATCACCCATACCGCAGGCAAGACCAATTGTATAGTCATCAACACCAAAATAACACGAAGAATCGATTTGCAAGTGACTGTTTAAAATATTAACATTTGTAATTGATGCTTTATCAGAAAGGGTTCCCGCAAAAAGCCCATAGCTTGTACCAACCTTACGAGTACCCGCCTTAATTGTAAATGTAATATTTTCAAAACTCAAATCAGAAATGCTTGCCGTATCAGTAATATGGCCAAAAAGTCCGGCATTAACCTTTGAGTTATTAGTTTGTGTAAATTCAACATTTTTAATGGTATGACCGTTACCTTTAATTACGCCGCCAAAATTGCCATACATAAAGGTTGTAGGCCAAATTTCATCCTTAAAGTCGAGGTCCGCAAACAACTCATAGTTACCGTTAAGACTTGCACTTTCAATAAATTGGTCAACAGTATAAATGCGGTACCACTCACCTTCATGCCAATCAACATAAAGCTTTAAAACCGAATCGGTTGCGGTGGCATTTTCTAAATTCACAACACCCGGATGCGTGAGAGTTTCGCCTGAGAGTTCATTTGTTCCTTCGGCATCAAAATATGCTTTGTTGAATGTATATCCCTCTCTTTTTGGGAAATCAAACATTTCAACCGCGCCTGTTTCTTCGTCCCAAACGGGTACTTGAAGCTGTTTTTCACCGGTTGGATCGAATTGCATAGTGTCGATTAATTCACCGGAATCGAGTGAATAAAACTCTATTTCAAACATTGGTACCCACGCAGCATAAAGCGTTAAAGCCGGCTCATCGGCCGAATAAGCTTTATTTTTATCAATTTTCAAAAGGTCTTTCTCAAAATCCCACTTACCTGAATAGGTATATCTTTTATTACCGTCATCATCGGTGGTTTCAACGCGCTCTTTATACCATCCCGCAAGAAAATGACCGTTTTTTGTTGCGGTAAATGCATCATTTTCGCGCCTTGAATCATCGGGCAAAATGAGTGCAATCTCAGATTTACCGTCGGTATTGAATGAGTCAACAATTACCGATGTGTTGGTTGTAAAGGTGCCACCGTTAGCGTCGTATTTGACGCTAACGGAATAACCATCCTTATTGTTTGTTTCGTAAGGAGTAGCAGCTTCACCACAACCCGAAAGCAATAACACAAAGCTAAGTGCAAGCAAACCAAAAAATAACGATTTAAATTTCTGTTTCATTTTCTTGTGTTTCCTCCTTGTCTTCAGGTTGTTTTTTAGACTTAATGTTTTTTATTGTGCTAACTATTTTTGAAACTACAAACTTTACAAAATCTACAATTTTTTTCGAAATAAGCTTTGCAAGTGCAACAATTTTTTTCACTGCAATTTTTACCCACTTAATAACTACAGGTTTTGCTGCTTTGTATGCTTTAATAATCCATTCTTTACATATATTAAATACCTTGACTGCAAGGCCTGCAACCCAAAGAGCTGCTACTTTAACAAATGTTGTAATTTTTATGCAAATAGGCTTGAGAGCCTTTCCGATTTTTTCAAAAATCGGCTTACAAAATGCAACAATTTTGTTGATTATCGGCTTGCAGAAAGCTGATATCTTATCAAAAATCGGCTTTAATTTCTTTGCGATTTTATCTATTATAGGTTTGCATACAGCAGAAATTTTATCAAATATCGGTTTTGTAAACCTGCTTATAGGATCTTTAAATTTCTTTATAAGCAATATCGCAGCAACAACTATAACAGCAATTATTGCCAATATAATTATCCAGGTTGCAGTATTTGATTTTTTACCGCTGTCGGTATCATTGTCATCTTTTTTCTGTGCATCCGGATCAAGCGCCTTTATACGCTGCTCAGCAGACACTAGATCAGAATAATTTGTAACAAGTGACTGCTGTTCAAGTGTTGCAATCTTGCTATAAGCCGTGCGTGCTGCTTCAACAAGCGGCTTATCATCGTAAGAAACTCTTTCAGGAATTGCTTTAATTGCCTTAATAGCGTCAACGGCAGTGTCATCCGGCGCTGCAGGACCGTCAATTCTCAAATCAAAATACTGATTGCAAATAAACGAATCATATCCGACACCGTTTACCGGACGTACCATAGTAAGCTTGTTTTCTACCTTACCTACATAATCAACAAATGTAGCACCATATAGTACGTTTGAATACATTTCGCCGGTCACATTCCACATAAAGAACGGAATGATGCTTAAACCTTTAATTGCAACCTCATTACCGTCATAATCGGTATATGTGCCGTAATCTCCTGAGCCGGGTATGTTTTCAAAGCTTCCGTAATAAGCGGGGTCAAACTCTTCTTCAAAGTTTGGAACTGTATGACTGCCAAATGTAACCATTTCGAGCGCATTACACTGGAAGAACGCCTTATGACCGATTGCGGTAGTTGTGTAAGGCATCTTTACCCTAACTGCGTTGCTACCTGCAAAAGCATAGGCAGTAACACGAACGGTATCGTCAGCAACAATAACATCATCATTATTGATACCCGCATAGGTTATAAGCTCCAAACCTTCTTCGTTCATACAGTAAAGTGAACCGTCAACAACAAAAACAGTATCACTAATTTCATATGTATAGGATTTAACTTCCTTTTCTTTGCCGTTTACCTTTTCTGTTTTGATTGTACTAAACGGTTGCACAGCACACATTGCAAATGGGTTATCGGCAATTTTTTCAAGGTCGTCACCCAATGTTACTGTAAACGGAGTAAGTGTTTCCTTAATAAACACATTTCTGCCAATGTTTACAGCCGCAGTAAGATCAGCTGATGTAATTGCAGTATATGCAAATGCATAATCACCGAAATTCTCAACACACTTAAGATTTTCAACTGTATTCAACGGATCGCAGTATGAGAATGCGCCCTCACCTATCTCTTTGGTTTTTTCACCAAGCTTTACAGTATTTAAAAGTCGGTTAGAAACAAATGCATATTTGCTGACGGTTTCTGCTGCAGAAATATCAACATTTTCAAGTCCACATTCCATAAATGCATATTCGCCAATTGTTTCCACCTTGGTAAGATTAATGTTTTTAAGTGCATCACAACCTGCAAATGTATATTGCTTAATATCAGTAATATCGTCACTTAACTTAACATTAACTAGGTTGCGGCAGTATGAAAAGGCATATTCACCCAAGCTCTCAGCAGATGAAATATCAACATTCTCAATTTGAGGACCGTGATAGGTATATCTATAGTATCCGTCAGAATTAACCGCAGCAACGGTCATATTTTCATCAAGACAAGCGTAATATACATCACCAGAAACCGCATAGTCACCGATTGATTTTGCCTTTGACAAATCAATATTCTTAAGACTTGAGGTATTATAAAACGCCATTTTGCCAAGTTCGGCATTATCTCCCAAAACAACAGTTTCAAGATTTGCTGCGTTTGAGAAGGCGTTTTCACCTATTTCGGCATTTTTACCGATAGTAAGTGAAATAAGCGGTGATGAAAATACATATCTGAAGAGCTTTTGTTCACCCTCCATATACATCTCAACTTTAAACGCCTGATCCTTATCCATACTGAAGGCGTATTTGCCAATCTTTACATCATCACCGATGACAACGGTTGCAAGATCAACACATTCGCTGAAGGTACCCTCTGCAATTTCCATTTTGTCGGGAATTGTAACCGATGTAAGCTTTGTAATCGAAAAGGCATATTTTCCAATATTAGCCTTTTTAGCAAATGTAGGCAATTCGGTTATAGCAGCTTCAAAAAATGCATAGTCACCGATTTCTTTGAGTTCACCTAAAGTCACGGTTGCAAGACTCTTGTTTGAAGCAAGTCCATATTCACCAATAGTTGTAACCTTATCCATAACAACAGATGTTATTTTTTGGTTGTGAGAAAACGCGCCCTTGCTAATTTCGGTAACCTTTTTACCGCCAATATTTTCATAGGTGAATTCGCCCTCAACAAGTGGAGAAACAGCAATTAGCTTTTTACCATCGGTAGATAAAATATAATTCTTTTTCTGAACCTTATAGTTTTTATTGCCCTTTTCGATTTCAAATTCAGAAATTTTGGTATCTCTGAATGCGAATACACCTATATCGTTAACCTCTGCACCAACGATAACCTTTTCCATATCGTCGCATTCATAAAACATTCCCTCTGGAAGAACAGCAGAATTTACATAGAATTCTTTAAGTGATTCGCAACCCGTAAACGCATAAGCACCGTATTTAACCTTTTTAGCATTAATGGTAATATCAGTTAGCTTTTTACAACCCGCAAATGCATACTGTCCTACAGAATAAAGGTTTTCACCAAGAACAATACCTTTAAGTTTTTGGTTACCCGCAAATGCATAGTCTGAGATTACGCACGCAGATGGCAACTCTAACGTATCACGAAGGTCGCAGTTTTCAAACGCATTTTGGTTAATAATTTTAAGATTATTTTCACCGCTGAAGGTAATTTTTTGAAGTGAAGTACAGCCATAAAATGCGCCGTAATCTATTGATTCAAGTGTTGACGGCAATACTACCTCTTCCAAGGCGGTAAGATTAGCAAAAGCGTAATTTGCAATGCTTTCTACACCCTCAGGTATTACAACCTTTGTAATGGTGTTATCGCCTATATACCATGCTTTAGATGTTTCAGCATCGTCAAAAGCAAGCTCTTCTTCGGTTTTCATTATATACTCAAAGTTCGAGAAAGCAAACTGACCTATTTGTGTTAGAGAAAGGTCTGCAGGAATATCTACAAGACCGCCATTACCGTAATAGTGTGTAAGGCTGGCACCGGTTGTTACATATGGATCCTTAACCTCAACATTAACTGTTTCAGAATAATATGTGCTTTCATCATCAAGTAAAACTTTTACTGTAACCGATGCAAAGCCTTCGGCCTGAGCTGTTACAACACCCGAAGCATCAACCTTAACAATGCCTTCATTACTGCTTTCAAAGGATACATTTGTATCATTTTTAAAGAAAGAATCAAGCGAATAGTTAAGCACTACCGACTCCGAAGGATACATCTCTAACTTGTAATTTCCTTCAAAGAAATTGGTGCTGCCTGTATCACCTAACTTTTTATCCTCATTCTCTAAAATATAATAGGCTTTATTGGTGTAAAAACCGTCCAAATTAAAGACATCAGCAACCGGTTTATCATATCTACGGTAACCGTCATCACCCTTTTTAAGCACGGTCACCTCAAATGTAACGCTCTTGCTATTAGTTGGGTCTTGTGCCTTAATAATTGCAGTACCACTTTTCACAGCAACAAGCTTGTTGTTTACAACGCGAACAATACTTGGCTTTGAAGATGAATACTCAAGCAGCTCTGACCACTCGGTATCAGGGGCAATTATCGGCTCTAATGTGTAAACCTCGTTTGGACTAAGGGTGAGTCCTTCTTCAAGTCCTTCAAAATAAAAATCGGTAAAATCGTCAGGAAGCGCAAGCTCGTAGGTAGCATAGTTAAGCGCATAATCGTATGCGTTAATTACAAATGTATTTTTGGTTGTTGCATTATTTTTTATATCATAGATATAATCTGTAAGCTCAAAGGTAACCTTTGTTGTGCTGTTACGCTCTGAATACACAG
This sequence comes from Acutalibacteraceae bacterium, assembly GCA_045539695.1. Lineage (GTDB taxonomy): Bacteria > Bacillota > Clostridia > Oscillospirales > Acutalibacteraceae > UBA737. The sequence continues at coordinate 70,960 of JAZQFX010000020.1, forward strand.
GGGTCATATACTGCTCAAGAGTCTTCATGGCAGGAGCTAAGTTGCCTTCTTCATCCTCTTCTTCAGTAACATAGCCAATCTGCGAGCACATTGCATAATGATTATCATAAACCATTACATCGGCATACAAACGATTTTTCTTGAGTGTTTTATCGTATTCATAACGATATTCAACATCGGTGATTGTTGGCGCTTCAAAATCAGCAACTAATGGAAATTCAAATACATTATTATCATTAGTCTTGAGTCCACCATCGCCGTAATCAACATAACCAACAAGCTTAACCGTATATTCGCTGTTATTTTCAAGATTATATTCCGTTGTGTCAAATTCAATCTCTACATTAGCAGGATAAATAGACGCGCCGCCGTCACTATATGACTTACGTATATCAGTTTCGGTGCGTTCAAATACAACGTCGCCTGTTATATCATCGGTAATAGTAATATCAATCTTTGCGGCATTGCGTAAAAGACCCGCCCACACAAAACGTAGTGAATGAATCGTACCAACCTGATTAGAAAGCGCTACATAGTTTTCGTTTGCAGAGATAACCATATCTTTAGGATCTTGCAAGAAATAGTAAGAACCAAGATAACTTACATAATCATCACTAACACCACCAACCGGACGTGTAGCGTAGGCATCAGCCATAGTCTTATCTTCAAAGTCAATGCCGTCATCAAGCTCGTCAGCATTGGTATCATAGTATGTAAGGTCAAAAAGTGGTGCCTTTGTCCAGTCACCGTAAAACGCAAGGTACGGAACATTAAGGTCAACCTTTGTGCCCGACTTTGCTTGGAGTGTTACAAAGCCCTCAACATACATACCGTTTTCAAAAGATTTATTGAGATATTCTTTATCCTTATCGCCAAGAGTAATTTTTACAGTTACTTTTGCCTGCTTACCCTTACCTACTCGAACCTTATCACCACTGAGTTTGCCACCATCAACCGATACAACCTCAATTTTCGCATCATCTAAAAGATATGATTCTTCGCTAACTGTGGTTTCACCTGCGGCTGTTTTGGTTTCACTTACACCCTCGGTCATAACATAAGCGCCCACATTGTATGAAACTGCTCGCTTACCTGTATTATTTATGGTGAAGGTCATTTCATAAACGCCGGTTTTTTTAGGATCATCGCCAAGTTCAAGCTTTGCCTTGTCCATAACGTTACCATCTTTATCGGTAGTGGTAATATATGCGGGCGATTTAATAGAATTTGTAAGGTTAGCAAGACCTGCACCCTGCTTTCTTACAGCATACGGTAAACCGTTTTTACCAAGCGCAATATCAGCTGTTGACATAAGTAAACAGTTAACCATTGTATTAACAGCTTGGTTGTCATCGGCAATTTCAGGGTAATTTTCAACTACATACTGACGAAGAAGCACAATAACGCCCGCAAGGTTTGGGCACGCCATTGAAGTACCTGACAGTCTATCATAGCTGCCGCCAGTAATCGAAGAAAGAATACTACCGCCGTGTGCGGTAATTTCAGGTTTTATCTTAAGGTCGGGAGTAGGACCCCAAGACGAGAAGTCAGAGATAAACGGACCCGAAGTCTGCTTGCGGCTAATTTTAAGTGTACCGTTCTTCTTTGCGGCAAGCATTTCACCATCATCTTGAGAAATTGAGCATACGGCAAGTGTTGCGTCGCCAACATTCATTTTGATGTCACCCGACACATTGTTGTATATAATAATACCTGCTGCACCCTGCTCTTGCGCAATCATTGCCTTTTCTTCAAATGTATTAGATCCACGACGAACGAGTGCAATTTTGCCCTTGACATTAACGCCTGTGTAGTCGGCTGTACGGCCAACACCGGGAATAAGCACATAGTCAATTTTCATCGACTTTTTATCGCCGAGCAATGCGTCATAAAAATTATTTTCTTCAGCAGCGCCGTTTGTTGTTTCGACAAAGTAGATTATTTTACCGTCATATTCAATGTAAGGTGTTTCAGCACCTGCAATAGACGCTACCGACATAACACCCTCATAGGTTGAAGGCGAACCAACTGTACCGGTGTCGGGATTTGAGGTAAGACCTAAGTTACCGTTCTTTTCGGAACCGTATGCAGAGTTATAGCTGTTAGAAGCCGCAACAACCATACAAATGCCTGAATCGCGAAGCTTGTCATAAATGCCGTCAACAGCCTCTTCGTCACTTTCGCGGCTAAAGCCGCAAGCAGTACCTATTGACATATTAATTACATCAACACCTAAGACTATACAGTCCTCAAGCGCAGCCATAATCCAAGCCGTACGGGCGGTATCCATAACGTCAGAGAATATTTTCATTGATACTAACTGTGCGTTTGGCGCAACGCCACGAATTGTATCATCGTTACCAACAATAACGCCCGAAACGTGTGTACCGTGATTGTTGTGTGTTGAATACGCATCGGAGTCAACATCGGCATAGTCAAAGTTATAAGGAATTTTTTCGTTAATATAAACATCGTCAACCGTAAGACCGTCTAACTGCTCTGCAGCTACGGTATCTTTAATTACAGCCGCAACATCGTCATATGTAAGACCTAACTTTTCGCTTGTAAAATTATCAACCGAAAATGCGGTGTGATTTGAGTCAATACCCGTATCAAGAACGGCTACAACCATACCGCTGCCGTCATAACCCGAATCAGAGCTGTCAAAAATACCTGTTTCAAAAACGTCAACTGCGTTTTCAACAAGCTGTGTTTCGCAAGTGTTATATTCTTCACCCACAATGATATTCATACCTGTGCCCAACGACTTGCAGGTATTTTCAAAATCAGCCGCTTTAATAACAAGCTCAAAGCCGCTTAAAATGGTTGTATACTCTTCGCCGGTTTTATAAGAAATATTTTGCTTGTCAAGGGCGGCTAAAACCTCTGCCTTATCTTTTGCAAGATTTTGCTTTGCCAATTTAGCGTAGTTGCTCTTTAAAGCAAAATCCGCGAGGCTCATTGTTTTATCAGAGCCTTCATAAACATCTATAACAGCCTTATCCTCAGTTGTAACAATAACGGATATTTCATCGTTTTTATCTATTGTATCAGGAAGCTTAAAAACAACCGAATTGTTAAAATATTTTGAATAGTCCAACGCGATATTATCAATCTTTTGAATATCGGAGTTGCCTTTAATGCCACCTATTGCATTAACCCGTGACAATGGCAACGAGCCTAAGGTTATTACCGCCGCTAAAAGCGTTGCGGCAAAACCCTTGAATAATTTGTTAAGTCTTGAATATTTCATATTAATTAAAAAACTCCCTTGAAAGCATAGTTATACATAGTAAGCATACATATTCAATTTATTTTACCTTATTTCGTCAAAAAATGCAAGGACGAATATTATGGTTTTTAAATTTTAATTATTATTTACTTTTTTATTTAAGCGTGATATACTTAAATAAATATAATAATAAGTATGGGGAATTACGATGGTTAAAGACAAAAAGTTGCTTTTTTTACGCATTTATAAAATTTTGCTTAGCGTATCAATTATTATTGCGGGTGTATGCTTGATTGCAGGTTGCCTTAATATCTATTATTCGGGTAACGGCTATTCACGCGAAATTGTGGTAAGCACATTCGCAAAAATTTGTGTCCCCGTTTTTGTGTGCATAGCGTTTATTGTTGGCAGTTTTTTTGTTACTGATAAAACCAAATCCAAATTTTATCGACCAAAAAACTTTAAACAAGATACTCCACCTAAACTAAACAACAAAACCTTGTTAATTATAAAATCAGTCGTAATAGCAATTGGTATTGTCGCAATTATATTTGGCGCAATAAAGGGCGGATTTGCCGATGTGCTAACCAAAGCGGTAAATATATGCACCGAATGTATTGGTCTTGGTTAAGGGGTGGTAAATATGAATAAACTCATAAACAAGCTTAAATCACTAAAGCCCTCCCGTCGCAAAATAATTCAGTTGTATACCGCTCTGCTTTTTAACGCTAATCTAAAGGGTTTCATATCGGGAAGTATTTATCAAGGGCAAACCAAGGTTATGTGTGTGCCGGGTCTTAACTGCTACTCGTGCCCCGGTGCCGTGGGTGCGTGTCCGCTTGGCTCTTTGCAAGGGTCGTTTAGTGCAGATAAAAGCACAATATATTATGTAGGCGGTATTTTGCTGATATATGCCATTATGCTTGGGCGCACGATATGCGGTTGGGCGTGTCCGTTTGGACTAATACAAGAATTACTTTACAAAATAAAGACTCCAAAATTAAGAAAAAATCGGTTTACTAAAATATTATCGTATCTTAAATATATTATACTGATTCTCTTTGTTTTTGTTGTTCCTATTGCCTATGCATTTCGCGACACCCCATTCCCTGCGTTTTGTAAATACATATGCCCCGCAGGCACGCTTGAGGGAGGTATTTCGCTTCTTGCAAACAAGGTTAATGACAGTTATTTTTCAATGTTAGGCCCAATCTTTACTTGGAAATTTTTGTTACTTGTAAGCATAGTTGTAGCGAGTATATTTATTTTCAGAATGTTTTGCCGTTTTATTTGCCCGCTTGGTGCTTTGTACGGATTATTTAACAAGATATCAGTATTTGGTGTAACAGTTGACAATCACAAATGTACCAATTGTGGACTTTGCGCAAACAAATGTAAGCTTGATATTAAAACAGTTGGCGATGCTGAGTGTATTAACTGCGGCGAATGTATAAATGTTTGCCCAACAAACGCAATTCGCTGGAAAGGCTTTAAGGCAAAAAATGATATCACAAACACCGACAAGCACAAAAAAGCAAAGCTTGTTACAAGAATCATATCGGCTGTTTTAATGATTTTCTTGCTTGCAGGTTCGATAGCTTTTTATTGGAACGAAAGCAACACTAAAATAGAGTACGGCACCGAAATAGGTGATATGTGCTATGGCGCGCAGTTACCTATTGTTACACCCGACGGAGTCAGTGAAAACACCATAAACCCTGCCGAAACAGGTAAAATTACTGTTGTAAATTTCTGGGGTACCTGGTGCACACCGTGTGTAAAGGAGCTACCCTATTTTGACCAAATCGCAAGTGAATATAAGGATACAGTTACTGTTGTAGCCATACACTCAAACGCAAGCAAAGAAACTTCACCCGAATATGTTAAAAACCATTATCCTAACAGCAGTTTAATTTTCGCAAACGATATACCCGATGAAAATGACACCTTTAACGGTAAATACTACCTAAACCTTGGCGGCAGTGGTGCATACCCTTACACCGTAATTCTTGATGAAAACGGCGTTATTCAAGAAATTTTTGTAAAAGCACTGCATTATGAGGACTTAAAAGAAGCCATTGAAAATATTAAAAATTAGGCATTATATAGACATACAAAAAAGGCTCTGCTTTTTAAAGCAGAGCCTTAAATCTATCTAAACTAAATTAGATTTCAGCAAAGTACTTAATTGTACGAACCATCTGGCTTGTGTAGCTGTTTTCGTTGTCATACCAAGAAACAACCTGTACCTGATAGAGATCGTCGCCAACCTTTGATACCATTGTCTGAGTAGCATCAAAGAGTGAGCCGTAACGCATACCGATTACGACAGAAGAAACGATTTGATCTTCGTTGTAACCGAATGAATCACTTGCAGCAGCCTTCATAGCAGCGTTGATGCCTTCCTTAGTTACGTCAGCACCCTTAACAACTGCTGTAAGGATGGTTGTAGAACCGGTAGGAACTGGAACACGCTGTGCAGAACCGATAAGCTTACCGTTGAGTTCAGGAATTACAAGACCGATAGCCTTTGCAGCACCTGTGCTGTTAGGAACGATGTTAGCAGCACCTGCACGTGCACGGCGAAGGTCACCCTTTCTGTGAGGACCGTCAAGAATCATCTGATCGCCTGTGTAAGCGTGGATTGTGCTCATGATACCGCTCTGGATTGCAGCATAATCGTTAAGAGCCTTAGCCATAGGAGCGAGGCAGTTAGTTGTGCAAGAAGCAGCAGAAATGATGTTGTCTTCTTTTGTAAGAGTGTTTTCGTTTACGCTGTAAACGATAGTTGGAAGATCGTTGCCTGCTGGAGCAGAAATAACAACCTTTTTAGCACCTGCATCAATGTGAGCCTGTGACTTTTCTTTTGAGCAGTAGAAGCCTGTGCATTCGAGAACTACGTCTACACCAAGCTCGCCCCAAGGAAGATCCTTAGCGTCTTTTTCAGCATAAATTTTGAGAGTTTTGCCGTCAACTGTGATGGTACCAGCCTCATCATCAGCAGCTACAGTGTGAAGATTTTCACCGATGTAACCACAGTAACCACCCTGTGCTGTGTCATACTTTAAAAGATTAGCAAGCATTGAGGGCTTTGTAAGGTCGTTGATAGCTACTACATCGTAGCCTTCAGCACCAAACATCTGACGGAATGCGAGACGACCGATACGGCCGAATCCGTTAATAGCAACTTTAACCATTGGAATTACCTCCTAAAAATTTTCTATATGGTATTTTACCCTATTTAACTTAAATTTGCAAGTATTTTGTTAAAAAATAAACAATTTTTTACATTTTCATTTATTTCGACAATTTTTTCAAAAGGTTAAATACTTTTATGTGCAAAATTGACTATATATCATTTTTATTATTTCGTAACAAAATAACAATAGTCAAGAATTACATTACCACTTTCATCGGGCGTAGTATAACGGGGGCACAAACAGTTTTCAAATGACCAAACTGCACCGTCTTTATCATTCCATATAGTTATACCGTTATCTACAAGTTTTTGACGACAAGCACTTGTGGTGTGAACTTCACTCTCTTTGCCGTAAATCCAACATGTACCCAAACTTAAATTCTTAAAATCAATGCTTACAAATCCATCGGGTACGATTGTATTTTCTGGAGTTAGCATACCTATATAATATTCAAACGGTTGACCTTCAGCACGACGTTCTACACCAATATAACCGCCGCCATTTTCCCAAATTGATATTATTTTATCGGTACCGCCCATAGTGCTTTCAAGCAAATCAAACCAACCATTTTGCCACCACTCACCCCAGTGACCAAAGTTGTCATATTTTTTGCCAATAAAACGCAAGTTAGGTATATGTTCTTTAAAAACCTTAATAATTTCTGCCATATTGTTTATCCTTTCTTGTATTTTTCATAATGTGGGCGCAAAATTGCTTCTTTATAAAATTCTTCTATTCCATTTTCACGTATTTGCTGATTATTCTCACGCCATTGATTTATCAGTGTTTCGTTATAAACATCTGTAGTAATTTTATCACACGGAAATTCACTGCACTCACCACAAAAATCAACATTATGTATCACTGTACATTCGGGAATTATACAACCTGCCAAACAACCTTTACCCCTATTATTACTTCGGCAACCGTCGCACGATGGTTTGGTATATTTTTCTAACCTGTCTACAAACTGCTTTATGGTTTCAGCATATTCTTTATGTTCTTGCGGTAAGTTCTCGACATTAAAATCATAATAGCCCTCAAAATAATGTGATAATTTTATAGCGGTTTCTTGCATAATACCACCTTTCATACCAGGACAGGTATGACAACAAAGTGAACAAGGGGCAATAGCTGTTAAAAACTTTTCTTTATCCAATTTTATCCCTCCGTCAAAACCTTCGGTTTTGCCACCCACTGACAGTGGCGGTCTCCCTCTGTCACTTCGTGACATCTCCCTCACACCGTGAGGGAGTCTACCCTTTAGGCAAGGGAGGCTCGTTTAGCTTATTACTAACGAGTCATCATCGGTTAATGCATAAACTTTATATTTTCCATTCTTTTGCCATTTGTCATATAACGGCTTTCGGTCGGATGTGTAATGACAAACCAAAATGCCATCAAAGAGTCCTAAACCGTTAAAATCGGTCATACCATCGGGTACGGAATCAAATGCCGCTACATATTCAATATTTTTTGACGCTATATGCGCACCTGCACTACCGCCAACATAAATAACGCCCGATTTTACATAGTTAATTATTTCTTTATCAAATACGCAGTCTCTTATTCGCTGCAATGTTTTAAATGTATTACCGCCGCTAATGTAAATAACATCAATATCAAGATTGAAAAATTGTTCTGAATTCCAATAATCAAAAACGTATATGTTATCTTTTATAAAACCAAATTCTTGCATGCGCAAATAATACATTTCACTATGTATTGCCTCAAAAGTTGCTTTTTCATTTGGTATAAAAAGCAACTTGCATTTGTCTATTGGTTTTATAAGATTATCTAAAATTGTTTGTCGCGAATTTTCGTTACGAAAATCACAAGACGATAAAATCAGTTTCAAGAAAATCATCCTTTGCTAAAAACTATATCACAAAGTTCAATGCCCAAAGCACCGTATTTTTTGATTTGTTCCTCGGTGTAATAGTCGTACATATCGGTATATTTTGCCGTCTTTGCTTCATTGGCGGTATAGCCGCATTTATCAAGCGGTAAAGCACTATAAAGCTCTCTAAAATCGGCAAATTTATGTAACGCTTTAACCCTTGCGGTAATTGTATCGTTGTTTTTGGTGCAGTTAAAAACAATCGTATCGCCAACATTTATCTGCTGCCGTTTTTCATCATTTAGTCGCAGTTCAATGGTTTTGCTACCATCAGCTATATGACCGAAAGCACCAAGCCACAGTTTCATATTATGGGTTTTTGTTAGAAATTCCTCAACGCTATCAATCACTTTATCATTACCCTTGGGCAATATTTGTTTTGCTTTTTCGGCATCGAGCCATTTATAACTAATGATTTCATTTTTATCAATATTTAATTCGCCGTTATACTCGGCAAGAAATAGTGTAAGCGACTTGTGTTTTGTGCCTGAATTAGTATTGAAAGTGTAGCTGAATTCGGTTTTAAAGCCGTCTATTAATTGCGTTTTGATACCCGTTTCCTCAAAAAGCTCTCTTTTAGCACAGTCTTGTTCACTTTCAAAAGCCTCTAAATGACCTTTGGGCACACTATAAGTACCCGAAATATTTTGCAAAAGGCACAAATATTCTCTCTTTCCATTCACAGTTCTATAAACGATAACACCGCAAGATTTTTGATAAACCGCCTCTACGCAAGTGTCGTAATACTGCTCTTGAAAATGAATTGCCTCGGCAATTTGGGCTTGATTATAAATCATATTTTCGGGTGCGGCTATCAGCTTGTCCTCAATATCGTTTTTACGGTAAACAATGCCGATAATTTTAGCGCGATATTCGTTTACAGGCTTATCTGTACCAAGCAAATACACGTCAAGCTCTTCGCCGTCACCGCCTAAAACACCCGGAATATATCCGTAATTTATGGGATACGTTAACGTGTAGTTTTTCTTTTTATGAACATAACCAATCGGACGGTCAATAATAATATCAACCGTCTTGCCAAGATATGATTTTACAAGTGATTTTCGTTCATCAAGAGTCATAATTTGCTCTCCTGTTACAAATTATTTATTGCCTCAATTATTCTTTCTGCCGACTTTATTCCATCGACTGCTGCGGACATAATGCCGCCGGCGTAGCCTGCACCTTCACCGCACGGGTAAATGCCGCTAAAGTTAGTTGACTCCCCTGTCTCATTACGCACTATTCGTACAGGTGAAGAGCTTCGTGTTTCAGGTGCGGTTATAATGGCATCATAACAAGCAAAACCGCGAATTTTTTTATTCATTTCTATAATACCGTCTTTTAATGAATCGGTAACAAATGACGGATATATTTCACGTAAATCAGCAAAAACAAAGTCGGGTTTTACGGTGGGTTTAACACTGCCGATTTCTGCTTTTTTGTCAAATACAAAATTACCCACTGTTGTAATCGGTACGGCTCCTTTTGAAATGCTGTATGCTTTTTGCTCAATTTTTGCTTGCAGCTCGCAACCTGCAAAAACATTGTCACCCTCTAAATCTTCGGGATTAATACCTACTAATAACGCACTGTTAGCATTCTCGCCGTCACGGCGGCTGTTACTCATACCGTTTACTGCTATGCCGCCTATTTCGCTTGATGCGTTAATAACCTCACCGCCCGGGCACATACAAAAAGTATAAACCCCGCGTCCGCTCGGCAGGTGCACTGCCAATTTATAATCGGCGGCTTTAAGTGACTTATGACACGCAAAGTCACCATACAAAGCCTTGTTAATCTCACTTTGTAAGTGCTCGATTCTAGCGCCCATAGCAAAGGGTTTTCGCGTCATTTCAAGACCTGAATCATATAGCATTTTAAAAGTATCGCGCGCCGAGTGCCCAATACAAAGGCATAAATATTCACAAAGTACTTTTTTACCGTTTATTGAGATTTCTACAAGCTTTTTATTTTCAAAATAAACGCCGTCAAGGCGAGAGTTAAAGTTAACCTCGCCGCCGAGTGAAATTATTTCATTTCGAATGTTTTTAACAACAGTTTTTAAAACATCGGTACCAATGTGTGGCTTGGCATCAATGAGTATGTCTTTTTGCGCACCAAATTGATGAAACACTTCTAAAACAGTGCGGCAACGTATGTCTTTTATACCGCTGTTAAGCTTACCGTCAGAAAAAGTACCTGCACCACCCTCGCCAAACTGAACGTTTGATTCGGGATTTAGTGTGCCGCCTGCAAAAAACTTTTCGACATCAGTGGTGCGCGTGTCCACGTCGGCTCCACGTTCAAAAACTATTGGTCGTAAACCTGCACGAGCAAGAGTGAGTGCGGCAAACATACCCGCTGGGCCAAAGCCTATTACAACGGGTCGAATATCCGACTCGGCTTTTTGCCAAACATATTCTTTTTTTGTAAAGCTGGTCGCATTTTTGTTGCGTTTTAAAATTTGTGATTCGTTTTTTAATTTCGCAATTATTGATATCACAAAATGTATGTCACGTTTATCGCGTGCATCAACCGATTTGCGATAAAGCTCGGCGCTGATTATATCTTGCTTATTAATTTTCAGCTTGCTTGATAAAATGCCGTAAACATCGCTTAAATCGGTATCTAACGACACTTTTATATTGTTTATAATTATCATTATTAAACCCCAAAATCCTCACAAATGGCGTTTGAAGCGCAAAATGCACTGCTCCAAGCCCATTGCAAATTAAAGCCGCCGCAATCGCCGTCAATATCAAGTATTTCGCCTATGCAATAAAGCCCTCTTTCACGCTTTGATTCCATAGTTTTAGGACTGAACTGTGTAGTATCAAGACCGCCTGCTGTTACCTGTGAGTTTTCAAAGCCTATGGTGCCTGTAAGTTTAAATTTCATACCTTTAATTACTGATGCAATTTGTTTAATATCGGCGTTTTTAAGGCTTGCTACACTATCACTAAGTTTTAGCCCGCACATTTTAATTACTGCTTGTCCCACGCGCTTATTGAGCATACCCGTAAGAAACTCATCAAGGTTGCGGTTACGCAAAGCGGTAGCACGAAAACTTAATATATCGCAAACTTGTGCAAAGCCATACTCCCACATTAAATCGAGTGATATTATCTTTTCGCCCGATTGACGCTCAACCTCGCGAGAAAGCTGCATTATTGGCGGACCTGAAAGGCCGTAATCGCAAAAGAGTACCTCACCAAAATCACCACGCACAGCAGTGCCGTTTATTGAAAGATTAACATCGGCATCAACCTTCATACCTTTAAGTGACTTAACGACGTCGGTTTCAGTTTTAAGCTGAACAATGGCGGGTGTGGTTTTTACTGTCTTATACCCTGCTTCCTTTAATATTTTGAGCATACTTCCGTTACTGCCCAATTTATTGCCACCCGAATAAAGACCGGTGGCCACAACCAAACTTTCGCAAACAAAATCACCGTTTGTGGTTTTCACGTTAAAGAAATTTTCTTTTTTGCTGTATGACAAAACAGCGGTATCAACAAAGGTGTCAACACCGTATTCGTCTAAAGCAAAACGCAATGAATCAACAACCGAAGACGCTTGTAAAGAATAAGGGTAGCCGCGACCCGTTTCATCGTATGTAAATACAACACCGATTTCGCTAAAAAAATCAGCAGCAAAATAGTTATCATAAGTCTGTAAAGCATACTCAGCAAAACTAACATCCTCACCGTGATAACGGTCAAGATTTATATTAAGATTAGAAATATTACATCTTCCGTTACCGGTGATAATAAGCTTTTTACCCACGCGAGAAAGTTGCTCAAGTACCGCAACGCTTATACTGCGGTCGCGCATTTTTATATTTACTGCGGCGCACATTCCTGCGGCGCCACCGCCAACAATTACAACATCATATTTTTGAGTCATATTTACACTCCAAAACGTTTATTTATTTAATTTTATCATAAAAAAATAATTTTATCAACAAAAAGCGAAAAAGAGCCGTGTTTGCACGACTCTTTTTCACTTTTAAGGGGTTTGAGGAGAGAATCGCAACATAATGTTGCGACGTACCAATAAGGGTGCGGCTCCCTTCTGCTTGGTACAAGCATATCGTACATCAAATTTTTTACATTTTTATGAACACATTTTAAATATTTTTTTAGAATATGTTTAAATTTTTCTGACAATACTATTTTTGAAGTTAGAAGGGAGATAAGTTTAAATGAAATATTATAAAACATCAAAATTTACAAAGGCGATTACCTCAACAGGTTTTGTTACAATAGTTGCCTGCGCTTTAATTGCTGTGGGTGCAATATCTTGGTTCGCGCTTTCACGCGATAATACTGTGAAAGAAAAACCGTCAAATAATAGTTCTTCTAAATCGGAATACCCCAATACCGATAACTCATATAATAGTGAAGCAGAGGTGCCGCAAGTTGAAGTTGAAATTGAGCCGCCCACTGCTGATGTTGACGACAATGTAAGCAATGTGCCTTATGACGAGGCCGAACCGATAACCCCTCCCGAACCCGAAAAACCGACCTTTGTTTTACCGATAACGGGTAATATTTCAAAAGGCTTCAGTGATACGGCACTTCAATATTCGGCAACATACGGTGATATGAGACTGCACACAGGTGTAGATATTTTATGCGAAAACGGTTCAAACATTAAATCAGCAGGTTCAGGCACCGTAAAATCGGTTGTTGATGATACAAATTACGGTAAAATTATTACCGTTGAGCACAATGGCGGTATAACAATTAAATACTGCGGTATGGGTAGCGTGAATGTAAAAGAAAATGATAAGGTTGCTGCCGGAGATGTTATTGGCACTTCAGGCGAAATACCTTGCGAATGTGCCGACAACCCGCATATTCATATTGAAGTTACCGTTGACGGAAATATTACCTCTCCGCTTGCCGCACTGGGACTTGAATAATTAATTTTATAATGTTGACAAAATCCCTCCACCGCTAAAGCGGTCCCCCTCCCTTTAAGGCAAGGGAGGCTTATAAGGAAACTTTAAACCTGCCCTCGTGCTTTTCGTTTAGGGGCAAAAAAATGAGCATAAGATGCTTTGTCTTATGCTCATTTTAATTATTTTATGTATGCCTCAAGCCTATAAATCGGCAATCCCTGCTCAACAAACTTTTGCTCATATTCAGTCATAATGTTGCCCTCAAAATTACTGTTATGCAAATCAAGTGAAACATTTTTAAGCGCAAATCCGTTTTGTGATAACTCCCCTATTGAAAATTCAAACAGCTTCATATTATCGGTTTTTTGATGAATTTCAGCGTACGGTTTCATAATTCGCTTATAAATCTCAAGAAAACCGTGGTGAGTTAATCGATGACATGCATATTTGTTTTTTGGAAAAGGACAAGAAAAATTAAGAAAAATTTGCTCAATGCTTTGCGGTTTTATATGCCGTTCAAGATATTCGGCTGTACACTTTATAAAACGCACGTTTTTAAGTTGCATCCTTTGTGCAAGCTCGCAAGCCGAAACTATAACGTTTGCCTCGCGTTCAACCGCTATCAAATTTATTTCGGGATGAGCAGCAGCATATTCACAGGCAAATCTACCCTTGCCGCAACCAACCTCGAGATATAACGGCTGTGATGCGCCGAACCAGCTGTCAAAATCAATATAATCCTTATCGTATATTGCGGTTTTAAAATTACGGTCCTCGCTGACACTTGTATACAAATATTCAGATACAGCCTCTAACCGCTCTTTTAAATATTTCTTTTTTTTCATTCTCATAATTATTCACCAATAAGGCTGCTCGAAAAGAGCAGCCCAAAAATTTATTTATTAAGTTTTTCAAGTTTTGCAACGGCATTATTTAAATAATCCTCGTTGAAATGCTCTATGCAACCATTATCAACCATTTGAGTAAGTGAAATATCAATTGGCAGCTTACCAAGCAAATCAATGTTTAACTCTTTTGCTATGTCATCACTACCGCCGCCAAACACACTGAATTCTTTACCGCAGTCGGGGCATTTTACATAGCTCATATTTTCAACAAGACCTAAAATATTTATGTTCATCATTTTAGCCATATTGTAAGCTTTTTTTACAATAAGAGAAACAAGGTCTTGCGGAGAAGTTACCATAACAATACCATCAAGCGGAATGGTCTGGAATACGGTTAATGGCACGTCACCAGTACCGGGGGGACAGTCGATAAACAAATAGTCCAAGTCACCCCAAACAACATCCTGCCAAAACTGCTTTACTGCGCCAGCAATAACAGGACCGCGCCATACAACAGGGGCATCGGTTTCTTTAAGCAGCATATTGACAGACATTACTTTTATGCCGCCCTTGGTTTCAGCCGGTAATATACCAATCTCGTTTTGCATAGCATTGCCCATAATACCAAATGACTTTGGAATTGAAGGACCTGTGATATCGGCATCAAGTATTCCGACCTTATAACCCTTTTGACTCATAAGAGTTGCAAGCAGTGAGGTAACCATAGATTTACCAACGCCGCCCTTACCACTGACTACGGCCACAACATGTTTAATGTTGTTAAATTCGCCTGTAGGTTCAATAAAACTTTCTTTTCTTGAAGAGCAATTGCTGCTGCAAGAAGCGCAATTGCCGTTACAATTTTCTGACATTTTTCATCACCGCAAAGTATTATACAACATTAGTTTTTTAAAATCAATATCAAATTATACTAAAAATATGAACAGATTTGCTTTGTGCTTTCTTTGGGCGAATAAACAAATTCATCGATATGCTCGTTATCGTAAAAATACTTATATGTATTCTCAATCGAATTATCAAAGCTGTCGATAATTATAAGTTTTATTTTCATTTTTTCGGGTATAATGCTTTTAATATATACGCTTGCGCACTGCCCTACACGCACATTTTCTTTAGGCTCGGCAAGACCTGCAAGATTAGGCGTAAGTTCAACAAAGATGCCATAATTTTCAATACTGCGAACAATACCCGATACCGTTTGACCCTGACTAAAGCTTGCACAGTTTTGCACCCAGGTGCCGAGCAATTCTTTGTGTGAAAGTGTTATTTTTTTATCGGAATCAATATTTTTTATAATTGCCTTAATACTGTCACCCACACAAAAACGGTCTTTAGGATGTGAAATGCGTGAAACACTTATGGCATCGATTGGAAGCAAAGCTATATTGCCGCAACCTATATCACAAAAGGCTCCAAACGATTCAAGATGCGTGATGCGCGCATCAATTATATCTCCTATATGTTTATTGTTTAAAATGTAATCAAGACACTTTTGTTGAGCCGCTCTACGCGATAATACGGCATATTTGTTTCCGTTTTGGTCGATTGCAAAATCGGTGATAACAAAACAAACCGGTCTACCCACCCTTGAGATGAGCGCGATGTCGCGCGTAGTACCCTCTTTTATGCCAATTGCTCCTTCATCTCGCGGTATCACGCCCCTCATAACACCTAAATCAACCACAAGATTGTGTTCAGAATCGCACATAATAACGACTGCTTCAAGTGTTATTTCAAGCGATTGTGCTAATGCCAACGACACCTCGCTTGACATATATCTTTTGTTTTCTTCGGTACATACGATTGTGCCTTCGGGTTGGTAATCTTTCATTTTTATCTCGCCTTTCTTCTATGCTATACAAGAAAATATATGCTATGTAAATAAAAATGATTACCAATATAAAACAGCCTGCGCAATTTTGCACAGACTGTTTTTATTATTTAACTGTAATGATACCGTTTTCAAGTATCGGTTCAATCAAATCGCTATTCTTATCGCAAAAATTAGAGCTTTGGTCAAACACAATTTCACAATCACCCTTTTTTGCAGTTTCCTTAATCTTGAAATTTATGGTAGCTATTGTGCCGTTGATTTTGCTATCGTTCATTTCTGACTGATTAACCAAAAGATTTACAGAACCGTCAGTATCATTAACCTCGCATTCATCAAAAACATCGCCGTTAGCACAGGATATAAAATCAAGAACATTAGCGTTGTAATTAATTTTAATTTGACCGCCCCAAAGCCCGTGATTTTTCTCTATAATGATGGGTATCTTAACTGTATCCCCGGTAAGCGCTGTTTTGTTTTCAAGAGAAATAACGGTGTCGCCGATATGGGTCTTTATATGCTTAATTGCACCCAAAGCAGTGAATGTAACAAGAGTTGTTGCCAAAAACGCTGCAACTATTATTAAAATAAGTTTCTTGATTTTTTTGTTCATTATCAAAAGCCCTCGTATTCACCGTTGTCGATTTTTTCTGCAAGTGCTGTTACAACACCTTCCTTATCCTCCTTGTATGTAACGCCATACCAACGGTCATCTGCAACAAGCACTGCAACATCTTTTTGCCCGCGATTAATTACATTTGAAACAATGGTAGGAAGATAATACTCAACCTTTGGCATATTAATTTTTTCTGCAAAAAACTCTTTAAGGTCGTTTTCAATGTACGTAAATACATCGGGAGTAAATCCCCACATATTCATCGATACAATACAGTCGGGTGGTAACTCTACCCAAGTTTCATCATCTTCGGTATATTTGCAGTCAAGTATCTTGGTGCGCTCGGTAACCGATTTTAAGTGTCCGTTTTCTACATCACAGATACCGCGCGATACCGTTCCGTTTTCGGTAAGAGTGTTTTGGAGTCTGAATCCTACCATACAAAAATCACCCTTTTGCTCTTTCAGGTGATTATACATTTTTTTATAAGCACCCTTGCCATAGTAATCATCAGCATTTATAACGGCGAACGGAGTATCAACGACGTTTCGTGCACAATAAATAGCGTGTGCAGTACCCCAAGGCTTTACGCGGTCTGCAGGGCACTCAAAGCCTTCAGGTAACATATCAAGCTCTTGAAAAGCATAATCAACATCAATCATCTTTTCAATTCTTGAGCCTACAATTTCTTTAAATTCTTTTTCAATCTCGTGCTTAATAATAAACACTACTTTATTAAACCCGGCCTGCTTTGCGTCATAAACCGAAAAATCAATTATTGCCTGACCATGAGGTCCCACGGGTTCAATTTGCTTAAGTCCGCCAAAGCGGCTGCCCATACCTGCCGCCATTACTACAAGTGTTGCATCAAAACTCATTTTTTATTCTCGCTTTCTATTTTTAATGACTTAGAGGCGCGTACATTTTCATTTGCCTTTTCGTTGAAGCCTTCGGTGCTTTCCCTCATAAATAAAACTTTGATTGTTAATATTAGAAGTTTTAGATCAAGTAACAGTGAATATGTTTCTACATATATTAAGTCCATATGCAGCTTATCCTCAGGACTTGTATTATATTTTCCATAAAGTTGAGCAAAGCCTGTAAGACCGCCTTTAACTCTGTGACGAAGCTCAAATTCGGGATATTTTTTAGAATACTCATAGACATTTTCTATTCTTTCGGGTCTTGGGCCTACAAGGGACATATCACCACGTAAAATGTTAAATAATTGCGGAAGCTCGTCCATTCGGCAAGCACGAATTATTTTGCCCACACGCGTTATGCGGTCATCATCACTTACTGCTTTTTTAGCGCCGTCTTTATCGGCGTCTACAATCATCGAACGAAATTTTAACACATTAAAAATTTTGCCATTTAGTGTAATGCGATTTTGCTTAAATAAAATCGGTCCGCCGTCATCAAGCTTAATGGCAATAGCGCAAATAAGCATAATTGGACTCGCAATCACAATAGCTATTGCCGAAATAACAATATCCATTGCGCGCTTAATAATTCTTTGCTCGAGTGTCAAGCCACGGTTACGACTCATAAGCACCGGAGTATCGCTAATTTGAATATTGTAACTGTTACTGATTATAATATCGGTTATATCAGGCAACAAGTAAGAGCGTTTTTCGTGTGTATAGCAATATGATAAAATTTGCTTCTGTAAGTTTTTATCAACACCACAAATCAGCACTGCCTCGTACTTATCTATCTGACGCTTTATTTCATTTAAATCGGTAGTATTTGCATTAAGGCCGCGCTCAATATTGAAACGTTCGGAAATTTTACCCATTTTTTGAATAAGCTCAAAACCGGAAACATTATCACCAAAAATCGCAACCAAACGACGAGGCGGATATAGTTTAAAATAAATTGTGTTTGCGCAAAAAGAACAAAGCGCCACCACTAAAATTTGATAAACAATTCCTATAAGCATCGGTCTTATGGACACCATTTCACGTGCAATAAGTGATAATTCAAGATACATAATGGCATTAGTGAATACAGTAGCCAAAGAAAAGCTGTAGATAATTTCGTGTATACGATATATACCTATCTTAAAAGCGCCGTAAAGAGACGAAAAAACAGTAAACAGCAACACAAATGACAAAATAACAACATAGTTACCCTTATTACTGAAAAGCGACTCAACATACCCTGTTATCCACACTTGAATAAAGCCAACTGTTACAGCAGCGACAATCATTATTTTAACGAAAAGCATTATACTTTTTCTAAGTCTTACCAAATTTTTCATAAACACACCTCGATAAAAATGTGCTAAATTCTAAAGTATAGTATATAATTATTATGTGCCTCTTGTCAAGTTAATTAATTGTTTAAAATATTATTCTTGACAACTAACAAATTAAATTGTATAATGCTGTTTGACTCTGTGGCATTTACCTATACTTATATAAATTGTAAAAGGTGGTTTTTATTTTGGCTAAGGCTATTAAAGTAACCGATGACGGTCTAAAAAAACTTCAGGAGGAGCTTGAGTTTCTTAAAACTGAAGGTCGTAGTGACATCGCAGAGAAAATTAAGGTAGCACGCGGCTACGGTGACCTTTCCGAAAACAGCGAATATGATGATGCTAAAAATGAGCAAGCTAAGATTGAGGCTCGTATTGTAGAGCTTGAAGCTATGCTTAAAAATGTTGAAATCATTAAAGATATCAAAGGTGCAGCAAAAACTGTTGTTGTTGGTGTTAAGGTTAAAGTATACGACGAAGAGTTTGATGAAGAAGAGGAATATTATGTTGTTGGTTCTACCGAGGCCGACCCCACAAACAACAAAATTTCTGACGAATCTCCTGTTGGTCGTGCTCTTTTAGGACACAAGGTTGGCGATACCGTTATAGTTGAAGCGCCCGCAGGTGAAATCAAGCTAAAAATAGTAGGCATTTCAAAATAATATTTCGGGGCAGGCATTACTGCCCCTATTTTTAATATTTTTTACTCAAATATTGAAAGGATGTTACAAATGAGCGAAAATAACAACAATGCTCCCGTACAAGAATTAAGTGAAATTTTACAGGTTCGCCGCGATAAGCTCTCTGCTATGAAAGAAAGCGGTAACGACCCATTTGTAAAAACCAAATATGATGTTGACGCACATTCAATGCAAATTAAAGGTGACTTTGAAGGCTATGAAGGAAAAGAAGTTAGCGTTGCAGGTCGTATTATGGCACGTAGAATTATGGGTAAAGCAAGCTTTGTTACCATTCGCGACGGTGAGGGTGATATTCAGCTTTATGTTCGCCGTGACGATGTTGGTGAAGATACTTATGCTGCATTTAAAAAGTGGGATATCGGTGATATTGTAGGCGTTAAAGGTACAGTATTTAAAACCCAGACTGAAGAAATCTCTATTCACGCAAACCACATTGAAATTTTGGCAAAATCACTTCTTCCCTTGCCAGAGAAATTCCACGGTCTTACAAACAATGACCTTCGCTTCCGTCAAAGATATGTTGACCTTATTATGAACCCTAATGTTAAGCGCAATTTTAAAATTCGCTCACAGTTTATTAAGTTTATGCGTAAATATCTTGATGATATGGATTACATCGAGGTTGAAACACCTGTACTTAACACAATTGTTGGCGGTGCGGCTGCTCGCCCGTTTATCACACACCACAACACACTTAATATTCCAATGTATATGCGTATAGCAACCGAGCTTCCACTTAAGCGTCTTATTGTTGGCGGTATGGAGCGTGTGTATGAAATCGGTCGTATTTTCCGTAACGAAGGTATGGATCCAAAGCACAACCCAGAATTCACAACAGTTGAGCTTTATCAGTCTTACGCTGATTTTCACGATATGATGGACATTGCCGAGGGTATAATCTCAGGTGCTGCGAAAGAAATTCACGGCACCTATGAGGTTGAATGGCTTGGCGAAAAGATTGACCTTACACCCGGTTGGCGCCGTCTTACAATGGTTGATGCTGTTAAGGAATATGCAGGTATTGACTTTGGTGCTATTACCGATGATGCCGAGGCAGTTGCTGCCGCCGAAAGCATTGGTGTAGAACTTGCAGAAACTGCAGATAAGACTTGGGGCAACGCTCTTTACGCTTGTTTTGACCAAAAGGTAGAAGAAAAACTTATTCAGCCTACATTTATTACAATGTATCCTGTAGAGGTTTCCCCTCTTACCAAGGCTTCGCCTGCTGATCCACGTCTTACCGAAAGATTTGAACTCTTTATTTGCCACAGCGAACTTGCTAACGCATATTCAGAGCTTAATGACCCAATCGTTCAGCGTGAACGTTTTGAAAAGCAACTTGAGCTTCGTGAACGTGGCGATGACGAGGCAGAAATGCTTGACGAAGATTTTCTTACAGCTATGGAATATGGTATGCCTCCAACAGGCGGTATGGGTATCGGTATTGACCGAGCTGTTATGCTGCTTACTAATTCCGATAGTATTCGAGAAGTAATCGCCTTCCCGACGATGAAGCCGTTAGATTAATCAAACCTGATAACCTTGTATATCCTTTGATATGCAAGGTTATTTATTTTTAAAAAACTAATGACAAAAGTAAAAATTTGTGATATTATCAAAAAAAAACATTTAAAGGATGATTTTATGGATAACTATAATTTAATTTTGAACTATGCGCAAGCAAATTACAAAAAAATGTTTCGAGAGCCTGATGGTTTGTTAAAATACAAATTTATAGTACCAGGCAGTGTTTACTCAAACTGCCTTTGGGATTGGGACAGTTGGCTTACCAACATAGCGCTTCGTGCTTTTGTTAAAGATGATATTACTGAATACGAAAAAGGTTGTGTACTCAATTTCCTTGACCACGTCGGCACCGATGGCCGAATGCCAATATTTATTACACCTCAAAAAGAGTGGTATAATTTTGACGGAAACTCAACTACAAACATACACAAGCCTTGCCTTGCGCAGCACGCTGCTTTTATTGTTGAGAGCAATAACAATGATATTGAATGGCTTCGTCCTCATTTTGACAAGCTTTTAAAATTTGTCGACTATTATTATAATAATCAGCGTCATACCTGCGGTCTGTATTACTGGATAAATGACTGCGCAATAGGTGTCGATAATGACCCTTGTACATACTATCGTCCCGAAAACAGTTCTGCATCAATTTACCTTAACTGCTTAATGTATAAGGAGTTAAAGGCGGTATGTTTTTTAGGCGAACTTTTGGGTGTTGATGTGAGCTTTTATAAAAATGAAGCCGAAAATTTAAAAACAACCGTACAAGAGCTTTGCTTCGACGAGAAAGACGGTATGTATTACAGTGCCGATATAAACCTTTTGCCCGTCGACCCCAATTCTACACTACATTCGGGCGCACCAAGACATTGGGATACTCTTATTCAGCGTATTGGCTGTTGGTCTGGCTTTATGACTATGTGGGCAGGTATTGCCACTCCCGAACAGGCTGAGCGTATGGTAAAAGAAAACCTGCTTGACGAAAAAGCCTTTTGGGCACCCTACGGTGTTCGTACACTTTCAAAGTATGAAAAAATGTACTCAATCAAAAAAACAGGTAATCCATCTTGCTGGTTAGGACCTATTTGGGGCATTTCTAACTATATGGTTTTTGATGGACTTGTAAAATACGGCTTCATTTCCGAAGCAAAAGAGCTTGCTACAAAAACACTTGAACTCTTTGGGCGCGATATTGTCGAGTGTGGCGAACCGCATGAATATTACGATCCCGAAAGCGGCGAACCAGTTAACAATCCAGGTTTCCAGAACTGGAATCTATTTGCCATTAAAATGGGACAGTGGCTTAACGAAAATAAAGATTAACAGTTATTTAAAGCAGACAGTAATTTACCGTCTGCTTTTTACGTTGACATAAAAAATAAATAGTGATAAAATGCTTATATAATATTATAGGAGAATTTTAATGGCTAATATATATAATTCTATTGACAAATTGGTTGGTAACACTCCCCTTTTAGAGCTTACCAACATTGAAAAAAAATATAATTTAAAGGTAAAATTGCTTGCCAAACTCGAATATCTTAATCCGGCAGGCTCGGTAAAAGACCGTGTAGCTCTTGCTATGATAAATGATATGGAGCAAAACGGCTTGCTTAAACCAGACTCGGTAATAATAGAACCTACAAGCGGTAACACAGGTATCGGTCTTGCGTGTGTGGGTGCTGCGCGTGGCTACCGCGTAATAATCGTTATGCCCGACAGTATGTCGGTAGAGCGTCAACAGCTTATGAAGGCATATGGCGCCGAGCTTGTACTAACAGAAGGCGCAAAAGGCATGTCGGGCGCAATAGAAAAGGCAGAACAGCTAAAAGCAGAAATGCCAAATAGTATTATTGCAGGTCAATTTGTAAATCCTGCCAATCCAAAAGCACATTTTGACACTACAGGTCCCGAAATTTACCGCGATACAGATGGCGAAGTTGATATATTTGTTGCAGGTGTTGGCACCGGCGGTACCATAACAGGCACGGGCGAGTATCTTAAATCAAAAAATCCTGATATAAAGGTTATCGCAGTTGAGCCCGCATCTTCCCCACTGTTGTCAAGCGGTACAGCAGCACCGCATAAAATTCAAGGCATTGGCGCAAATTTTGTACCCGAAGTATTAAACACAAGCATCTATGACGAAATTATAACCGTAACCGACGAAGATGCTTTCGAAAGCGGTAGGCTTATCGGTAAAGCCGAGGGTGTACTTGTTGGTATTTCGTCCGGCGCGGCATTATCGGCTGCGATAGAGGTTGCAAAACGCGATGAAAACAACGGCAAAACAATAGTTGTACTTCTCCCCGACACAGGCGACCGCTATCTATCTACCGAAATGTTTAAAGAATAAAGTTTTAAAGGATATTTGTATGAAAATCATTGATTTATTAAATCAAAATAAACCTTCTCTTTCTTTCGAGGTTTTCCCACCAAAAAGTGAAACAACCTTTGAAAGCGTAAAATCCGCTACCGAAGAAATTGCAAAACTGCGTCCGGCTTTTATGAGCGTTACATATGGCGCCGGTGGAGGTACAAGCCAATATACACTTGATATTGCCAAAAATATTAAATCGCTTTACGGTGTGCCAACACTGGCTCACCTTACCTGTGTTTCATCTACACGTGATACAGTAAAACAAAAGATTGATGAAATCAAAGCTGCAGGTATACAAAATATTATGGCGCTTCGCGGCGATATACCCGATGCCTTAAAAGATTCCGACCGTACAACCTGGGATTATAAATATGCGATTGACCTGATATACGAATTAAAATCGGCAAACCAAGATTTTTGCATTGGTGCTGCCTGCTATCCTGAAATTCATCCCGAAAGCGCAACGCAAAAAGACGATATTAAACGTCTTAAAGAAAAGGTTGACGCGGGTGTTGATTTTTTAACAACACAGATGTTTTTTGATAACAATCTTCTTTATAACTTTTTATACAAAATACGTGAGGCCGGAATTACCGTCCCTGTAATACCGGGCGTTATGCCTATTACAAACGCTAATCAGGTTGAACGTTCTATTAAACTTTCTGGCTCATTTATGCCACAGCGTTTTAAAAGTTTAGTAGATAAATTTGGTTATAATCCCAATGCCATGAAACAAGCAGGTATTGCCTACGCTACTGATCAAATTATCGACCTATACGCAAACGGTATCTCAAACGTTCACGTTTACTCAATGAACAAACCCGACGTAGCGGCAAAAATTCAAGATAATTTGTCTGATATAATTAAAAAATGAACGAAACTATTTTAACCAAAACATACTCGGCACCGCCCATTGATGAAAAAGAAATACTGCGGTATGCCGGCGGAATTGCTGACGATAATACAATCAAACTTTTAAACGAGTGTATAAACGAGGCTCTTGACTACATTACATATAAAGTTTGCTACTGTGAATTACCGGTTAAAGTGAATGGTAATTTATGCGACTTTGGATTATTTAGTGTACAATCAAAAAATCTTGCTACAAATCTTTCGGGGTGTAACAGCGTAATAATTTTTGGTGCCACAATTGGTATAGGTATTGACCGCCTTATTACAAAATATTCTCACATATCGCCTGCAAAGGCCTTAATGCTTCAAGCCTTTGGTGCAGAGCGTATTGAGGCACTGTGCGATGCTTTTTGTAAGGATATACAAAATACGCTCAAAACACCACTTAAACCACGTTTTAGCGCAGGATATGGTGATTTACCGTTAGATACACAAAAGCAGGTCTTTTCACTGCTTAACCTACCAAAAAACATAGGACTTACATTAAACGACAGTCTACTTATGTCACCGACTAAATCGGTCACTGCTTTTATAGGAATACAAGAGGTATAATATGAATTTTAAGGAATATCTACAAAATAATATTGTTTATCTTGACGGCGGTATGGGTACCCTTTTACAAGCAAGCGGACTAAAGCCCGGTGAACTGCCCGAATTGTGGAATCTTACCCACCCCGAAATAATAACAAAAATTCATACCGATTATTTTAATGCAGGTAGTAATGTTGTCTGCACAAACACTTTTGGCGCAAATAGCCTTAAATTTGATGAAGCACAGCTTGACCAAATAGTAAGAGCCGCAATTACCAATGCAAAAAACGCAATTACAAACAGTAAAGCACCACATCACAAATTCGTTGCGCTTGATATCGGCCCTACAGGAAAACTGCTAAAACCGCTTGGCGACCTTGATTTTGAAGACGCGGTATCTGTTTTTGCCAAAACAGTAAGGCTTGGTGCAAAATACGGCGCCGACCTTGTAATAATTGAAACAATGAACGACTCTTACGAAACAAAGGCGGCGCTTCTTGCGGTTAAAGAAAACTGCGATTTACCCGTTATTGTTTCTAACGCTTATGGGCAAGACGGCAAGCTTATGACAGGCGCTACTCCTGCTGCAATGGTTGCTCTAATTGAAGGTATGGGCGCCGATGCTTTAGGTGCTAACTGCTCTTTAGGCCCTCGTCAGTTACGCATTGTTGCCGAAGAGTTGCTTAAAAACGCGTCTATTCCCGTGATTTTAAAACCAAATGCGGGATTGCCAAAATCGGTTGATGGTAAAACTGTTTTTGATATTACCCCACAAGAATTTGCGGACGAGCTTACAGATATTGTCAAAATGGGTGTTCGCGTATGTGGCGGTTGTTGTGGTACCACGCCCGAATACATAAAGGCATTAACTGACAAAACAGCCGGCATTCAACCAGCACCGCTTACCAAGAAAAACCTAACCGTCGTGTCATCATACTCACACGCGGTAAAATTTGGTGCATCCCCTATTCTAATCGGAGAACGAATAAACCCCACAGGTAAAAAACGTTTTAAACAGGCTCTGCTTGAAAACGATATTGATTATATACTCGCAGAAGGTGTAAATCAGCAAGAAAAAGGCGTTCATATACTTGACGTTAACGTCGGACTACCCGACATTGACGAGGTTGCTATGCTAAACTCTGCAGTATGTGAACTGCAAGCAATAATTGACCTACCTTTACAGATTGATACTGCCGATATTTGCGCTATGGAAGCCGCCCTTCGCCGTTACAACGGCAAAGCTATGATAAATTCGGTTAACGGCAAGGCTGAAAGTATGGCGGCCATATTCCCACTCGTTAAAAAATACGGTGGCGTTGTAGTGGCACTCACCCTTGACGAAAACGGTATTCCATCTACAGCAGAAAAAAGAGTTGAAATTGCCAAAAAAATACTTGCCACAGCCGCAGAGTATGGCATTGATAAAAAGGACATTATTTTTGATACCCTCGCTATGACCATTAGTGCCGATACCTCCGCCGCAAGTGCTACTCTTGATGCGCTACATACCATAAAAACCGAGCTTGGTTGTCATACATCACTTGGCGTATCGAATGTATCTTTTGGGTTACCAAATCGCGACGCAGTTAACAGCACCTTCTTTTCTATGGCACTCCAAAACGGACTGTCAGCCGCAATTATGAATCCGTATTCTGCTGATATGATGAAAACCTATTACACGTATAATGCGCTCAAGGGTTTTGACCCTAACTGTGCTGATTATATCGCCCATGCTGATGAATTTGACGCTTCTGCGCCCACACAAACCGCAACTGCACAAAGCGGTGATACTCAATATGCATCGGAGCTTCAATACGCCATTATAAAGGGCTTTAAGGATAAGGCGAGCGAAATAACTAAAGAACTTATAAAAGTGACCAAGCCACTTGATATTGTAAACCACGAAATTATACCGGCACTTAATACCGTAGGTGTAGGTTTTGAAAACAAAACAGTTTACTTACCACAACTGCTTATGAGCGCCGAAGCCGCAAAAAGCGCCTTTGAAGTTATAAAATCTACCATGACACTAGGCGATACTAAATCTCAAAAGCCAACCTTTGTAATCGCTACTGTTCACGGCGATATTCACGATATTGGTAAAAATATTGTAAAACTACTACTCGAAAACTATGGCTTTAATGTAGTCGACCTTGGTAAAGACGTGCCGGCAGAAGCGATTGTTGAAAAGGTTATAGAGCTTGATGCCAAAATAGTTGGACTTAGCGCGCTAATGACCACCACCGTACCTGCTATGCAAAAAACCATTGAGCTAATAAAACAAAAAGCTCCTTGGTGCAAAACAATAGTGGGCGGCGCCGTATTAACACAAGAATATGCCGACAAAATCGGTGCAGACAAATACGCCCGCGATGCTATGGAAGCAGTAAGATATGCAGAAGAGGTATTTAAAAAATAATGAATTGTCAAACTAAGTGCAACACTTAGATAAAGAAAGTTCAAATAAATCAACTGGTTTTTTGAAACCTAAAACTTTTTTGGGCCTAGCGTTGATCAACGCTAGGTTCTTTTTTAATGTAGTAGGACTAACACG
>JAZQFX010000021.1:0-177048 GCA_045539695.1 Acutalibacteraceae bacterium
AAATGGATTTTCACGCAAGCATGAATCCACTTGGCTCTGTGTTGACACAAAAAGAACCAATCTTGGTATGCATATCATGGATGTGGCAAAAGGCCCATCCAAATGCAACCTTGATTGGTTCTTTTTTCATTTTTATAAGTAGCCTTTCAACTTGTCCACCATATCAAGCTTCTCCCATGGCAAATCAAGGTCTGTACGTCCAAAATGTCCATAAGCAGCTGTCTGTTTGTAAATAGGACGACGTAAATCAAGCATTTTAATAATTCCAGCTGGACGAAGGTCAAAGTTTTCTCTTACGATTTCTACCAGTTTTGTATCTGAAACTTTTCCTGTTCCAAATGTATTTACGTTAATAGATGTAGTACGTGCTACACCAATTGCGTAAGAAAGCTGAATTTCACATTTATCAGCAAGACCTGCTGCTACAATATTTTTTGCAACATAACGTGCTGAATAAGCTGCTGAACGGTCTACTTTTGTACAGTCTTTTCCAGAGAAAGCACCGCCGCCATGACGTCCCATTCCACCATATGTGTCAACAATAATTTTACGACCTGTAAGACCTGTGTCGCCCTGTGGACCGCCTATAACAAAACGGCCTGTTGGATTTATAAAGATTTGTGTTTCATCATCCATAAGCGATGCAGGAATTATTGGCTTGATAATCTTTTCTAAAACGTCCTTGCGTAAAACTTCGAGGTCAACATCAGCACTGTGCTGAGTAGATACTACAACAGCGTCAACACGCTTTGGTGTGCCGTCCTCGTTATACTCAATAGTAACCTGTGTTTTACCGTCGGGTCGAAGATATGAAAGCTCGCCCGATTTGCGAACACAGGTGAGTTTATATGACATTTTGTGCGCCAAAGAAATGGCAAGTGGCATAAGCTCGGGTGTTTCGTCACAAGCGTAGCCAAACATCATACCCTGGTCACCTGCACCGTGTTGGTTATATTTATCGTCTTCACCGTCTTTAAGCTCGAGTGAATTGTCAACACCCAAAGCAATATCAGGCGACTGCTTATCGAGATTTACAATTACCTTGCAGGTCTTGCCGTCAAAGCAAGCCTCTTCTTTGCTGTTGTAGCCAATATCGCACAAAACCTCGCGAACAACCGCCTCAATATCAACGTTAGCGTTTGTTGTGATTTCACCCATTACATTTACAATGTCGGTGGTGCAAAAGGTTTCGCACGCCACACGAGAATACTTGTCCTGCGCGAGCATTGCGTCAAGTATCGCGTCGGAAATTTGGTCACACACCTTATCGGGATGCCCTTCGTTTACCGATTCAGAAGTAAATAACTTTTTATACATATTCTATTCCTCCATATTTTTACCATAAAATAAAGCCGTTTATCCAAAAGATAAACAGCTTTTATAAATCTTATCTTTCGGATAATCCGCAGGATTTGGCACCTTGAAAAATCAGGTTGCCGGACTTCATAGGGCCTGTACCCTCCGTCACTCTTGATAAGGACTATATATTTATTTGTCGTGTAGTATTTTACTACCACTGCTTCAATTTGTCAACTGTTATTTTTTAACTTATAATTTCAAAATGACCGTCAAGCGCAAACAAAATAACTACAACCGCTATTGCAAGAAGCACCAGAGCTACAACAGCAAGCGGCACAAACTTTTTAAGGTCGGTTTTTGCTGTAGCATTGTTTGAAAGCCCCACTTTTTTAAGAGCTGTGGTTATGGGCTTGTAAATAATCATAGTTACAGCCGCATTAACTACACCTTTAACTATGTTAAATGGTAGCAGTAGTGACGGTATCATAGCCGCAACGTCCGCACGGGCAACGCCCATATAAAACGGTGTTATAAAAATATTTGCCACCAACATTACAGCAGTCATAGATAATACTGCCGCAACACTACCGAACACTGCTCCTGCAAGGGTGCGTCGATACTTATATATGACACCGCAGGTAGCAGTAAATACTGCGCTTGAAAGCGCGTTCATAATAAAGCCATATATGCCCGTATCACTTACCGATAAAAATTCTATACCGGCAACCAAAAAGGATGAAATAACCGCATAAATCGGGCCATACAAAAAGGCAATAACAGTAAGTATGGCATCTTTAAAATCAAAGGTTAAAAAGCCAACCTTAAATTTAAAAACAAACATACATATGTAGGCTAATGCACACAGCATTGCCGTAACTGATAATTTTTTTAAATTAGTTTTTTGTGTCATATTGTCCCCCAAAAACAAAGCCCCCACAAAAATGTGGGGGCGTAAAAATTCATTAAATAAAATTTTTCTTCTACCATCCGGACTGTACCGTCGGCTTTGGAATTTCACCAAATCAACCTAAAAAGGCTCGCAGGCTTTAACTGCCGGTGGGGAATTGCACCCCGCCCCGAAGAATATTCTTTTTATACATTTTATATCACATTATATGTTTTGTCAAGAACACAAGTGCAAAAGATATATTAAAAGTGCACACTGAACAAGTATTATAACAGGCAAACCTATCATAAAGCGTTTGTGTTTTGTTTTGTGGCGGATAAGCTGCATTGTGATATACATACCTAAAGCGCCACCAATGGCACTGACTATGAACAGGGTTTTTTCACTCACACGCCAGCCGTCAATTTTCGCTTTCAGTTTATCAATTATACAAATAATTACAGCGACTACATTTATAAAAATTAAATAAAGCGCCAAATATTCCAATTCCATCACCGTAATTATTTTACATTATTTAAACTGCTTTTTCAATCTGTTTTTTAAGTTTAACTATTATTCTTTTTTCAAGACGAGATATATACGACTGTGAAATACCCAAAGTATCAGCCACCTGCTTTTGAGTATATTCGGGGTAGCCGTTCATACCAAAACGCATCTCCATAATCTGCCGCTCACGCGGAGGCAAACCGCAAACAAAACAATTAAGCTGATGTCGTTCGTCCTCTTGTTCGATTTCGCGGCCGACCTCATCGGGCTCGCTGCCCAACACATCCGAAAGAAGCAGCTCGTTACCGTCCCAATCGGTGTTAAGCGGCTCGTCGATAGATATTTCGCTTCGCCTTGACGATACCTTTCGCAAATGCATTAAAATTTCATTTTCTATACAGCGAGATGCGTAAGTAGCAAGCTTAATGTTTTTATCGGGGCAAAAGGTGTTGACCGCCTTTATAAGACCTATTGTGCCAATAGAAATTAAGTCCTCTATACCGGTAGGCGCTGTGTCAAACTTTCGGGCTATATACACAACAAGTCGTAAATTATGTACTATCAATTTTTCTTTTGCTTGTTCGCTGCTTTCGTGCAAAAGCTCACTTTCTTCTTCCGCGGTCAGCGGCTCGGGCAGTGTTTCGGGCCCGTTTATATAATATACCGTTTTGGTTACAAACAATTTTGCAAAAATGTTTTTAATAAAGGTTATAAGCTTCATAAATTTACCCACCATTAGTTTAAATTTTCAGGATTTACTATTATTTTGCAGTCACTTAGCGGTGTATTTGACACCGCAAGTATTGGATTTTTAAATTCATATTTTCTTTTTTCAAAAAATATTTCAATGCTGTCTATACGGTAGCCATCAAGTAATTTTTCACCCGCCACAGTGCCGCAAGGAATTTTTCTAAACCGAGCAGGATTTTGTTTTTCGTCACCCAAGAGGGTGTCAATAATGTCACCGCCGGTTATAAAAATTTGTGAAAGGCCAAATACATCTTTAAGTGAATTGCCTGTGTCGACAATACCGTCAAGGCTTAAAGAACGCTCGCCGCAATACGCTCTCACATTGCAATATGTATCGTGTGAAAAATTCTTTTTTAAAAGCCTTCGCAGCAGCATTACACCAAAATACCCTATTACCGAGAATAATATTAAAAACAGCGGTGATATATCAAAATAAACCACTGAGTTATTTATAACCATACCGTATGGTTTAAATAACATCCACACCGCAATCATTGCGCCGCTGTAGGCAAAATTAA
Organism: Acutalibacteraceae bacterium; assembly: GCA_045539695.1. Classification (GTDB taxonomy): domain Bacteria; phylum Bacillota; class Clostridia; order Oscillospirales; family Acutalibacteraceae; genus UBA737. The sequence continues at coordinate 3,961 of JAZQFX010000021.1, forward strand.
CGGCAAATAAAACTGCTGTGCTTCTTAAAAAGCTTTTTGTGTCACCGAAGCCGAGACTTATTAGACACAAAACCGCGCACATTAATATTTGTATCAGGCTTTGCAAAAAGAAATTACTTGCGGGCAAAAATATGTAAAGTGAAAATATGCCGCCTGTACCTGCCGATAAAAGAAGCCGCCATAGCCGTGGCTTTTTGTTTAAAAAATGGGCAGCTATAGAAATCAAAAAATAATCAACCACAAAATTTACAATTATTAAAATATCGGCATAAACTGTCATACCGCCCACCTCGTAATAATATTATATATTTCGCACGGCAAAAACTATGTCAAATTGAGTGTATAAAAAAAGACGAAAACTGTAGGTTTTCGCTTATGTGTTATATAAAGTTTAAAAAATTAGTATTGATTTTTAGGTTTTACAGTAATATTATACTATTGTTAATATGTAAAAATTTAGTGTGGTGATATTATGAAAAGTGAAAACAATATTTTAATTGCTTTTATACTTAATTTATGCTTTTCAATTTTTGAGTTTTGGGGCGGAATATTCACGGGCAGTGTGGCTATTATGTCCGACGCAGTGCATGATATTGGTGATGCGGCAAGTATTGGTTTTTCTTATTTTCTTGAGAAAAAGTCACGCCGTCAACCTGATAAGCGTTACACCTACGGGTATGCTCGTTATTCAGTATTGGGCGGTGTGATTACAACCTTTATTTTATTATTTGGTTCAGCGGCAGTAATTGTAAACGCTATCGGGCGAATTATAAACCCCTCACCCATTAACTATAACGGTATGATTTTATTTGGCATAGTGGGTGTGGTTGTAAACTTTTTAGCTGCTCACTTTACCCACGGCGGTGAATCAGTAAATCAAAGGGCTGTAAATTTGCATATGCTTGAGGACGTGCTTGGTTGGGCGGTGGTGCTTATAGGCGCCATAGTTATGCGGTTTACCGACTGGGCTTTGCTTGACCCGATAATGTCTATAGGCGTTGCAATTTTTATTTTGATAAACGCTATCAAAAATCTAAAAACCGTTCTTGATATATTCCTTGAAAAAACACCCGCCAATATTTCGGTTGACGAAATTAAAGAGCATATTTGCGAGATTGAGGGCGTAATTGATGCGCATCACATACATCTACGCACGCTTGACGGGCAAAATATTTATGCCACAATGCATATCGTGACCGATAGCGAGCCGCACACAGTTAAACATTTAATTCGAGAAAAGCTCACTGAACACGGTATAACACACTCCACACTTGAGCTTGAGCGTAGCGACGAGCACTGCCACCACAAGCATTGTCATATAGAGCATAGCAGCGAGCATCATTGTCACCATCACCACTAAAAACAAAAGCACTCGTTATATCACTATAACGGGTGCTTACAATTTTGTTAATTATGCATTGCGAATTATATTGTCTTGTCCATCCACGCTTTAAGGTCGTCGAGCCATTGATGCGCTAAATCGGTTTTAGCGTCAAGTCTATCATCATTGAGTGTAAGATGGTCCACCGTTGAAAGACCGTGCACACCATAAGGGTAAATGCGCAGGCTAAAAGGCACCTTGTTGTCAGCAAGTGCAGAAGCATAAACAAGACTATTCTTAACCGGTACCACTTGATCCTCTGCAGTATGCCAAATAAACGTAGGCGGTGTATCAAAGCTTACTAATTTTTCACAAGAATATTTGTGCGCCTCATCGCCTGTAGGAAACTCGCCCAACAAATTCACAAAGCTGCCTTTGTGAGCATCAAGGGTTTCTTCAGCTGAAATTACAGGGTAGCAAAGCACACTGAAATTCGGCTTTTTGCTATCGGGGAATACCTCACGTACAACGCCGCTATTATATACGTTGCTGTAATGTGCCGCAAGATGTCCGCCTGCCGAAAAACCGATTATTCCGATTTTTGCAGTATCACAGTGCCACTCGTCAGCATTTTTATAGATCTCCTCAAAAGCTGCTGCCACCTCACGAAGCTGAATGGGATAACGGTGCGGCGCACATGAATAATTAAGTACAATCGCATTAAAGCCCCAATTTAAAAACTTAAGTGCAATAGGCTCTGCCTCTCGCTCTGAACAATAGGCATAGCCGCCACCTGGGCATATAAGCATGCAAGGGCGCATTTCGTCTTTTCGGCCCATTTCTACCAAATTATATGGCAAATAGCAGGTAAGGGTTGGGTTGCGACCCTCATCACCTAAAAATTTATATTTTTCTTTTAAATTGATCTCTATAATTCGCATAATATCACCTATTTAAAAAACACTTCGTTATAACGGGCAATTGATTCCTCAATTATTTTTATTGCGGTTTCGGCATCGGCAACTTCATCTACTGCGGTTTCCTTGTCCTCAAGATTTTTATATACCGTAAAGAAATGACGCATTTCGTCAAAGATGTGCTTTGGTAGTTCATTGATAGACTTATACATATTATAATTGGGGTCGTTGCAGGGTATTGCAATTATTTTTTCATCGCGCGAACCATTATCCACCATAGCAATAACGCCTATAGGATATGCGCGCACAAGGGTAAGCGGCTCTAAATCCTCAGCACAGATAAGCAGCACATCAAGTGGGTCGTTATCGTCACCATAGGTGCGCGGAATAAACCCATAGTTTGCAGGGTAATGTGTTGCAGTATAAAGCACACGGTCAAGAATTATATAACCCGTTTCTTTATCAAGCTCATACTTTTTACGGCTACCCTTTGGTATTTCGATAACGCACAAAAAATCATCGGGTTTTATTCTTTCGGGAGAAACATCGTGCCAAATATTATTCATAAATATCACCAATCCTTTTTTGTTTATGTTATCACATTTTAAAAACAAAATCAATGCAAAATACTTTGCTTGACTAAAATAAATATATTTGTTAAAATGTTTTGGCAATTAACTTTTAGGAGACTGTTATGGAAAGAGAAAAATTAGGAAGCAGACTTGGCTTTATACTGCTTAGCGCGGGTTGTGCCATTGGTTGCGGAAACGTGTGGAAATTTCCTTGGATGTGCGGCGAATATGGCGGAGGCGCGTTTGTATTACTGTATTTAATCTTTTTGGTAATTTTGGGATTACCTGTTATGATTATGGAATTCTCGGTGGGGCGTGCCAGTCAAGCCAGCGTTATAAAATGCTATCAAAACCTTGAAAAACCAAACCAAAAATGGCATTATCACGGTATTGTCGCATTCATAGGCAATCTGTTGCTTATGATGTTTTACACATCGGTTGCAGGGTGGATACTTTACTACTTTGTAAGCTTTTTAAAGGGCGATATGACGGGTATTTCCAATACCGCATCGGGTGAGCTTTTTGGCAATATGTTATCAAACATTCCCGTTATGGTGGGCTTTATGGCCGCTGTTGTAATTTTGGGCTTTACCGTTTTGTGCTTCAGCCTGCAAAAAGGTCTTGAGCGTATAACAAAATATATGATGGTGTTATTACTGCTTCTTATGATAGTGCTTGCCGTTCGCGGTTTTTCACTTGACGGCGCAAAAGACGGTTTAACATTTTATCTTAAACCAGATATAAGTAAGATTAACGCTAATGTTATTGTTGGAGCTATGAATCAAGCGTTTTTTACACTTAGTCTTGGTATTGGCTCTATGGCTATTTTTGGCAGTTATATCGGTAAGGACCGCACCCTTATGGGCGAATCGATTAACATTTTAGTTCTTGATACCTTTGTGGCGATTGTTGCCGGTCTTATCATATTCCCCGCTTGCTTTACATTTAATGTAGAGGCAGGTTCAGGCCCAAGCCTTTTGTTTGTGGCAATGGCAAAGGTGTTTAACAATATGGTCGGCGGCAGAATATGGGGCTCACTTTTCTTCTTATTTATGTTTTTTGCAGCTATGTCCACAGTACTGGCCGTGTTTGAAAACATACTTGCCTGTGTGCGTGAAATTACAGGATGGAAAAGAATTAAGGCCTGCATTATTTGCTGTGCGGCAATGCTTGCGTTATCATTACCCTGTGCATTGGGCTATAATGTGTTTAGCAATTTCCACCCATTTAATTCAAATACAAATGTGCTTGACCTTGAAGATTTTATAGTAAGCAACTGTTTATTGCCTTTGGGCTCGCTTGTATATATACTTTTCTGCACAAGCAAAAAAGGCTGGGGCTTTGACAATTTTCTTTTGGAAGCCAACACCGGCAAGGGACCAAAGGTAGCTCATTGGCTTAAACCGTATTTAACCTATGTTTTACCAATTATTATAGTGTTCGTATTTATAATGGGCATTTTAGAGTTTAAATTCGCCGACAACTTCACAATACTTGGTTGGTTTAAAAATTTAACAAGATAAGTAAAACTAAGGCTGTCTCACTAAAAAAGTGAGGCAGCCCCTTTATTTTATATAACAAACTGGAATATCAAAAACGCAACATAAACGCCAAGTAATAATATGCCCTGCCAGCGCGACAGCTTGCCGCAGATGAGCGCAGGTATGCATAATATCGACATCACTCCAAGCATTACAGGCATATCAACCACAAGTGACGCGTTTTGACCAAACACCGTCTTTTCACTCGGCAACGGAAACGGTGACGCCGCAATGGCTGCGCCGCTTACAAGCACAAGGTTAAATAGATTTGCGCCGATTATATTGCCAAGGGATAACGCGCCGTGACCCTTAACAAGTGAGGTAATTGCCGTTACAAGCTCGGGCAAGGATGTGCCAAGCGCCACGATTGTGAGCGCAATTACGGACTCGGGCACTCCAAAGAACTGCGCTATTGAGGTTGCGCTGTTTATTAAAAATCTTGCGCCAACTGCTATGCAAACGGCACCAATGATAAGCATTATAACATCCTTCGCCATACCGTTCTTATTGTTTTCGGCCGTCTGGTCGCAATTCTCCTCAAGTGAGGTCTGCGGATTTTTAACTGCACTTATAACAGCATATATCATATAAACCACAAACACACCCAAAAGAACAAAGCCTATCGCACGGCTAAAATCCTTTGTAACATAGGCCACCAACACATAAATTGCCGCCGCCATATAAAAGAATATAACGGGTATTTTCATACTCTTTCGGTCAACAACCGATGGCGCTATCGCAATAGTCACAGCCGCAATAAGTGCTGTATTGCAAATAATAGAACCGGTTGCATTGCCGTATGCCATAGCCCCCTGACCGTTAAGCGCGCCTTGTAAAGACACCATAACCTCAGGAAGTGTAGTTCCTATTGACACAACCGTAGCGCCGATGAGAATTTCGGGCATTTTAAAGCGTCTTGCAATACCGCAAGCCGAGTCAACAAACCAGTCGCCGCCCTTTATAAGCAACAACAAGCCCGAAATAAACATAAAAATTACCTTTAAAGTTTCTACCATAATTTACCTCCATAAAACATTGAGATAATCAAACCAATCTATTTACGCTTGTCAAGCGAACAAATTAACCGATACCATATTTAAAATTGGTATTGTAAACACGCAAAGCAGTGTGCTAAGCAGTACACAGTTTGCGGCAAGCTCGGTTTCACCGTCATACATTTCGGCAATATTAAGCATAACCGCGGCGCAAGGTGTGCCGCCTAAAATAAACATAGCAGCCTTAAATACAGGGTCGAGCGGCAAGAAATATATAATTGCAAGACACACAAACGGAAAAATCAGCAGCTTGCAGGCGCATATAATATAAACATATGCGCGTGTAAACAATTTTTTAAACGAAACCGACGCAAGTCTGATGCCTAAAATTATCATACAAAGAGGTGTGGTGGTTTTGTTAAGCAGTCCAACCGCGTTACCTAAAAGCTCGGGCATAAAGCTTTGAAAATTTATGCCATATAATATAAGCGCTACGATAAGGCTTATAAACGGCGGATTCAAAAATGCCTTTTTTAACGTCATACGCTTTTTATCGCCCGTAAGGCAGTATGCGCCAATGGTAAAGGTGAGCATATTCATACCCACAATATAAACGCACGCAAAGCAGGCAACCTCGGGGTGACCTGGTAATAAAGCCTTAATAATCGGAATGCCAAAAAACCCTGCATTGCCAAGACCAAAGCTGACAGTGAGCATACGGTATTTTACGTTTTCAAACTTTTTACGGAATACTCCGTATAATATAAAAGTAAGCGCTGTTTGTATTGCAAGTGAAACCACAAAAAACAGCATAATCTGCCCTATCATATGCCAAGAACGCTCGGTTTCCATAAAAGAGGCGACAACCATACAGGGTGAACAAACATAAACAAGTATCGCCGAAAGGGTTGACAGATGCTCTGCCTTTGCAATTTTTGTTTTACAGCATATAAAACCCGGTATTATGTATAAAAGTGTTACAAGCACGTTACTAAAAGCAACTTCCATTTTTATCACCTGAATATCGAAATTTACCGCTTAAAATAATAACATACCTAAAAGGCTTTTTCAAGTAACATTTGTTGTAAACCTTAGGCAATAATAAATTCTCTATTTGAAACATTATATTCCCTGACATATGATGGGTAAAAAAAGAAACAGGTAACGCTCAAATTGAGTGCTACCTGTTTTGTTGGTTTTATAGAATGATAGAAAACGATTACAAATCAACCGTTTGAAAGTTGGTTTTGTCAACACAGAGACCCGTCCCCTGTGTTATTTGATTGTCAAATATGCTTTGCTTCCGCAAAACTTTTTACCCTTACTTTAAGAGAACTTTCTAAAAACAGTTTTGATCGGTCTACCTCCTTAACATATGACATTTCTATACCTAAATTTATTAAGTTTGAAAATTCTTCCTTGGTTTCTAAATAAATACTAGCATAATGTTCATGAGCTGATGAAGCAAACCATGAATACCCATCTTTATAAAAACACAAGTCCATAGGTAAATTAGGATAATCCCAATCAAACAAATTGTTGGGTTTAGTAAGTATTTCTTCCACCCCAGGTGCAACTTTATATAAATATATTTTATAAATGTGGTTGTTTTCGTTTAGTGTAACAGTACTTGGCCATTGATTTCCACTATATGAAAATATTTTATATGGTTTTAATAACTTCCCCATTTCTTTGGCCGTGCTTTTTACTTTTTCGTTTTCAGAATATTTAAAATACACTAGAGAAAACTTATCACTATTTTTCACCATATAGTTTATAAATTTGCAATATTGTTCTTTGCTATTAAGATCTTCCAAATAATATTTTTTCATATACACACTCCTTAGTCATAATACCAAATATGAATAGAATTATATCCAGTGAACACAAAGGGACGGTTCTATTGTGTGGTTAAAATTTCCTCACAATATTAAAACTTACCCCTGTTAATCTGCTGATTTGTCGTATTGATAAAACATTTTCTCTTAATAAGACAAGGGACGGAGTGGTGTCTTTTATCTCAGGACAAAGAACCGTCCCATGTTTTAGTCCCCTGTGTTATATTCTGATCACTGTACATATCAGCATCGCAATAAAATAAATAATTATCAAAACTGATGTTATAATTACATGTGCTGTTATTATGCTTTTAATTACTTTGTTTTCAATACTATTTCGTATGTTTATTTCCATTAATGCAAAAGGCAAATATCCTAATACCATAAAGGTAGGAGCCAAAACGGTCAAACTATAATTTTCAATTTTATAACTAAGCACATAGCTGATGAATATAAAAATAGAACTTAAAGTAAATAGAAGAATATTTTTATGCGAAAAAATTTTATTCAAAAATCATCACTACTCCCTCTGAAAGAACCTCTAAATCAATAGATAAATTAATCGTAAATCTATACATAAAATAAAAATCCACTCCATACTCCAAAACAGAAACATCATTTATCCAAGTGAACTCTGTTTCAGGAACACAGGGGGACGGTTTTGTTGTGTGCTACCTCTAATCATCAACACAAGAGAACCGTCCCTTTGTGTTCTGCCCTGTGTTATGTGTTACCGTCTCCCTTTTGCAATGCTTTTTTATACCTGCAACGATACTGCTAACTATAACTGACGATAGTATTAAAAAAATAACTATTCCGCCCACCACGCGTGCACTTTGATTACCACTTGCGTCATATATGACTCTGGAACCTTCCGCATCTGTTTTTATTATTTTTTTGAAGGATGAGGAAAGAGCGTCAGCAACAGATCGTTCGTTTGTCATACTATAAGTGACGGTACCCACCTTTCGAGTGGTGGACAACAAGATATCTCGATCATAAATACTATTTTCCATTGTGTTTGCCACACGACATATTTCCGTTATTTTGCCATCTTCGTTTATTTCAAATATGAGTGCACTGCGAATGCTGTAATAGGCTATATCATTCCCGCTCCACATAACCCTGAAACTTCCGTATTCCTTTGTTTTAAATCCATATTGAAATATACCACTGTCATTATAAACTGCAATAATAGCGGTATCTCCCGCATCTGCACCAATTACAACCATATGATCATCGCTAACATCAAAACATTTTGCCGTCAACGGTGTATAAGATGTGATCTTTACAAATTCTCGTTGTTTTACGATATCAGAAGCTTCTTCATCGGATAACGATTGTGTAATCAATCCTGTATCAATTGCCGACACACTGAATGGAACCGCAATTATAAAAACAAACATTAACAACGCAATTAGAAATTTAATGTATTTCATATTACCACTCCATAACACAAGGGGACGGTTCTATTGTGTGGTTAAAATTTCCTCATAATATTAAAACTTACCCCTGTTAATCTGCTGATTTGTCGTATTGATAAAACATTTTCTCTTAATAAGACAGAGGACGGTTCCTTGGTGTTACCACGCTGGGACAAAGGTCCCTTTTTCAACCATAGAAAAACCGGTTGTTAGGGCTATAATTACAACAATACTCGACAACAGTAACAATAAAGAAGCATAGCCTATAAAAATGTACCTTAAAAACTTTATCTTACCGTTAAAGAATGATGATGCGATTAATATCGCAAAAGAGAAAGGAAATGTGCTCGATACAGCAAAAATACAAAAGGTGTCTATCTCAACGCTATTGATCATCAAAACGCTAAGTATTAGAAGTGTAAAACTTAATAAAACTAAACAAATCACACTTGTAATTTTGGATTTATTCATAAAAAATCGCAACCTCTTCAATAAATTTCACGAACATGGAACACAATGGGACGGTTCCTTGTGATCCTCAATCCCTTTAGAAATTTCAAACAGCAAAAAGCGACCTGTAAAAACAGATCGCTTCGATAAATCTTAAATATACAATTAGGGCAGACCGCGATCTGCTACAAATCTTATGCTATATTTAATATATCATAGTTAGAATATTTTGTCAATTAGAAACGAAAGTTAAAAAAATTAAGCCGTCCTTTCGGACGGCTTTAAGCTTTAATTAAGCACCAAATTTAGCAACGTTGATCTTAACGCCGGGGCCCATTGTTGTAGCCACTGTGCAAGATTTTACGTACTGACCCTTAGTTGCAGCAGGCTTAGCCTTGATGATAGCACCCATAAGTGCGTCAAGGTTTTCCTGAAGCTTTTCAGGACCAAATGATACTTTGCCGATTGGGCAGTGAATGATGTTGGTTTTGTCAAGACGGTACTCAATTTTACCAGCCTTTGCTTCGGTAACTGCCTTAGCAACGTCAGGTGTTACAGTACCAGCCTTTGGTGAAGGCATAAGACCACGAGGACCAAGAACCTTACCAAGACGACCAACCATACCCATCATATCAGGTGTAGCGATAACTACGTCAAAATCCATCCAGTTTTCTTTTTGGATTTTTTCTACCATATCTTCAGCACCAACATAGTCAGCGCCTGCAGCAAGAGCTGCTTCAGCCTTGTCAGCCTTTGCAAGAACAAGAGTTCTTACAGTTTTACCTGTACCGTTGGGAAGAACTACGGCGCCTCTTACCTGCTGGTCAGCGTGACGTGAGTCAACACCGAGACGAACGTGAAGTTCAACGGTTTCATCAAATTTTGCAGAAGCTGTTTTAACAGCAACTGCTACTGCTTCTTCAACATCGTAAAACTTACCTGCTTCAATAAGTTCTGCGCTGTTTCTATATTTCTTTCCGTGTTTCATAGTCGTTTACCTCTTAATCAACAACTTCAACGACCATGCTGCGAGCAGTACCAGCTATCATACTCATAGCTGCTTCAATGCTTGCTGCATTAAGGTCGGGCATTTTTGTTTCTGCGATTTTTCTTACTTGTTCGCTTGTAATCTTGGCAACCTTTGTTTTATTAGGTGTACCCGATGCGGTTTCGATGCCGGCAGCCTTTTTAATAAGCACTGCTGCGGGTGGTGTTTTTGTAATAAAACTGAAAGAACGGTCTGCATAAACAGTAATAACAACAGGTATAATCATACCTACGTCATTTTTGGTTCTTTCGTTGAATGCCTTGGTAAACTCCATGATGTTAACACCATGCTGACCGAGTGCAGGACCAACCGGTGGAGCCGGTGTTGCCTTACCTGCAGGAATCTGCAATTTAATATAACCTGTAATTTTCTGAGCCATAAATAGCACCTCCATTATTCGTGGTAACCGTGTTTAGTCAAGGCGTTTGCCTTGCTAAAGTAACACTTGGCGGAGTACTCATATACATACTCCTCCCACCGTGACACACAAATGCTCACATTTTTACAGACGGTTAACCTTGACTGCAAAAAAATTTGTATGCCGGAAGTTAATAAGCATTTCTGCGTATTAACACTTAATCATCGAGAGAAATTTGGTCAAGTTCAAGCTCAACCGGTGTTTCTCTGCCAAACATTGAAAGCACAACACACACGTTATTGTTTGCCAAATCAATTGATTTGATAACGCCGCTGTAACCTTCAAGCGGACCGTTTATAATCTTAACGGTGTCACCCTCGCTGTAGCCTACCTCTACGCTGTGCTTTTCAACGCCAAGAGCTGCAACTTCAGCATCGGTGAGCGGTACGGGCTTAGAGGCAGGACCTACAAAGCCTGTGCATCCGCGAATGTTGCGAACAACATACCAGCTGTCATCGGTAACAATCATTTTAATCAAAACATATCCGGGAAAAATTTTTCTTTCAACCTCGCGAACCTTATCGTCTTTAATCTCGGTAACGGTCTCCATCGGGATTTTAATATCCTGAATCAAGTCCTGCATACCGCGACTTTCGACCATTGTGGCAAGGTCGGTTGCAACCTTATTCTCATAGCCTGAATAAGTGTGTACAACATACCATTTTGCTTCAGTTGTTTGTGACATAATCGCTACCTCCTACGATCTTATTTTAAAATAAGTTCTATGAGATTGCCTATGCCAAGGTCAAGAAGCCAGATAAACGCACCAACAAGCAGACACATAACAAGAACGATTGCTGTGTTTTTAGCAACATCCTTTATTCCGGGCCATACTATTTTCTTAATCTCGCTCTTGTAATCTTTTAAGAAGCCGATTACACGCTGCGCGATTGTGCGTTTTGCACCCTTAGACTCAGTTACCTCGATGTAATCATCGATAAGAAGATACGCCGCTGCTGCAACAGCAAAAAGCAAAAGTGCGATTGCTGTAAACAAAACAGAACTTTCGTATGCAGGTATAACGTTCTTAAGGGTGGTACTAAGAGGACGACAGTCCACAAACTTAGTAGCATCACTGAGGGCTATAACCAACATATAAATGCCGGTGCCCAAACCCACTGCAGGTGCGAAATAACGTACCTTTTTTGACTTGAACGCGAAAACACTGAGCACTACACCTACTAAGGTAAGCCAGAAGCAGAAAAGAATATCTGCCGATCTTGCCATGTCATACTCTGTGCCTGCAAGTTCAGTTTTAGCACCAAAACCAAGCGCTGCACCCACCATTGTTGTATCACCGCTTGCGGTAGAAATTGTAGCAAATGGGGTGAAAAAGAGTACTAAAGAAACAACTGCGAAGATAACCGAAAGAATCTGACAAATTCTATTGACAGTTTTCATCATATTACCCTCCTTACTTTGTTTCCTTGTGCAAGGTGTGCTTTCTGCAGAACCTGCAATACTTGTTCATTTCAAGTCTGTCAGGGTCGTTTTTCTTGTTTTTCATTGTGTTGTAGTTGCGTTGCTTGCATTCTGTGCAAGCGAGTGTAATTTTTACTCTCATAACGGCACCTCCCGCTTTACGGAATTATTTTTTCCTCGCCTCAGGGGCGAGATTGCCTCCCTCATTACAGTACATCACACACCGTACCAAAAGGCACATATAGAGCACCTTTGGAAAGCACACTACAGTATGTTGTGTAACTGCGTTGATAAGACTATTTTAAACATAAAAAGAGCCTTGCAGAGGTAGTAGCATTATACCACAAAGCAAGGCCAAGGTCAAGCATTTTTTAAATTTCTATTTATGATAGGTTGAGCCTTCATTTATTTTAAAGGCGCGGTATGTTTGTTCAAGCAGCATAACTCTGAACAACTGATGCGGAAAGGTCATTCGTGATAGCGACAGTCTTAAATCTGCTCTTTGTTTTACCACGTCACTCATACCGTAAGAGCTACCGATTATAAAGCACATATTTTTGCCTTCGTTTGTGTTTTTAAGGGTAAAATCTGCAAGTTGTTCGCTTGAAAGCGATTTTCCCTCTACGCAAAGCGCTGTGACAACACTGCCTTCGGGTATACGTTTTTCTATTACTTCGGCTTCTTTTTCAAGCGCCGCATCAATTTCGTTGCGTGACGGTTTTTCAGGTAGATTCACGGGGGTTAACTCTATAATGTCAAGCTTGCAATATCTTGATAGGCGTTTTATGTATTCATCTACCGCGTCGCGAAGATATTTTTCTTTTAGCTTTCCGAGCGTTATAAGCGTTACCTTAATCAAAACACCGTCACCCCCACCGTTTTAGGCTTTGCCGCCTCAAGTATATAGTCAACACCATCTTTTGCTCCAATTTTTGCAAGAGTGGCTCTTGCCGCAGACAATGCCAACAGCGGCGTATTATTCTCACGGCTTAAATGACCGAGAATTATACGTGTGGTGCCGCTTTTAAGCAGCGCGGGTAGCTCGGCAGCGCACGCGTTGTTTGAAAGGTGCCCCTCATCTGACAGTATTCTCAGCTTTAGTGCAGCTGGATAGGGTCCTCGTCTTAACATTTCTACATCGTGATTTGACTCCAACAACACAACATCGCAGCCTAAAATTTTGTTTCTTATATCATCGGTCATAATACCAAGATCTGTGCAAACGGCGGCGCGTCTGCCGTCAGGTAGCGTTATGGCATAACCTCCGCTGCCTTTCGCATCGTGACTTGTTTTGAAAAAATCAACCTGTATATCACCAAAATTTAAAATGTCGTTATTTGTAGCAATTGTCTTAATGCCTTCGGGTATAAAATCTTTTTCGGTCAAAGCCTCCAGAGTTTCGGCAGAAGCAATCAAGGGGATTTTTGTTTTCTTTAAAAAGGTTTTGAGGCCAATTATATGGTCATTATGCGTATGCGTTATTGCAACCGCGCGAAGTTTTGATACATCGCCGTTCGCATCATCTATTGCAGCCATAAGCGCTTTGCAAGAAATACCAGCATCAACAAGTATATCACCGTCGGATGTAGATATATATGTGCTGTTGCCGCCGGAGCCACTTGCCAACGTACACAAACGAGCCATAAACAATCCCCTTTCTTATTTATATAATGAGTATGGCGGCTATAAAAGCCGCCATCAATTTATGCATTTTTTATAACTGTTTCTTTATTAATAATAGGCACGCGCTTAATATCGGCTCCAAGCTTTTGGAATTTTTCAGCTACATTTTCATAACCGCGGTCAATATATATAATATTTTCAACCTCGGTTATGCCTTTAGCCATAAGACCTGCAATAATCATTGCGGCGCCTGCCCTTAGGTCAACTGCCTTAACCGGTGCGGGAGTCAGATTTTCAACACCCGTTATTACAGCCATTTTGCCGTCAACCTGAATTTTAGCGCCCATACCGATAAGCTGCTCAACATATCTGAAACGGTTGTCCCACACACCCTCGGTTACAATGCTTGTGCCCTCGGCTATGGCAAGCAAGGTTGCAATTTGAGGTTGCATATCGGTAGGAAAGCCGGGATGCGGCATTGTTTTTACATTACATTTTTTTGGTCTGCCGTTCATTTTAACACGAACAGCCTCGTCATATTCGGTGATTTCAGCGCCCGCCTCAATAAGCTTGGCAATAATTGACTCAAGATGCTTTGGTATTACGTTTTCAATAAGCACATCGCCACCCGTAGCAGCTGCCGCAACCATATATGTGCCTGCTTCTATCTGGTCGGGAATAATGCTATAGGTAGTACCGCGGAGATGCTCAACGCCGCGAATTTTAATAACACTGGTGCCAGCGCCCATAATGTTGGCGCCCATTGAATTGAGGAAGTTTGCAAGGTCAACAATATGCGGCTCACGTGCAGCATTTTCAATAACGGTGAGTCCGCTTGCCTTTGCTGCGGCAAGCATTATATTGATTGTAGCTCCAACCGACACCACATCAAGATACACCGAACAGCCGCGAAGCGAAGCCGCACGGGCATCAACCATACCGTTTTCAATAATAACCTTAGCGCCAAGCGCCTCAAAACCCTTAATATGCTGGTCGATAGGACGCACACCAAAATCACAACCGCCGGGAGGCGCTACTCGAGCTTTGTTGTGGCGACCTAAAAGGGCGCCCAAAAAATAACTGGACGCACGCATGCCCTCTGCCATCTTTTTATCGATAACAAAGGAGTTTGCAGGTACAGGATTAATCTCTACCGTTGATTTATTTATAGCACGAACCTCTGCGCCCAATTGCTTTATTGCTCGAAGCAATGTAGCCACATCAGAGATTTCGGGTAAATTTTCAATAACACAAGGGCTGTCAGCAAGTAGCACTGCAGGCAATATTGCAACTGCGGCATTTTTGGCACCGCTTATATGAACGCTGCCGCGCAACGCCTTGCCCCCGTTTATTACAAACTTTTCCAAATACGGCACTCCCGTCTTTTGAAATTAGAGAAACTGCTTTTATTATAATTTGACTCTTATAAAAGTATAGCCAAAAATTCAAATCTAATACTGATTATACAATACAAAACATATTTTGTCAATCGAAAAGCATTATGCCGAATGCTTTCCTACGGCTTTTTTGTTTTCGTGCTTGTCACCAAAATTGCATAGTATATATACTAATATAAACACTCCTATTGCCACATTTATAAGGGCTGATGCAATGTCTTCTGCTTCAAGCTTCATAATATTAAGCACCGCAAAAGCAAGCTTTGGAATTGCTGTTACACCGCATAGCATAACAGCCGCAAGCCCCGCCGCAAAAAGCTTTTTGGGCCTTTTGTCAACATCGCCTATTCCGTTTTCAAAGCTTGCAAATTCAAGCATAAACCACAACAGAACGCTGCTTGTAAAAATAAGAAAAATGTTTTCGGTAACAAGCGCCAGCTTTGCCGTGCTTACAAAAACGCTTATAAGCTTAACAATGTAGTAAAGCACCGGTGATATAAGCAATATCGACGGTAGATTGTAGTCATAAATGTTTTTAAGACCGTATGCAACAAAAACAAATGCCGACACAAAACTTAAAAGCACAAGTAAAGCGTCATACCAAGCGCCGCTGCCAACAACAGAAAAGCCTGCGACCGCCTGATAAATAAACATACCGCCGGCAAGCACACCGGCTATTGCCACTGCAGGACACTGTTTGTTGGCGTTTTGCTTTACCTCATCAATCGTTGCCGCAAGCAAACCTATCGCGGCGGAGGCTGCGCAAATAATTACCGTAATTATAACACTTATAGCAGAATACTGCTGTTTCACAAACCCCGTCACGCTGTCTATTGTAAAATACATCTGCATTGCGCGCAATAAAACACAAATTGGCAAAGCAACTGATAAAAGTATTAATGTGTGGCGATGCTTCATAATAATATCACCTCAAAGAATTTAAAACGTAATCACAACATATATTTTATATAGACAGCAACAAAAAGTCAACAAAATTAAAGGTGTGTGCAATATGAAAGGAACATTTTTTATATCTCTTATTATTATTTTTTCTATGCTGGTAATACCCTTGTCGTCGATTTCTAAGTCGGATAACGTGTTGCCCACAGCCAAGCCTCAAAGCGATATTGCCTATAAAAAACCAAACAACAATATAGGTTTTGAAAAAATCAAGGTTTTAAAGGACGGTGCCGTTACCGAATATTCAACAAAAGATTACATATTTGGTGTGGTTGCTGCCGAAATGCCGGCCCTATATCACGAAGAAGCATTAAAGGCGCAGGCGGTTGCCGCCTACACCTTTGCTTGCTATCGCAAAGAAAATAACACGAATACCGAATATGACATATCTGCCGACAGCGATACCGCCCAATGCTTTATTACTCGCCAAGAAGCAAGCTCGCGTTGGGGTGAAAAGGCAGATGAATATGCACAAAAGCTTGATGACTGCATAGCCGCTGTGCAGGGCGAGCTACTGACCTTTGACAACGCTCCGATTTTTGCGGCGTATCACGCAATATCATCAGGAAAAACGAACTCATGCGCAGATGTTTGGGGAAACGATTTATCTTATTTACAATCGCAAGACAGTGCAGGCGATATGCTCGCCGACGGATATTTAAGTGAAGCAACTTTTACCGCCGACGAGCTTGCCGAAAAGCTGAAAAGCATCAAAACGGCGTCGGGCGAGCCACAAAATTATTTTACCAATATTGAAAAAACCAACAGTGGATACGTTAAAAGCATTGCCTATTGCGGCAAAGAAGTCAGCGGCGCTCAAATTTGCGAATTATTGGGGCTTCGTTCAAGCAATTTTGAAGTGAGCTTTGCTGACGGTAATTTTAAATTCACGGTAAAGGGCTACGGTCATGGTGTTGGTATGAGTCAAACAGGCGCCGACTATATGGCAAAGCAGGGCAGCAGCTATGATGAGATTTTATTACATTATTATAATGGCGCAACATTGCAAAAAAATTAAAATTAATACTTGACAAACGAAACTTGGTTGTATATAATAGTCAAGCAATCCAAAGACAGTAGGTGGCCAACAGGCCGTAAGTATGACGCCTACCGAGGTGAGCGTGAATAATTTAATTTTGAATTTTTCATGTCTATCCTTGTGTCCTTGGGTGGACATTTTTTATTTTCACTCGGAGGTGAACACATTGCCAAACGCAAAGGTTTTAGAAGCAAAAAAGCAGGCTGTTGCTGAACTCTCCGAAAAACTCGGCGCCGCTATTACAGGTGTTGTTGTTGATTACAAGGGTATCACTGTTGCTGACGATACTGCTCTTCGTAAAGAGCTTCGTGAAAACGGCGTACAGTACTTTGTAGTTAAAAACTCTATCTTAAAGCGCGCAGTTGAGGGTACAGACCTCGGTGACATCGCAAGCGCATGTGAAGGCACAACCGCTATCGCAATCGCTAACGACGACTACACTGCAGCAGCAAGAATACTTTGCAAATTTGCCGACAGCCACGATAACTTTAATGTTAAGTCAGGCTTCCTTGATGGCAAAGTTGTAAGTGTTGAAACCATCACAGAACTTGCAAAACTTCCTTCCAGAGAGGTTCTTCTTGCAACAGTTCTCAGTGCCTTCCAGGCACCTATCGCAGCATTTGCACGTGCTGTACAGGCTATCGTTGATAAAGACGGTGAGCCAGCCGCTGAAGAAGCAGCAGAATAATTAAAACAAAACTAAACTAAATTAAAACATTTATTGGAGGAAACTAAAATGGCATCTGAAAAGATTACAGCTATGATTGAAGAGTTAAAAACTCTTACCGTTCTTGAGCTTTCTGAGCTCGTTAAAGCAGTAGAAGAGGAATTTGGCGTATCTGCAGCAGCTGCAGTAGCAGTAGCAGCTCCAGCAGCAGACGCAGCAGCAGCTGAAGAGAAAACTGAATTTGACGTTATTCTCGCAGAAGCAGGCGCTGAAAAGATTAAGGTTATTAAGGTTGTTCGCGAAATCACAGGTCTTGGCCTTGCTGATGCAAAGGCAGTTGTTGATGGCGCTCCTAAGACCCTTAAGGAAGCAGCAAGCAAAGAAGACGCTGAAGCAATCAAGGCTAAGCTTGAAGAAGTTGGCGCAAAGGTTGAGCTTAAGTAATTTTAAGTTACAGCAAAATTTAACCCCCGACCAAATGGTCGGGGGTTTGTTTTATTTGTTTTTAATTGTTTCAAAAAATTGTTCAAGCCCACCACCATCTATAGAATATGCGGTGCTTGAAAACGTTTTATTGTAATCACCAACAAAAATATTATAGGCATAGTTTCCTGTGATTGGAATAATCAGGGTATTATATTCTTTTGGAATAATATTTTCTCCATAAAATGTTGGACCCGAGTAGAAATTTACCTTAATATATGTATCCTTAGCCCAAGCTGTTTCAATAGGCGACTCGGAAACGGTTATGGTATCAATTTTTTCTTTCTTGTAAAACCAGGATTCTATATGTAACGCAATTTTATTATTAAATGCATAGTCATTCATATACTCCCCTGATTCACCGACGAGTTTACCGTTTTCATAAAATTCAATTTGGCTTGGCGTTGCAACAGTGCTTTGCCAACGTTTTTCTTCTTCGGTAAGAGGGGTGAATTGAACTTTGTCAAAAAACTTCTCTAATCCCGTGCCACCATTTGCACCTTTAGGGCCCGACCAACTATCAGGATACTTTAAAGTGTTGCTAAATATCAAGTAGTCGTAATCTCCGGTAAGAGGAACAAAAAGCGTTCTCGTATTTTCCGACATCACTCCGCCATAAAATTTTATCTCACTATCAAACTGAAGCTCTACTGCCATTTCACTTCTTTTAATTTCGTTAATTAAATCGGTTGTTGCGGCAAGATTTGCCACGGCAATTGAATCTTCGTATTGAAACCACTTTTCAATATGCTTTGCGATTTCGTGATTAAACTCTTTATCTGTTGATACCGACTGCATACCCTCTTTATAAAATGCAACCTTTGTAGGCGCTATAACAGTGCTTTCCCATTTTTTTACGTCTTTATCCAGCTTGACACCTTTAAAATATTTCTCGAGCCCGCTACCCTTTACGGCGTACAATCCGTTTTTGTATATATAAGCGCTATTACCTCTGAAAACATAATACGCCTGATTACCGGTTAAAGGAATTAAAAGTCGGTATGTGTGTTCAAGCTTTATTTTGCCTAATAGGTTTATTTCTTGATCATAATCAAAACAAATCTCTATTACCGTTTCGTTTTGTTTTAATTTAGCTATCATCTCTTCCGAGACGGCAGTTTTTGTAAGTGGTAGGGTATCATTTTCGTAATTTTTATACCACGATTCCACACACTTTGCTACATTTAGGTTTAGCTCTTTGTCGGTTGACTTGCCATATTTACCATTCTTATAAAATATGACCTGCGTTGGTGTATCTATGGTGCTTGTAAAAGTATTTTGCGAGGGTTGTTCTTGTGGTGTTTGCTGCACCTCGGGTTCAACTGTTTCTATAGCACTTGAACTTTCAGGTATAGAAACATCTGCGATTTCGGTGGCCGACAAGCTGCTGCTTGTGTCATCACTTATTTTACGGCAGGACACAAGGCTGACAATAATAACTAAGATTAAAATAACAGATATTATCTTTTTCATACTTTTACCCCCTTCACCTATATAGTACCATTTTTTATTTGCTTGGTCAATTAAACAGCAAAAAACCTCACTTTTGCACAAAGTGAGGTTTTTTAATTTAGTAATTATTATCTACCGCAATCCATTCACCATTTGCCTCAAGGCTCTTTTTGCCAGCCTCGCGAGCAGCGGCAATCATAAGTGTTTCTTTATGCGATACGGGCTCAACCCCTGTTTTAAAGAACTCTACCATTGCCTTATAATGATAAATCCAAAAATCATAGCTGCAGTTAATTAGCTTGTTGCTTGTTGGGATAGATATATTCATCATATAAGGACTGTCGTAGTTAAGACTGCTAATAACAATGTGTCTGCCGCTTTGCATTTCGATTGTTACCGAATAAAAGGCATCCTCGGTGCTTACAGCGCTAACGCGTTTAGCAGGCTCGCTCATCAGCATCATAGCAGGCTCAAGCGCATGAAGAATATAGTTATCATAAGAATTTTGTGGGCACATTGCCACAAGTGACTTTATAGCCGCACGGTCAACCGTGCAATACTCTTGCGCGTAACGAAGAGATGAACAAGTATAGCAAGGTGTGCCGCTTTTTTCGGCTATATCAAACATACGCTTAGCAGATGCTAAATCGGTGCCAAAAGGCTTATCTACAAAGCAAGGCTTGCCGCTTGAGAGTGCCTCGCGACAAAGGTCTTCTTTTCTTTCACAGTTATCTGGTGCCAAAACTATAATAACATCAGATTTTTCAATAACCTCAGCAATAGTAGCACAGTGCTCTATGCCCATTTTTTCGCACCACTGTTCGCTTGTAACGCCCTTGGGGCTTGGTATTTCGCCATAGGCGTAACATACCTTTACTTCACCGTTTGACTGTTCCTCTAAATGCTTGGGCGCTGTGTTTGCGTGCCATTCGTCAAGAAAATAATCTATAAAACCAACTTTAATCATTGTGTTTTCTCCTTAGTCAAGTGCAATTTCTTTGTGTGCTTCGGCCGAATCATAAATTGCCTGCATCATCTTTGCGGTAATAATATTGGTGTCGATGTGGTTTGCAAGCTTTTCGCCTGATTTAATACAGTCAAGGAATTCATCAATTTCGGTTGCAATCTGAACATTTGCTTCAAATTCAGGTGTATATTCATAAAGCTCGCCGTCTTTTGTGGTGTAAACGGTGAATTCCTTTGTATAGTAGTCTATACGACATCCACCCTTATCGCCCATAAAGTCAATAAACATTTCGTCACGCTTTACGTTTTGTGCCCAAGCACCGTTAACAGTAATGGTTGGACCTTCGGTACGAATAAGCGCCGTAACCGAGTCGTCAACGTCATAGGTGCCGTCAAGTATTGGTGGGCCTGCCCACATTTTACCGGGGTATACGTATTCGGGAATGTTTTTACCCAATTTACAAAAAGCTTCGCCCGTAACGGTAAGTGGTTTTGGGTCGCCGCAGCAATACATAACAATATCAAGAAAATGTACGCCCCAGTCGATAAGCGCACCGCCACCTGCGATTGCCTTTGTGGTGAATGCACCACCAAGACCGGGTATTGAACGGAACGCACGGAAGCTAACGTAAACGTGGAAAATATCGCCGAACATACCTTCATCAATAAGCTTTTTAAGTGTTCTTATACCGTTGTGGAAACGGTTGCAAACACCAATGTTAAGCACTCTGCCGGTTTCGTGTTGAACCTTTTGCATGGTAAGAGCTTCTTCGTATGTACGAGCGGCAGGCTTTTCACAAAGAACGTCTTTGCCTGCGCGCATAGCGTCGATAGAAATTTGAGGGTGAACATTGTTAGGGGTGCAAACCGAAATAGCCTCGATTTCAGGGTCGGCAAGTGCCACCTTATAATCGGTTATAGCAATACCGCAACCGTATTTTTCTACAGCGGCTTCGGCGCGTTCGGGAATAATGTCGCAAAAATACTTAATTTCTGCCTTTTCGTTTGCCAAATATGCGGGAATATGCTGTGTGTTGGCAATAGTACCGCAACCAATAACTGCAACCTTCATTTTAAAGACCTCGCTTTATTTTGTTTTATATTTTTGAGCATAAGCGCTTGGGCTTATGCTTTCTCTGCTGGAAAATGCCTTACTAAAGACGTGAATGCTACTATATCCCATACGTTCAGCCACAGCAGTAACACTCATACCGCTACTAAGCAGCTCGCAGGCTCGGCGGTGACGACTCATTAAAAAGTATTCTTTAAGGGAAAGACCCATTGATTTTGAAAAGAAAGATGATATGTGCGAATAGCTATAATCAAACCTTTGAGGCAATTTTTTTAGCACGTTTATATCCTCAACATTAGAATCAATAAACGAACAAATTTGCGCAACGGTACGCTTTTTACCAAAACGTAGATCTGGCACATAAACCCTGTTTGCCTCGCCCGACAAAGAACGCAACGCATATATCAAAAGCTTTCTTATACTGTCGGAAACAATAGTGTTTGAAAATTCGTCATTGCCGTAAAGATTTAAAAAAATATCGTGAAAGGTGTGCGGAATACTGCGGTCAGCAGTCATGCATCCCGCCTTTGCGGAGGCAAAAAACTCGGCAAGCGCCTTTTCACACTCGTTTGAAGTATCGGGTATATCAAACGCGATATAGTAATATCTAAGCGAATGACCGTCGGCACTATCAATAGCGTGCGCGGTGCCTTTTGGATTAAAGATAATATCGCCCGTTTTGCAAAGATAGGTTTTGTTATCACACAAAATATTTGCATTACCGCGCACAATATATGTAAGCTCGTGTGCTACCTGAGTGTGACGCACGCACTTAAATCCTGAATAGGTGTCAATATCACCAACTTGCACTATGCAAAAAGGAGAAAATTCAATTGGCTTGTCATAAAAGGTATTATCAAAATGAAACTTTACAAAATCTGCCATTTGCCTATCACTCCGTTTTTGTAATTTTAACACATATAAACCATTTTTTATTTAACATTAAAATCTTTTTTATTTAGCAAAACTTATTATCTCAAAAAACAAATATAAAGTCAACTCTTATAATTCAACAATCGCGCCAAAGAACATCTCTGAGCACAAAGCAATTATAAATTAAATAGGGATATCTACCACGGAAATAAAAACATTTTTTGAAAATCAAAAGCAATTTTGGGTATAAAAAATCGCCCAAACCCACATAATTAAAGGGTTTGGACGATGGTGCGGGTAACAGGACTTGAACCTGCAAGTCTTGCGACACATGAACCTGAATCATGCGTGTTTGCCAATTTCACCATACCCGCTTCTATATTAACTCTGTAGTGCCGAACAAAGCAGCAAAAATAATTATACATAAACCTTAAGCAAAAGTCAAGATTATTAATTGCTGTTTGCGTTATTGTTACCAAATGAGAAAAAGCGAAGTGACGACGCAACAGTAAGATATTAAACAAACCATCAATATAAGCACCCATTATATCACTATAACAGGTGCTTACATTTTAGTTAATTATGCATTGTGCATTAAATTACGCGGTAAGATAATAACGCACAAGTGACTGCAACAATGTATCGCGGTCAATGCGGCGAATTAGGTTGCGAGCGTTATTATGCGTGGTGATATAGGTCGGGTCCTCCGACAAAATATAACCGACTATCTGGTTTATTGGGTTATAACCCTTTTCTTTCAAAGAATCATACACTATTGTTAAAATTCTTCTTATTTCTTGCTCGGTCTGGTCGCCGATTGAAAAGGTCATAGTTTTATCGTTCATAATAAGCACCTCGCTGTTAAAATACTATTATAATTATAATATACCGCATTATGCGAAATTTCAAGAAAAATTTTAATAATAAAATATTAAGTTTTTTTTAATTTCTATTATTTGCGAAGCTCTGCGCCCAATTTTTCGAGTTTAGCAATAATTTTTGTACTTGCATCCTCTATTTGCGCGTCGGTAAGAGTACCCTCGGCAGAACGGAGCCATACGCTATATGCAACGCTCTTTTTACCTTCCGGTATTTGTGCGCCCTGATAAACGTCAAAAAGCTTAACTTTCTCGAGCAATCTGCCGCCACCGCTAACAATAGCTCTTTCCAAATCGCCAACGGGTATATCTTTATCACAAAGCATTGCAAAGTCACGTTCAACTGCAGGGAATTTCGGAAGCGGCTTGTAGGTAACCTTGCGCTTGTTTATACCATAAAGAACATCGAGCTTGATTTCGGCAACGTAAACACGTGTGTCGATGTCATAGTTTTTAGCAACTGCAGGATGAACCTCACCAAGAACTGCGGCAGGCATATTGTTTGCAAGCACTTCGGCTTGACGGCCGGGGTGCAGATAACTTTCGTTTGAACGCTTATACTGTGTGTGCGCGCCAAAGAGTGTCATAACTTCTTCTACAATACCTTTAAGGGTAAAGAAATCTTCATCTTTACCGTAAAGACCGATACAAAGTGTCGGTAGCTCGTCGGGCTGTTCAGTAACTGGCAAAGCCTTTGGAATAAAGCGTTTGCTTTCTTCAAAGAATCTGCCTGCCTCTATCTTGCGGTTAATGTTTGTAGCCATAACGGTAAGCATACTGGTAACAAGCTGTGTACGCATGGTAGAATATTCATCACCAAGTGGGTTAATGAGCTTTATTGCGTTACGGCGGGCATCATCTTCAGGGAGATTTAGTGTATCAAGCGCACCCGATGCTATGAACGAGTAGGTTGCAATTTCATAACAACCCATACCACAAAGAAGTGATTTCATTTTATCACTCTTTACACGGTTTGGTAGCTTTTTGCCACGCATTACGTCGCCACGCATAGCGGTGCCGACAATGTGGTCATAACCGTATATACGCATAACCTCTTCGGCTAAATCTGCTCTACCCTCTATATCATCACGAATTGACGGTACCCTTACGGTTAAAACACCGTCTTTTGCGGTGGTTGGTAAGCAAAGGCTATTTAAAATCTCAACCATTTTGCTTTCGGGAATATCTACGCCCAAAAGCTCAACTATGCTTTTTGAGGTAACGTTTAAAATCTTATCTTCGGGGAGGCCCTCGTTTCTATCGATTACACCATCTATAATATCGCCTGCATCAAGGTCGCAAATAAGCTGCAGCGCACGATCCATTGCAAAGCCTACGTTTACAATGTCAACGCCCTTTTCAAAGCGACCGCTTGATTCGGTACGAATACCGAGTGCGCGACCGGTTTTTCTAACGCTGTCACGACGGAATTTAGCACATTCAAGGAATAAATCCTTTGTATCGTCTTCAATTTCACTCTCTTTGCCACCCATAATGCCTGCAAGGCAGCAGGGCTTCTCGCCGTCGGCAACTACAAGCAGATCGGTGGTAAGATTGTAGTCTTTACCGTCAAGTGTGGTAATCTTTTCACCCTCTGCAGCATTACGAACAATAATCTTTTTGTCTGCAAGGTCGTTATAGTTAAACGCGTGCATTGGCTGACCGGTTTCTAGCATAACAAAATTTGTAATATCAACTATGTTGTTTATCGGTCTCATACCCGATGCGGTAAGTGCCTTTTGCATCCAAGCAGGAGATGGCTTGATGCGAAGATTTTTAACCACTCTACCTACGTAACGTGGGCAAAGGTCGTAGTTTTTAACCTCTACGTCAACGTAATCGGTTATATTTTCGCCAACTGTTTTATAGCTTGGTACAGGCGGATGATAAGCACTGCCCAAAACTACCGAAGCCTCCTTTGCAACGCCCATAAAGCAGTTACAGTCAGGGCGGTTAGCGGTGATTTTAAAATCGATGATATAATCATCAAGACCTAGAACCTTACGCATATCGGTACCCGGCTTCCAGTCACCTTTAAGAATAAGAATACCGTGAACGCTTGCACCCTCGTAGTCCTCTTCGGTAAGGCAAAGCTCTTCGCCCGAGCAAAGCATACCGTTTGACTCTACGCCGCGAAGCTTGCCGGCTTTAATGTGCATACCGTTTGGCAAATCGCTGTTGTCAAGCGCAGCGGGAACGAGGTCGCCCTCTTTTATGTTTTGTGCGCCTGTAACAATTTGTACGAGGTTTTCGGCACCTATATCCATTTGGCAAATTTGTAGATGGTCGCTGTCTGTGTGGGGTTCAAGCTTTACAATGCGAGCGGCAACAACGTTTTTAATATTTTCGCCCTCACACTCAATGCTTTCTACCTCAAAGCCTGCCATAACCATACGGTCACAAAGTTCCTGTACGGGAACGTTTATATCTACGTAATATTTTAATGCTTTTAGTGAAATTTTCATAACCTAACGTCCCCTTTCTTAAAACTGGTCAAGGAATCGCTTGTCGTTTTCGAACAACAAACGTATATCACTAATCTTATAGCGTGTGGTTGTAAGTCGGTCAAGGCCTATACCAAATGCAAAGCCGCTATATTCCTCTGGATCAATACCGCAAGAGCGAAGCACGTTTGGATGCACCATACCTGCGCCCAAAATTTCTATCCAGCCTGCGCCCTTACATACGCGGCAGCCCTTACCGCCACACTCCGAGCAGGAAACGTCAACCTCAACTGACGGCTCTGTAAACGGGAAGAATGACGGACGGAACTTAACCTTGGTATCAGGTCCGTAAATTTCGTGGGCAAACTGCTCGAGCACGCCTTTTAGGTCGCACATTGTAACGCCCTTATCAACAACAAGACCTTCTATTTGGTGGAACACGGGTGAATGTGTTGCATCTACCTCATCAGCACGGAACACACGGCCGGGGCAGATTACACGAATAGGCGGCTTGCGAGTTTCCATAGTACGAATCTGAGCGGCTGAAGTCTGTGTGCGAAGCAAAATATTTTCTGCCAAGTAGAATGTATCTTGCATATCGCGTGCGGGGTGGTCAGCAGGAACGTTAAGACACTCAAAATTGTAGTGGTCGGTCTCTACCTCGGGGCCATCAACCACGTCGAAGCCCATAGACTGAAAAATATCAATCATATCGTTAAGCACCGTATTAAGCGGATGTAATTTACCCGTCTTATTCACCTTTGCCGGCATTGTGATGTCGATGGTTTCTTCCTTGAGCTTGAGTTCTTCTGCAGCGGCCTGCATCTCGGTTACCTTCTCGCTAAGTGCTGCTTCAACCTCTGCTTTTGCTGTGTTTACAAGCTGACCCATAATTGGGCGCTCTTCGGGTGAGAGTCCGCCCATCATCTTTAAAATGGCGGTAAGCTCACCTTTTTTACCAAGGTATTTTACCCTGATGTTTTCGCAGTCGGCGCTGTTTTCGGCAGCCGCAATGGCTTCAAGCGCCGCAGTCTTGATTTGTTCAAGCTGTTGTTTCATAATCTATCTCCTTTAAAATGAATATCCCTCCGTCAGTCTGCGACTGCCACCTCCCTTTAGGCAAGGGAGGCTTTTAAGGAAATTTAATGTAAATAAAAAGACTCCGTCCATAAAACAGGACGAAGTCTGTAAACACTTGACTCCGCGGTACCACCCGCATTTTCGCTCAAAGAGCAAACACTCTCTTCGGTCTATAACGGAACCGATTACCCGTTGCCACCTACTGCATTTTTCAGCGGCACTGCTCAAAAGGGAACTTCGCGTTGCGGTAAAATAGGCGGCTTACAGCCTGAGGCCACCCTCTCTTAAAGTTACGTACAACGTTACTTTTCTTTATCATCGCATTTAACAAAAGAATTATAACACAAAATTTTTAAAATGCAAGCATTTATTTTTTTAGTGCGTTTGTAAGGTCGGCAAGCTGTTGCATATTTAAGGTCTCGCCGCGAACCGTTTCGGGAATACTTGACTCACCGAGCGCCCGCCTTAATACCTCTTTTTCAAGTCCCAAAGTGTTGCAAACTGTGTTAAGCAAAATTTTTCTACGCTGGGCAAAGCAAGCCTTTACTATTTTAAAAAATAGTTTCTCATCTGCTACCTCAACGGGCGGTGCAGCGCGCAAAGTAAGCTCAATAACCGCCGAGTCAACATTCGGGGGCGGTAAAAAGCTCGTTCGTGGCACACCAAAAAGTGTTTTTGCGGTAGCATAATAATTTACTGCAACCGTAACGGCGCCAGCCGCACGTGAGCCCACCTCTGCACAAAGGCGGTCAGCCGCCTCTTTTTGCACCATAACGGCAATTTTATTTATAGGCAAGCGACTTTCAAGCAAGGTCATAATAACGGGCGAGGTAATATAATAGGGCAGATTTGCGCATATATTAATTGTGTCGCAATCCTTAAATTCTTCTGCCAAAACGGCGTGCAAATCTACCTTTAAAATGTCGTTCCATATTATTTTTACGTTATTGCAGTCGGCAAGTGTTTGCTGGAGTACGGGTTTAAGTCGGGTATCAAGCTCGACCGACACCACCTTTTTACAAGCGGCGGAAAGCTGCGCTGTAAGCACACCTGCACCGGGGCCTATTTCTAAAACACCCACATTTTCGCCCGACACGGCCTCAGCCATACGGGGACACACTGTATCGTCTATTAAAAAGTTTTGTCCCAAGGATTTTTTAAAAGAAAAACCTTGAGATTCTAGTACGCTTTTCAAATCTCTTTTGTTAGAAATTTTCATATTTTTCACCAACCAAATACATTATATATAACAAATACTCTCCTTTCAAGAAATTTTTAGGTGACAAAGGCAAAATTTTATGATACAATATAAAAAATAATATTTTTTGGAAGTGTTTATTTAAAATGGATAACAGATATTTAGAGAATGTAATCGCCGAGATGAAACCTTTTTTTGATGAAAACGGTTTTAAATTGACAGACGGTGTTTATAAAAACGATAAAAAAGCGGCTGCTGTTGAATATAACGAAGAGCGCCAGATGTATGTTTTGAAAACAGCCGACATTGCCGAGGACGGCAGTTTTGAACTTGCCGAAGTGAGCGCATGGCTTTTTGACGACAGCCAAAACGCAAAGGACGCCGAAGCAGTTGGTATAGATTTCACATCTACCCTTAAATCAGAGATGGGCATTAAGCACACCCGCTCGGCAACAGCCGCTAATGCCATCGACCTGCCTACCGTTTCAAAGGACGGCACCTATAACATAACTGCATTCACAAAAAAGGTTCTTGATGTTTTTCCAACACTTAAGGATGAATATAAGTCTCACGTAGCCGTTTACGGCAATTTCTTATACCTTAATTTCTTTGGCGAAAAATTGGTGCCGCAAATAAAATCGGTTCTGCTTGAGAATAATAAGAAAAACGTTAAAAAGCTTTTCGATGTTTTTCAAAACGGATATTTACACGGTGACCGCGACACAGTGAATACTATTGTCGCCGTTGTTGCCGCCGCTTGTGTAAATGATGAAACCGTAAAGGCAAACGCAGTTGCGGCTTTGGGCGAAAACAAGCACTTTGTTGACTCGCTCACACAGTTCATCCCCGTTGTATCGTCTAACAAAAAGCTGTCATCAGCTTTGTTAAAATAAATTTAAAAAGGTGGTTGTTTTATGCCCTGGATTATCGCTTTAATAGTAATTTTTTTGGTAATTATTATACCTAATGTTCGTATTGTACCTCAAGCAACACAATACGTTATTGAATTTTTAGGTAAATACAAATGCACCTGGGATGCAGGTATTCACGTTAAAATTCCTTTCCTTGAAAGAATTGCTAACAAAATCACATTAAAAGAACAGGTTATGGACTCACCTCCACAGCCCGTTATCACAAAAGATAACGTTACTATGCAAATAGACACAGTCGTTTTCTTCCGCATATTTGACGCAAAGCTTTACAGCTACGGTGTTGTAAATCCTATTCGCGCGCTTGAGAATTTGACCGCTACTACACTGCGTAATATTGTTGGTGAAATGGAGCTTGACGGCACGCTTACCTCACGTGACATTATCAACACAAAAATGGCAGAAATTCTTGACGAAGCTACTGACCAGTGGGGTATGAAGGTAAGCCGCGTTGAGCTTAAAAACATTATTCCTCCTGCAGAAATTCAAAATGCGATGGAAAAACAAATGAAGGCCGAACGCGACCGCCGCGAAACACTTTTGCAAGCCGAAGGTCACAAGGCCGCAGCTATCACTCGTGCTGAGGGTGACAAGCAGGCTATGATACTTGAAGCCGAGGGTGAACGTGACGCGCGAATAGCACGCGCCGAGGGTGAAGCAAAGGCTATCTACCTTTCTAAAAAGGCTGAGGCCGATGGTCTTATCGCATTAAGAGAAGCAGGCGCAGACGCCGCTGTGCTTGAACTTAAAAAATATGAGGCTCTCGTTAATATGTCAAACGGCACTGCCGCTAAGCTTATTATACCTACTGATGCGGTAAACGCAGTCACAAACAACGCAATATTCTCTGAAACTACAGGTCTTGGCGATAACACACAACCTGCGCCAAAGCAAAAAAAGGCACCAAAAAAAGACGAATGCTGTGACTAAACGATTCATTAAACAATTCATACTGATTAAAAAATCAAACCTCTGCTTTATAAAAAAGCAGAGGTTTATAATTTTGTTAATCGTGCATTTAATCAACCGTTTCAATCTTTATCATATCTGTAGTACCCGATACACCGCTTGTGTTACCACCTGTGATCAAAACTTTGTCGCCCGACTGCAAATTAAGTTGCTTTTTCGCAGCGTTTACAGCCGAATAAAACAATACGTCAGTTGATTTGAAAAATTCGGCTCTCATTGGTATAACACCCCAGGAAAGCGCCAGTTTTCTACGAGTTTTCTCGTCGGCTGTATAGCCTATTATATCCATAGACGGACGGAAGCGCGATACCATTCGCGAGGTCATACCCGAAAGCGAGCAGACAACAATACATTTTGCATCTACATCTATTGCCATCCCGCAAGCCGAGTGCGAAAGCGCATCAACAATGTTTTTAATTTTGAAATCGGTATTTTTAAATCGTTTGTTATAGTGTATATTTTGCTCGGTGTGCTCGGCAATGCGAGCCATAGTTTCAACTGTCAGCACAGGGTATTTTCCCGCAGCGGTCTCACCCGAAAGCATAATTGCACTGGTGCCGTCGTAAACCGCATTTGCAACGTCGCTGATTTCAGCACGGGTAGGACGCGGATTATGAATCATAGATTCAAGCATTTCGGTAGCGGTTATGACACGCTTGCCGAGAAGTCTGCACTTTGTAATAAGCTTCTTTTGAACGGCGGGCAACTCTTCGAAAGGTATTTCAACGCCCAAATCACCCCGGGCGACCATTATGCCTTCACATTCTTCACAAATTTCATCAATGTTGTCAACGCCCGAACGGTTTTCTATTTTTGCAATGAGTGTAATTCGGGAATTTGGATTTATCGAATCTATATATTGCTGAACATCTCGCAAATCCTGAGCGTTTGAAACGAATGAACAAGCAATAAAATCGACATCGTTTTCTATGCCAAATTTTATATCGGCTTTATCCTGCTCGCTTAAATATTTTTGCTTTAGCACTTTGCCGGGAAACGCCATACTCTTGCGGTCAGACAACTCGCCGCCCGCAAGGACTTTGCAAATTACCTCTAAATCTTTAATTTCAACAACCTCGAAAATGAGCAAACCGTTGTTAAGCAAAATGCGGTCGCCTATATTCATATCGTTGCAAAGACCCTTGTAGGTAACGCTTACTTTTTTCTCGTCTCCGACAATATCCTCTGTAGTAAACGAAAAGATATCGCCGTCTCTCAGGTCTATTTTACCGTTTCCAAAGGTTTTTATACGATACTCAGGGCCCTTAGTGTCAAGCATTATAGCAATCGGCAGGTCAAGCTTTTCACGAACCGCTTTTATAAGCTCAATTTTTTGTAGGTGCTGCTCGTGCGTGCCGTGCGAAAAGTTAAGTCTCGCCACATTCATACCGGCTTTGCACATAGCCTCTAATATTTCGGCTTTTTCGCAAGCGGGTCCTAATGTACAAACAATTTTAGTTTTTCTCATTATAACCAGAAATCCTCAAAAATTAATATGCCTTGCCCCAATAGAGCATTTTGTCGGCCTTTTTACCACAGCAAACACAGGTGTCGCCAATATGTTCTTGCTCAAAAGGAATGCAGCGCGATGTAACGCCTGCTATTTCTTTAAGCTTATCTTCGCATTCGCGGTCACCGCACCACATCGCACGTATAAAGCCGGGCTTTGTGTCGGCAATTTCTTTCATTTCGTCAAGGTTTTTAGCGTCGTAGGTCATTGTTTCGCGACGTTCGAGTGCCTTGTTATAAAGCGCATCGTGATACTCTGTCAAAAGCTCGGGTATGCGGGTAGTGAGCTCGTCAAGATTTACGAAAATCTTTTCACGGTTGTCACGACGAACAACAACACACTGGTTGTTTTCAATATCGCGTGGACCGATTTCAAGGCGAAGCGGCACGCCCTTCATTTCATATTCGGCAAACTTCCAACCGGGAGTTTGTTCTGAATTATCAAGCTTTACTCGGCAAACCGTTTTTAGTGTGTTGCAAATTTCGGTTGCCTTTTCTACAACGCCCTCTTTGTGAGATGCAATTGGAACGATTACAACCTGAATAGGAGCAATCGCAGGTGGCAACACAAGGCCGTTATCATCACCGTGGGTCATAATAACCGCGCCAATTAGACGGGTGGTTGTGCCCCAAGAGGTCTGATGCGGATGAACAAGTTTATTATCTTTATCGGTATATTGAACCTCAAACGCGCGTGAGAAGCCGTCGCCAAAGTAGTGTGAAGTACCGCTTTGAAGCGCCTTACCATCGTGCATTAAAGCCTCGATTGTGTAGGTTGCCTCGGCACCTGCAAATTTTTCCTTGTCGGTCTTTTGTCCCTTTACAACAGGCATAGCAAGTGCCTCTTTTGCAAAGCGGGCATACACGTTTAGCATCTGCTCGGTCTCTTGTCTTGCCTCTTCGGCAGTAGCGTGAAGGGTGTGACCCTCTTGCCACAAGAATTCACGTGAACGTAAGAAAGGACGGGTGGTCTTTTCCCAACGAACTACGCTGCACCACTGATTATAAAGCTTTGGCAGGTCGCGGTATGAGTGTACAATATTTTTAAAGTGGTCACAGAAAAGTGTTTCACTGGTAGGGCGCACACAAAGACGCTCTTCAAGCTCTTCGGCACCGCCGTGTGTTACCCAAGCAACCTCGGGTGCAAAGCCTTCAACGTGGTCCTTTTCCTTTTGTAAAAGACTTTCGGGAATGAACATTGGCATATACACGTTTTCGTGGCCGAGTTCTTTGAACATACCGTCCATAATATGTTGAATATTCTCCCAAATGGCATAACCGTAGGGGCGAATAATCATACAGCCTTTAACCGATGCATAGTCGATAAGCTCGGCCTTTATGCATACATCAGTATACCATTTTGCAAAATCCTCATCCATAGAGGTTATTGCTTTTACTAATTTTTCATTGTTTTTCATTTTCATCACCAATATTATCGTTTTCTTCTTGTTCGGGGTCTTCATCCGGCAATGGCTCCGACTCGGGTGGCGGCGTGGGCTCTACCACGGGAGGTTGGTTTGGCTCCTCATTGGGCGGTTGCTCGGACGAGGTTTGGTCATTTTCAGAATTATCACCATTATAACCATTATCGCCGTCATTTTCAACTATTTTGTAAAAAGAATTAAAGTAATCAAGCACACCTTGAGTAATTACTTTTGCCTTTTGGATATTTACGCTGTCGCTTATTATGCCGTTAAAATCCTGTTGGTTTGAAATAAATCCGTTCTCGGTAAGCACAACGGGGCAGCTTGTTACCCTCGCCAAATAAAAGTAGTGCCAGCTTTTTTGTATCTTACTGTAAAATCCGGCCTGTGCGGTTCGGTCAAAGATGCATTTTAACGCCTTGTCAGAAAATGCGTTAAAACAGAAAAATCCTCCTCCGTTTGCCGACGCTCGTGTGCTTGAATCGTGATGTATTGATATGCAAAGATCGGGCGACTGTTTTCGCAAAAATTCACACCTTGCATCCGACGATAATTCTACGTTATTTGTGCGGGTCATTATTACGGTAGCGCCATAAGACTCTAACTGCGCCTTTAATTTAAATGCCAGCGAAAGATTGCGTTCAGCCTCGGGGTTGGTATCAGGTCGCAGCCCCGGCGCTCCGATATCACGTCCGCCGTGACCTGCGTCAATTACTATTTTTATGCCGGTTAAATCATTCTTTTTTGTAACAGTTGGCGCATTCAAAAACTTAAACACGAGCTGACCGCTTGAATTGTATTCGGCGTTCCAGCCGTAAAAGGCGCCCGTTTGTTTAAGATGCAGTCTTAACGTATATCCGTCGCTCGCCGATATTATCTGCGCCGAAGAAAACAGCGGATGCTTTTCTAAATTAAATTCTCCGCCGATAGCCTGCGTGTAAAAGAATTTAATATCAATATAAGTATATGTAACACTTGAAATTGTATAATCTTGTTTTGATGGATTTGTATAGCTTTGCGGGCCAAGCTCTACCGCAAAAGGTGCTCGCCAATCGGTATTAAAGGTCATAACCGAGTGTTTGCCTTCCGACGTGCTTTCAGCAAGCGAAATTGCGTTGTGTTCGGGCAGCTCACCTTTATAAACCTTTGAAACTGTAACGCGCTCGGTGTCGGGAGCATTCTTTTTGTTTATATAAACACGCTTGCCGCAACGCAAATTATAATAGCTATTGCCGCTTTCAGCTTCATATACAATGCCACCCACCTTATAATCTACCGTTCCTTGTGGTAGATAACTGTTTGTTGGGCGTGACCAGTCGTCAGTTGTGTTGCCATTAAAGGTTTCAGCCTGCGAAGCTACGATCTCTACTACCTGTGTGCCGTCAAGCGCTTTATCGCGAAGGCAAATTATAGAGGGCGAATTATAACTGCGTGTAAGACCTTGACAGGTGCCCGTAAATTTTACGCTACCAAGATTTATATTGCTTTCATTGCCGGTAGGCAGTGTAAAGGTTCCCGTAAAATTTGTAAATATATCGCCGTCTTTATACGGTTGCGGTGTCAGATTTATAGTTTGACCGTTAAATGATGCCGTAACCGAGCTTGAATCTATGCGCGCATAGGCAATTACAACAAATGACGAGCCAGCCTCATAGCTTTGCTTTTCATAAGGCGCATACGCCTTTATAACTGTAAAGGTATAGCGTATTACATAAGTTACAGTTTTGCCGTCGTATTCAAACTTAAAGGTATTGTTACCCGGTATTAGTTCAACATCGAGAGAAAACTCACCATTTTCAAGCCGTGATACCTCCTGACCGTTCATCAAAAGCGGTTTTGTTGGGTCACTCGTTCCCGTTATGGCATAAAACGGTTCGGTTACGGTAACATCGGTCTTTGATGGCGAGGTTATAACAAGCGGTATGCCCGTATCGGCAGGCTGCGAGGTTAAGGGTTCGCTCGACAATACCGCTTCGGAATTTAAACTGCCATTAATGTACGAAAGATATCCGTCGTCTGAAAAAACAATTTTTGCCGTGTCGGCTAATGCAAATGCCAGCACTATTGCTAATACGATTGCAAGAAATACGCTTATAGTAATTAATATTAAGGTTTTGTGTTTAGTGTATAATTCTTTCATTGTTGATCCTCAAAAATTAAATATATATTATTTTATCATATAAGATTAAAGTTATCAATATTGCAATTATTAAAATTTAATGATAAAATGGCCTTGGTGATAACTTTGCAAATAGAAATTCATAAAGGTCAGGTTGACCTTTCGGGCGAACCAATTTTAAACGATATAAACATTGTAATAAATACAAACAGCCGTATAGGCCTTGTGGGCCGCAACGGCTGTGGAAAAACCACGCTGTTAAGACTGCTTTGCGGCGAAATTTCACTCGCTAACACTGAGTCTGACGGCGGCTTTATGGCAATTAGCGGAAACCCCACTATAAGCGCACTTAATCAGATGACCTTTGCCGATGACAGTGTTACCTTGGTAGAGGAAATCCGCAGCGCGTATAAGGACATTCTCACAATGAAATCGGAGCTTGAGCAGGCCGAGCGTGATATGAGCGAACAATCAAGCGAAGAAAACATAAAAAGGTATACCGATTTACTTGACGCATTTACGCGTGAGGGTGGATTTTATTTTGAAAAAGAATATGAGGCGGCAATAAAAAAGTTTGGTTTTAACGAGGAACAAAAGTGCCGCCCCTTAAGTGAATTTTCGGGCGGTCAACGCACAAAAATTGCCTTTTTAAAGCTGCTTTTATCAAAACCTGATTTACTGCTTTTGGACGAGCCCACCAACCACCTTGATATTGAGGCGGTTTCTTGGCTTGAGGATTATATTAAAAATTATAAAAAAGCCGTGCTTATTGTATCGCACGACCGTATGTTTTTAGATAATACCGTAAATGAAATTTATGAAATAGAGCGCGGCAAAACCACACGATATGTCGGTAACTATTCGCAATTTGTTGCAAAAAAGCGTGAGAGCCGTGACCTGCAGGCTAAAAATTATGAGGCGCAGCAAAAAGAAATTGCGAGAATTGAAGCCACCGCCGAGCGTTTTCGCTACAAGGCGACAAAGGCGGCTATGGCGCAAAGCAAGCTAAAATCTATTGAGCGTATGGAAAAACTTGACGCGCCCGAGCTTTACGACAACCGCACCTTTAAAGCCACACTTGAAGCAAGTGTTCAAAGCGCAAAAGAGGTGCTTACGGTAAGCAATTTAACAATAGGCTTTGACGCACCCCTTGCAACGCTGTCTTTTAACGTTTATCGAGGTGACCGCATTGGTATTATTGGTGGCAACGGCAAGGGTAAATCAACCTTGCTTAAAACCTTAGTGGGCAAAATCCCCGCTTTATCAGGCTCTTTCAGCACGGGCGCTTTGGTAAACACCGGCTATTTTGATCAGCAAATGGCGCAAATAAGAGGTAGTGAAACCGTGCTCCAAAATATGATGTCAGCATTCCCCTCTATGACCGAGTTTGAGGCTCGCAGCGCCTTGGGCGCATTCCTTTTCAGCGGTGAAGCCGTGTTTAAAACAATAGATATGCTCTCGGGCGGCGAGCGTGTGCGACTGGCTCTTTGTAAGCTGTTTCGCAAATCGCCGAATTTGCTGATTTTGGACGAGCCGACAAATCATATGGACATAATCTCAAAAGAAACTCTTGAGGATATACTCTTGTCTTATAACGGAACCTTGATTTTTGTATCGCACGACCGTTATTTTGTAAAGAAGCTCGCCGACCGCCTTATCACATTTGAAAAAGACGAGGCAGTGGTTCACGATTTTGGGTACGATGAGTATATTCTTCGTCAACCAAAAGAAACCGATGCTGACACACCCGTAATCAAGACCGAAAAAAAGGAAAAGAAAACCTACACCACACCACTTAAAGAAAAACAAAAACGCGAAAAAGCGCTTAAAAAGGCAGAAGAAAAAATCAATGAGTTAGAAGCAAGACTCGACGAGCTAAAGCACGAACAGCAACTACCCGAAAACCTTGCTGATTACCAAAAGTTATCTGAATTGCAAGAACAAATTGATGCTTGTGAAATGGAATTACTTGAACAAATGGAGATTTGGGAAGAATTGGCATAAAAAAGATGGAACGAGATGTTCCATCTTTTTTAGTACCCTAATTCCTCATTTACAAATATTATTACAATTCTGTCCTGTTGACGTTGCATAGCGCTTATCATATAGTCGCAACAAATGCGGTCGTCACAATTGCATCCGTCGGCAAAATCGGGGTTATCGTTATTTAACAGCGATACGCAATGTCCTAACTTTGCACAAGGGGTATTTTTGTTTAGGCGCACACAGTTTTTGGGGGCGGCTATTTTTTTAACACGCAAAAATGCCTCTTTTAAATCGGGCACAATTTTATTAACACCCACTATCATAACCACCTTTTTAGGTCCAAAGGCTATAGATGATATGCGGTTTGCAAGTCCGTCAACATTTACGAGCTCGCCGTTTTCGGTAATGGCATTTGCTGAGCAAAAGAAAAAGTCGGCGCCTATACTCGCTTTAAAACACTCTTGCTGTTCTTCTGCCGAAATACCGGCCCTGCCCCTATCCATAAAGTTATAATTTTTATCGTTTAACAATTCGTCTATGCCACATTCAATAACCGACATAGAACCGCCCCAAGTGATAACGCAGCCGTCAAACAGCATATCTTTAACTAAATTTTTTGCATCCTCTTTTGTTTCGGCATAAATAGGATGCATCTTATTTTTCTCTAAATTCTTAAAAAGTTTTTGTATTTGCTCGGTCATATTACTTTATTCCTTTCACTATAGTTCCGCCACCCAAAACGGTATCACCGTCATAAAACACTGCCGCCTGCCCCGGTGACGGCGCGCGTTGCGGTGTGTCAAATTCAAGTATTACGGTACCCTTGCCTGTTTGGTGAATTGTGCAGGGCTGCTCGGTATGGCGGTAACGCAGCTTGCCCGCCGCTTTTATGTTGTCAAGGCTGTCGCTCGCAATAATATTAACGCCGCTAACCTCAATCTGTTTATAAAAAAGATGTTCCTCATCGCCAAGTACTACTTGATTGGTGTCGGCGTTTTTACTAAGCACAAAGGCGTGACGCCCAAGCGCAATACCAAGGCCCTTACGCTGGCCTATTGTGTAGTGAATAACACCCTTGTGTTTGCCCAAAACCTTACCTTCAAGGTCGAGATAATCGCCTGCGGCAAAATTTGTGCCTGTATTTCGCTCAATAAATGCGGCATAGTCGCCATCAGGTACAAAGCATATATCCTGACTGTCGGATTTACGAGCAACACAAAGCCTCAGCTCTTCAGCAATTTCGCGTGCTTGTGCTTTTGTGTAGTCGCCCAATGGTAAAACCGTACGCGACAATTGGTCTTGTGTTAAACCATAAAGCACATAGCTTTGGTCTTTTGTAACATCTATCGCTTTTTTTAGCAAATACCTGTCACCGCATTTTTCTACTCGCGCATAATGACCTGTGGCAATACGGTCAAAGCCGTTTTCTTGGGCAAATTTGAGCATAGCGCCAAATTTTATATGAATATTACACTGTATGCAGGGGTTTGGTGTGCGACCTGCAATATATTCATCTATAAAATACTTTATAACAAGGTCGTGAAACTCAGTTTTTAAATCTAACACACTGTGCAATATGCCAAGCTTTTTACAAACATCGGCAGCATCCTGTGCTTCGCGTGCGTTTTTTTCAATAATTTCCACGTTGTTGCCGTCATAAAGCTGTAAGGTAATGCCTGCAGCATCTTGAGTTTTTGAAACAAGCGCCGCCGTTACGGCAGAATCTACACCGCCGCTCATACCTATTAACGTTTTCATTAAATCACTTCTTCTTTTTGTGAATATTTCTAATCGTCTTTTTCTTCTTTTGAGGCGGTCGGTTCTGACCGTTTTTAGCGCCGATAGACGATTTGTCGGGAGCAATAAGGCAGTTTTTGCCATAACCTATTAAATCGGTACGGTTTGCCTTGCGTAGCGCCGATAAAACAAACTGTCGGTTTTCGGGTTTATAATACTGCAACAACGCGCGTTGCTGCGCCTTTTCTTCAGGAGTGCGCGGCACGTAAACCTTTTGCATATTCATAGGGTTTAGTCGCGTATAGAACATACATGTTGAAACTGTGCCGAGGGTGGGGTAAAAATCCTGCACTTGTTCGGGGTGCAGCCCCTCTTTTTTAAGGAATAGCGACAGCTCTATAGCATCATTTATTGTGCTGCCTGGGTGCGACGACATAAGATAGGGCACCAAAAACTGCTTTTTGCCGACCTTTTCGGTAAGCTCATAAAAGCGCTTTTTAAAACGCTCGTAAACGTTTATGTGCGGCTTGCCCATACAGTCAAGCACGCGGGCAGAACAATGCTCGGGCGCAACCTTTAGTTGCCCGCTTACGTGGTGTTCGACCAGTTCCTTAAAAAATTCTTCGTCATTATCGGCTATGAGGTAGTCAAAGCGAATGCCCGAACGTATAAATATTTTTTTGATTTTAGGTAACTTACGAAGCTTTCGCAAGAGGTCTAAATAATCACTGTGGTCAACCTCTACTGCGGGGCACATATTAGGCGCCAGACATTTTTTATCTTTGCAAAGCCCACGCTCAAGCTGACCTTTACAGCTTGGTGCTCTGAAATTAGCGGTGGGACCGCCTATATCGTGAATATAGCCCTTAAAATCAGGCATTTCGGTAATCGCCTTAACCTCGTCTATAACCGATTCGTGACTGCGACAGCTAATTTGCCTGCCTTGATGAAATGCCAGCGCGCAAAAATTGCACGCGCCAAAGCAACCTCTGTTGTGTATTACCGAAAACTTAACTTCTTCTATACCCGGTACACCGCCCAAAGCCTCATAGCTTGGGTGATAATCACGCATAAAGGGTAACGAGTAAACCGCATCCATTTCTTCTGTTGTAAGGGGTGGCATTGGTGGGTTTTGCACCACTATTTTATTGCCGTGACGTTGAATAACCGTTTTGCCGCGAGCAGCATCATGCTCGGTCTGCTGAATATAGGTGCTTTCGGCATATTTGCGTTTGCCTTGATCGCTGTTTTCACGAACCTCTTCAAAGCTGGGGCACTGCTTTGCGCTTTTCACCTTGTAATCGGATGTATTTACAGCATAACAAGTGCCAAGAATATTCTGCATATCGGCAATTTTTTCGCCCGCTTGGAGTCGTTTTGCAATTTCTACCACGTGCTTTTCGCCCATACCGTACATAAGCAGGTCGGCGGTAGAATCGATAAGAATTGACGGACGAACGGCATCATCCCAATAATCATAATGCGCAAATCGGCGGAGTGATGCCTCTATACCGCCAATACAAATGGGTGTGTCACCAAAAATTCGGCGAATTGCCTTTGAATAAACAATTACCGCGCGGTCAGGGCGTGCACCTGCCTTGCCACCGGGAGTATAGGCATCATCACTGCGCTTGCGTTTTGCAGCGGTGTAGTGCGCTACCATAGAGTCAATATTGCCGCTATTTATAAAAAAGGCAAGTCGCGGCGCGCCAAAGCGTTTATAGTCTTCGTCGTTACGGGGCTGTGAGATTATACACACTCTAAAGCCTGCGGCTTCAAGCACACGAGATACTATGGCAGTACCAAAAGAGGGATGATCAACGTAAGCATCCCCTGTAACAATTATTATATCGGCGGCATCCCAGCCGCGCTCAGTCATATCTTTTCGAGTAAGCGGTAAAAATGGCATAAACTTGACCTTTCTTAAAATATATATGTATTGTATCATAATTTTTATTTTGTTACAAGGGGTGTAACGAATTGGAAGAAGAAACCGATATTGTTGAAACAAAACCTAAAAATATGTTTGTGCCGATTTGTATAACACAAGCTGTTTGTGTTGCGGTAATTTTAATTGCAGTTCTTATTATAAAATTCTTTTTTTCGGGCAGTTATGCAAAATTGCAGGATTGGTGTCATAATAACTTTTTAGAAGAAACCAAAATTACCGCCGTTTTTGATGAGGAACAAGGCAGTGAGATTTAGATTTTTTGGAACGGAAATTTACATATCATTTTTGTTTTGTGCCACTGTTTGCTTTATGTTAGCGGTTGACCGCACGGGACTTATAATACCGACACTTTTTGCAGTGTTTGTTCACGAGACGGGGCATATGCTTGCAATGTGGGCAGCCGACTGCCAACCCAAAGCTATACGACTTATACCAACCAGTGTGCAAATAGTACGCGGATTTTCACCAAAAAAGTATGGAGAAATTTCAATAACCGTTTGCGGACCTGCGGCAAATCTTGTGATTTTTGGTACGCTTTTTGTAAATTATTTAATATTTAAAAGCGAACAGTCGCTTGTATTTTCAATTATTAATTTAGTAATCGCTATATTTAATTTATTGCCCTTATCGGGTCTTGACGGCGGAACTCTGCTTGCCATTTTCATAAGCAAATTTACCGATATTTACAAAGCCGAAAGCATTGTGCGAATAATCACCGCCGTATTTGCCGCCGCGGCATTTTTAATCGGTGTGTATTTATGGGTCAGCGGTACGGTAAATATATCTGTATTTATTGTGGCTGTGTATCTATTTGTGTGTAGCTTTATAAAAAAATAAAAGACTCACAAGAGTGAGTCTTTAAAAATTAAAAGGCAATAAATATAAAACGGCTGAAACAACAGCAACTATAGCAAAAGCAATTGTCATAATCTTTGCAAACCTTTTACCCTTTTCGCTTGGCTTGATGAATAAATTTGGTATCGAGGTTGCCAAACCAACACCGCTAAAAATCAGCATACCAACTGCATAGTAATCAACCACCAGCCAAAATTCGATTGTGTAGGCATAAAACGTGTTTGCAAGCATAACCCAGTCATAAACACAAAAGGCCGCTAAAAATAGTGTTATTACTGCAGATATTATTGAAACGATGTTTAAAATAATTGATATTGCTTTTTTCATTACCGCTTCTCCTATAGGTTTTCTACGTTGATATTATAGCATTTGTAAATTTAAAAAGCAAGGCAAACCGTGTCGGTTTGTACCATACAAAGAGTATTTGCTCGGCGTCGATTCACTAATTAAAATACACAACATTCAAAAAAACTTGATTTTAATTTTAGGCATTTTCAAAATGTATTTTTGCCAATTCTTTTTTTTCATAATGATTTTCATAATAATTATTACAGCGACAGCTATGACCGCGCATAAGACTAAACCAATCCATAAAGGTGACAAAACCCATAACCAAGACCAAGTTATTATGTCTGTCAATTTTAATACTATAAATACTATTGCTACGATACTGAAAAAACTCAAATTGATTGTTTCCTCGGTGTTTGGAAAATACCGACCACTTTCAAGCGAGAAACGGCACTCTTCTAAAATGCGAATTGTGTTTTCTTCAACTTTTTTACGGTAATTGTCTTCGGGTATTTTTTCGCCTAACAATAACTCATTAACAGAAATATTAAGCAAATCACATAATGGTTGTAGCAATGAAACATCAGGAAAGCCGTTTCCGTTTTCCCATCGAGATACTGTTTTGTTACTAACCCCTAATTTTTCAGCAACTTGTTCTTGGGTTAAATTACATTCTTTTCTGCAATTCGCAATAAATCTTCCAATTTTTTCTTGGTCCATGCAATCATCTCCTTATGGAAATAATACTGTATTCATCGTAAGAATAACAGGACATAGAGTGAGAATATAATATTTTGGCTAAACATTATATTTTAAATTACTATTTATCGGTTAGATGGTTTTTGAATATTATCTTTTAAAGTTTTACAGCTTGAAATTAATATCCGTCTAATCCTTCCACAAAGATTCCTGTGATGCTTATATGTATCACTATCAATTGCGCACGTGTTAAACAGAAGTTGTAACCACCCCTCTGTCTCGCTACATTCTTTTAATGCTATTTCAAATTTAGAAAGCATATCTGCCTTACTCTGCCCATAATTTGCTTCACGAATATTAGCATATACACTGCTTGAACTTTTGCGAATCTGAAAAATTGTATTGGACGGTGCTTTGATGTTTTGACAAAGTAATTCTATATCTGTTGCAAGTTGCTCGGAATATATAATCAAATAATTCTTGGACATAATCTCACTTCCTCTTCAACAAAATTATAACAAATAATTATGTTGAAATCAATGCGCAGCATTGTATATCACCAATTCCGCAAGGAATTGCATATCATCAAAGCGGAACGCTTTGTATATCATCATTGCGAAAGCGTTTCTTGTTACACGCCAA
Organism: Acutalibacteraceae bacterium; assembly: GCA_045539695.1. GTDB lineage: Bacteria > Bacillota > Clostridia > Oscillospirales > Acutalibacteraceae > UBA737. The sequence goes on from JAZQFX010000021.1 coordinate 47,147, forward strand.
GAGGTGTGATGAGATACAACAACGGCGTAACCGTTGTTGATGATATACAGCCTGACGGCTGATGATATACCATTGCTTTCGCAATGGATAAAAAAATCCAAGTCCGTAGACTTGGATTTTTTGGCGCGCCGAAGAGGATTCGAACCCATGACCTTCTGGTCCGTAGCCAGACGCTCTATCCAACTGAGCTACCGGCGCAAAACATATTAAAATGTCCGCGGTCTGTTTCGACCGCCATAGTATGATAGCACAAAACTTTCATAAAATCAAGTAAAATTTTAAAAAAATTAAATTTATTTTTAAAAGGTGGGTAAACACATATGGAATTGTTAAACAAAATCAACTCTTTTGTGTGGGGCGCACCCACCCTGCTGCTTATATTTTTTACAGGAGTTATGCTCACACTTAGAACAAATTTTTTTGCAATCAAAAATTTGAAAAGCGCAGCAAAGCAATTTTTTAAGGGTAACAAAACACAAAATGCAAACAGGCTGACTCCACTGCAATCGGCAAGCGCTGCGCTATCGGCAACGATGGGTACCGGCAACATTGTGGGTGTAGCCGGCGCTATGGCACTAGGCGGTCCGGGCGCAGTTTTTTGGATGTGGGTGTCCGCGCTTTTTTGTATGACAATAAAATTTGCCGAGATTGCTCTTGCAGTGCGCTACCGCGAAACAAACCGCGACGGCAGTTACATAGGTGGCGCTATGTATTACATAAAAAATGCGCTACCTAAAATTCTTTCTCCTCTTGCCACTGTTTTTTGCATTTGCGGTGTGGCAGCATCATTTGGTGTTGGCAATATGACGCAAATAAATACCATGGCGGCAAGCTTAAGCAGTATGTTTAAGGCAATAGGCAATATTTCTCCACGTGTGGATTTATGGATTAAATTTGGGGTGGGTATACTTTGTGCTGTTTTTAGCACACTTGTTTTAAAAAACGACGGCTCCATAGGGCGTTTTTGCGAAAAGATTATACCTTTTATGACCGTTATATATATCTGCTTAACCGTGGGCGCCATAGCCGCTAACTTTACAAAAATTCCTTATGCATTGGCTCAAATTTTTGTGGGCGCATTCTCTCCAAGCGGTGTAACGGGCGGTGCGATTGGCTCGGCGTTTGTTGGTGTGCGTTTCGGGCTTTCACGCGGTGTTTTTTCTAACGAGGCGGGGCTTGGCACAGCGCCTACAGCATACGCCTGCAGCGAGGGTGATGAAACCAACCTTGGTCTTATGGGTATTATGGAAGTATTTATTGACACTGTAGTTGTGTGCACCTTGACGGCTTTAACCTTGCTTTGCGCGGGTGACATTACCTACGGCGTCGACGGTGCTTCTTCGCTGACGCTAAATGCTTTAACACAGGTATACGGCAAAAATATTATTTTTATTTTTTGCCCCGTTGTTTGTTTTTTTGCCTTTTCATCAACGGTTGGTTGGGGACTTTACGGCACAAAGTTTACAACCTTTTTACTGGGCGAAAATTCAAAAAAAGGCTTTTTAACGCTTTTTGTTTTGGCAATGATTCCCGCCGCAGTTTTTCGCGCAGACGCGGTGTGGGTTATTGCCGAAATCTTAAACGGACTTATGGCGCTCCCCAACATAACCGCGCTGCTGTTTTTGACAAACGAAGTTGCGGATATAACTCACACATATAAAAGAAAACTCCAAGGCAAATAACCTTGGAGTTTTATGCTTTAAGTAAAATTAGATTTTTTCTGCAACCTCGAAAATCTCTGCAGGAAGCTCTGCTTCGTCGCAAGAAATTGTGAATACAAATTCAACATCCTCAATTTTTGCAAGTCTTTTAAGGAACGCTGTAAGTTCACCGTAATCACGTGAGCCAATGCGAAGAGTAGCATCACCAAAGATGTGTGTTATGTCATTGTTGCCTGCCTTTACGCCTGCCAAAAGACCATAATATTCATCATAACCGCAGATTGAGAAATCATCTGCATAAATCAAACGGGCTTTATGACTAACGGAAAATGTAAGTGTGCCGCCCTTTTCTATACAAACAACATTGCCAAGACTGGTTTCTGCCGCAGAATTTACGAGTTCTACCAAACGCTTGGTTTTGCCTGCACCTTTTTTTCCGATAATTAGTTTAATCATATAAAACAACTCCTTTATGTTTTCCGTGCCAGCACGGTTATTTTACTTTTTTATGTCTTTATTTTGAAAGTCTTGCCTCAAGTGCTGCCTTCATATCCTCATATCCCGGCTTACCGAGAAGTGCGAACATATTCTTTTTATAGCTTTCAACGCCCGGTTGGTCAAACGGATTCACACCAAGCATATAACCCGATATAGCGCAAGCCTTTTCAAAAAAGTAGATAAGACGACCTAAGTTTTCTTCGTCGGCTTTGTCAACCGAAATCACAAGGTTGGGTACTCCTCCGTCGGTGTGAGCAAGCACTGTGCCCTCGAATGCCTTTTCATTAACAAAAGACATTGTCTTACCAGCGAGGAAGTTAAGTCCGTCGCCGTCGTTATCCTCTTTTTCGATAACAACATCGCTACCGTTATCGCCAATAGTTACAACCGTTTCAAACATTATGCGTGCGCCGTCCTGAACGAACTGGCCCATTGAATGAAGGTCGGTTGAGAAGGTAACAGACGCCGGGAAAAGACCCTTGTTGTCCTTGCCCTCGCTCTCACCAAACAATTGCTTAAACCACTCCGCCATCATAGTAAAGCGCGGCTCATAAGAAACGAGTAACTCGATTGCTTTACCCTTGCGGTAAAATGCATTCCGAAGCGCTGCATATTGATAGCAGTAGTTATTGTTAATGTCTTCTACGTTATAATCTTTAGCTGCTGCCTGTGCACCTGACATAAGGGCATCAATATCGCATCCTGCCGCAGCGATTGGCAAAAGACCAACTGCTGTAAGCACCGAGAATCTGCCGCCGACATCATCGGGTACTACAAAACACTCATAACCCTTTTCGTCAGCTAAAGCTTTAAGTGTGCCGCGAGCCTTGTCGGTTGTGCAGTAGATGCGCTTTGCAGCCTCTTCTTCACCATAACGCTCTTCAAGCAGCTTGCGGAACACGCGGAATGCAACCGCAGGCTCGGTAGTGGTGCCTGATTTTGAAATAATGTTTACAGACACGCGCTTGCCTTCACAAATTTTAAGCAAATCTGCCAAATTTGAACCGCTTATGCTGTTGCCCGAAAAATATATTTCAGGAGCGCCGTTACGAATCGTGTTATAATACGGTCCTTTTAAAAACTCAATTGCTGCGCGAGCGCCGAGGTAAGAGCCGCCGATACCAATAACGATAAGAACGTCGGTATCAGACTGAATTTTTTTGGCTGCCGCTTTAATGCGGGCAAATTCCTCTTTGTCATAATTAAAGGGTAAATCAACCCAACCTAAAAAGTCGTTGCCAAGACCGCTTTTTTCATTAACGGTTTTATGAGCGTCGGCCACTTGACCCAAGAGGCCCTTTATATCATTTTCGCGTATAAAATCTTTTGCGTACGCGCTGTTGAAAACCAGTGACATTAAATCATTCCTTGTAATTTTATTGGGGTAAAAACGGTGACTTTATCCCGTTTAATTTATTTTACATTATTTTGTGTAGATTTGCAAGCATATTACACAAATTTTCACAATAAAATCAAATTTTATCTCAGTAATCCATCTAAAATCCACAAAAAAGCGGTCAAAAAACTCATCTTATCAACGCTTTCGTCAGCTACAACCTCCACCTGACCTATTATTTCATCGTTTAAATAAAAATCTATCGCGCCAACAACCTCATCTTTTTTTACGGGCGCCTCAAGATTTTGCTTTAAGTTTAACTGCTGTGTAACAGCGGCTGTCTCGCTCTTTTTAAGCAAGGCATCAAAATTGTTTTTTGCTATTATTTTGACCTTTGGCGCAACGCCGTTTTTAATATTAAGCTCGGTTTTGTCTAACTCGGGCTTAATAGACGCGTATTCGTAATTGGCAAAGCCATAATCAAGCAGCTTTTTAGCACCGTTAAAACGGTCGTTAGATGTATCGCCCGACATTATTACTGCTACCAACTCTAAACCGTTTCGTTCGGCAGTAGCCGATAGACAATATCCCGCGCCCGAGGTAGTGCCGGTTTTAAGACCCGTAGTGCCCTCGTAAAATCGCACGAGCTTATTTGTGTTTACCAGTTCACTTTCGCCGCCACGCAAAGAGTCCATCCACACTGTTGAATAGTTTTTAATAAGGTCATGCTTTATAAGCTCGGCCGACATAATTGCAACATCGTGAGCCGAAGATATGTGTCCTTCGGCGTCAAGACCCGTAGCATTTATAAAATTAGTATTGGTCATACCAAGCTCTTTTGCACGTGCGTTCATCATAGCAACAAAGCCCTCTTCGCTGCCCGCTATTTGCTCGCCCAAAGCAACGGTTGCATCATTGGCAGAGGCAATAACCGCCGCTTTCAAAAGGTCATCTACCGTCATAGCTTCACCCGGCTCAAGCCATATTTGCGACCCACCCATACTGCAGGCATGTTCACTTGCGGTTATTACATCCTCGACCGACATTTTACCGCTGTCAATCGCCTCCATTACTAAGAGTAGCGACATAATTTTGGTAATTGATGCGGGAGGCAGTTTTTCGTCGGCATTTGCTTCGTAGAGTATTTTGCCGGTATTTACCTCCATTAAAATTGCCGATTTTGCCTTTATGTCAAGCTGTGTGCCTATTGCCGCATCGGTAACGGTATTGTCAATCGGAACAGCAATATCGGATATATCACACTCGCTTGATACTGTTGCTGCTGAAACCCCACAAAAAGAAAATAATATTGAAATGCAAATTATTAAAGAAAAAAGTTTTTTCATAAACATACCCCCATAAAAAAGAATATGTATAAAACAGCAAAAATATAATCCCCTTGTTTTATATTGACAAGAGGATCACAGTAATTAAAATATACCGGTTCTTAATAAAAAATGAGTGTGTTTTCAAATTCTCCGTAAATGCTCTTGACATTTTCTATGACGCGTCATATAATAGTACATGTCATAGAAAGATACAAAAGAGGTGACGTTTTGTCAAAAAGAGTTAATACCACCAAGCTTGAAATTATTCAAACCGCATCTCAAATGATTCTTGAAAGCGGTTATTCAAACACTTCGTTGCGGTCTATCTGCTCCGACCTTGACATCGGACTTGGTCATATGTCATTTTACTTTGCCACCAAAGAGCATTTACTTGCCGAAATAGTGACAATGCTATGTAATTTTCAATGGAAAATGATGCGTGAGGAGGCTGATGACGGTGTCAGCTTGCTGTTGGCGCTTTGTCTTGAGCTTATGACAATGGCGTCCGCTGCCGAGGAGGATCCTGTTGCAAAAGATCTTTTTATTTCATCTTATATAAGTCCGCTAACACTTGAAATTATTCGTAAAAACGACGCTGCTCGTGCAAAAACTGTTTTTGCTGAATACTGCCCGGACTGGACAGACGAACAGTTTACCGAGGCAGAGGTATTGGTTTCAGGCATAGAGTATGCCACGCTTATGACCACCGAAACGTCCTCTCCTCTCGATATACGCATATCGGGTGCGCTGGACGCTATTATGAAAATTTACAACGTTCCCGACGATATTCGACAAAAAAAGATATCAAAGGTTCTTTCTATGGATTATAAAAATTTAGGAAGACGAATTTTTAAAGAATTTAAACAATATATTAATGACGTAAACGAACAGGCTTTTGAAGAGCTGTTTGCATAAAAATATTTTGGAGGTAAAATTATGAAAACGACATTATCAAAGGTTTTGGCGGTTGTTATCGCTATGGTGCTTGTGTTTTCGACAACGCCTGTAGCATTTGCCGCTGACAGTGATATAGCAAGCGGCACCGCAGGCGAGGGCGTAAATTGGGTGCTCGACGCTGACGGTACGCTTACCATAAGTGGTGAGGGTGAAATTGAAGTTGACTGGTACTCACCACCTTGGTATGACTATAACGATTATATTATCAATATCGTTGTAGAAGAAGGCATTACAAAAATTCCATCTACGGCTTTTTGCTATGCCGAAAATCTTTTAACGGTAAGCATTCCCGCAAGTGTTACAGATATGCCCATTAACGATACTCCGATTTTTTGGGGCTCAGGATTTTCGCTTAAAGAGGTAAACGTTCACCAAGATAACCCTGCCTTTACAAGTGTTGACGGCATAGTTTTCTCAAAAGATAAAACTATGCTCTACCTTTATCCTATGAGCAAAGAGGGTGACAGTTATACTGTTCCCGACACAGTAACCTCTGTTAATTCATACGCTTTTGGTTTTAACGAAACGCTAAAATCGGTTACTATACCCGATACTGTTAACGAGCTGGGGGAAGACGCTTTTTACAATGCTAATGTAGAATCAGTAACAATTGGTAATGGAATAAAAACCATACCAGACTCTTGTTTTACCTATTGTTATTGTCTTGAAAGCATAGTACTTTCTGATAGCATAGAAACTATAGAAAGCGAGGCTTTTTGGGCGTGTAGCGGACTCAAAAACATAACTATAGGCACCGGTATTAAAACAATATACGAGGACGCTTTCGGTTATTGCGATTTTCTTTCGGCTATTCATTACTCAGGAACCGTAGAGCAATGGGCCGAAGTTGTAATCGAGGAAAACGAAGGAGATTATCTTTCAAACATAGCAATTCACTATTCAACCGACGTGCATTTTAAAGAGGCTACAGCCGCTGACTGCACAACCGACGGCCATACAGCCGGCGATTATTGTGATGCTTGCGGAGATTACATTACAGGTGAGGTGGCCGAAGAGGCCCTTGGTCACGATTTTGTAAACGGCGTATGTCAGCGTGAGGATTGCGGCTATGTGTGCACACATACAGTTAATGACGTTTTTGACAACAAGTGTGACGATTGCGGCGAAGAGATAGCGTTAGATATTACTGATATCACGTTAGGTGAAAACAGCGTTTATATAGAAAAGAGCAAAACAGATGTATATGCCAAATTTGTACCCAAGGAAAGCGGTCAATATGTTTTGCGTTCAGACAACGGTGGTGATTTTGATGCAATAGATCCATACGCTTACGTTTACGACAAGGATTATAACGAACTTAACTATGATGATGACGGAGGCGAAAGCTACAACTTTGAACTTGTGTTTGATGCCGATGCCGGCGATACATATTATTTCGTATTAGGTTCGTATGACAGCAACGTAGAATATACCTATACCCTTGAAAAACATATAGCTATCGATCATCAGCCAACTTCAAGCAGGCCTTATGTAGAGCTTACTTGGGATGTTGACGCAACATATCAGTGGTATAAATATGAAGAGGGCTTTGGCGAAATCACCGACATAGCAGCAGAACCTTTCCTTATGAGCGACGAACCCGCTTTTTATGACAGTGAAAACGGTTGGACGGGTTACTACGATAACAATGATAGTAGTGCACATTTCTTTTACATTGATCTTGCAGAGGGCGAGTCGATAACGGTTGAAGCCAATGGCAACGTATCGGAAATTTTTATATACAATCCTGAAGTTTCTGATTATACGCAAAGCGCCGTGCCTGACGAAAACGGAAAGGTTACCTTGACCTCCGTCTATGATATGTCATATATTTTAGCGGCGCACTGTGATGCAGATACAACAGTGAGAGCATATGGTAACACAACCATTGCCACAGAAATAAAGGGTCAGACAACCAATACTCTTACCGATGCTGTTATCGGCGAAAGCTATGCTTGCAAGGTTACTGTGGGCGAAGAGAAAATGCAATCTGATATTTTTGTAAATAGCTACGCTATCACCCATGAGCCAATCGAGCAAGAGCCTTATGTTGAAACGAACGATCCAAATGCTAAATACCAGTGGCAATCTGTTAAATATAAAGATGCAGAAATCACCGATCAAAGCCAAGTTATTACCGAGGCTGACGGCATGGTATTGGCAACCTACGATGCCGAAAACGGCTGGAGCGGTATGCGCGCAAGCGACGAGGCAATAGTTTATTTTGTAGCTGAGTTTTATGAGGGTGATACCGTAACCATTACCGCAAGTGATGACGCGCAAGGGGTTATTTTGTTAGATTTGTATTCGTTAATGTCAGATGAACTTAAAGTGGTAGATGCAACGTTTAGCAGTGATAAAACGGCAGTTTTGAACATTCCTGCCAACAGTATGTATATGCTGGCGTTAGCAAGCACTACCGATACAACTATAAGGGTTGTTGCTCCAACCTATGTTTATGAGCCAATAAAAAACAAAACGGATGCAAAATTTACCCCTCAGGAAATCGGTAGCTACGCTTGTGAGGTCACCTTTGCCGACGGCAGTACTGAAATGTCGCGCACAATCAACAAGAGATATAATGATGTTCCGTTTGGTCAGTGGTATAGCGAGGCAATAGAATACACAAGTGTTTTTGGCATAATGACAGGTTACGGCGGCACAAACAATTTTGGCACTGCCGATAACATTCAGCGTCAGGACTTTTTAGTTTTGCTTGCTCGATTCGACGGAGTAGATCTTGATGAATACAGCGACAGGCAAAGCGCTTTCCCCGACGTGCCCGAAGACAGTTATTATGAGGCCGCAGTAAATTGGGGCGCCGAAAACGGAATAGTAAGCGGCTACGAAAACGGCAAGTTTGGCGTAGGCGATAAAATTACCCGTGAGCAGCTTATAACCTTCCTTTACAGATACGCCGGTTATAAGGGAATTGACACAAGCTGCACAACAGCTCAAAAGAACGCTGTTAAAAACACCTATACCGACTATAAATACGTAACCGATTATGCTCAGGATGCAGTGGTTTGGGCGGTGACAAACGATGTAATTAACGGCAAGACCCCCACAACAATTGCTCCAAGTGGAAATGCATTACGTTGTGAAACCGCGCAAATAATGTACAACATTTTCCTAAACAATATTTTTAATTAACAATAATTAAAAGAGAAATCACCTTTCGGAAAAGTCCGAAAGGTGATTTTTGGCTTTTTTATTATATTAATAATTTTCAGCGTGGATTTCGAAGTATGCCTTTGGATGAGCGCATACAGGGCACATTTCGGGCGCTTTTGTGCCAACTACAATATGGCCACAGTTACGGCATTCCCAAACCTTAACCTCGCTGCGTTCAAAAACAGCAGCAGTTTCAACATTATTAAGAAGTGCGCGATAACGCTCTTCGTGATGCTTTTCAATAGCGGCTACCATTCTAAACTTTGCAGCTAATTCTTTAAAGCCTTCTTTTTCGGCAGTTTCAGCAAAGCCTGCGTACATATCGGTCCACTCATAGTTTTCGCCCTCTGCGGCATTTAGTAGATTTTCGGCTGTGTCGCCAAGACCGTTTAGTTCTTTAAACCACATTTTTGCGTGTTCTTTTTCGTTGTCAGCAGTCTTTTGGAAAAGGGCAGCTATTTGCTCAAAGCCTTCTTTTTTAGCCTTTGATGCAAAATAGGTATATTTGTTACGAGCCTCTGATTCGCCACTAAACGCTGCCATCAAATTCTTTTCAGTTTGTGTACCTGAATATTTATTTGTTTTTACTCCCATTGGTAAAAACCTCCTTTTTATTATTTAAGTTTAGTATATATCGAAATTTTGAAATTATCAAGTATATTTTCTTGAATAAATCGTTTAGTTGTGATAATATGTTTGTGGTGATTTAATGTTTTTTAAAAAAGAAAAAGGCGGAAGCTTTGAATTTTTGATTGCAGGGCTTGGTAATCCGGGCCGAGAATATGAAAACACCCGTCACAATGCAGGCTTTATAGCGGCCGATATGTTGGCTGATAAATTTAATATGAGCTTTTCAAAGTCAAAGTTTGACGCGATTTATGGCGACTGCGTTATTGCAGGGGCGCGTGTGCTTGTGGTAAAGCCGCAAACATATATGAACCTGTCAGGTAATGCTGTGCAAAAGCTGGCGTCGTTTTATAAAATACCCACAGACAAGCTGATTATTATGCACGACGACGTATCACTTGACGTTGGTAAAATTCGCATTCGTCGCAAAGGCAGCGCGGGCGGTCAAAAGGGACTTGCCAATATTATTCAAATGATGGGTACCGAAGAAATACCGCGCATTAAAATAGGCGTTGGCGGCAAGCCACATCCCGATTATGATATGAAGGATTGGGTGCTTGGTAAAATACCGCAAGAGCAACAAGCTGATTTTAAAATCGCTTGTGAAAACGCGGTAAAGGCTGTAGAAGAAATCATAGCCCGAGGCATAGATTCCGCTATGAATAAATACAGCAAATAAAATTGTATGAAGGCTTTATTTGATATATTTAAAACCGAGTCCGACTACGCACGGCTGTTAGCCGCTGTGCAAAAAGGTAATCTACCTGTGGCGGCAAGTGGACTCTCAAACGTTCACAAGGCGTTTACGACAGCAGCGCTAAATGCTCATACGGGTAAAAAAATATCGCTTATAACACCCGACGAACAAACGGCAGTCGCGCTTAAAAACGACCTTGTGTCACTGGGGTTAAATGCTTTGATTTTTACCTCGCGTGATTACAACACCCAGCGTATGACAGGCTACTCAAAAGAATACGAGCAAAAGCGAATTGACACCCTATCAAGAGTTCTTGATGGGGCTTTTGACGTGGTTATAATTCCTGTAGATGCGGCAGTGCAATACACTGTGCCACCTCAAATTTTGGCTGAAAACATAATCACAGTTAATACTGCCGACAGTATAAATGTATCGCAGTTTTGTGAAAGGCTTGTAAACAGCGGCTATGTTCGAAGTGAGCTTTGCGAGGGTGTGGGTCAATTTGCGGTGCGTGGCGGTATAATAGACGTTTTTGCAACGGGCAACGATTACCCCGTGCGAATAGAGCTTTGGGGCGACGAGGTTGACAGCCTGTCTTATTTTGATATTACCACCCAAAGACGTGCCGAAAATATAAATCAAATTAAAATTTACCCCGCAAACGAACTGCCGTTTGAGGCGGAATCACTTGCCAAAAAATTAGAAGAATATATTAAAAAAGGTAAGAAAATCACCGATCTACAGCGCGGCTTTATTGAGCAGGACATTCACGCCTTGCAATCGGGACTTTCGGTTTCGTCGGATTTATATATACCATTTTTATACGAAAAGCCTGCCACTGTTTTTGATTATCTTAATAACTGCATTACCGTTGTGTGTGAATCAGGCAATATAAACGAGCGACTTAAAAGCATTTTTACTATTGAAAAAGAGGATATAACCGCCCTGCTTGAAAGCGGCAAGCTGTGCCCTAAAAGCGCAAAGTTACGTCTTACTGCCGCAGAGCTGTATTCTAACTTTGAAAAAGCCATCTATTTTGAAAACTTTCCGCGTTCTTCTTATGAAATCACACTTAAAGAAATAGTTACATTTAATTTTAAGCGTTCTACAGCGTGGGGCGGGGATATAAATGTGCTTATAGACGATATTGCCTATACTATGCATATAAAGGGAACTGCAATAATTCTTGCAGGCGAAGCAAAAGCCGCGCGTGTGCTGACATCCGAGCTGTGCGACCAAGGTGTAAGTGCAGTCTACCTTGAAAATGCCGATAGCATATCAGGCGGCGGTGTATTTGTGCTAACGGGTGGACTGTCAAGCGGTTTTGAAATACCAAGTGTCAAGCTTTGTGTTATTACACATCGACACATCGCCGCTGAGGGTAAACTTATTCGTCGTAAATATAAAGATGGCAAGCAAATAAACTCGCTTGATGAACTAATTCGCGGTGATTATGTTGTTCACGCATCTCACGGTATAGGAATTTTTGACGGAATTAACCAAATTAAAAATGGCGGTATTACAAAGGATTATATAAAAATCAAATATGCGGGCAGCGACACGCTTTATGTGCCCGTAACTCAACTTGATTTAGTATCAAAATATATAGGCGCTGCTGAGGATAGTGGTATAAAACTTAACAAACTCGGCGGTAGCGAGTGGCAACGCACCCGCGCCCGCGTAAAAACTGCCGTACGTGATATGGCAAAGCAGCTAACGGCACTTTATGCAAAACGTATGGCAACAAAGGGTTATGCATTTAGCGAAGATACCGATTTACAAAGCGGTTTTGAAAGCCGTTTCGAATACGAGGAAACCGATGACCAGCTTCGCTGCATAGATGAAATAAAACGCGATATGCAACGGGATGTGCCAATGGATAGACTGCTTTGCGGCGATGTTGGCTTTGGCAAAACCGAGGTAGCGCTTCGCGCCGCGTTCAAGTGCGTAAGTGAGGGCAAGCAGTGCGCTTTGCTGGTACCTACAACAATACTTGCTATGCAGCACTACAACACGGTGCTTCGCCGTTTTGGTGATATGCCGCTTACCGTAAAGCTGCTCAATCGCTTTGTTTCTAAAAAAGAACAGGAAAAAACTATTGCGGGCTTAAAATCGGGTAGAGTTGATATGGTGGTAGGCACCCACCGACTCATTTCAAAGGATGTAGCCTTTAAAAATATAGGTCTTGTAATTATAGATGAAGAGCAGCGTTTCGGCGTGGCGCAAAAAGAACGGCTAAAAGAGCTTTATCCGTTTGTCGATATACTCACACTCTCTGCAACACCTATTCCGCGAACACTAAATATGGCAATGAGCGGACTGCGTGATATGTCAAGCATCGACGAAGCACCAAGTGACCGCCACCCCGTGCAAACCTATGTGTTAGAGCAAAACGACGGGGTGCTGCTTGATGCTATAAGTCGTGAGCTGCGTCGAGGTGGGCAGGTTTATTACCTGCATAATCGGGTCGAGAGCATTACACATAGAGCAGCAAAACTAAAACAACTTTTACCCGAGGCTCGCATTGGCATAGCCCACGGCAAAATGAGCGAGGATGAACTAAGTGATATTTGGCAAAAGCTGCTCGAGCACGAAATAGATGTGCTTGTTTGTACCACCATAATTGAAACAGGTGTCGATGTGCCTAACGCAAATACCCTTATTATTGAAGATGCCGACCGTATGGGGCTGTCACAGCTACATCAGCTTCGAGGACGCGTGGGTCGTTCACCACGCCGCGCGTACGCATATTTTTGCTTTAGACGCGGCAGAGAAATAAGCGAGGTTGCCGCTAAACGCCTTGAAGCCATACGGCAGTTTACCGAATTTGGTTCAGGCTTTAAAATCGCTATGCGCGACCTTGAAATTAGAGGCGCAGGCAGTATTTTGGGCGGTGAACAGCACGGAAATATGGAAGCAGTAGGCTATGATATGTACCTTAAATTGCTTGCTGATGCCGTAAACGAAGAAAAAGGCATAGAATCTCACGAGGATCTTACCTGCACGATAGACCTCAATATTTCGGCACACATACCCGAGCGGTATATTGAGGCTTTGCCCGCACGTCTTGGTATTTACCGACGCATAGCCGATATTCGTAACGATGATGATGTGGCAGATGTTATAGACGAGCTATGTGACCGCTTTGGTGAGCCACCGCGCGCTGTTATGGGACTTATTGAGATTTCACTGCTTCGCAGTCGCGCTTCAAGTGCGGGTATTACCGAAATTGTCAGCACCCCCACCACCGCCGTGCTCCGTGCGGTAAAAATTGACGAAAAGGTTGCATCAAAACTCGCCGATGAGTTCAAATCGGTCTTTACACTGTCATCCTCAGGTGAGCCTGCATATATAATCCGCCTTATAAACGGGTTAAAAGTAGGGGATGTCGTATCGCGCCTTTCAAAGATTTTGTAAATCGTTTACAATTTCGTATAGACTTTTTTGAGATTATGTTATATAATACTTTGGTATAATAAAATTAAGGAGAATTTAAAATGAAGACCTTAAAAAGACTTTTTGCAATCGTGCTTTGCTTAGCGCTCACCCTTACCTGCCTTGTGGGCTGTCATCAAAAGGGTGAAATATCGGTAAAGATTGGTGACGTTGAGTTCACATCGGGCTATTATGCTTGCGCTCTTGTTTTTGCTGACAGTGAGGCGCGCGCAAAGGTGGAGGAGACACTTTCAGCAGAGGGTGACCTTCCTGATGAAATCGACTACTACAAACAAAAGATCGAAAAAACCGATTATGTAGAGTGGGTTGAAAAAACTACTCTTGAAACACTAAAAGATTTGGCAGCTTTAAAAACACTTTGCAAAGAAGCAAAGGTTGAGTTAGATGCTGAAACAACAGCTACAGCTGATTCCAATAGCGATTATTTGTGGGATACATACGGTTATTCCGCTCTTATGGAAAACAACGGCGTAAGTAAAGAAACCTTTAAGCAGTATATGCGTGACAGTTATCTTTTTGACGAATATTTTGAGCATGTTTATGGCAAAGATGGCGAAAAGGCAATTGCTGCCGACAAGTTAAACAAGCAGTTAGTAGATAACTATGTTTTGGTAAACAAGCTTGAGGTTAGTTTTTCAAGTTTAAAGACTGAAGAAAAGACCGACAAAACTAACCAATTTACCGCTTTTGAAAAGGCTTTAAAGGAAGGCACCAAAACCTTTGAACAGGTTTATCTTGAATATAACAATCAGTCAGCCGAAGACCACAAGCATGAAGAAGCAGAGGAAGGCGAAAAAGCTCCACTTGATCCACACGCCACAGTTTTAGGAAACGAAGAAACAAGCTATGCTTCTGACCATTTTAAAACCGCAAAGGAAATGGCTGTAGGTGATGTTAAGGTTATTACTCTTGAAGATGACGCAGGTCTTGTTTTGCTTGTAAAGCAGGACATTGCCGCTGACCCATATTATATTGATGAGTTTGATATGATGCTGCGTCAGGATGTAGTTGGCGAAGATTTCAACGATGATATCACCAAATACGGTGAAACACTTGAATGCACAGTAAACAATTCATCTGTGAAGCAATTCAAGGTTAAGAAGATTAAATATCCCGAAGCAACATATTAATGCATAATTCACAATTAAAAACCAACTAACACAAAAGAACCTGCTAAAAACAAATAGCAGGTTCTTGGTATTTTAATTTAAACTTTAAGCAATACGCCTTTCTATTCGGCGCAAATAATATTGATTCAAAAGTAAAGCCTCTGCTACTTGAACGGTGCAGAGGCTTTTTTTAAACCGTTGCGGTTTCTTTTTCTTGTATTTGTGGCGCTTTTTTTGCCTTTATATCTTTTATAAGCCAAGGCAGGTAAGCAATAAAATATAAAAACGTAACAGCCGCCGCCATAATAAAAATTCTTAACACAAAATTCGGTGGCAATATATCAAGTATAGATGGCGTGTCCTCAGGGCGCGCCATAAACAAGTAGTTTGCGCCGGGACCGATTATTTGATTAGTAAAATAGGCTACTACAGCAAGAACAACAAGTGATATGTATGACTTTATTGCCGATTTTACGGTAGGTCGCATTTTGTGCACGAAAATCATATAAAAAATTGCAATATAACCCAAAGTGTGTTCTAACCAAAACTGATAATATCTGAACCTTGTAGGCCCTGTGTATGTGATAACGGTAGGAGTAATAAGCGCAAAAACTGTGCCTGCAAGCAACCAAAAATATGAAATGTCAAACAACGTTTGCGATTTGCCTATAACCATATAGCTGCAAAAAACTACTGCCCAGCCGCAAACGGTAACAGGTAAATGATCAACAGCGTTAGGCTTTAACATATTAGGCAGGGCGATTAACCGCCAATAATACGACATTTCAGATATTATTAATCCAAATGCCAAAATATATCTGAAGCCTTTTTCGCACTTTGCATCACGTATTTTGTTGCCGAACCTTGCGATAAGCAAAATGATCGCCAGCATAATTATAATTGGAATAAAATGCGCAGCGGTAAAATTTGTGAACTCTACCGTGTCACTCTTGCCAAAAAAATAAATTAAAAATTCTTTCATACTAAACCCCTAAAAAATTTTAATGATGCGTTTTATAATAACGCCATCACAATAAACACCGCGCACAAAATAATATACAGTATCATACCTACATTCTTATAAACTGTTTTAACGGCTGCATCATGCGGCAATTGGTTTTCTGCGGGTTTCCAAATAATTTTTCTTTTAAAAACCAAAAACAGAACCAATCCTAAAACCGAGAGCCCCATAAGAATAGATGAATAAAGTACAAATACTATAAGGCCCGGCAATATTTGAAGCAGTGTTGCCGCTATTTCGTCAGCCGTAGCCGATGACGCCATACTTGAAATTGCATCTAAATCTATAAGCGACATAATCCACGGCGCTATAACCGCGCCCATAAAATTCACTATAGCGTGCATTAACACGGTATAACGCAAGCGGCCCGTGCGCAAATAGATATAAGCGAGTATAAGTCCTATCCCAAACGCATAGAAAAACTGAAAAAGATTTTGGTGCAAAAGTCCAAATGTGAGCGCTGAAAAGAAAACCGCAAGCTTTTCGCCGTAGCATCCGGTGCGGTCAATCAACCACTTTCTAAAAACCAATTCTTCAAGCAACGGCGCCAAAATAACCATAACAACCACTTTTAACGGATTGGTATCTAAAGCATAGTCAAGCAGCGCGTTTTGAGCCTTACCACCCGACAATATCATTGAAAGGGTGTTACCTATTATATTGCCTGTATACATTATAAAGAACACTATAGGCAGCAGCAATAAAAATTTGCCCACGCCCAGTTTGTGCTCCTCAGGTCTTTGCGCGGGTATTTTGCGCATAATAAGTAATCCCGAAGGGATGGCAAACAAATAAATAGGAGCAAAGCTTATTATCCAAAAGCCCCAAGCTGAAGTCGAAAACCAATTGTTTTCACCCCAAATGAGCTTTGGAATCATAACACAAAGCAGCTGCGCTATAAAAGATACTACTACAATTGCGCTCAGAGCAAAGCCTATTCGCGAAAATGTTTTGCGTTCGTTTTTCAAATTATAATCGGTATTATTCATAAGCTCCTCCTTATAATTTTAAAAATAATGCGGCGCATTCACAATGCGCTGTTCGAGGAAAGAGGTCGCACGGGGTATATTCTTGTAGTTTGTACCCTAAATTTTCTAAAATCGAAGTATCTCGGGCAAGCGTTGAAACATCGCAAGACACATAAACTATTCTTTCGGGCGAAAAATCATTCGCCACGGTTTTAAGCAGCGCCTCTTCGCACCCTTTTCGCGGAGGATCAAGAATTACAACATCAGCCGCTATACCCTCTTCTTTTAATCGCTCTGCTGCGCGAGCGGCGTCACCACAAATAAATCGGGCGTTATTTATGCCGTTTTCTTTGGCATTGATGTTTGCATCGCGCACAGCGGCATCGACAATCTCAACGCCAATTATGCTTTTAGCTTCGCGAGCCATAGAGAGCCCTATTGTGCCGGCTCCGCAGTAAAGATCTAATATGTTTTTACCCTTTGGCTCGGCGTACTGCGCCGCTTTTTTATAAAGGCACTCCGCCATATCGTGATTGACCTGATAAAATGAGTGGGGCGAAATACGCACCTTAACGCCGCAAAGAATATCATATATGTAATCTCTACCATAAACACAAATGTTTTCATCCCCCAAGACAACATTTGTCTTTTTTGTGTTTTTGTTTAAAATTACACTTTTTAGATCTTCGCCCAAAACATCTTTTAAATCGGCTACGAGTTCGTTTTTATGCGGCAGGTCGTTGCCGTTTATAACAACACCCACCATCATTTCTTTTGTTTGCTTGCCGTAACGCAAATAAAAATGACGTAACAATCCGGTGTGATTTTCTTCGTTATAAACCGAAACATTGTGTTTTTGGACAAAGTCTGTAAACACATTACCCGCTTTTTCAAATATTTCGGGGTGTAAAAGGCAGTTGCCACAGGCAATAACTCTATGCGAGTGGTGCGAATAAAACCCTATCTCGCCGCTTTCTGCTACGGGGTAAAGCGCTTTATTTCGGTAGCGGTCGGGATTATCGGCGGCAATTATGGGTTGCGGGGCAATTTCTGTTTTACCTATGCGCCGCATTGCTTGCATAACACGATTTTGCTTTAAATCACATTCATTTTTATAATTTATATGACGAAACACACATCCGCCGCAACGGGCAAAAACACCGCAATCAATATCTATGCGATGTTTTGACGGAGCTATTATTTTTTCACATTTGGCAAATGCATAATTCTTTTTTACCTTTAAAATGCGGGCAAATATTTTATCACCCACAGCGGTCATTGGCACAAAAATTGCTAATCCCTCATATTTGCCCACGCCGCTGCCCTCGTGTGTTATGTCGGTGATTTCAAGTTCTATTATGTCGTTTTTCTTCATATCAACTGCTAAAATTTGTAAAATTTTGTTCGAGCGAGCCCTCGTCAAACAGCGAATATCCTCTACGACAATCATATCCGAAGGTGTCGTCGGCATTAAGCGGAATTTCATTGATAACAACGGTATCATTGTTAAGCCAAAGAGCCTCTACGTCATCAATTCCTGTTTGCCAAAAAATATTGTGACTGTTATCGCCGTTTACGATTTCGCCTCTTACTGCAACCCCAAGGTTATTTTTAACTACATATATATTCATTGTTTTTTCTCCCGACGGAGAAATACTTGACGCTTTAAGCGTACCCGTTGGCAGTTCTGCTATATTGGTAAAAAGGCTACCGTGTACCGCGAATATAATATCGGCAACAATAACCAAGGTTGCAACAACATATAGAATTTTAAATCCTATGTTTTTCATAATAACACCCACTTTTAAATCTCATCCGTGCTAAAGCTTGGCGTAACACTTGCATTAAAACGGTCAACATCAAGATTATATGCAGTTATAGCGAAGCGGCAATGCACACCGTAGGACGCCATAAAATAAGGCAGTGTAAATATAAGCGGCGCTACTAAAAACGATACCAAAATCCAACCAATGAAGCTAAGTGTCAATCCAAAAAAGTCGGCGCCTGTTCTTTTTGAAATAATAGTAGACATATTCACCGCTTCGGCAGGGTCTATGTTGTCATTGCTTACAAAAATAAAGGGTGCAAGATAATATTTTAGCATAATAAACACCAACGCCAAAGACGCAATGATTGCAAGAAAAGAGTTAAGTGTCCACAAATTTGAGGTCCACACAGGAAGCGATAAATTAAAAAATGAATAAATTTGCTCGTTTGAAAGCAGCCATACAACGATGCATGGCAGGTATAAAATCACCGATAACAAAAGAAGTCTTACAGCGATAAGCAAAGAAATGTGTAAAGCACGCTTATATTCTGACGCGTTTGAAAAATATTTAAAGATTACAAGAACGCTGTCATTTTGATTCCAAAGCAAGCGTCTGAAATAATATAACGCCCCTAAAAACAACGGACATAAAACAAACAAAGTCAGTATTGCTATTGAGATAACATAACCCACATTACCAACAAACACCGATGCCAGTGAAGCGGTAATAATAACCGAAAAAAATGCAAACAACAATATGCAGCTCACTGCAACCGACTTTAAAAATCCTTGTCGCAGCGCGGCTTTTGCCGTTATTTTAACAACGGGACTTGGTGCTAACATATAAGCTCACTCCTTTTATTATTATATTATCAAATTTGTAACTTTTAAATATTACAAAATTTTTAATTTTGCATAGGCTGCCATAAGTTTTTTTGTGCCAACAGTATCAAAGGCTATTTCAAGCAATGTATCATTGCCCATCGACGAAGCGGAAAGTATTAACCCCTCACCAAAGGTTTTGTGCTCAACACGCTGTCCCGCAGAATAGCTGCCCGCGGGCGTGCTATCAGCCTTTTTAGCAGCGGAATAACTGCCAAACGAGGTTGTTGCCTTGCCATAAGACACGGTGGTGTGAGTTGCGCGCGGTGTATAAAAACCGTCATCAAAATCGCGCGAACGGCTAAACGACATTTGTGGTACCGACGCTTTCATACTGCAGTATTCATCCGGTATTTCCTTCAAGAAACGGGAAGGCGCATTGCGGTTAGTAGAACCAAACACCATTCGAGTGACGGCATTGCTTACGGTAAGCTGTCGCTTTGCGCGGGTTATAGCAACATACATAAGACGACGCTCTTCCTCAATCTCACTCTCGCCGCCATAGATTGACTGATTACCGGGGAAAATCCCCTCTTCAAGACCGATGAGAAATACCTTTTCAAATTCAAGCCCTTTTGCCGAATGAACGGTCATAAGGGTAACCTTGTCTTCGTTGTCATTCATAGCATCAATATCGCTGACAAGGGCAATTTCCTCTAAAAAGTTAGAAAGCGTTGGCTCGTCATTTTCAAGTTCATACTGCTTTACGTTGTTTACAAGCTCGTCAACGTTTGCAAGTCGATCAGCATTTTTTGGGTCGGCATCGGTCATAAGGCTTACCCTGTAACCCGTTTTATCCAAAACCTCCGTGAGCAATTCGCTAATAGGAAGCTCATCTATTTTTGCGTTTAAAGATTTAATCATTGCGCAAAAATCCTTAAGCTTGCCGGCAGCTCTGCTAAGCGGGGCAAATTGGTCAGCGCTGTCAAGAACTTCGAAAAGGCTAAGCCTTAATTGAGCCGCAATTTCTGCCGCGTGATTAAGTGTTGTGTCACCAATGCCACGCTTTGGCTCGTTTATAATACGACGAAGGCGAATGTCGTCGTTCATATTGTTTATAAGATTCAGATATGCTAAAACATCGCGGATTTCCTTGCGCTCATAGAATCGCATACCGCCTATTACTCGATAAGAAATACCGCTTCTGGCAAAGACGTTTTCTATAGCGGCCGATTGAGCATTTATGCGGTATAACACCGCGTGGTCAGAAAATTTAGCGCCTGCACGAACGCTTTCAAGCACATTGTCTGCAACATATCGCGCCTCGTCGCGTTCGTCAGCCGCAGTATAAAGCTTAATTAAATCGCCATCGCCCTTATCGGTCCAAAGATTTTTACCTTTTCGGCCGCGATTATTGGCAATTACCGCATTAGCGGCGTTAAGTATATTACCAACCGAACGATAATTTTGCTCAAGTCGAATAACGCGAGCATTTTCGTAATCATCTTCAAAGTTAAGTATGTTTTCGATGGTAGCACCACGAAAACGGTATATGCTCTGGTCATCATCGCCCACAACACATATATTGCCGTGAACGCTTGCCAGCAATCTCACCAACTCGTATTGCGCGTGGTTGGTATCCTGATACTCGTCTACCATTATGTATTTAAACTTGCTGCCGTAATGCTCTAATACGTCGGGATTTTCTTTAAACAACTCAACGGTATAGTTTATCATATCGTCAAAATCCATTGCGTCGGCAGATTTCAGACGGTTTTGATATATATCATAAAGCTTTGCTATCGTTTGCTGACGGTAGTCGTTGCCTACTGTTTGTTTGTATTCGGCGGGCGAAATCAACGTATCTTTGGCTGCCGAAATTGCCGCTAAAACGCTTCTTATCGGAAACATTTTTTCGTCAACCGCGTTGTCCTTCATAATGTTTTTGATAAGACGCTTCTGGTCGTCGGTATCGTAGACGGTAAAGTGCGAAGTAAAACCGATTCTTTCGGCGTTCATACGCAAAATTTTACCGCATATGCTATGGAAGGTACCTGCCCACAGACTCTCTCCGCCTTCGCCAAGCTTTGCGTTGATACGCTCTTTAAGCTCGTTTGCAGCCTTGTTTGTGAAGGTAATAGCAAGTATCTCCCAAGGGCGTGGAGCACCTACCGAAAATACCCCCTTTGGTAGCTTGGTAATTTTATTCTCTAAATAATCTTGGGCCGCTACAATATCTTGCTCACTGAAAAAAGGCACAAAATCGCTTTTGTATGCATTACCGTACTTTACAAGATTTGCAATACGGTTTACAAGCACGGTGGTTTTGCCACTGCCCGCACCCGCAAGCACAAGTACTGCGCCCTCGGTTGTTGTTACCGCTTCAAACTGACGGTCATTCATATTGCCGAAATCTTTTTCTATAAGACTTCGACGTAATTTTAAAAACTGTTCTGTCATATTAGTTCCTATTTTTTGGTTTGCACATACTCAAATTGGGCAGTTTGGCGAAGCAGCTCCGCATGGGTATCGGTATGAGCCACCATAACAAGCGGCTTTGTAAGATCAAGGCTGAACACACCCATAATCGACTTTGCGTTAACTACATATTTACCAGAAAGCAGTTCGATATCATAAGACTTTTCGTTTGCTATATCCACAAATTTTTTTACTGCCTCAAAATCTTTTAAAATAATGGTTTTTTCTAACATTTTATTACTCCTTAAATCACATAAAGTCCCGATTCAAGCAATGCAAACTCGTAACTGCCCGACTTAACATAAGCATATATTGGCTCTTCAAAGCTGTAATAATCCTCCACCGAATAACTTTCAAGATTTACTTTTATTATTTTGTTTGAGTCTTTGTTGCAAACATATGCCCATTCGCCATCAATAAAAATGTTTTCAGGGCATTCAAAGGGTGAGGTTTTACCGCCAATGCGCAACTCGGCTCGCATGGTGTTTATATTAAAGCGAATCAAAACATTTTGGTCTTTAAAGCTTGCCCAGATGCTGTTGTTGTAAAGGGCAATTCCCGAAGGCGCAGCATCGCGGTATCTTATTTCGCCCGAAATATTTATCATTCCGTCGGTATCTATAATAAACACTTGACCATTTTCGTTGCATATAAGTGTTCTGCCGTCAGGCAGTATGAGTGATTTTTCGGCAACAAAATTTTTACACAGTTTTACAGCTACAGGGTAATTGCTGCCAAATTTCATATTCCAATAAATAGTTTCACTAACATCGCTAAGCAGCGAATTTTCAAACGATAGCATTTTATACCAAACTATATCACCCTCGTCTACAACAGCTTTTTGATAAGGAAAAATCAAGCCGTCCGATTTTGGCAATACCTCATATACTTTACCGTCAAATATCTTTTTCACACTTTTCAGTCCTTTGTTATATCTTTAATGCGCCGCCATTAATCATACTTTGCACAGCGAGTAAAACGCCTGTTTTTGCGCTGTGGAAGTTTAGCCCGCCCTGCATCCACGCAGCATAGGGTGCTCGTAGAGGAGCATCGGCAGAAAGCTCGATAGAAGAACCTAACGTAAACGCACCCGCCGCCATAATGACCTGATCGTCATAGCCCGGCATATCCGACGGCTCGGGGCGAACAAACGAATCCACGGGAGCGCCCGACTGCATACCGCGACAAAACGCGATAAGAGCTTCGGGTGTATTGAGAATTACGCTTTGTATAATATCGCCGCGTTTTTCTTCTACCGTGGGACTAACCTTATAGCCCAAAATTTCAAGTAAAGCCGAAGCAAAAACGGCTGTTTTCAGCGCTTCTCCCGTTACGTGCGGTGCCGCAAAAAGACCCATATAAAGCTCCCGGTTGTGACCGAGAGACGCGCCAACCTCACGGCCAACGCCCGGGGCTGTCATACGCCCTGCGCACATTTCAACATACTCTCGCTTGCCTGCAATATAACCGCCCGTTGGCGCAATGCCACCGCCTGCATTTTTTATAAGCGAGCCCGCAATAATATCGGCGCCTACCTCGGTAGGCTCACGTGTTTCTACAAATTCGCCATAGCAGTTATCCACCATAATGACGGTATTGGGCGACACCTCTTTTACCGTTTTACAAAGCTCTTCTATTTTATCTATTGTAAGACTTGGTCTAAGGCTATACCCGCGAGAACGTTGTATGTAAGCCATTTTATAATTACCCCAAGAAAGCTCGGCACGAATGGCATTTATGTCAGGTGTGCCGTCAGGCAGTAAATCTACCTGATGATATTCGACACCAAAATCGGCAAGCGAGCCGTCAGTGTGACCCTCAAAGCCAAAAACGCCGATTATTGTGTCATAAGGTCTGCCTGTAAGTACAAGCACCTTATCACCAGGGCGCAAAATTCCAAACAAAGCGACGGTTAGAGTATGCGTGCCCGAAGCAAAGCTGTGACGCACAATGGCATCCTCGGCACCCATACAATCGGCAAAGACTTGGTCTAAAGTATCGCGACCAACGTCACCGTAACCGTAACCCGTAGAGGTGCCAAGATGCATTTCACTAACTCGGTTCTTTATAAAGCAGTTAAGCACCTTGGTTTGATTATATTCGGTAATACCGTCTATTCGCCTAAAGCTCTCCTTTGCCTTGCTTTCAGCAAGAACGCTTGCTTTTTCAAGTTTCTCATCAAATTTAAAGTAATTCAAGGGGTTTTCCTCCAATAGCCCGCATCGTAACTGTGGCTAAAATTGTTTTTAAAATAAAAGGGTTTTATATCTTCTTCACAAACGGCAATACAAGGCAAATCATACTGTGAAAGCAGACCTGCTAAAGCCTGTGTGCCCATTCCTTTTTCATAAGATGCAATACCGTTTACAACAACTGCCTGTCCGTCACAAATTCCGACAGCCGCACATTTGCCTTTTATTGCATAATATTTTAATCGACCATGATTGAGTCGGTGACAAAAATCCACCGCAAAATATTCATAGGGCGGTAAATCTAATCCGTCCACATCGAGCAATTCGTATATTTCTTTGCTGCTTACCGTGTCAGATAAATTATCACACACAAATTTTTGTTCGGTTTTCATAACGCAAACCTTGTGAAAATCGACACCAAACAAAGCGGTTAGCGTGTCTGCGTCAGAAAAAACCGATTGCGGCGATATTATCGCGATAAATTCACGCAGTTCATCTATGTCGGCATCAGCGTTATAAATTACCATATTGCCGTCAAGCATAGAAATGACCGCGCGAGTCCCGTCTTGCGTCCAAAAAAGCGCAATATCCTTGTAAGACTCGTAGGTGCAGTTGATTTTTACAACCTCGGCAAGCGGTAAATTAAGTTTTGGTATTTCGTTTGTGAGACTTATCATAGCTTGCCGCTTGCGATTTGTTCTATCATATGTTTTGAAAGGTCACGAACGGCTATAACATCGCGCATGTCGCAAACCGAATTTGCAGTGTGAATATATCTGCAAGGAACAGAAAGTGCCACTGTGCGCACACCGCCGCGACTTAAATGAATAGCGCCCGCATTATTGCCGCCTGCAACGGCACATTTGCTTTGAGCCTTTATTCCGCTGTTTAAGGCGGCATTATAATACTCGCGGTCGTAGCTTGTAGCTCCGTCCATAAACGAAACTACCGCACCTTCGCCCTGACGACATACCTGTTTTGCCGCCGCTACACCCGCAACATCGGCAGCGGTTGTACCATCAATAACTATTGCCGCATCGGGCTCTACCGCAAATGCCGCTACCTTTGCCCCGCGAAGACCTACCTCTTCTTGCGTGGAAAAGCTTGCATAAAAATCGTATTCGGCATCCTGTTTTAATAAATCGATCAAAACAAGACAGCCTACGCGGTCATCAAGCGCTTTTGTTAACACCTTGTCGCCACACGAGATAAAATCACTGCACATAACAGCACAGTCGCCCACGCTTACAAGCGCTTTTGCCTCGTCGGCAGAGGACACGCCAATATCAATATAAAGACTATCGGCATCGGGTAGTTTTTTGCGCTCGTCACCCTCGCACAAATGCACGGGCTTGCCACCTATTACACCAAGAGTTTTACCGTTTACAAGAACTCTGCGGAACATAAGTGCCGCGGTATCAATACCGCCCACCGTTTTAAAGCGCAAAAATCCGCTTTCTTCAATATGGGTAATAATAAGTCCGACCTCGTCGAGATGCGCGTCGATAAGCACCTTTTTTGAAGGCTCTTTTTTACCCTTTTTAAAGGCAATTATATTGCCTAAATTATCTATTTTGTATTCACAGTGGTCTTTAATTTGTGAAATCACAAATTCACGCACCGCCGCCTCATCACCCGAAGTGCCGTCTAATATACAAAGTTGTTTTAAAAGCTCTATCATTATGCGTTACCTCCTAAAATGTACTTTTGAAGAAGGTCACAAACGTTTTCGATATCGTTTATATCAATTATCTCTACGTCACTATGCATATTACGAAGCGGAATAGACACAAGGCCTGTCTTGACACCGCTTTTTGAAATCGAAATAACGTCTCCGTTGGTGCCTGTTCTGCCACCCATAACCTCGGTCTGATAGGGCATATTGTTTTCCTTGGCAATCGATACCAATTTCTTTGATATGGCTTTATCAAGAATTGGCGACATACCAATCATTGCGCCACCTGATAGCTTGCCGCAATCATTGCTTGGCACGTCGGGTGCGTCAGCAAATGAAACGTCAAGCACGATTGCCTCGTCGGGAGAAACACAAAACGCCGCAGTCCCGGCTCCGCGACAACCAAGCTCTTCTTGGTCGGTAAATGCAAACACGATGTTAAAGGGTAGCTTTTTGCCGCTAAGTCGCTTAGCAAGTTCTAAAAGACAAACCACACCTGCACGGTTATCAAGACTTTTGCCTGTAATACGGCTACCGCATAAGTCGGCTGCCTTTGTATTAAAGGTTACAAAATCGCCGACCGAGATTACCTCTTTTGCTTTTTCACCCAAAAGCGTATCTATTTTCAAAGCAGAAATATCGTCATATTCTGTAACGCCGCCAAGATGAGGCGGTGTTGCACAAAACACACCGGTTACTTTTTCTTTGCCGTGAACGGTTACTGCACGCGCAGGAAGCGAACGCAAATCAATACCGCCACAATTTTTAACGGTCAAAAATCCCTTGTCATCAATATCAGTCACAACAAAACCAACCTCATCAATGTGGGCTTCAAGCATAAGGGTATATTTACCCTCGCCCTGTATTTCGCCCACAACGGTAATGCCGTCTTGCGTTGTTTTAGCGTATTTTGAAAGCTTATCTGCCGCTATGACAGAAGCGTCGGTTATATTGCCAATGCTTACAGCATTTGACAGTTCAAAAAGTGTTTCTTTAATATTCATTACAGTTCGTTCACCAGTTGTTTAAAATGATTGCCTCTAGCCACAAAGTTAGGATAGCTGTCAAAGCTTGCACACGCAGGAGAAAGTGTTACTATGTCACCGGGCACTGCGTTTTTGTGTGCCTCGGCTACAGCCTCGGCAAAATCCTTAACCCTAATAATTTCGGGGCTGCCGTCATAGCCATCATATTCACGAAGGCATTTTTCAATCTTGTCGGCAGTATCGCCGCAAAGATATAGTGCTTTTACCTTTTCTACAATATATGGCATCATAGGCTCAAAGGGTATATGCTTGTCATAGCCGCCCGCAAGCAGTATTACCTTTTGATTGAACGCTTTAAGTCCCGCAATGGTACGGGTTGGGCTTGATGCGATAGAATCGTTATAGTATTTAACGCCGTCTACTTCACGTACAAATTCGATTCTATGCTCAACACCGCCGAATTCTTGAGCTACTTTCTTTATATTATCAACGCCAACGTAGCCCCAAACAGCCGCTATGGCAGTAAGATAGTTTTCTACGTTGTGATCGCCTAAAATCCGAATATCTTTGCGATCAATTACAGGCACGTCAATACCGCGATACGCCATATGAAGCACACCGTCATCGGCAAGCCAAGCGCCGTTGTTAAGGCGGCGTGTCATACTAAAGCCAAGGCTTTGACCGCGAACATCCTTGCGGAAATCCTCGGTAATATCATTATCACGGTTAAGAATGGTGCGAGAAAATGCGTTTTGATGAAGCAAAATATTTTTCTTTGCTTCAACGTATTCGTCCATATCCTTATGCACGTCAAGATGATTTGGCGCTACGTTTGTAACGACCGCAATATCGGGACTTTTACGCATAGAAATAAGCTGGAAGGAGGAAAGCTCTGCCACAACAAAATCGTCGGCAGTAATATTTTCAATTTCGGGAAGCAGAGGTGTGCCGATGTTGCCACCAACAAACACACGCTTGCCCTCGGCTTCAAGCATTTTTGCAATAAGGGTTGTGGTTGTGGTCTTGCCGTCAGAACCTGTTACCGCAAAAATAGTAGCAGGGCAAAGGTCAAAGAACACTTCCATTTCACTTGTAACCGCAATGCCGCGTTTGCGTGCACGTTCAAGCTCGGGAAGGTGGAAGTTCATACCTGGTGTACGGAATATAATATCTACCTCAAGATTTTCAAGGTAGCCGTCGCCAAGCTTAAGCTCGGCGCCTGCAGCTTCTAATTCATCGGCTATATTACCTATAAGCTCACGCTCGCGGCGATCACAAGCAATAACGCGTGCTCCCTGTTTTAAAAAGTTTAAAATAAGCGGCGTGTTGCTGACACCTATGCCGCACATAGCGATTTTTTTACCCTTTAATTGACTAAAAAACTGCTTAAAATCCATAAAGCGTTCCTCCAAAAATTAGTCTATAATTTGTTCGGCGGCGCTATCGTCGCCATACATATCCATTGTAGGATCAAGTTCTTCCATATCGATAAATTCTTCAAGTGTTACACCAAGCTCGTTGATTAACTTAGCATTATTTATACCAACAAAGCGCCAATGCCACGATTCGTATATAACACCTGTAATATGCTGTTTATCTTTTGGATAACGAAGAATAAAACCGTAATCCTCGGCGTTTTCACACATCCAGGTGTACATTGGCGTGCTTTCAAACGTGTCACTTGCCATATTAAAGTCGGCGCAAAGACCTGTGTTGTGTTCGCTCGTTCCCGGACGTGCAACAACGGTAGCCGCCTTTTCTTCGTCACCGCCAACGCGATTAACCTGCTTTTGAAAAAGGTCGTTTTGTATAGCGTAGCTGCGGAATGGTGACCATACCCTTAAATCCACGCCGTCGGCTTGCGCTGCCGCTACCATAGCTGTGATGTATGGATATACATCCTTGTGTATCTGTGTTACGTAATTATTGTTGCGATACTGCGGGTCAATCTCTACAAGATATTCGCGCACCTTGGTATCGTAATCGTCGGGTAAAGCGTTCTCTCCATTGATTAGAAGCAATCTACCAAAGTTTGCGTCAAGCTCTGCACCTGTGGGGGTAACAAAAATTTCTGGCTCTGAGGGTGTCTCTTCTTTTTGAGAAGAGCTGTTATCAGGCGTAGATGGGGGTTGTTCGCTCGAAACATAAGCTATGTCTGACGAATTGTTGTTTACATTTGAACCGCTTTTAATTACCGCAACTATTACGGCAATAAGCGCTACAAGCACCGCGAGCAACGCCGCCAGCAACGCTATAAATATTCTGCGGCGAATAATCGCCTTTTTTCGTCTTTCGGTCATAAAAATCCTTCTTTACAACGGACCGTCGGGGACGCCGGTCCCTACAGTTTTATTCATCAAGTTTGAGCACTGCCATAAATGCGTCCTTTGGAACTTCAACAGAACCTAACTTGCGCATCTTCTTTTTACCTTCTTTTTGCTTTTCAAGAAGCTTCTTTTTGCGGGTTATGTCACCGCCGTAGCATTTTGCAAGTACGTCTTTTCGCATAGCCTTTACGGTTTCGCGCGCAATAATTTTTCCACCTACCGCTACCTGAACGGGAACCTCAAAAAGCTGTCTTGGAATATACTCTTTTAGCTTTTCGGCAATGCGGCGCGCACGCGCATAAGAATTTGACGTATGCACGATAAATGATAGTGCGTCTACTGTATCACCTGCAAGCATAACGTCAAGCTTAACAAGGTTAGATTTTTGGTAGCCTGCGGTTTCGTAATCATAACTCGCATATCCTTTTGTGCGGCTTTTTAGCGCGTCGAAAAAGTCGTAAACAATTTCACCCATCGGAAGCACGTAGTGAATATCAACACGGTCACCCATATAGGTCATACCCTTATAATCGCCACGGCGTTCCTCGCAAAGCTGCATTATTGTGCCGACATATTCACTCGGCGAATAGATATGAACGTTGGCTACGGGCTCGAGCGCCTCGGCTATAACAGCGGGATCAGGGTAGTTTGTGGGGTTGTCAACAAATATTCTTTCCCCGTTTGTCAGCACAAATTCGTACTGCACGCTGGGGGCTGTTGTGATTATATCAAGATTATATTCGCGTTCGAGTCGCTCTTCTAATATTTCCATGTGCAGCAGTCCCAAAAATCCGCAACGGAAACCAAAACCTAACGCCTGTGAGGTTTCAGGCTCAAAGAGCAGTGACGCATCGTTAAGCTGTAATTTTTCGAGTGCCTCACGTAAATCGGGATATTTTGCGCCATCGGCGGGGTAAATACCGCAGAACACAACCGGTTTTGCCGCGCGGTAACCGGGCAGTGCCTCATCGGCAGAACGGTTTACCAAGGTGATAGTATCACCAACACGTGCTTCGCTTACGGTCTTAATAGATGCCGCAAGATAACCAACCTCACCAGCTTCTAATATATCACAGGTTTCATAATTGGTAGCGCGCTTACGGCCAAGTTCTACAATATCAAACTCGGCGCCGGTTGCCATCATTTTGATTTTGTCGCCCGACTTTATTTTACCCGATACAACTCGGAAGTAAACTATAACTCCCTTGTACGGGTCATAGTATGAGTCGAATATAAGCGCTTTAAGCGGAGCCTCGCGGTCACCTTTAGGCGCAGGCACACCTGCAACGATAAGCTCTAGCACCTGCTCAACATTTATGCCCGTTTTTGCAGAGATAAGCGGTGCTTCGTCGGCAGGAATACCGATAATATCTTCAATCTCCGTCTTTATCCTATCGGGCTCGGCAGAGGGTAGGTCAATTTTGTTAATAACGGGCAGTATTTCAAGTCCATGGTCAACCGCCAAATAGGTGTTGGCTAAAGTCTGCGCCTCAATACCCTGCGAAGCGTCAACAACCAATATTGCACCCTCACAAGCAGCCAGTGAGCGAGATACCTCGTAGTTAAAGTCAACGTGTCCGGGAGTGTCGATAAGATTAAGCTCATACTCCTTACCGTCTTTGGCGGTATAATAAAGCGTTACAGCATGCGCTTTTATAGTGATGCCGCGCTCGCGCTCTAAATCCATACTGTCAAGTATTTGCTCCTCCATATCGCGCTCGGCTACCGACTGTGTAAGCTCTAAAAGTCGGTCGGCAAGGGTTGATTTGCCGTGGTCTATATGCGCTACTATGCAAAAATTTCTGATGTTTTCAAGTGGAAATGACAAAGCGTATTTCTCCTTATACTATATATAATTATACATAATGCATTATAGCACAATGCGTTTATGATTTCAAGGTAAAGTACATATTTATTACCAAAATTACAATAGAAAGCTATTAATATTTTCAAAGGGTAATTAGTATAAAAACAGTCACACTGCGCAGGAACCGAGGCAGACGGTCCGTTTAATATTTGTACGAAGCACACCGACATTTTCCATTTTCAAATTTCAATTTTCAACTAACAACAGCACCTACTATTTTTTAGTAGGTGCTGTTGTTAGATTTGCATTTAAAAAATATCATTCTTAAATATGTTATACATAATCTGTGCTACTTCGCAGCGTAGTGCATTGCCACCAGGCACTATTCTGCTGGTTGTTTTACCGTTAATTACACCCTTTGTTACCGCCCAGATTACAGGATTAACTGCGTAATCAGTTACATTTTTGTAGTCGGTGTAGGTGTTTTTAACCTTGTTCTTTTGGGTTGTTGTGTAGCTTGTGTTAAGACCTTTATAATTTGCATATCTGTAAAGGAAGGTTACCAGCTGCTCACGGGTGATTTTATCGCCCGTGCCGAATTTACCGTTTTGGTAACCGCTGACAATTCCTTTTTCTACGCCCCAGTTTACTGCCGCTTCATAGTAGCTACCTTCGGGCACATCAGGGAAAGCGCTCTTTTTGTTGCCATAGCTTGTAAGGTCAACTCCGTCAAGGCGAGCTAATATTACCAAAAAATCTTGTCGCTGAATGTTATCTCCGGGGCCAAACTTTGTTGTGCCGCCGTAGCCTGAGATTATTCCGCGACCTACGGAATATGTTACTGCATCATTGTACCACTCACTTGATGATACATCGGTAAATATAGTGTCGGCTTTTCGGGTTTTAGTCCAGGTTACTGTGCCGTTTATATCGTCACTGCAGTCATAATTAAATTTAACAGTATAATCTTGGTCGGCTACTAATGGAAAACCGCCTTTTGATTCGTTAAACTTGACTATGTTACCACTTTTATCTAATACGATTATTTTATTTGTGCTAAATGAGCCTGTATATTTTGAATTAGGTTTAAGTGTATATACACCTGTTTTAGTTACAGATATTTCCCATTCAAGAGGTGTAACCTCTCTTACTGCGCCGCAAACATTACAGGTAGTATCTTGACTGTTGTCATATACATGTGCTGATGGTGTACGCGTAGCACCGCAAACATTACACTCTGCGTCACAGTTGTTGCTGTATGTATGTGTAATACTTCTTGTTGCACCACATTCGTTACAGGTTGTATCGCAAGTGTTGTCATATTTGTGCGCTGACGGCGTTCGCGTCGCACCACAGATATTACAGCTTGCGTCACAATTGTTATCATATCTATGTTCCGTGGCTGCATGGAACACAACAGAAACGCGGAACGTATCGGTTTTTCCGGCATAAGTAACGATAATAGTCTTTGTGCCTACCGTCGTGCTGTCAAAGCCTGATATCATATCAGCGGTGATTTGCACGTGTTCACTTGTTCCGTCTTTATAATAAGCAGTAACCGTCATACCTTGATGCGAAAACTCTTCACCCAAAATATATTCGGTTTTTATCGGATTTTCGGTTATAGCAATTGACGTTAACTCTTTTGCATAAACAGTAATATCAAAGCTTGTGATTTTTCCGCCAAACCAAATCTTTACAGGGTGAGTGCCGGTTGCCATCTCTTGAATATAAGGATAATCTCTGCTTAAAATTTTAAACCCGTCTTCTAAGATTTCAGTTGTACCGTCATAATAGGTCACTTTGATTTTTAAACCTGTGGTACTAAAGGAATAATCCATTGCATTTTTAGATTCTTTATAATAAGTCGTTCTATCGGGCAACTGTGCAACCTCGATTGAAACAGGCGTTTTATAAAATTGGCACTCGTTATCAATGGCATAATTTTCTGCTTCAGAGCCTATTTTACCAAAAATTTGCGTGCTGGTGCCCGATATGGTGTCTGTCTCTATAAACACAACGCTGTCGGGTATAATTATGTGTGCTCCCGTTGAAACAAAAAACGGCAAAGTATCCTTTAAAATCAATTCGGTGCCTTCGGCAAATTCTACCGTTTCAAAGTTGCAGAAATTAAATGCATCTTCACCCACGGTCGTAACGCTTGCCGGTATGTACACGTAATCAAATCCACTAAATGTGTAAAACGCAAATGGCGCAATTTCGGTAGTGCCGTCAGGAATTATAAGGTCTCTTGTTAATTTGCCGTCAATATACAGATTTTCTGCTGTGCAAAGTGGATTTGCATTATAGTTTTCAAAATCTATTTTTATCCAACTGCTTAAATCTGTAATATATACATTTTTTAATTTTTCGCACAAATTAAACGCTCTTTCACCAACGGTTTGTACGCTGCTTGGTATGCTTACGGTTGCAAGTGAAGAACATCCCCAAAAAGCATTTTTGCCAATTGCCGTTACGCCCTCGGGTATGGTAACGTTTTTAATATTTACACAGCCTATAAATGCGTTTGGAGCAATAGCAGTAACACCGTCAGGTATTATAATGTCATTTGCCACAATGTCATCAATATACAGTATGCCACCGTTGCTTAACGGATTAGCATTGGTATCAAATTCTATACCGCACCAGTTTGCCAAATCATTTATATAAACTCTTTTAAGTCGTGTGCAGTCGGTGAATGCTTCTTTACCAATAGATTTAAGACCGTTGCCAAATGTAGCGTTAAGCATACCGCCACAATTTGAAAAAGCAAACTCACCTATGCTTTCAACACTGTCGGGTATTGTAATTGATTTTACACCACTGCAACCTACAAATGCATTAGAACCTATGTGTGTAATACCATCAGAAATTTCTATAACTTTAATTTGACCTATATTTTCCAACCACGGTACAGTGCCTTCACCTGTAATATCATAATCATACATAGTGCCACTGCCTGCTATGATAAGTTCTCCGGTTTCGGGGTCGTACGTCCAATTTGCATTATCTCCGCATTGACCACGGTGATACCTTAACAAAACTTCGATTTCAAAAGAAACACTAAAACCGCCATAAGACACAGTAATTGTTTGTGTTCCACCTACCGTACAATCATATCCTGTAACTGTGTAATCATTAATTATTTGAGTGCTACCATTATTGTATTTTACCGTAACAACCAAGCCGGTTAAGTCTAAAACATCTTCGTTGTTTTGTGATAATTTGTTTGGCAAAGAGGTGATTTCTATACCTATTGCTTCCACTGATAAAAATTCAACAAAAAATGTATCGCTAACCCCGTGATAAGAAACGGAAATTTCTTTTTTGCCAACGGAGCCATCATACTCACCCAATGTATAATCTGTTATTATTTTATTCGTTGCATCATAGTAATATGCCGTTACCTCTAATCCCGACAAATCAATTTTATCACCCACGTAATATTGAGTTTTTGTAGGTTGTCTGGTGATTTTTATATTACTTATAAAATGTATGAAATTCAAACTGTTTTCTTTTGCGTATGACTCAGCACAAGAATCCGGATTGCAAATAATTGTTGAATTGCAACCATAAAAGGCATCGGTATCTATATTTATAACGCTATCGGGTATTGTTACACTTGTAAGGCCGCTGCAATTTCTAAACGCACTACTACCTATACTTGTAACGCTATTTGAGATTGTTACACTTGTAAGTCCGGTG
Source organism: Acutalibacteraceae bacterium (assembly GCA_045539695.1). Taxonomy (GTDB): domain Bacteria; phylum Bacillota; class Clostridia; order Oscillospirales; family Acutalibacteraceae; genus UBA737. Next base: position 81,739 of record JAZQFX010000021.1, read on the forward strand.
CAACTAGAAAACGCATAATCAGGAATACTTGTACACTTATCAGAAATAATAACCGTTTTTAATGATGATGGTACATAATCATCATTATATGAAGAAGATGAAGCGCCAAATATATAACCTAAAAACTGATTCTCGGTAGCACTGCCACCTATAAACGGTAAGGTTATACTCTCAAGATTATTGCATCTATAAAACGCATACCTATCTATACTTGTAACGCTATCTGGTATTGTTACACTTGTAAGACCGGTGCAATGTGCAAACGCATCATCACCTATACTTGTAACGCTATCGGGTATTGTTATACTTGTAAGTCCGCGGCAGTTATAAAACGCATAATCGTCTATACTTGTAACACTGCTAGGTATTGTTATACTTGTAAGACCGGTGCAACCACAAAACGCATAAGCGCCTATACCTGTAACGCTGTCAGGTATTGTTATGCTTGTAAGACTGTCGCAACCATAAAACGCATCATCACCTATACTTGTAACACCATTACCGATAGTTACACTTGTAAGACCGGTGCAATGTGCAAACGCATCATCACCTATACTTGTAATACTATCTGGAATTGTTACACTTATAAGGCCGGTGTAATATGCAAACGCATCATCACCTATACTTGTTACACCATCGGGTATTACAAGGTTTGTTACCAACTCACCGTTTAAATACAAGTTTTTTGCATAATAAAGTGGGTTAGCATATGCATTGCCAAAATCAATATTACACCATGCAGCAATGTCGCCTATATAAACACCTTTAAGACCGGTGCAACCACTAAACGCACTACTACCTATACTTGTAACACTATTTGGTATTGTCACACTTGTAAGACCGGTGCAATTACTAAACGCATAATTACCTATACTTGTAACACTATTACCTATTGTCACACTTTTAAGACCGGTGCAATATGCAAACGCATAATTGCCTATACTTGTAACACTATCGGGAATTGTTACACTTGTAAGTCCGGTGCAACTAGAAAACGCATCAGCACCTATACTTGTAACGCTGTCGGGTATTGTTATGTTTGTAAGACCGGTGCAACCACGAAACGCATAATCACCTATACTTGTAACGCTATCGGGGATTACAAGGTCAGTTACCAATTCACCGTTTAAATACAAGTTTTTGGCATAATATAGTGGGTTAGCGCTGGAACTACCAAAATCCATATTACACCATACAGCAATATCGCTTATATAAACACCTTTAAGACCGGTGCAATCTTCAAATGCACTCCAACCTATTCTTGTAACACCATTACCGATTGTTACATTTGTAAGACCGGTGCAACCACTAAACGCATAACTACCTATACTTGCAACATTATTTGGTATTGTTACACTTGTAAGACCGGTGCAATCTTCAAATGCACCCCAACCTATACTTGTAACGGTATAGCCACCTAAGGTTAACGGTATGGTTATACTGCCACTAATTGACGTATCAACATCGGTTATGGTCGCCTTACCGTTTGACACGGTGTAGGTGTAAAACCCCTCGTTATATTCAGTTGCCGCGCTTGCCGTAAATGTAAACGCACCAAACGGTACGGCGCAAATTACAATCGCAATTATTAAAAATAGGGATAATATTTTCTTAAAAGGTTTCATTGGTTTTTCTCCTTATTTCATCAAAAAGTGCATTTGTAGCATCTATAGTATTTTGTCGGCTTGGACTTATTCTTTCTATCGCGTGTCTTGCAACCAAATTTTTCTTGCAGAGTTCATCTATTAAATGAGACTGCTTGACATAGAAAAAGCGACATTTTCTATATGCGCATATATCAAACTCTGTTAAATTACTGTAAATGGACGGGTCATGCGCTTTGTCTAATATTTCGGCAATATAAAACTCGTCATTTACAGGATTTTTTACCCACACCAAATCGCCGTATGCCATTTCTTTTATGGCATTAGTCCCAACAATATATTCATTTTCAGTCCCCCAAAATTTATCAGCAACGGCTAAATATTCTTGCCAAGAATTAATAACTTCGGGAACACTCCAACCAATAGCGATAATTTCTTTTTCCACACATAGACGAAATTTGAGTTCTGAATCTTTGTTTTTTCTATCGGTAGCTCTATTATCCTTTAAATTCATACACCAAACTTTACGCATATAAATACACCTCTTAAAACGTAACATTATTTTAGCACTACAGTTTTATTTTGTCAATTTTTGACTTGCCCTAAATACAGCAAACCCCCACATCTTTCACCTGTGGGGGTTCATTTTTTGTTATATTATTAAGTTTATCTCTATATTAACTTGTTAAAATACAATATTTAACTATTTCAATTTTAACTGTACATCGGACTCACCGTCTGTATATTTTAGTTTGAGAAAAAACTAACTAAACTTTCGGACTCATTCCTTTGCTTTTTTATAGTTTTGAGTTAAAAGTTAATTAAACCTTTGGACTCAGTCCTTTACTTAAATATAGTTTTCGGGTTTACAGGTTTACCTGTACATTGGACTCACGCCTTTCAATTTATTTTTTCATAATTGCTGGTGGAGTTTCCCTCATAGCGTTTTACCGCTCCTTTCTTTTCTTTGCACCTTTATTATAAGCAATAATCAACAATTTGTCAAGCAAAAGTTAATAACTTTTATATATTTTGTATAAAAAACCAAATTATGTAAACCATTTTTGCCTTTTTGCACAAAAGGAAAACAATTCTATTGACTGAAAACAAAATTTAGGTTAAAATATAAGGGTATGATATTTATGTTTTGGAGGACAAAACTATGAGTGAAATAAACAAAAACGAAGAATATAACCCCGACCTTATCACCCTTACCGACGATGACGGTAAAGAATATAATTTTGAGGTTTTGGATGCAATTGAAACCGACACCGCAAGATATTTGGCGCTGCTTCCTCAATATGAGGATCCGCAGGCTATGCTTGATGATTCGGGCGAATTGGTAATTGTTAAGGTTGGCGAAGAAAACGGCGAAGAATATTTTTATGAAATTGAAGACGATGACGAGTATGAAACCGTTGCCGACGCCTTTGTTGACCGACTTGAAGACTTTTTTGAAATAGACGAGAAATAAATAACGGCTTGCCGTTATTTATTAATGTAAAATTGAAAATGGAAAATGGAAAATTATTGTGTGCCTTCGGCACTAATATAACATTTTCGCCTTGCGAAACATATTAATTTTCAACTTTCAACTTTCAATTTTCAATTGTTACGTTCTGCCTTGTGCGTGTATCGAGGCTTATATAACCCTACAAGATAATAAAAAGGGATTTCTGCTCAGGCGGCGGGTTTGCAGACCTCCCGCGGCGGTGCCGAGTTCGGAAGAAGGGAGCGCGAAACCGCTTGGCGAAAACCCACCTGAAATTAAGTTCAGGTTATCATTAAGTCGTTACGGCAAGGCGGAACGAAAGTTTTAAAAAATTTAGCAAAAAATTCTTGACTTATTTTATTTTTGCGATATAATATGTATTGCTCAATTAAACATTGGGGAATTGTGTAACGGTAGCACGACAGACTCTGACTCTGTTTGTTGGGGTTCGAATCCCTATTCCCCAGCCAATTAAAAAAGGAATCAGTCCGTAAGGATTGGTTCCTTTTTTGATTTTCTTGTGTTTAATCAGGGATTCGAACAAGGAGGGAGCGTAAGCGGAAGAAAACAGTCCGGTGGACTGTTTTCGCCGACGTGGGCAAGCCGCTTGCGGCGCGATAGGCGCGTTGCGCCGGAAAATCCCGTTAAAGCGCAATTAAACATCAATCTTTTGAACGGGGCAATTCCAACATTGCGCCTTGTTTTCTCCCAAACAAATCTCTATGCTCGTTTGGTGTTACGGCGAAAATTTTATTTTCACTGTAAACAATTGCAAAACTAAAATCGCTACCGAGTTGTTTTGACAACTCGATTTTTGCTTTTTTGTAAAGCGGGTCTTTTATTTTTAGTGCGTCGGGTATGTGCTTTTCGCAGCCGCTTTTTAGCATATCGCAAACAATTTTTTCGCGTAAAATTTCGCTGTTGCATTTATCTTTGAAAAAATCGTAAAGCTTTTTTGTATACAACGATAAACTTAATTTGTTGCCACAAACCTCGTTGCCAAATTCAAAAAACAAGTCAAACGGTTCAATTTTAATTTCGTTTATTAAATAGTCGAGTGTTAGCAAAAATCTACCGCTGTTATAAAGTCGCTCTAATGCATCCTCACAATTTTTTAATTGCAAAATCTCGTTAGCGTTAAGCCACGGGGTAGAAGTTACCTCATAGGGTGGTTTAGCGCTATATTCACAAGGGTATTTATCTTGGTGGTCACGCATATCAGAGCCATAAAGCAGCTTTAAAAACCCCATTTGTAGCATATGGGCGTGCAGGTTATAACCAATATTAAAGCTATTTTTAAAGCTCAATAAATCCTCGCCCGTAAGCCCTGCTATAAGGTCAATATGTATATGCATATTATTAAAGCCGAGCAGCGTTTTTATGTTTTTAATTAGTTTTTTCGTGTCGGTTTTACGGTTTATAAGCCTTAGCGTTTCCTCGTTAAAGGACTGCATACCAATTTCAAGCTGAACTGAGCGCGGTGGCATTTGAGATAGAATAGCAAGCGTTTCGGGGTGTAAAATATCACCCGCAATTTCAAAATGAAAACAAAGGCCGTCAGGTATTTTTGCGCCGTAATTATCTTTAATAAACTGCAAAATTTGATTGGCTCGGCGGTAATTTGCATTAAAGGTGCGGTCAACAAATTTTACGGTTTTTGCTCCCGAATTTGCAAGCAAAATAATGTTTTGCTTTGTGGTATTCATATCAAAAAAACGCAGACCTCCGCATCTGCCCGACAGGCAAAAAGCACAGCGATAAGGGCAACCGCGACTGGTTTCAATATAACAAATTCTGCCGTTTAGGCTGTCAAAAAACTCTTGTGAATAGGGGCTTGGCGGCGTTGCGGTATATACTGCTTCAGGATTAGATAAAATTTCATTGTTTTTGCGGTATGTTAAACCGTCAACGCGGTCAAGGTTGCGCTCTGAATTGATGGCATCAACAAGCTTTGGAAAATTAAATTCTCCCTCGCCCGATAACACAAAATCTATATAATCATATTTATTTAAAATATCGTCAGCGCGGTAGGCTACCTCGGGACCGCCAAGAATAATTTCAGCATTTAAGTTTTGTTTTAATTTTTCACAAACATAAAGCGTTTGCTCAATATTCCAAATATAGCACGAAAAGGCGTAAAGATCGGCGGTTGGTATGCCTGCTATAAATTTATCAAGGTCGGCATTTATTGTGCTTTCAACCACAACTGCATCAATATCTGATTTGCAAAATTCGCGCACACCTGCAAGCAGACACCAAGGAGCCAGCGACGCGTGAATATATTTTGAATTAATGCAGCCAATTACTATCTTCAAGCCAACAATACCTCCTTGTTTTGATTAAATCAATTATAAACTATTTTTACTTATTAAACAATAAAAATATACCCTGTTTTGCTTTTTTTGATAAAATATAGATAACGTTCTATATCTTTTATTTGTATGATTTTATAAGTTTTTGTTGCAAAACATTATTATTTTAGGTATAATGTTAACAATTAGTTTTAGGAGGAATATCAGTTATGAAAAAATTACTTTCTATTTTAATGGTGCTTGCATTGGTATTTTCGCTCACAGCATGCACGGGAAGCACTATGACAATGGGCACAGGTAGCCCAACAGGTACATACTATGCTTACGGCGGCATTGTTGGTCAATACATCACAAACAACGCAGGCATTACCGTTAATGCCGTATCAACCGGTGGTTCCAAGGATAATATTCAGGGCATTGATTCAGGCGACTACCAGTTGGGTACTGTTCAATCAGATGTTATGCACTACGCTTGGAACGGCACACGCTCTTTTGAAGAAGACGGTAAGATCGAATCTTTCCGTACAGTAGCAGGTCTTTATGCCGAAGCTGTTCAGCTTGTTACCGTTAACCCCGATATTAAATCGGTAAGTGACCTTAAAGATAAAAAGGTTTCTATCGGCGCACCGGGTTCCGGCGTATTTTTCAACGCTATGGACGTTCTTGCCGCAGCAGGTCTTTCTGAAAAGGATATTAAACCACAGTATCAGAACTTTGATGAAAGCGCAGACGCATTAAAAGACGGCAAAATTGATGCTGCATTTATTGTGGCTGGTGCTCCTACTCCGGCTATTACCGAGCTTAGTATGACAAACGACAACGTGCGCATTGTTCCTATAGACGGTGATATTGCAGACAAACTTATGAAGGATAACACCTTCTATTCTGTATATAAAATTCCTGCAGAAACATACAAAAACCAGACAGAAGAAATTTTGACTGTTACCGTAAAGGCCACCCTTATTGTAAGCGCAGATGCAAGCGAAGACGATGTTTACAAGCTTACTGCCGCTATTTTTGATAACATAGACGCTATCACAAAAGAGCACGCAAAGGGCGCTGAGCTAAGCCTTCAAAACGCTACCGACGGTATTACCGTTCCTTTCCATGCAGGCGCTGCAAAGTATTTCAAAGAAAAGGGTATTGATGTTGAGGTTAAATAATCAGCATTAAAATTAATCCTAACCATTTGATAGCTGCGGCACAAATAGTCGCAGCTATTTTACTTTTATAGAAAGGTGGAAAAATGTTGCTTTTTTCTAAAAAGAAGGTTTCTAAAGCCGAAGAACCTATGGATTTAGAAGCCGTTATGAAAAAATTTGACAGAGAATCTAACACTCGTGTTTGGGAAGGAGTGCCCAAAACGGTTGTAAACTGCATTTTGGCTGCATTTTCTCTGTTTTGCATTTATGTAACCTTTTTTGCTACCTGGCTTGATGCCGTAAGACTTTCAAGCTTTATGGGGTGCATAGTGCTTATAGGTTATTTGATATATCCTATCAAAAAGGGTACTCAAAAAATAAATCACATTCCGTGGTATGACATTGTTTTAATGCTTTTAGGCTCAAGCTCGTTTTTTTATTATACATTTGACGCCGCAACCATTATTCAACAGGGTAATAAATTTGAATTGCACCAAATTATTATAGGCGCCATAGGCATACTTTGTCTTTTAGAGCTTTGTCGCCGCTGTGTAGGTATTCCGATTATTGTTGTTGCCGCAGTTTTTATTGTTTATGCAATGGGCTGGGGACTTACAAATCCGGATATACTGCGACGTTTAGAAGGTCTTGTAGGCAAACTGTTTTACACCACCACGTCGGGCATATTGTCAACCCCTGTTAACACCTGTTCAAAATACATAGCCATATTTATCATTTTTGGCGCTTTTCTTGAAAGAACGGGTGTTGCCGATTTCTTTATAAAAATATCTAATTCAATTGTTGGCGGTTTTTCGGGCGGTCCTGCAAAGGTTGCTGTTGTGGCAAGCGCGCTTGAAGGTATGGTTTCGGGCTCTTCGGTTGCTAATACCGTTGGTTCGGGTTCGGTAACCATTCCTCTAATGAAAAAAACCGGCTACAAGCCCGAATTTGCTGCCGCTGCTGAAGCATCGGCTTCTACCGGCGGACAAATTATGCCGCCGATTATGGGCGCAGCTGCGTTTTTGATGGCCGAAAATATCGGCGTGCCATATAGCAATATTGTTGTTCGCGCCATTTTGCCCGCTTGCCTTTATTTTCTTGGCGTGTTCATCGCTGTTCATTTGGAGGCTAAAAAAGAAGGGCTCCGCGGTCTCTCTAAAGAAGAGCTGCCCAAATTTTTACCCTTGCTTAAGCAGGCATATTTATTGCTGCCGTTAATTTTGCTTATCGCTCTTGTTGGCTCGGGTTCACGTTCTATTGCTTATGCGGCTGCAATTGCAATAGTTGCAACCATTGTTGTTGGTTTGTTTAACAAAGAAAACCGTATTTCGCCAAAACGCATTTGGGAGGCACTTGCTGCCGGCGGTCAAGGTATGATTACCGTAGCTGTTGCCTGCGGTGTTGCAGGTATTATTGCCGGCACTATTACCATGACCGGTCTTGCAACTATGCTTATAAATGGCATCTTGGCATTAGCAGGTAACAAGGTAATTATTGCTCTGTTTTTAACAATGCTTACCTGTATTGTTTTGGGTATGGGCGTTCCAACCACAGCAAACTACTGCATTATGGCCGCTACTTGCGCACCTATACTTATAAAAATGGGCGTTCCTGCACTTGCGGCGCATTTCTTTGTTTTTTATTTTGGTATTGTTGCCGACCTAACGCCACCTGTTGCTCTTGCGGCGTATGCCGGTGCGGCTATTGCAAGAGCTAATCCTATGAAAACAGCATTCACCTCTACCAAGCTTGCTATTGGCGCGTTTATTGTTCCATATGTATTTGCGCTTAATCCTGCAATGCTGTTTATTGATACCACTTTTGGCGAGGTCGTGCTTATATGCATCTCTTCAATTATAGGTATTTTTGCAGTATCAGCATCGCTTGAAGGGTTTATTTTACACCATATGAAGTGGTATGAACGCATAGTAAGTCTTGTTGGCGGCCTGCTTTTGATATATCCCGGTATTGTAACCGACCTTGTAGGATTAGGTCTTGTTTCGGTTGTGATTTTGCTTCAGTTAATCACCAAAAAAAGACACACTTTACCGACTTAAACATAAAATCCACAAACAGAAATAAACTGTTTGTGGATTTTCTTTACCCTGCTACCTAATAAAACATTGCACCGATTAATGTTTGTATGATATAATGTTTCAAAAGGCGGTGTTTTTATGAAAATTTCAACCGAAATTGCCTCTGCGGCGAAGATAATCGGCGAAGAAAAAGCGGTAGAGCTTATAGCAAAAGCCGGTTTTGACGCATGGGATTTTTCCATGTTCAGTATGTGCAAATACGACTGGGGTACAAAGTCGGTGCTTGCTACCGACCATCCGCTATCAAGCGATAATTATTTATCATTTGCGCGACGCTTAAAGCAGATAGGTCTTGATAACGGCATACACTGCAACCAATCGCACGCTCCGTTTCCCGTATATAACAAAGACATACGTTCTTACTTAAAACGCGCTATTGAGTGCACCGCCGAAGCGGGCGGTAAAATTTGCGTAATACATCCGGACAATTTTAAAGGCCCCGAGGAAAACGCCGAAATGTATCTTGAGTTATTGCCCTTTGCCAAAGAATATGGTGTAAAACTTGCTACCGAAAATATGTGGTGTTGGGACAACGAGCTCGACCATTCAACCTTTGCGGCTTGCGCTACACCAAAAAGCTTTTGCGACCACGTTGACGCAATTCACGATGACTTTATGGTTGCCTGTCTTGATATAGGCCACGCCGAAATGAAGGGGTCAGATACAACTGCGGTAGAAATGGTTAAGGCGTTAGGCGATAGACTGCAGGCGCTTCACATTCACGATAACGATAAATGGCACGATTCGCATCAAATTCCTTTTTCTATGGATATTGATTTTTTGCCTATTGTAAAGGCTCTTAAAGAAATAGATTATAAGGGTTATTTTACATTAGAAGCCGATTGTTATTTAAAAGCGTATAACGCTGAAAATATTTTCGATGGTATTAAAAATTTAGCCGCCAGCGCTAAAAAGCTTGCTCAAATATACGAACAACTTTAACTCTACTATGCGTTTGTTTACATTATCACATTATTGGAGTAAAATTATTTGCGAAAGGCGGTGGCAAAATGGACCAGATAAAAATCGGTAAATTTATAGCACAACTTCGCAAAGAGCAGGATATGACTCAACTTGATTTAGCAACCTGCCTGGGTGTTACTGACCGTGCCGTTTCAAAATGGGAAACGGGCAGAGGACTACCTGACATTTCGCTTATAAAACCTTTATGTGAAAGACTTGGTATATCAATTAACGAACTGCTAAACGGCGAGCGAATTGCCGCAGAACAAACACTTAAAATCGCCAATCAAAATTTGCATGGTGTTCTTTCAGACCGCCATCGTGAAATCAAAAAACGCAAGCGAATTTCAGTCCTATGCATAATTTTAGCCGTCTTTACGGTAATCTTTAGTCTTGCTTTTAGTTCGATTTTTGGCAGTATGTTGTATGCAGAATTACGCGGAGACGGATATTCATTTTCTGCAGCAAGGGCTACCCGCAAAGCAGAGCGTATTACAAAATGTATTTATACCGGCGATTATGATAAAGCTTCTAAACTTATTGGTTTTCACACAAACGACCGCAACGCCGCCGAAAAGCGATGGTGTATAGATGTGAGTAAACTTTTTTGTGCCGATTTAAAAGTTGAACAATTTTCGGTGTCTCCCGCGATAGAAGATGACGAATTTATATCCGGCAAAGGTGTTTTAATAGTGTATGATTCTAAGAGCCAAAAAAAATACATTTATGATGTCGGCTTTGCACACCAAGATGGAGGCATCACCTTTGGTATTTATAACAATTATCTATATGAAACCACAAATAAGGGCCGTGCCGAAGAAATAGCCGAGCTTATAGAACAAACGCTTTGCACCTGGTTTGCAGGATAAAAGTCTATTTTAACAAAAAGGGTAAGGTCTGCCTTGCTCTTTTTTGTTTTTGAGGGTATTAAAAATTTGGCCGACAGCGCTAAAAAGCTTGCTGCAATTTATGATTCGCTCTAAAACTCACAAATTATTCTATTTACTTGACTTTTGTCGAAATTTAATATATTATAAACATATAAATTTAGAGGAGGCGTTCTCAATGGACAACAAGGTATTATTTGGCATTATGTGCATCATTTTTAACTCAATTGGTGTTCCATGCTTTATGCAGGGCAAGGTTAAGACCGGCGTTATGCGTATCGTTCTTGGTGTGGTAACCTGCGGTGTTATTGGCATCATAAACGAAATCAAGGGCATCATTTTGGGTATACAGGTTTTAAGAATGAGCGACGAAGAGTTTGCAGAGAAGAAGCAGACCATCACAAGCGGCATTCCTGCATAACCCGTTAAAATTTTCGAAGCAGACCTTATTAGGTCTGCTTTTTTTATTGCAATATAGACGAAATACAGTATAATTATATATATAACTATTTAAGGCTGATATATTATGAAAATAACCAATCTAAAAGACAAGTTAATAACCGCCATCATATTTTTTGCTGTTATGGTGGCATTTGTTGCTTTTAAAATACCCTGCCCGTTCGCATATTTTTTAAATGTGCAATGCCCCGGCTGTGGAATGACGCGAGCGTATTTAAGCCTGCTGCGGCTTGACTTTGCTTCGGCATTTCGTTTTCATTCAATGTTTTGGTCGGTACCAATCTTGGTTTTGTATTATTTTACCGACTGGCGTTTGTTTGGCAACAAACGTTTAGATAACGGAGTTTTAATCATAATCGGCGTTGGATTTCTTGTAAATTGGCTTGTTAAACTTTTTTAAAGGCTATGAATCCTTGCTCTTTTGTGTTTTTAGTGCTATAATATTTGTGCAATTTTTTAAGAGGTGACAGTATGTCTGGTATGACTTCTATTAAAGAGATTTATAAAATAGGTCGCGGACCGTCAAGCTCGCACACAATAGGTCCTGAGCGCGCTTGCAAAATTTTTAAAGAGCAAAACAGCACTGCCGACAGCTTTAAGGCAATACTTTTTGGCTCGCTTGCAAAAACGGGCAAAGGTCACGGTACCGATACCGTAATTGTAAAAACCTTTGAGCCTACTCCTTGCGAAATAGAATTTAATATGACCGACGATAATATCCCCCATCCTAACACTATGGTGCTTATAGCATTTAAAGATGGCAAAGGGATTGCACAAACCAGAGTGTTTAGCGTGGGTGGCGGCTATATTGAGTTTGAAAACATGAGCTCCGAACGCTTAGAAAACGTTTACCCCCACGACAAATTCACCGACATTGCCGCTTACTGCAAGGACAAATCCATTAAGCTGTGGCAATATGTGTTAGAGTTTGAGGGTGCCGAGGTTAAACAGCACATAGCAACTATTTGGGATGCTATGAAGCGCTCTATTAAAAACGGTCTTGAGGACGAGGGTATATTACCGGGCGGACTTGAGGTGCAAAAAAAGGCAAAAACACTTTTTAACAGCCAGCACATAGACGAAAGCCCCGAAACCCGACAAAACCGTATGGTCTGCGCTTTTGCCTTTGCCGTAGGCGAGCAAAACGCGGCGGGCGAAACCATTGTTACAGCGCCAACCTGTGGCGCGGCAGGCGTGTTACCTGCAACGCTTTACTATCATCAGCAAAAATCGGGCTTTACCGATGAAGAAATCTATCACGCTCTTATGACAGCGGGGCTTATTGGCAACCTTATTAAAACCAATGCATCCATTTCAGGCGCCGAATGCGGATGTCAGGCCGAGGTTGGTTCAGCCTGTGCTATGGCGTCGGCGGCACTGGCCGAGCTTTTTGACCTTACAATCGATAAGATTGAATACGCCGCCGAGATTGCAATAGAGCATCATTTAGGTCTTACCTGTGACCCAATATGCGGCCTTGTGCAAATACCTTGTATCGAGCGTAACGCCGTTGCGGCAATGCGTGCTATTAACGCCGTTAATCTTTCAAGCTTTTTGTGGAACAGCCGCAAAATATCGCTTGACCACGTAATACACACAATGAAAGAAACGGGACTTGACCTGTCTTCACGCTATAAAGAAACGTCAGAAGCGGGTCTTGCTAAAATTAAGTTATAAAAGGAAAAGCCACGGATAATCCGTGGCTTAATTTTATGCTAATATTTCTTTTAGTTTTTTGCTGTATGCTTTCGCCATACTTGCAAAGCCGCAATCGTTTGGATGGCAGTTTTCTATAAGCGAAACCTCGGCAACCGAGTCTTCAAGCAAATCACAGCCTTTTATGTAATAAACATTTTTATCTCCCGCCGCAATAGCGTTTTGATAGGTTTGCATCATAACGTTTATACGCTCTTTTTCGTCATCTGTAAGATGCTTTTTAGGTCGCGTTGTCATTATTATAGGAAGCTCGGGGTTTGCCTTTCTTATAATCTTGAAGAACTTTTCGTGAGTTTCTTTATATTCCTCAAGCGAATTTGCGTTATGGTCGTAATCATAGCAAAACGCCGTCATATCAAGCGTTGCTATATATCGCGCAACCTCTTCTTCGCCCTTTGCGCTACCTGCAAATCCAAGGTTTATAAAATCGGCGTTTAATTCACGAGATATTATGCTTGGATATGTATTTCCGGGGCGCGATGCGCATCCGCCTTGTGTTATAGATGAGCCATAAAACACAATAGGCTTTGTAATTTTATAATCATCCGCAGGCTTTAGTGTGCAACCGTCTTTTATGCCGATATATACCTTGTGCACACAAGCATAAAGCGGCAAGTTTATTGTGTATTCACGCTCGCAAGGGTCGGGAATATCCACAACGTTTTCGTATTCGGTGGTGGTGTCAAGCGGGGGAATAATGGTGCCGTAATATTGCTTGCCCGAATAAACATCGCATCCCATAATTCCTGTGACCGAAAAAAACGAGAACTTGCTTTGTCCGCCTATTTGTAATTTGAGAGCAATATACGGGCTGTCGGTAACAAAACGAATTCTGCCGCCCGAGGTATGACCGTTAAGCCAACGGATGCTGTCGTTGATGCTTTCGGCAAAATCTCGGGGCATACGCACGTAACGGTCACCCTCGCGAAAAACACCGTGAATGTTTACGGGCGCCTTATCTATATCATAAAAGGTTAAACCGTCACGCTCTATTTTGGTTTCAACCTTCATATTTTTGTCGATTTTTGTAAAGTCCATAGTTGTATCCTTTTATTTTAAAATTTCTTTTAACTTGTTTCCAACAACACATGCCATACTTACAAAACCGCTATCATTAGGGTGCCCACCGTCTACAAGCGCCGACTCGCGTACAGATTCTATAAGGTCGGGCCCCTTTATGTAATAAACGTTTTGGTCGCCTGCGGCTATAGCTTTGTTGTATGTGCTTAGCATAACCTGTAAGCGTGCCTGCTCGTCCTCGTCAAGATAATATTCGGGCCTTGTCATCATAAGGATTGGCAAATCGTGATTTTTCTCTCTTATGATTTTAAACATTCTCTCGTGGGTATTTTTGTAATGCTCAAGATTTGGTGCGTTGTGGTCGTAATCGTAAACAAATACGCTCATATCAAGGTTTGCTATGTACTCTGCCATTTTATCTTCGGCGCGTGCACTACCCGAAAAGCCAAGGTTTATAAAATCGGCATTAAGCTCACGCGAAATAATGCTTTGGTATGCGTTACCGGGACGGGATGCGCATCCGCCCTGTGTTATGGACGAGCCGTAATATACGATTGGTTTTTTTATTTCGTAATCGGGAGCCGCCTTTAGCGTGCTACCTTCTTTAATGCCAATATAAACCTTATCCGTTTCGCTGTAAAGCGGCAAATTTACGGTGTATTCTTTGCTCTCATTAAACGGAACATCAATAACACCCTCATATTCATTAACAACATTTGTTGGCGGTACAATTGTGCCGATATATCTTGTGCCCGAGTACATATCGCACCCAACGCTTCCCGTAAAAGCAAAGTGCGACATTTTATACGCGCAGTTAAGCTTTATGCTAACTGCAACGTATGGGCTATCGGTTACAAAACGAACCCTGCCGCCTGCAGAATGTCTGTAAAGTGAAACAACCCTTTCACTCACACTTTTCGCAGCATCGGTTGGCATACGAACGTAGTGCTCACCCTCGCGAAAAACACCGTATATTTTAAAGGGAGCCTCGTCTATATCATAAAACTTGAGCCCCTCGCGTTCAATTTTTGTTTCTACCTTAAAATTTTTATCTATTTTTGATATGTCCATAAAAACACCGCCCTTTACCTTGAATTTTAACATAACGCTACTTAATAATCAATATTGTAAACTGCTTTATTTTTTGATATAATACCTAAAAAGGTGGTTTTGGCTATGTATAATTTTTTTGTAACAAGCGATAACAAAAAAGATAATCGCTATTTTATTTGTGGTGATGACTTTAATCACATTAAAAATGTTTTGCGTATGACTGTGGGTGAGCAGTTTTTGGTAAGCTGTGAGGGTGTAAGCGACCTGTGCGAGCTTGAAAGCATTGAAAGTGATACCGTAGTTGCCAAAATTATAGAGCCAAACTATCAAAACACAAGCTTGCCCATAAATATTCACCTTTTTCAAGGTTTGCCAAAAAGCGACAAATTAGAACTGATTATACAAAAGGCGGTAGAATTGGGTGTTGCAACCGTAACCCCTGTTTCTATGAAACGAAGCATTGTAAAAATAGACGATAAAAAGAAAAAGAGCAAACGTGAGCGTTGGCAAGCAATAGCTGAAGCCGCCGCAAAGCAAAGCAAACGCACCGCAGTACCCGAGGTATGTGACATATTACCATATAAAGAATTCATAACAAAGGCAAAAGAGCTTGATTTGCTGCTTGTGCCCTATGAATGCGCCGATGGTATGTCGGCTACAAAAACCGCATTATCAGAGATAAAAAGCGGAATGAACGTTGGCATTATCATAGGCCCCGAGGGCGGCTTTGAGCCAAAAGAAATTGAAGATGCGTTAAACATTGGCGGCAAGGTTATATCGTTAGGCTCGCGTATTTTACGCACCGAAACGGCGGCAATAACCACCATTGCAATGTGTATGCTATATAGTGAAATGGAATTATAAAATTTTTAATTCATAATCGCGAAAAACAAAGGCCCCCTTGCCTAAAGGGGGCTGTCAGCGAAAGCTGACTGGGGGATATTGTGACAAAATAATACGTTTTCAGAGTGTTGCGTTTTGCCGCACTCAAATATCCCTCCACCGCTAACGCGGTCCCCCTCCCTTTAGGCAAGGGAGACCTGAAACAATAGGGGTGAAGACTAATTTGTTATGAAAAATTTACCAATAGAATTTGTAAACCGAATGAAAGCCCTGCTTGGTGACGAGTACCCGCTTTATGAAAAGGCGGTAAACGAGTCGCCCGTAAAGGCGTTCAGAGTAAATACCGATAAGATTTCCATAGAAAGCTTTGAAAAAATCAACCCTTTTGGCAACGAAAAAATACCCTACGTAGAAAATGGGTATTACCTTGATTATGAAAAGGTTGGAAACCACCCCTTTCACCACGCGGGGCTTGTTTACGTTCAAGAGCCTGCCGCAATGGCGCCCGCCGAGTGCATTGACATTGAAAAAGGCAGTAAGGTGCTCGATATGTGCGCCGCCCCAGGTGGCAAAAGCACTCAACTAAAAAATAAAATTGGCGACGAGGGACTGCTTGTATCAAACGAGATTATTTCTTCACGCTGTAAAATACTTACGGGCAATATAGAGCGGTTAGGGCTTAAAAACTGTGTTACTACCTGTATGGACACGGCGCGCCTCGCGTCGACTTTCCCCAATACGTTTGACGTTATTATGGTAGATGCGCCCTGCTCGGGCGAGGGAATGTTCCGCAAAGAGCAGGTAGCCATTGACGAGTGGAGCGAGGAAAACGTAAAAATGTGCGCCCAGCGTCAGCACGATATTTTAGAAAATGCAGTAAAATGCCTGAAAAGCGGCGGCACAATAATATACGCTACATGCACCTTTTCTTTAGAAGAAAACGAAATGCAAATAGATGCGTTTTTAAAGCGGCACCCCGACTTTGAGATTCTGCCCACTACCGACCGCGTGCAAAAAGCAACGTCGTGTGGCATACAGTTTGACGGTTGCGAGTGCCAAAACATACATTTTGCACGTAGATGCTACCCCCACAAAACACGTGGCGAGGGGCAGTTTATGGCGGTGTTAAAGCACAATGGTGAAAAAACAAGCATCAGCCGCACCTCAAAAAAGAAAAACGATAAACCTAACCCCGTTTTAATCGACTTTTTAAATGATACGCTCGAAAGCTATAATAAAGACGATATAACCCTCTACGGCGAGACACCCGTTTTTTACAGCGGCGATATCGAAATTAAAAAGGGTACTGCATTTATGTGCGGTGTGACAATAGGTGAAATCAAGAAAAACTACCTTTTGCCGCATCATCAACTGTTTATGGCATACGGCAACAATTTTAAACGCAAAATCGACCTTGCTGTCGATAGTGAAGATTTGCAAAAATATCTTCGCGGCGAAGAAATAAAGGCCGACTGTGCAAACGGCTGGGCGGTGGTTACCGTTTGCGGCGTAGCAGTCGGCGGCGCTAAAGTTTCAAACGGCGTAGCTAAAAACCACTACCCAAAAGGTTTACGAATGCACAATGCATAATTCACAATGCACAATTAATTTATAATCAATCCTCTACGCATGGCAGGGGATTGATTTTTTGTAATATTTTATTTTATTTTGAAATGTTTTGTCGAAGGTCTTGACGGTGATTTTTATTTATGGTAAGATAATTTTGCCAAATCCAAACTTAAAAACCAAATATTTGCAATAGGGTCATTATGCCCATTTGTCCGTATGTCATTAGCTTGGAAAAACCCAAGCTCCGTTGACATATGGATATGCAAATATTTTTATGTTTGGGTTTGGCGACCGCGGGGCTTGCGTTTTATGTGCGATTGCTTCGGCGGTCGCACTTTTTTATTTTGTTCAATGGCCGTTGTAACAATAAATTTTATATTGTTATAAAGGAGGGTAAATCTATGCCTGACTATAAGCAAATGTACTTAAACTTGCTTGACAGTGTCGAAACGGCTATTGAAATGTTAAAAAATGTCGAACAAGCGTGCGAAGAAATATACATAGACACCGATAAAACAACCGAATAACATTTAAAAGCACGAGGCTATTTCGCCCCGTGCTTTTATCTTCCGCTATATTCACTTTTTATCACTTCGGCCATTTCGGCAGGGGTTTCAACACATCCGCCTTCAAGCCACAGCTTTATAATTGCATTAAGTCCGTTTCTGAAAAATTCTATATGATATTTAATGTTTTTGTCTATGTGTTCTTTTTCGGCTCTTTTTGGGTCATATATCGACACAAGCTGTTTGTTGTCGTAGCACAGTTTAAAATATGTTTTATAAAAAATTTGATTATCTTTTATATGCTTAAACATTTTTTCGGCACCCGTGCGCTCGTTAAAATAATCATAATCGGCAAAAAGATTTGAAAACTCACGTTCAAGGCTTTCGCGCGTTTTGTCGGCAAGGTCGTATATATCTAAAAAATTAGAGTAAAATGTGCTGCGGTTAAGTCCTGTAAGCTTGCATATATCTGACACGGTAATTTTATCGAGGGCATTTGTTTGAAGCAACTCAATAAATACTTTTTTAATTTTTTCGACCGAATCTTGTCGGCGTTTGTTATTTGGTGTGTTCATACGGGTCCCCTTAATTTTTATTATTCCAACACCTGTCGGCGTTTTGATGGTTGTATTTTTGATAGCATTTGCATTATAATACATTTGCAATAAACAAACAAGTGTTGTTTTAATGAAAGGAGAATTTTTATGAAAAAAAGTAGTTTTGTTGCCCTTGTTTTAGGCACTGTAAGCGGTGTTTTGTTTGCACTTGGTATGTGTATGGCACTGCTTCCCGAGTGGAACAGCTTTAAAGAAGGCATTGTTTTTGGCGCAGTGGGTCTGGTTATTGGTCTTGTTACCCTTATTGTATGGCGCAAAATGGAACACAAAGAGCCTATAAAGCTTAGTGGCAAAACGGTTCTTTGTATAGCAATCGGTGTTGTTGGCGCTATAGTTTTGGGCGTTGGAATGTGTTTTTGTCTTGTGTGGGAAAAGTTTATTATAGGCACAATCATCGGGCTTGTAGGTATTGTGGCACTACTTTCGCTCATCCCAATAATTAAAGGCATAAAATGATAAAGCCCGACATTTTAAAAATGGCGCTGATTGCCCTTGGAATAAACTTTGCTTTTGGCGTTTATAATGCCGTGCTTGGACTAATAGATCATTCGTTTTGGTTTTTGGCGCTGGCGGCATATTTTATAGTGCTTGGCGTAATGCGGTTTGCCGTGGTGCTTACCGAAATAAAAAACAGCAACAATGTAAACGATGTATTTATAACGCGGTTTACAGGAGCATTGCTGCTTTTTATGGGTATAACTCTTGCAGGAATTACCTATATATCTGTGTCCGAAGAAAAGGGCGACCGACACGGCCAAATTGTAATGATAACCATTGCGGTTTATTCATTTGCTAAAATTACAATAGCTATTATAAATCTTGTCAAAGCAAAAAAAGCAAATAACATCACAGTAAAAGTGTTGCGAAATATTTCGCTTGCCGATGCGGCTGTATCAATTTTTTCACTTCAGCGTTCTATGCTTATATCATTTGACGGTATGACTCAAGACGAAATATTTTTAATGAACGGTATTACAGGAACGGTTGTATATATTTTAATATTTTTACTTGGAATAAACTTAATTGGAGGTAAAAAGGTAATTATGGCAAAATCAAAATTAGTTAAAGCAAATCAAAAAATCGCCGACGCAGTAGTTGGCGGATACAAAAAAGTTGAAAACACGGTGGTTAAGGGTTATACAAAAATTGAAGACAAATTTGTTGACCAATATCTCACCCGTGAAGGCGAAACGGTTGAAGAAGCAAAAGAAAGACTTAAAAAAGAGAATAAATAAATATAAAAAAGCAAGGACTTTGTGTCCTTGCTTTTTCATTGAATGAATAAATTTAGCTCGTACATTTTTTCTTTGGTGGGTTCGGGCAAATGACCAAATTTAAATTGAAGTCCCATATTGTCATATTTTGTTTGACAAATTTTTCTAAACGGCAATAGCTCAATTTTGTCAACCACGGGGTGAGCCTCGGCAATATCTTTTAACAGTTTTATATTTTCCTCACTATCGGTAAGGGTGGGTATAATTACCTGCCGCAAGGTAGTGGGGATTTTTTGTTCCTGCAAATATGCTAAAAACCGTAGAGGTTCTTCTATGCTGCAACCGACATTCTCGCGGTATTGCTCGTCATTTGTGTATTTAATATCAAGCAAGACGCGGTCGGTCACTGTCAGCAGCTTTTTTACGCTCTCATTTAAAATGCTGCCCGAGGTGTCAAGGCAGGTGTTAACGCCCTCTTTGTGACATAGCGAAAACAGCTCATAGCAAAATTCACTTTGTAATAGTGGCTCACCGCCCGAAATGGTAATGCCACCCGTTTTGCCAAAATATTCTTTACAGCGCAAAACCTTTTGGAGTATCTGCTCGGGTGTGTATTCGGTGCCACCACTAATTTCCCAAGTATCAGGGTTATGGCAACAGCCACAACGCAGATTACACCCCTGCATAAACACCACAAAGCGAATACCGGGGCCGTCTACCGTGCCAAGAGATTGTAATGAATGTATATTACCCTTTATCATAATTCTGTGTGGAAGGTGCGGCTTATAACCTCGCGTTGATGCTCGCGTGAGAGCTTGTTAAAGTTAACGGCATAACCCGATACACGAATGGTAAGGTTGGGGTACTTGTCGGGATTTTCGTATGCGTCCATTAGCGTTTCGCGGTTAAGCACGTTTACGTTTATGTGGTGTGCTTTCTTTGCAAAATAGCCGTCGAGAATTCCTACAAGATTGTCAATGCGTTCCTCATCGGTTTTGCCGAGTGCCTCGGGCGTGATAGAGAATGTATTTGAAACACCGTCACGGCAGTCGTCGTAACTGATTTTTGCAACCGAGTTAAGAGATGCCAATGCGCCGTTTTCTTCACGATTGTGCATTGGGTTAGCACCTGGGGCAAACGGCTCGCCCGATTTTCTGCCGTCGGGTGTAGCGCCTGTATTTTTACCGTACATAACGTTTGAGGTGATAGTAAGAACAGACAATGTGTGCACAGCACCACGATATGTTTCGGTTTTGCGAAGAGCCTCAATAAAGCGGTGAGTCATATCTTGAGCGAGTGAGTCAACGCGGTCGTCGTCGTTACCAAATTTGGGGAAATCACCGGTTGTATCATAATCAACAATAAAGCCCTCGGCGTTTCTTACCGGTTTAACACAGCCGTATTTGATAGCGCTAAGCGAATCGGCAACAACCGAAAGGCCTGCTATACCAAACGCCATAAGACGTTCAACGTCGGTATCGTGAAGCGCCATCTGCACCTTTTCATAGCAGTATTCATCGTGCATATAGTGAATAACGTTCATGGTTTTTACATACAACTGTGAAAGCCACTGAATATAAATATCATAACGCTCCATAACAGAGTCAAAGTCAAGCTTTTCGTCTGCGATAGGCTCCATTTGCGGACCTATATGTATGCCGCTCATAGCGTCATAACCGCCGTTAAGCGCGATATTTAAAAGCTTTGCCAAATTACAACGTGCGCCAAAGAACTGCATCTGCTTACCAAGCTTCATTGCCGATACGCAGCAAGCGATTGCATAATCGTCACCATAAATCGGACGCATAATATCGTCATTTTCGTACTGAATAGAGTCGGTGTCTTTTGAAACCTTTGCGCAGAACTTTTTAAAGCCATCGGGCAACTGCTTTGACCAAAGAACAGTAAGGTTAGGCTCTGGTGAAGAGCCGAGAGTATAAAGTGTATTAAGCACGCGGAAACTACTCTTACTAACAAGGGTTCTGCCATCTTCACCCATACCGCCAACAGCCTCGGTAATCCACATTGGATCACCGCCGAAAAGCTCGTTATATTCGGGTGTGCGCAAATGACGAGCTATACGAAGCTTTATTACAAAATCGTCAAACAGCTCTTGTGCGCCCTCTTCGGTAAGGGTACCGTTTTTGAGGTCGCGTTCTATATAAATATCAAAAAATGTTGCCACGCGGCCCAAAGACATTGCCGCGCCGTTTTGCTCTTTGATAGCGGCAAGATATGCAAAATACGTCCACTGTATTGCCTCGCGTGTGTCGCGTGCGGGGCCACTTATATCAAAGCCGTACATAGCGGCCATTTCTTTAAGCTTGCCAAGGAAGTTGATTTGTTTAAAAAGCTCGCTGCTAAGCTTAATGTTCTCTGTAACAAAGGGCTTTTCGGCCATAGCGGCTTTGTCTTTTTGCTTTTCTTCAATAAGCTTGTCCACGCCGTAAAGCGCTACGCGGCGGTAGTCACCAATAATACGACCGCGACCGTAAGCATCGGGTAGCCCCGTAATTACGTGACAACGGCGCGCAAGACGCATTTCGTCGGTATATGCGCGGAAAACACCCTCATTGTGTGTGGTGCGAAAACGAAATTCATCCTCAATTGTTTCGGAAAGCTTGTAGCCGTAAGCCTCACAAGCCTGACGAGCCATACGTATGCCGCCAAATGGGCTAACGCCACGCTTTAGTGGGCGGTTGGTCTGCATACCAACGATAATTTCGTTGTCTTTATCTATGTAACCGGGTGAAAAGGTTGTAAGCGAAGATACGGTTGCAGTGTCAATATCAAGCACACCGCCAAACTGACGCTCAAGTGCAAAAAGTGCCTGCACCTTTTTCATAAGTGCTTTTGTACGCTCGGTAGCGCCCGCTAAAAAGCTATCATCGCCGGTGTATTCGGTATAGTTAGCTTGAATAAAGTCGCGCACGTTGATTTGCGTTTGCCATACGCCCGCTTTAAATCCGTTCCAATTTTCGTGTGTCATATATTATTCCTCCGTTATTGCCGCAAAAAAAGAGCAAATCAGCCTTTAATAACTGACTTGCCCAGACGGTCGGCATTAAAAATCTTTTACATTTCCTATGCGTAAACTCGCAAAACCCGTCAGTTATGTAAAAGCATTTGTATTTATAAATATTATATTTATACTATCGACGTTTGTCAATGCAAAAGTAATAAAATGTTTACAAAGTATTTTATTGACAATCAAAAAACACGTGTGTAAAATAAACCATGGAATTTTCAAAATTTACCAAAAGGAGAATTTATGACTTATAGCGAAATAAAAAATAACAGTGCAATAAAAAATTACATAACCGCTGCAGACGAATCGCTGGCTTCGCTTGGATTCACCGAACACAGCTTTGCGCATGTAACTGCTGTTGCTGAAAAATCAGGTTATATTTTATCAATTTTAGGCTATGATGACCGCACGGTAGAGCTTGTAAAAATAGCAGGTTATTTGCACGATATTGGTAACCTTGTAAACCGTATAGACCACAGTCAAAGCGGTGCCGTAATGGCGTTTAGAATTTTAGACAATTTAGGTTTTGATTCAAAAGAAATTGCCGATATTGTAACAGCAATAGGCAATCACGACGAGGGAACGGGCGTGCCTGTAAGTGCACTTGCCGCAGCGCTTATTTTAGCCGATAAATCAGACGTTCGTCGCAACCGCGTACGAAATCAAGATATATCTACCTTCGATATTCACGATAGAGTAAATTATTCGGTAACAAATGCAAATTTGCAAATAAGCGAAGATAAATCCAAAATAGAGCTTGACCTTACTATTGATAGTGAATATAGCTCGGTGATGGACTATTTTGAAATATTTATGGGGCGTATGATATTGTGCCGCAAGGCCGCCGAAAAGTTAGGACTTCAATTTAAGCTTATTATAAATAATCAGCAACTGCTGTAAAATAAAAGCAAGACTCGTTTGAGTCTTGCTTTTTGTATTATTTATTCACACATTCAATAAACTTAACAAATGCTGCCTGACCTTTTTCGTCACGCTTAAACACGCCGGCATCCTCAAGCACTTTTGAGAACACAATACCGATTTCATCTTTTATAATCTTATCAATATTGTCAGCGTTTATATCGTCGTATTTAGCCTTGATTTCGTCAGCCCAATCGGCATGCTTTTCAATGCTTTCGATAGATCTTATATCATCACCGTTTAGCATTGCCTCTTGAAGTTCAGACATTTCGGTTTTAAGTCGCGCGGGCAACACTGCCAAGCCCATAACCTCAATAAGACCGATATTTTCTTTTTTGATGTGGTGAAGCTCGGCGTGTGGATGGAAAACACCAAGCGGATGCTCGTCGGTAGTAATGTTGTTGCGAAGCACCAAATCAAGCTCGTACTTATCGCCACGCATACGCGCAATAGGTGTTGCGGCGTTGTGCGGTTCGCCTTCGGTTTCAGCAAATACAAACACACTCTCGTCGGTATAATCCTGCCAGGTGGTAAAGATTTTGTCTGCAAGGTCAATAACGCGCTCGGCGCTGTCAGCGGTCAAACGAATTACCGACATAGGCCATTTAACAATACCTGCGGTAACATCCTCAAAGCCTTTAAATACAATAGGCTTTTCAATAGGCGCCTTTTCCATAGCAAAGGTGTAGCGACCGCCTTGGAAATGCTCGTGACTGAGTATTGAACCGCCAACGATTGGTAAGCCTGCGTTAGAACCGATAAAGTAATGAGGGAACATTTTTACAAAGTCAAAGAGTTTGCAAAAAGCCTTACGATCTACAAGCATCGGTGTGTGCTCGGCATTAAATACAATACAGTGTTCTGGGTAATAAACGTATGGTGAATACTGCATAAACCAGTTTTCGTCGGTAAGACGGAGCGGAATTATACGGTGGTTTTGACGCGCGGGGAAGTTCACACGACCGGCATAGCCTTCACACTCTTTGCAAAGCAAGCATTTTGGATAACCCGATTGTGGTGCGTTTTTAGCAGCCATAATCTCTTTAAGACTTTTTTCGGGCTTTGAAAGATTAATTGTAATATCAAGGTCGCCATACTCGGTAGGAGAAATCCACTTAATATCTTTTGCTATACGGTATGTGCGAATGTAGTCACTGTCTTTCGACAATTTGTGATAATAATCGGTAGCTGCCTGCGGAGACACATTATAACGGCTAAAGAATTCAAACTCAACTTCAGACGGGCGTGGCATCATAAGCCCCATAAGTTTGGTATCAAAAAGGTCTTTTGCGGTAATATTGTCCTCGATAATTCCTTTTTTTACTGCATAATCAAGAATTGCCGCAAGGGTGCTTTCTAAATCAACGTTTGAAAATTTTTCGTCACAATCGAACTCGTCGAGGCCTAATGCGTCGATAAGCATATTTGTCACAAAAATCTCGTCACGCTCGGTGAAAAGATTTTTTTCGAGTCCGTAGCAAATAAGTTTTTTGATTTCGGTTTGTATCATATTATCACCTTACTGTATAGTGGGATTGCAGGTTGTTTTGTTAGCGATGCACACCCAAGAGTTACCCGCGCTTACATCTATTTCAGCGCCATCGGTATTGGTAAACTTAAAGCCATTGGTAGCAGCGCCCTTTGACCACTTAATAAACTGAACTGTGCCGTTTGTTATGTAGTAGCCGTCGCCACTCTCAAGAGCTACCTTGCGGTGCTTGCCATCAGGATAATTTGAAATTGAGGTTAAAAGAATAAATACGTTTTTAACCTGTGTGGTTTCGCCTGTGTAATAATCTGTAAGAACCGTGCCGCCTGCAAGTCGGGTATAAAGACCGGTTGCAGCATCGTATGTAAAGCTGGTAGTCATTGCAGGGAAAGGAACCTTAACGCTTGTAGCTGCGCCGCCATCAAGAGTGAGTGTTTTTTCGGTAAAATTAGCCCAAGAGCTCGCGCTTGATACCTTGGTATCAAAGTTATCGCCTATGCTCTCCCACAAATCGCCAGCCAACGCATAAAGCGTATGCTCACTTGAAAGACCATTTGCAATTCTCTTTGCGCCCTTTGAATTGGTATCGATACTAAGATCGTCAATATCTTTAAGATGTGGCGCGCAATATGTTGGGTCCTGACCACAGTGAATATAAACCGCATTATGACCGAGAGCTAAATCAACATAAGGATAACGCGCTGAACGCACGGTGCCTATTTTATCAAGGTCGGATATGTCTTGATAAACCGCCATAAGACGAGTGATTCCGCCCTCAACCTCAGTTTCATAAATAATATCAGCATCTGACAAGCCTGTTTGTCTGCTTTGGGCAACATTTACATTGTTTATCATAATTGCAACAGGTCTCTGCTTAGCTTTGTCAGCGCTTTCAAATTCCGCAACGCCTGTAAGCGGATTTACGCTTAGCTCTGGAATATTTTCCACAACAGGCGGTGTGCTTTCGTAATCAGAAAGGTCGTCGTAAACCACCTTGTCATCACATCCCGCGGCAAATATCATCAATACGGCAAAGACTGCCGCTAAAATTCTTTTTAACATAAAAAGGTCCCCCAAATGAAATTATATCTAACATTATAATATTTTGAGTGTATCTTTTCAAGGGTTTACATAAAAATTTTTATATAAATTTTAATATATTTAGTATTGTTAATTTTTCAAATATACTGTATAATGATTTTGAATAAAGAAAATGGGGTGGTATGTTTTGAAAAAAATTATATATTTAGACAACAGCGCAACCACTGCACCCTGTGAAAAGGTAATACAAAACATAAACCACGCGTTAAGCACAGCTTGGGGCAACCCTTCAAGCCTTTATGATATGGGCTTTGAGGCTCAATTATTGGTTGACAGCACAAGAAAATGTGTTTCTAACTTGCTCAAATGCCGTGAGGATGAAATATATTTTGTAGGCAGCGGCACCGAAGGTAACAACACAGCAATTTTAGGTGCGGCGCACGCCCGTCAAAAACGCGGCAAAAAAATTATTACTACCACAATAGAGCATCCATCGGTTTTAGAAACGGTAAAAAGGCTTGAGAGTGAAGGCTTTGAAGCGGTTTATCTTAAGCCACAAGAAAACGGTGTTATATCTATAGACGATTTAAAAGCCGCTGTAGATAAAAATACTGTTTTGGTAAGTATGATGCTTGTAAACAACGAAACAGGTGCCATACAACCCATAAAAGAGGCCGCACAACTTATAAAGCAGTCGGGTGCACCAGCACTACTGCACTGTGATGGCGTACAAGCCTTTGGCAAGATACCTATTAATCTTGCCGAATTGGGCGTAGATTTATTTACCGCAAGCGGCCATAAAATTCACGGGCCTAAGGGTATTGGTGTTCTTTACGTTAAAAAGGGTGTTACAATAAAACCGCTTGTTACCGGTGGCGGTCAAGAAAAAAATATGCGTTCGGGCACCGAATCGGTACCGCTCATTTACGGGCTTAAAGGCGCAGTTGACAGTCTTGGTAACATAAACGAAAATCTTAAAAGCAGCAAAGAGCTTTGTAACTACGCAAAAGAAACGTTGCTTGACACAAAGCTTGTTACCATAAATTCGTCTGACGAGGCACTGCCGTATATTTTAAATATATCGGTCGAAGGTTACCGTTCGGAAACATTGCTTCATTTTTTAGAAGCACAGGGCGTTTATGTGTCGTCGGGCAGCGCTTGCGCTAAAGGCGAAGGCAGTTATGTGCTTTTAGAGATGGGACTGGCAAAAAAACGCGTTGACTCGGCTTTACGAATAAGTTTTTCACGCGATAACACAAAACAAGATATAGATGCCTTAAAAGCGGCAATTATACAAGCTACACAAAAATTAAGAAGGTCAAATTAATGAAAGAAATTATACTTATTAAAGACGGCGAGCTGGCACTAAAAGGCCTTAACCGCCGCAGTTTTGAAGACAAGATGGTGGCAACCATTCGCCGCCGCCTTAAAAATTTAGGCAAGGTTACGGTTGAGCGCGCACAATCAACCATTTATATAAAACCTCAAGATGATGATTTTGATTTTGCCGAGGCGCTTGAGCGTATGAGCAGAATATTTGGTATAGCGGCATTCAGTCGCGCTTGCGTTTGCGAAAAAAATATGGACGACATATTATCAAAAGCGCCAGAATATCTTGCCGATACGTTAAGAAATATAAAGACCTTTAAGGTAGAGGCAAAGCGCGCGGATAAGGCATTTCCTTTAAAATCTCCCGAAATTTGTCGAGAGGTTGGCGGGGCGCTCTTGCGTGCGTTTCCACATTTGCGCGTTGATGTTCACAATCCCGACGAGGTTATAACGGTTGAGGTCCGCGACTATGCGGCATATATACGCGGCGGTCAAATAAAGGGCGCAGGCGGCCTGCCTGTCGGCACCGCGGGGCGCGCTCAGGTGCTTATTTCCGGCGGTATAGACAGCCCCGTCGCCGCATACACAATGGCAAAACGAGGTCTTGTGCTTAATGCTATTCACTTTGCATCCCCACCATACACAAGCGTTCGCGCCGAACAAAAGGTTCGTGATTTGCTGGGCCGAGTTGCTCGATACAGCGGTGTTATCAAGCTTGCAATAGTACCATTTACCGAGATTCAGGAAGAGATTGGCAAGCACTGCCCCGAGGATTATTTTACGCTTGTAATGCGACGTATGATGATGCGCATTGCCTGTCGCGTTTCAGAAGCCGACGGCTGTTTAGGTCTTGTTACGGGCGAAAGCTTAGGTCAGGTTGCAAGCCAGACCTTGCCTGCAATCGCCGCCACCGACGAGGTTTGCACAATGCCGGTGCTTCGCCCTCTGATTGGTATGGACAAGGAAGAGATTATTGCAATCTCTAAAAAAATAGACGCGTTTGATATTTCTATTCTTCCTTACGAGGATTGTTGCACGGTGTTTACACCAAAGCATCCGCACACGAAACCAAAGAAGGGCCAATGTGAAGAGGCTGAGAAAAATCTTGATATTGAGCCGCTTATTGAACGTGCGATAGCAGGAATAGAATATTCTTATATTGAATAAATATTTTGTAGAATGGGATAAATATGGCTTCAAAACACTCAAAAAGTCTTTTTGATTTTAAAAAAAGCGGTCACTCAAACGCTATCAAATCGGGCGTCACGCTTGCACTACCCTTTAAAATAATAATCATCACGCTTATTTTGTCGCTTGTTTTATCTGCGATTTTTGTTGGCAACTTTTTTATGCAGGGCAATCGTCAAAAAAACATTTTGGCAGATGCAAAACAAATTTTTGAATCGCAAAACAGCGGCGACGCATTAAAAACGCTTGCCGAAAAAAACAAGGATATTAAAGGTTGGCTTAAAATAGAGGGCACGGGCATTGATTGTGCAGTATGTCAGAGCGATGACGATACATTTTACACAAACCATAACCAGCTCGGCAAAAAAAGCCGCTACGGCGCGCTGTTTTTGTCAAAAAACGATAGCTTTACTCGAGAAGGCAACGATCGCAACATTGTAATTTTTGGCAACAATATGCAAGACGGCACAATGTTTGGCTCGCTTAAACAGTATCGCAAGCTCAACTTTTACAAACAAAACCCGTTTATCGAGCTTTATTTCGGTGACGAGGAGCAAAAGTACATTGTTTTTGCCGTAATGCTGGTATCATCATCTGCAGATGACAGTGGTGAAATTTATAAACCCTATAAAAGTCATTTTGCAACCAAAGGCGAGTTTGATGACTGGTACGCCGAAACCACCGCGCGAAGCCTTATCAACACAACCGTCAAGGCGCAATACGGCGACGATATTTTGACACTTGTTACTGTAGCCGATGATTTTGACGGCGCAAGACTTGTGGTAATGGCTAAAAAAATTGACGATTGGGACGCAAATCACACCGAGATAATTGACGCTGCTGTAAATCCAAAAATAAAATATCCAAAAATTTGGTACACTACCCGCGGTCTCGATTATCCATATTAAAGCAAACAGAAAGGGAACGAAAATGGTACAGAGTTTAAAGGTGGACATTATTTATCATTTATCTCCATCAGATTTTGAAATGGAGTTTAATCTTAACGGTCGCTGTCATATGCGCTTATTAAGCTGCAAAACGAGCGATAAAAAGGGATTTATTAAAGCCCTTGCGCGAGGTGTGGCGCGTAGCCGCATCATAATTACCTGCGGACCTCTTTTTGGGGCAGACGGCTTAATTTCAACCGTTGCTACGGCGATTGGCAACGGCACCGCACTTTGTGATAACAAAACCTACGGTATAAACGGAGACGAGCCTATACATATTATAAACGGCTCTACTCCGCTTGTGACTCCAGACGGTTATTTTGGCGGCTGCATAATTGAAAGCGGTCCGCAAACTATTATTTTGCTTACCGAAAACAAGGCTTTCCGTAAAAGCATAATGCAAAACCTTATTCACCCTTATGTAGAGGAGATAAGCTATATCCCAACAAAAAATTCACCTTTACACACTCCTTCCACAGAACCCGAACCTGTTTTTGAAGCTGCGGTCAATGAAAACGAAAACTATCTCGTTGAGCCCGACGACTATGAGAGTGAGTCGGAAGATTTGACTGAAACATTGCCCTCCGCACAGGATGAACATAACATTGAATTTATAATGGATGGCGAGGGTGAAGAGCAATCAGAGCCTGTCATAGAATCTGCTTCCGCGCCCGCTTTTGACAACAATTACAATCTTATGTATACCGAAGTAGAAAGCGAAGATGATATAAAATCGCGTTACAACGAACCATACAAGCCATCAGAAAGCGACAGTTTGTTTATTGCCGTACCCGAAACCGATGAGGAAGAGATTCGCAACAAAAAGAAAAACAATATGCGCGCTATGGATATTACAATTGTTGTTTTGGTACTATTACTACTGCTTGCAATTTTGGCGCTTGTTTATTTCATAGTTTTAAAGCCTATGACCATGGGCATTAGCACAGTCGATTATATTAAAGAAATTTTTGGGTTAGCAAGTAATACTACACTAATTTAGAGAGGTTATATAATGAATTTGTGGAACAACATATTCGGCAAAATAATAATGACATTTTTAATATCTATGGTTCCGGTTATAGAGCTTCGCGGCGCAATTCCGGTAGCCGTTGCAAACGGACTTAACTATTGGGTTGCCGTAGCGGTTGCCATTATTGGTAATCTTGTTCCTGTGCCGTTTATTATTTTGTTTATCCGAAAAATATTTGAGCTTATGCGCAAATGGAGTTCAAAGCTCGACAGCATAGTAACCAAGCTTGAAAACCGCGCTAAAAAGAAATCTGATGTAGTACAAAAATTCGCTTTTTGGGGTCTGTTTATACTGGTTGCCATTCCGCTTCCGGGCACAGGCGCTTGGACGGGCGCACTGGTTGCCGCTATGCTTGATATGCGTCTTCGCCGAGCATTTCCTGCAATTGCGTTAGGCGTTATTGCCGCCGCCGTGATAGTAACCTTTGTAACCTACGGCGCAGAGGCGTTGTTTTTCTAAACGATCATTTATTAAAATTCTTTTTGCAGTATTAAAGGGTTGCAATTTTTCTGCAACCCTTTTTTATTTCCAAATCGAAACATCAACTTTAGGATAATAATTTTCAAAAGCTACCTTATACATATACTCAAAAATAGAATTTCTGTCAGTTTTTATAATTCCACGAAATCTTATGTCGTTTTCATCTTCAGAAAAAGACAGAACTACGCCGAATGTATCCATTTTTTGTTGCTGTTGTAACCCATAAATATCTAAGACCTTTATCTCATCTTTAGTCTCTAAAAATGAAATGAAATAAGAGTGTAAAAAGTGCGTTGCATTGTCAGAACTTTTGGGGTTGGGTAATTTAACGCACAATATTCTGTGTTCTTCATCATAAGATATTTCTGATATAGTAAATTCCTTAGCTTTAAAATTTCTTCTCTTTTTTATAACACCATCTTTATACGCATTGTTAAAAAAAGCGTTAAAGTTTTGGTGCATAAAACCTTTGCCGTATGCAGTGCCCATAAAAAAGTTTGCTTTATCATAATAAAAAAGCTGCGGCATAGTATAGTGTTCAATATTGAAAAATAACGGTATTGACATTTTCAAGCCCCCATAACCAAATTTTATATGTTTATATAAATATATATCTATACAGATAAATTGTCAAGTGAATATATCGCTAATAAAATATAATTAGAGGTGTATAATATTACTATGATAAAACTGACACTTGACAAAGCTTTGTCTAAATCTGGGATAACCAGATACGAATTAGCTAAACGCACAAAAACACAATTTCAGATAATTGATAAATATTATAAAAATAAGGTTGTTCGATATGATAGTGATTTACTAAACCGAATGTGTGAAGCATTAAACTGTGATATAAGCGACCTCATCAAATTTGAAAAAACTGTATGATAAAATTTTTAAAGGCACTCGTTTCGAGTGCCTTTTTTGTATTATATTTATCTCTCATCCATCATAAAATGTAATAAATTGAATTACATAAGGGTGATATTATGCGTGAAAAAACACCGCAAGATTATGCAAATGAGCTTTTACAAATGTACCGCGCCAACGCAATTGCAGCAGTTCAGCCGTCATTGCCCACACAAGAAAAGGTTTCTATACCCGAGCTTCAATTTGAAGACGGTACGGGGGGAATAGTGGTTAATGTTACAACGCTCGGGCGTCTTTACCCCGTAAAAAACGCGCTTATAACAGTGTTTACAGGTGAGCCGCAAAATATGACCGTGGTTGAAACCGATGTCACCGACCAAAGCGGTAAAAGCGGCGTGTTTAACCTAAAAGCTCCGCCCGTTGCCGAGTCACAGCAAGCGCAAAACGGCGGCGCCTTGCCATATGCAAGCTATAATATTTCGGTGCGCAGCGACGGCTATGTTGAGCAAATTGCAATGAATGTTCCGGTATTTTCTGGGGTTATATCCGTGCAGGGTATAGACCTTTTGCCAATGGCTGCCGCAGGTCAAAACACAGCGCCTCAAATAATTCAAGAGAAAAATGATTATAATTTGTAAGATAGCGAGGTTTGTAATATGCCCGAACTGTTAACCCCCGTAATTCCGCAAGATATTACCGTTCATTTAGGCACGCCAAGCTCTAACGCTCAAAATGTGACGGTAAGCTTTGTTGATTATATAAAAAATGTGGCCTCAAGTGAGATTTACCCCACCTGGCCCGAAGAGGCCTTGCGCGCAAACATATACGCAATAATCAGCTATGCGTTAAACCGAATTTACACCGAGTGGTATCCATCGCGTGGTTATAACTTTGATATTACCAATTCTACCGCTTTTGACCAAGCCTTTGTGCCAAACCGAGAAATTTATGAAAATATAAGCCTTATAGTAGACGACATCTTTAACGATTATGTTGTGCGTCAAGGTGAAGTTCAGCCGCTTTTTACTCAATTTTGCAACGGCACAACCTCTACCTGCGCAGGCCTTTCACAGTGGGGAACGGTTGACCTTGCGCGTGCCGGGCTTACACCGTTTGAGATTTTGCAAAACTATTACGGCACCGATATCGGCATTGTCGAAAACGCTCCCGTTGCCGATATAGAAGCGTCTTACCCGGGCGTGCCGCTGCGTGTAGGAGATTCGGGTAATAATGTAAAAATTATTCAAACCGAGCTTAATCGCGTTGCGCGAAACTACCCCGCAATACCCAAAATTGCTGAAGAAAACGGAATTTTTGGTGTTGACACCGAGGCCGCCGTTTTAGAGTTTCAAGAAATTTTTGGTCTTTCTCCCACAGGAGAGGTTGACAAATCTACCTGGTACCGAATTAAGCAATACTATGTAGGTGTTAAAAGTCTTGCTGATTTGGTAAGCGAGGGTGTGAGCATCAGCGAAGCGCAGGTGCCCTTTGCTACACAGCTGCGCGAAGGCTCGCAGGGCATAGGAGTTAGAACCATTCAGTACTATCTTAATATTCTGGCGTATTTTAACCCTAATCTCACCGCACCTCCGTTAGACGGTATTTACGGCCCATCTACAACAAATTCCGTACGTATTTTTCAGCAGTATTACGGCTTGCCCGTGAACGGCATTATGAACACAGCCACCTGGAATGTGCTTAACCGCATATATTCCGAAGCGGTAGAATTTTTGCCGCAGGGGTATTCGGGCGGGTTTGCCAAGCTGTATCCTGGGTATTTATTGACCGAGGGTATGAGCGGCGAAAATGTGCGTGATTTGCAGAGCTATTTATCACTCATTGGTAGAAATTTAGCCAACATACCCGAAATTCCTGTAACGGGGTATTTTGGACCGCAAACACGCGAAGCGGTAACAGCCTTTCAAAACGCGTTCGGCATAACGCCGAGCGGTGCGGTCGGCGCAGTCACTTGGAACACGATTGCTCAGCAATATGATTTTTTAATCGGCGGCAATTAATAAATTTTTATCTTTCGGGCAAAATATTTGCGGTGATATAAAATGCCCTGTAGTGTAAACGATTATAAAGATACTTATTTAAGCGGAAATTTAGACAAAGATATAACCCTTTTTAAAACCATTTTTGCCCGTGATGCAGTGCTTCGCACCCGCGAGGTATTAATCGGCGGCTCGGCGCGGTGTTATCTCATTTTTATGGACGGTATGATAAATTCTGCTCAGCAGGGCGAAACGGTGGTTGAGGCGTTGGTCGAAAGTAGCTTGCCTCAAAATTTTGTGCCGAGCGCAAAATATATTGCCCGTAACATACTTTTTGCAAACGAGGTCACCGAGACCGAAAGGCTGCCCGATATGCTGCGCGCAATACTTTATGGCGATACCGTTTTGATTACCGAAAGCAGCAAATCGGCCCTCACAATAAACACAAAGGGGTGGCGCACGCGCGGCATAAGTGAGCCCAGCGGCGAACGAGTGCTTCAAGGCCCGCGCGAAGGCTTTGACGAGGCGGCAATGTTTAATCTTGCTATGATTCGCCGCAAGCTGCTCACTCCTGACCTATGCATAGAACTAATGCGCATAGGTCGTCGCAGTGATACACTTGTTTTTATTTGTTATCTTGGTTCACTTGCCAACCCTGATACCGTGAAAGAACTTAAAAAAAGACTTTCAAAAATAGATATTGACGGCATACTCGACAGCAACTATATTGCCGAAAACATACGCGACCATAAGCACAGTCTGCTAAAAACAACAGGCTCTACCGAGCGACCCGATATTGTGGCGGCGAGGTTGCTTGAAGGCAGAATAGCGCTTGTGGTAGACGGCACACCCGTTGTGCTGACACTGCCTTATTTGTTTTCTGAGAATTTTCAATCGGACGAAGATTATTATATTAACTTTATGCTGGCATCGCTTGGGCGAATTTTGCGATGGTTTTGCTTTTTTATAACGGTTAGCGTACCGGGTGTTTTTGTGGCGCTTGTTACGCACCATTTTGACCTGTTGCCCACCCACTTTGCACTGACGGTGTCGCGGCTACGGGCAGGGGTGCCGATTGCAAGTGTAGCCGAATGCATTGCTCTTGTTTTTGCCTTTGAAATTTTAAAAGAGGCAGGGCTGCGTATGCCGCAAAATTTAGGTCACGCATTAAGCATTGTGGGCGGTCTCGTTGTAGGACAAGCCGCCGTTGAAGCGGGAATTATAAGCGCCCCTATGCTTATAGCAGTGGCATTTAGCGCTATAGCGGGTCTTATGGTGCCGCGCCTTATGGGAGCAGTATTTTATTGGCGGCTTTTTATTGTTATTGCCTGCGCAGCACTCGGTATTTATGGGTATTTAGCGGCGGTATCGGTTTTTGTTATAAGGGTGTTTGGCATAAAATCGTTTGGCACAGATTACACCGTTTCGTTTTCAAAACCGCACTTTCAAACTCTTAAGGACAGTCTTTTTCGTGCGCCGTGGCATTTAATGAAAACCCGCCCCGATTTTAATAAAAACAAAATTAGAAGGGGCGATTAAAAATGAAAAAAACAGTGTTATTTTTAGTCGCAATACTCTTATTTTTGTTGTGCGGTTGCACGGGCTACCGCGAAATTGACCGAGGGTATCTTGTTACTGCGATAGGCATTTCCCAAGAAAACGAAAAAACGAATATTTTTATAGAGGCAATATCCTCATCGGATGTTGCAGACACACCATCCGAAAGGGTGGTTTTAACGGGTAACGGCGATAGCATTGATGCCGCTTTTAAAAATTTAAATTCAAGCCTTGTAAAGCCGCTTTATTTTGAGCAATTGGGCACCGCAGTTTTTGATGACGCCTTAAGCGACAAGGTTTATAAAGAATTTTTAACCTTTTTAAAACAGCACGACAGTATAAATCTTGGAATATATATCGTAAGTACAAACGATGTGAAAAAGCTTTTTGAACTTGAGTCACCAAACGGTGTGTTGGGATATGATATTATGGGACTTATAAAAATGTATGAAAAAGAAACACGCATCAAGGTTGTAAACAAGCTTTATCAGTTAGAATATAATAAAAACCCTTTGCCCACACTAAAGCTCGATGAGGATAAATTCATTTTAGATTATCAGGGTGATTAAAATTATGAAAACACGATTGTATACCCCTCATATTTTTTCACTTTGTGCGTTGTCGGTTTTAGGCAACGCGATAATTTTAATGCCTTTTTTAAAATCAGGCGGATTATTATCAATACTACTTTCAGCGGTCTTAACCATATGTATAATATTACTGATGACTTGGTTAGCAAAACGGTGGCAAAAAAATAAATTTATATTTTTTATTGTTTTTGTATTTATAGGT
This sequence comes from Acutalibacteraceae bacterium, assembly GCA_045539695.1. GTDB lineage: Bacteria > Bacillota > Clostridia > Oscillospirales > Acutalibacteraceae > UBA737. The sequence continues at coordinate 117,901 of JAZQFX010000021.1, forward strand.
ATTGTCGCAATATACAGCGCTGCAACCACATTTTTAAATTATGTCGGTTTTTTAAAATCGGCGCAAATGCCGAGTGCAAGCATCTATTTGTTGGCGGCGGTTTTGTTGGGACTCATTGTCGTTTTTGTGTTAAGCAGCACCTCGGCAATTTATAAATACTGCCTTTTAGTTGCAATTATCGGCGCTTTAATGATTGCAATTTGCTTTGTGGGCGGAATTAAAAATTTTGATTTTTCAATTTTAAAAGAAGAATTTTTTAAGCCAAACTTTCATATTAAAGATTTTTTACGCTTCTTTTCATCGCTTGCAGTTATTCCGTTTTTTGTATCGTTAAAGTTAAAAGATTTTTCCGCAAAACCTCTGGTTTTTGGAACAACGGCAGGGTTTCTTGTGCTTTTGCTATGCCTTGCTCAAAGTGTTTTAACTATGAGTTTTTTAAGCGACACAGCATATCCGTACTTAAAGGCTGTTGGAGTTATATCTTCGGGTAGTCTTTTTACGAGGCTTGACGGATTTGTTTATTTTTTATTTTTTATAACATCCTTAATAAAAATTACAGTTTGCATAAAAACGATATTTGTAACTGTAAGCAGACTGCCGTTTGACAAATTGCCTTAAAAATATTATAATATTTTTAAAGTTATATATTAAATTCGTTAGGGGTGTTATGTGTGAAAAAATTAGTATCTGTTTTGCTGGTGATAGTATTGTTAACGTCGGTCTTGCCGTTTAGCGCAAGCGCTGTGTGTGGCACACATACCTACACAAACGCTTGTGACAATACTTGCAATGTATGTGGCACTGCAAGAACGGTTAAACCCCACACTTATACAGAATGCTTTAACGGTTATTCGACAAATTTATTTGGCGCTTGGATTATAAGCGTTACCCGAACGGGCATATACAGCTTAAGGCCAAATTCAAACTACTCGGCTGAATATAATGTTCACGATATAGCTGTGCTTGACGAGCAAGGTAATGCGGTGCATTATAACGAATCAATTGGCGGTTTTCCGCTTATTGCTGATTTGGATTACACCATAAAATTCAGATATAATTGCGAAGAAAATATAAGCGATATTATTAAATGGGCGACGCCCAGAAAATCAAGCGCTATATTTACCGATACATCTTCAGGTGAGTGGTATAACGATGCAGTAACATATTCCGTAGGTCGTGGAATAATCTCAGGCTACGGCGGCACAAGCAATTTTGGCCCCGGAGATAACATTCAGCGTCAAGACTTTTTGGTAATTTTGGCTCGCCTTGACGGAGTAGACCTTACAAGCTACGGCAACAAAAAGAGCGCTTTCCCCGATGTTCCCGAAGGCAGCTACTATGAAGCGGCAGTAAACTGGGGCGTAGAAAAAGGAATTGTCAGCGGTTATCAAAACGGTAAATTCGGCACGGGCGATAAAATCACCCGCGAGCAGCTTGTAACCTTCCTTTACAGATACGCAAATTATAAAGGTCTTAACACAAGCTACACAACAACCCAAAAGAATAAAGTTAAAAACACCTATAGTGACTACAAAAATGTAACCGATTACGCGCAAGACCCTGTAATCTGGGCGGTAACAAACAGCGTAATAAACGGCAAAACCCCCACAACAATAGTGCCGGGCGGCAATGCGCTTCGCTGCGAGGTTGCGCAGATTATGTTTAATATGTTTAAAAATAATATTATTCCTATTTGCGAACACAGCTTTGCCGACGCCACCTGCATAATGCCTAAAATTTGTAAGCTTTGCGGTGTGTCACGCGGTAATCCAAACGGCCATTCATATTTAGAGGCTACCTGCACAGCTCCTATAACATGCGTCAAATGCGGAAAAACCCGCGGTGATGCGCTCGACCACAACTATGTAGCAGGCGAATGTACCATTTGTGAAGATTATAGCGAAGAGTACTGTCCAAAGCTGTATTTCACGGGTGATATGTCAAAAATCACCGACCCTGCGCAAACCAGCAAAAAAATTGAATGTGACATTGATTTCGAGTACAGAAGTCGCAGTCAAATTGTAAACGGCGCGGCAAAAATTAAAATTCAAGGTACTTCAAGTACACAGTACGCAAAGAAAAACTACACCATCAATTTTTATGAGGATTCAACCTACGGTAACAAAAAGAAAATTGACGTTGGTTGGGGTGAACAAAGCAAATACTGCCTAAAGGCTAACTGGATTGATAAAACCCATTCACGTAACGTTGTAACCGCCAAGCTTGGTGCTCAAATGCAGGCTAAATACGGCTTGTTTGACGTAGCTCCACACAACGGCACTGTCGACGGTTTCCCTGTTGAAATATACATAAACGGCGAATTCCACGGTCTTTATACCATGAACATTCCAAAGGATGAGTGGATGTTTGGTATGGACAAAAACAATCCTAACCACATCGTTATTTGCGGTGAAAACTGGAACGACCCTGTTCTTTTCAAATCAATTCCTACGGATTTAAAGGACTGGACAGTCGAGGCAGGTCCCGAAGACGACGCAACACTCCAAAAGGTACAGCGTTTGGTTGACTTTGTTATGAACAGCAGTGACGATGAATTTAAAGCGAATCTTGACCAATATCTTAATTTTGATTCAACCATCAATTACTACATAATGATGAACTGCGCTTGGCTTTCTGATAACGCAGGAAAAAATATGTTGCTTGCAACCTACGACGGCAATGTGTGGTACCCAACGCTTTACGACCTTGATACAAGCTGGGGCACACACTGGAGAGGCACAAGTTTATACAACTACAGTAGCGGAGTTATAAACGGCAGCAACAGCCTATTGTGGCAGCGTATAGAAAAGCTTTACAAAGAAGAAATTGCCGCCCGTTATTTTGAATTGCGTAAAGACGTTCTAAGCAAAGAGAACATTATGGCAGAATTCAACAGTTTTAAGGCAAGCATTCCACAAGAGGTGTTAGACCGCGAAACAGCTAAATGGAACACAGCAGAACACCCAATTCCCGGTTATGATATAAGTCAAATCGAAGAATATATTAATATCGTTTTCCCACGTCTTGATAATAGATTTAACGGATGGAAATAAGTAAAACCAACAAAAATAGGAAGAAGCTTTATTTTAGCTTCTTCCTATTTTTATTTAAAAACATTCTATCGTAATAAATTTTTACTCATAAATTGTTTTGCTGTTTTCTGGCTTCGGTAGGTGACATTTGGGTTATTTGCTTAAACTTTCTTGAAAAATAGTTCGAATCGTTATACCCGCACAAAAAAGCTATTTCGGTAATAGACATGTTCGTGGTAATAAGCAGTTCGTTAGCCTTGGTTATTCGCAATTTATTTTGATATTCTATAAGGGTTTCTCCCGTAAAATCTTTGAAGAGTTTACAAAAGGTAAATTTATTTAACCTTGCAATGTTTGCAACTTCATCAAGTGAAATGTCCTTATTATAATTATCGTGAATATATTTTATACATTCATTAAAGCGATTTTGGTTTAGCAAGCTGCGGCCTTTTTCTTTTGAGTTTAAGGTTGTATGCACATAATTTCTGCACAAATGCGCCGTTATAAGCCGCCCGTATCCTTCAACATTTAATTGGCTGTAACGGTCGGCATTATATTCTGAAATCAACACTTTAAATATATTCGAAAGGTACGAATCTTGTATTTTCCTTTTAAAAACAATATTATGGCCCGAAAAAATTTTGGGGTGCACCAAAACAAATGCATAACTTCTTTTTCCACCTATATTCTGGTGTATTTCGTTGCTGTTTATTACGCAAATTTCATCTTGACCGAGCTCGATAATCTCGTTTGAACAACGCGCAATGTTATTTCCTTCTATAATGTACATTATTTCTATATAATTGTGCCAATGAGCAGGATACGATGGCGCGCTTAAAGTATCATTTACTATAAAATATACCGTCTGCTCAGAAATAGGAAAATCCTCGTACATTTCAATAGGGTTTTTCTGATTACTCATTTTTTATCACCCGCCAATTTTGTGCTACTAACTTTCAACTATGTTAAGGAAAAACGCTACTTTCTATCTTATAATAGCACTATAAAGGCGTAAATGCAATAATTTACATCAAATTTATGCTTTTAATTATATCGTTAAGGAGTTTAAAAAATGTTAAGGTTTAAAAGAAGCATATGTATCGTACTTGCAATTTGTTCGTTGATTACAATTCCTGTTTTTGCAACTTCGGACAACTTTATTTCGGCTGTGCGTAATATTGGCAATGCAGTATATTCTACAACACCGCAAGACGCTATAAAAACAATTTCGCTTACGGTGGGCAATAATGAAAGTAGCCGAAACATAACCTGGTATTCGTCGGACTCTTCTTATATTGCACAAGTAGATTACGGTAAAAAAAGCGGTGACGATTTTCCTTCGGAGTACAGCACAGTCAACGCAACCGTTACCGATGATACGATTGCTAATGGTTGCAGCGGATATAAATATTGCACTGCAACGCTTACGAATCTTCTTCCCAGCACCGAATATGTATATCGCTTAAAAAACGGAAATTCCGTATCGGAAATTTACAGCTTTTCAACAAAAGGCGAAGGCGATTTTAGTTTTATTTTTTTAAGCGATCCGCAAATAGGTGCAAGCGGTGTCGAAAACAGCGATGAAAGCATCAAAAACGATGGTATTGCTTGGGAAAACGCAATTAACAAGATAACCAGTCATTTTGAAGATGCTCATTTTATAATATCGGGTGGAGATCAGGTAAATAACGGAGGATATGAAAGCCAGTATGCTCAGTTTTTTGCTCCCGACATTATGAGCTCTATTACACTTAGCGCAATAGCCGGCAACCACGACGATTTGCCTAATTATTCTCAGCACTTTAACAACCCAAATTCATCAAGCTATGGCTCCTCTGCCGCAGGTGAAGGTGATTTTTGGTATGTTTATAACGATGTTTTGTTTTTGAATTTAAACACAAACAGCGAAAACCTTTCTGAACACAAAACATTTTTAGAAGACGCCGTTGCACAAAATCCTCACGTATTATGGAAAGTTGTGGTGTTCCACCATTCAATATTCAGCACGACCTACCACTCTACCGAAAACAATGTTGTACGCTTGCGCGAATTTTTGGTTCCTTTGTTAACCGAGCTTGATATTGATGCAGTCTTTATGGGGCACGATCACATATATGTAAGAAGTTATATGATGAACCTGTTTACTCCCGATAGATCCGCAGGCGTTCAGTCATCAGTTACCGATCCCACCGGAATACTTTATATCACCTCAGGCAGCGTTACAGGCTCTAAATACTATAATGTTATGTATCCTGATGCCGAGTATGTTGCAGTAACCGCGACACAAAGACCAACCTTTTCAAATGTTGAGATATCTTCTGCTTCACTTAAGGTATCAACCTATTATGTCGACGATATGTCACTTGTAGATGAGTTTGAAATCAAAAAATCAGTTCCCAACACGCTTGAGCATGCACCACGCCTTGTGGCTCAGAAGAATGCAACCTGCACCGAAGACGGCAACAAGGAATATTACGCGTGCGATTGCGGAAAATACTACGAAGATATTACTGCAACAAAAGAAATTACCGATAAAAGCTCGGTTGTAATTAAAGCTCTAAATCATAAAAACGCTGTTCATATCCCACGCGTTCCCGCAAATTGTACCGCAGACGGCAATATAGAGCATTGGTATTGTCCTGACTGCAACGGTTACTATAGCGATAGCGAGTGTTCACAAAAAATCGACACTGTAAAAATTTGCTCGCGCGGTGGCCATAGCGGCGGAGAAATCTACTACAACAACGATTATCATTGGACAATATGTGAACATTGCGCAGAGCCCTATAATCGTGAAAAACATTCAGACGATTGCGACTGTAAAATCCATTAAAAGCATTAGAAAGGTATAAAAAGTTATGAAAATAAGATTTTTAAATAATTTTGTCAAGGCTTTTTGCTTGTTTATCGCTATATCCGTTTTTGCTAATGTAATATTTATTAAAACAAACGCCGAATCATATACCGACAGTTGTTTGAAAAATATCGTTTATTTGGAAAGCCTTACTGCTGATAGCAAATTAAGCGGCGACGGAACAGAAGCTTCACCCTATATAATAAAAACCGCCGAACAATTGCTATATGTGATACAAAGCGGAAAATACGCCACCCACGATAAATTTTATAAAATAGACGATTCTATAGACGCTATTGTGCTTCAACCAAGCGAAGTTGTGGAAAATGCAGGCGGCATAGAAAAATTATTGAATTTATCAAGCTATAGTGAGGTTGAGGAATATTTTTCACAAGCAGATAATTGGTTAATGTGGCCTGAAAATACTACCGAGTATTTTTGCGGCAGCTTTGACGGAAACTCAACCGCAATTTACGGTATGTACACCGCGGGAAATGAAACAGCGGCTTTGTTTTCTGTAGTAGGTACAAATGCCACTATTAAAAATCTTGCTGTCAGAAATTCATACATCAAAACAGCAAAGCATGGCGCAGCACTTGTTGGAATAACCTATGGATATACCTTGAGCAGTCTTGGCATAACCGTGCCTATAGGAACTGTTAAAATTTTAAACTGTGAAATTTCAAACTGCCGTATAATATCCTCAGGCTCTCAAAAATATTCGGGAATAATGTTGGGTAGAATACATTATACAAATACCACTGCAACGGGTTTGGTTATTGAAAACTGTTTGGTCTACGAAAATAAAATGAGCTTTGCAGACTCCTCTCTTACAGACGAACAAACTAATTACCTGTTTGGTCAAACCGCAACTTCGGTAGGCCCAACACAAGAAGAGAGTATTGATATAAAAAATGAATTCAAAAATTCAATAATTCTTGATTGCCACCCCTGTTTTTATAACGCACAGCAAGAATATTTTGAGGCGGCACAAAACTATTTCCATATCTATTCAAACTATTCGGCAAACCATCCATATTATAATTCAAAACAGTTTAAACAGTTTACCGCAACCGAAAAAAGTCAATATTCTACAGAAATAGAGGAAGACTTTGATTGGAGTTTGTGGTTCGATGCAGACGAAACATTTCCAGTTCTTCGTTCCTTCCACGATATAAGTGCAGCCGATAACGGTGACGGCACCCACTCTGAAAAATGTGACTGCGGACTTAAGGGTACTGCCTCAAAGCATATCTTTGACGAAGATTATAAATGTACCGTATGTAAATATCAGCACGAGCACAAAATGGTTGATGTTGACATACAGTCGGACGCTGACTGTGTAAACAACGGTATAATGAACACAAAATGTGAAAACTGCGACTACACCTCAACCCGAGAAATTATTTCAATCGGACATACTTTCGGTGAAATTATTGCGGCAACCGACGGTGACTGTCAAACCGAAGCGACGGTTGCACACAAGCACTGTAGTGTTTGTAATCTTACTTTCGCTTCAGATGCCGACATTCACTCAAGCAAGCCTCTCCAACACATCGGCACAGGCTATACGGGTAAGCATAACTGGGTTGCGCAAACACCTGTTGCCTCAGCTTGTGGCGGTATAGAGCAAATCGAATATTTTAAATGCGCTGTGTGTGACAAGTATATGGTTTACGGCATTATGACCGATACGGCACCAATCGCTGACGGTCATACCTTGATAAAGATAGAGGCTATCGAGCCCACCTGCACAAGCGGCGGCAACATCGAGTATTTTGATTGCCAAAACTGCGATAAATACTTTACCACCAAAACAGGTGAGGTTGAAATTGCCTACGAAGACACACAAATCAGCGCCATAAATCATAAAAACAAGGTCCATCATAATATGGTAGAGGCCGACTGCCTCAACGATGGTAACATTGAATATTGGTACTGTCCGAATTGCAACAAAAACTATAGTGACGAGGCATGCACTACAGTGGTCGAAAGTATAAATATAGCAGCTCACGGACACGAATTTGGCGAAATTATCGCTGCTACAAGCGGCGATTGTGAAACCGACGGTACAGTAGCACATAAAATTTGTACCGTTTGTGAAAACAAATATGCCGAAAGCGCGCAAACAAATGAGACCCAATCGCTTGAAAGCATATCAACAGGTGTTAAAGGCGAGCACATCACAGTCAAGGTAAATGAGGTAGCCGCTACAGTCGAAAAAGACGGCACAAAGGAGCATTACGCCTGCGAAAAGTGTAATAAGCTATTCTTAGATTCTGAAGGTAAAAACGAAGCAAAATCAGAAGATTTAGTTATTGCAAAGCTGCAAAATACCGACGACACAGCAACCAACCAAAAGCCTACCGAAACAACAAAGCCCACTGAAAACAAGCCGGTTGAAACCGTAAAACCTGAAATTGACCAAAATAATCAAAGTCCCGCAACGGGAGAAAATGTTTCAACCATGGTTGCGCTGGTTATTTTAATCACAGCAGTAAGCTTTGTGACTCTTAGAAAAATTAAAATGGTTTAAATTGACACTAAACAAAACCTCGGATTTTAAAATCCGAGGTTTTTATTTACGGTATCTACTATTTCTCTAATAGGTAAATCCTTATCTTGAGTAATAAGCCTTAGCAAAATTGCCTGACTGTCTTTTGAAAGCTCAGGACCGGTTATGCGATAAAATTTATCACTTAACCAATCGATGCCGATGTTTTCCTTTGCCTCACCGCGAGGCTCACATTCGCTTGATATATATTTATCGCCCTGCTTTGTTTTAATTTCTGCACGACAAATACGTTCTGCAGGAAAACGCGCATCTAAAGCGTCATCCACCTTAAATTCAAGACGGCTCATCATATCAATAACGGTGCTGTCATTTAGATTTTTTTCTAAAACCTGTGTAAAACCAAAATCACCGTAAACAATGGCTGATGCAACTGGGTAAGCTATGTTATACTGGGCTTCGTCGGCGGTTTTTGGCACTATTTTTGAAAGCATTGTAGCACGCTTAAAAGTATGAATGGTTACCTTTTCAATATCGCTTGGTAAAATCTTATGCTCGCTTATAAGCTCAAGGCAGGCATCAATTGCGGGGTGCGCCCAACGGCAACAAGGGTACGGCTTAAAATAAAGGTCCATAACCTGATACTTTTGACCTAAATCATCAACATAATGACGGTATTTGTCGGCTTCAAGCATATGCTTATTGCCGGTAAAGCCGCACGCAGTATCAAGCACTGCCAATACACCTGTCATAACGCCAAACGGAACACCGTCTTTGTTCATAGATGGATACTCAACACTGCGAATACCGGGAACCAGCGGTGCGTTAAATTCGGCAACCGAAAGCGCGTTATTAAGCTGCTCTTTGCTAAAGCCAAAAAGTCTGCCAACACCTGCGGCAACGCCAACCGCACCGAAGGTGCCGCTACTGTGCGCATAGTTATAGTAATCCATTAAAGCGGCGCCCATACGAACGGTGGTTTCGTAGGCCACTAATAAAGCTGTCAAAAACTCGTTTCGTGATACGTTTTTTTCGTATGCCGCGGCAAGTATGGCGCCTACAAACGACGTGCCCGGGTGAGCGCGTGTTATGTTGTGTCCGTCGTCTATATCATACGCGTTTGACGAATGTCCCATAGCGGTTGAAGCGCCTGCAAAGCTAAAGTGCTCGCCCGAGCCTATAACGGCAATATCTCCACCGCCAAAAACGCTTTTTGCAAGCTTTAAACCTGCGGCAAACTGCTGGCTTTTACTGCCCACAATAAGCGCACCAAACAGGTCGATCATACATCCTTTAAGGCGGTCTTGCACCTCTTGAGGTAAATCTTGCCAGTTGGTGCCCAGTATATAGTCTTCTAATTTATAATCGGTTTTAAAATTCATAATATTAAAGCTTTATAAAATTATCACTCTTGGTTGTGGTAGCGGGTGGAGCAAAGTCTAACTTGCGGTCGGCAATACCCAAAATGTCTTCGGGTTTAATCCAAGGCTTGTTTTGAATAGCGCTTGTCTCTTCATGGGTAAGATAACCCTTGTATGCTGTAAGGCAGCGGCGAATAAATCCGTCACGCACGCAAGCTTCAACAAGTCCGTTATTCATAATGTTGAGAAGAAGCGGAAGTGTTTCAGCCGCAAGTGCCACAGATGTTGAGTGTGCAACCGCACCCGGAATATTACTTACACAGTAGTGAACAACACCGTTTACTACGTAACGTGGGTCGTCGTGGTGGGTTTCGTGGCTTGATTCAATAGCGCCCGGATCATCGTTAGAAATATCAACAAGCACACTGCCCGGCTCCATAGTTTTAAGCATTTCTTTATCAATAAGGAAGTCCTTGCGTTCTTTTGGCCACTTAACACAGTTAATAACCATATCGGTTTGAGGGAGAATTGCGGCAATTGCCTCTTTTGTGCAGAACATAGTGTCGATTTTTTGGTTATAACGGTCAGAAAGCATACGAAGCACGCCGGCATTAATGTCCATAACTGTAACCTTAGCGCCCAAAGCATAAAGCACAGATAAAGCGCCCTGACCTACAACCCCGCCGCCTAAAATTAGCACGTTCATACCGGGGGCGCCTACAAAGCCGCCAACAAATTTACCCTTACCGCCGTTTATGGTAAGCATAGATTCAAGGCCAAAAAGCGCACCCTGTTTACCTGCGGCTTCACAGTTTGGTGAACCGTAACGGTGGCTGTCCTCTGCAGTAAGAGCAATACATTTTGATTTAAGAATTGCGTCTACTTCTTCGGGGTGACCTGCCGGATGAATACAGCAGTAAACCAACTGATTCTCACGAAGTAGGTCATATTCGCAAGGGAATAATTCCTTAACCTTTGCAAGAAAATCGCAACGGGCGTACATTTCTTCCATAGTGTCTACAATCTCGGCACCTGCAGCCTCATACTTTTCGTTAGAAAAGCCCGAGCCTACACCGCAGTCGCGCTGTGCAAGAACGGTATGACCTGCCGCTACAATAGATGCAACCTCAACAGGTGTGCAGATTACGCGGTTTTCGCCCTCTTTAATGTCCTTTAAAATACCAAATACCATTTTTGTTTCCTCCGATATATTAAAAATTAAAATTATAAACTATCTTCGCTATATTCGCCAAAGCCCTCGCCCAAAACCTCTTTTGCATCGGTTACTATAACAAAGCCTTTTGGGTCAAGCTCCATAACGGCCGCTTTAATGCGTGCTATTTTGTTTGGACGCGCCGCACATAAAAGCACGTTTTTAGTGTTGCCCGTAAATGCACCCTTACCGCTTATTATGGTAGCGCCAAGCTCCATATCCATAAGCTTTTGGCTTATATCATCGCTTTTATCACTAATAATATAGGCAAGCTTGGCATTTACCGAGCCATACACAACCATATCCATAGCTATGCTCGAAATATACATAGCCATTATTCCGTAAAGGGCGTTATCTAAACTGCGAAATGTAAGCGCATAAATGCAAATTACGGTAACATCTATAATAAGACAAATTTTGCCGATAGATATGCTTTTAATTACATATTTAAGCAGTCTTGCCGCAAGCTCGGTACCGCCTGTGGTAGCGCTTTTAAGCATCATAATTCCAAGTGATATGCCAAGCAGCACTCCGCCGTAAAGGCAGGCAAGAAGCGGCTCGGTTTTTGGAAAATCAATAAATGCGTTTAGCGTATCAATCATAGCAGAGCTTACGGTTATGGCATAAATGGTGGTAAAAAGTATTGACCAGCCCTGTTTTTTAATGCCTATAATCATAAGCGGTATGTTCATTACAAATACCATAGTACCAATTGGAAGCGCGGGTATAAAACGATTTATTACCTGCGCTATGCCTGTAAATCCGCCCATTGCAAGATTGTTGCTGTCAAAAAAGCAGACAAAGGCAAACGAATACAATAAGCAACCAACTGTGATTATGGCATAGTCTTTTATAATTTTTAAACCCTTACTGCGCATCTATTTGCCCCCCATAAGTAAAAATTTACCGTCACCCATTATATGTTATACATTTACGCTTGTAAAATTGAAAATAAGATGGTATAATATAGAAAAGGCTCTATATTTTGGAGGCGATTAAATGACCATTTTAGAAATTGAATGCTTTTTATCGATTTGCGAACACAAAACTATAAGCCGTGCGGCTGGGGCGCTATACATTACACAACCGTCACTTTCAAGTCGGCTTAAAACCTTAGAACGAGAATTGGGCGGCGAGCTTTTTGTGCGCAAAAAGGGTGCCAGAGAAATGTCACTTACCGATGCAGGCAAAGATTTTTATAAGCTTGCGTTGCAATATGAAGAGCTTATTACAAAAATGGGTCAAATTTTCGGCAAACAAGCCACCAAGCTGCGCGTGTCATCGCTAAACAGCCTTGATACCTTTTTGTTGCCGCAGGTTTATGATTTGTTTTTGCAAAAGCACCCCGACATTGAGCTTGAAATACAAGATACCGAGCTGGCTGTTGCAAGCTTTAACATACATAAGGGCGACACCGACATCGCCTTTACCGCCGGCAAAACCAGTGACAAGGGCCTAAAGCAAACCTTGGCATTTTGCGAACCGATGATGGTGGTTTGTAATAAAAATATTAATATGCCACAACCTGCAAACGCCCAAGAGCTACAAAAGCATCAAGAAGTATTTGTTGATTGGAGCAGCTCTTATACCAAATGGCACGATGATATCATAGGAAACTCACATCCAAAGCTTACGGTTGCGATTATGTCACACATAAAGCAGTTTATCTCTAACAAAGAGTGCTGGGCAATTGTGCCTATAAGTGTGGCGCAGGGCCTGCTGCAAGACCAAAACATCAACTGTGTAAATGTTGATTTCAGCCTGCCTTACCGCGAAGTGTCAATTATTACTTCGGCAAAGGACGAAAACAATATATCGGTCAATCATTTTCTTGATTGCCTTAAAGAAATTGTTTCAAAATACCCCGAAATAGAAATAAAGCTATAAAAAATCATCGGCTATTTTGCCGATGATTTTTTGTCTTTTTAATAAATTATTGCTCGTTTGCTGTGTTTATATAAATTTCTTCGCAAGCAAGTTCGGCTTTTTTCAACAATTCAATGGCTTTTTCGACACCGTCAAGCAAAGTTTTATACATTTTTTCGTAGTCGGGCATAACAAAATCCTCCTTTTTATAATGTTTAAAAATATTGCTACAACGGCCATTGTTACAAAAATAAAAAAGTGCGGCTACCGAAGCAACCGCACAAAAAACGCAAACTCCGATAGTCGCCAAACTATAACCATATAAAAATGCTTTCACACCTCTACACAGACGGAATTTGTGTTTTTATCAAATTTACTGTGTAAAAGGAAAATGGGTACAGCACCCCTATTAAATTGTAAAAGCAATTTGTTTTATAGGTTTTAAGTTTGGCAAAATTATGATATCACAAATTAAAATTATCGTCAAGTCATTCGACAAAACTTCTTAAATTATGGCAAAAAAACGGACGGGCATTGCCCGTCCGTAATTTATTTATATTCAAAGTTTTTGTTTTCAACAAGTGCTTTTTTGTATTTTGCGATATAGTATTTCGCCATATTTAGATTTTGCTCTGAATAATTGCCGCATTCTATAGGGCTGGCACCCGGTATATCGCCATCAAACTCAAGCACAAAATCACACATAGCTATTACCAAATCATATACGTCTTGGCTTTTTAAATCGCCAAACATTACAAGGTAGCAGCCCGTGCGACAGCCCATAGGTCCAAAATAGACAACATCGTCTTTTTGGTCACTGTTGCGTAAAAATGTTGCACACAAATGCTCTATTGTGTGAAGCGCGGGCACGTCTATTACAGGCTCGCGATTCGGCGCGGTTATGCGCAGGTCAAAGGTGGTTACTACACACTCGCCCTTTTTATCACGTCGCGAAACGTAAAGCCCCGATTCGAGTGTCAAGTGATTTATTTTAAAGCTTTCTATTTTATTCATATTTTATCTCCGGTTTAAAGGTGGGCATTAATTGTAGTTTAAACAAATTCCATTTGTGCTTATTGTCGATAAGCTCTTTTTTTGCCATATCATCAATTTCACCTGTGCGAATATAGCGGTCAAGCTCGGCATAGGTAAAGCCCAAATTTTCCTCATCGGTTTTGCCGCAAAGGCCGTCTATTGGCACCTTGTCAACCAACACATCGGGCAACCCCAACACTCTGCCGATTTCCTTAACCTCGGTAACGGTTAGGTTTGCCATTGGTGAAAAGTCACCTGCCGCATCGCCGTAGCGTGTTGAATAACCAACCCAATCCTCTGATAAATTACAGGTGTTAACAACGCGTCCGTTTACCGACTGGCTTACGGCGTAAAGCACCGACATTCTGATGCGTGGCGGCAAATTAACACGCGATTGCACCGACACGTTAAGATTTTGGGGCATATTTTTAAGCACACCCTCAACGGCATCCTTTACGTTTATTTCGTAATGCTTGATACCAAGGTGGTTTACAAGCAAATACGCCATATCAATATCGTGCTGCTCGCCCTGAGGCATAAGCACGCCGATAACTCGGTTGGCACCTAAGGCCTCTACGCAAAGTGCCGCCGCTACCGAGCTGTCCTTGCCGCCCGATATACCAACAACAGCGTTACAGCCTTGGCCGTTTTGTTCAAAAAAATCTTTAATCCACTCTACACATTCGTTTTTAATTTTTTGTGCATCAAACATTTTGCCACCGCCTTTTAAAGATATTATATAAAAGATTGGCGTAATTTTCAAGAAAAATACAAACAAAAAAAGTTGCCGCTATTGGCAACTATCCCCTCACCACGCCTTGCGTGGTCCCCTCCCCTTTAGGCAAGGGGCGCATATAAAAAACAAAATAGCTCTTGACCGACCGTTTCTTTACACGGTTTTTATCGGTCAAGAGCTATTTTTGTTCACTCTTGATATCTAACATCTTTTTGTTGTACCTCTACTTTCTTTAATTTGTCCTAAAGCTTACGTTCTTACATTTTCCTCTAATTAGCATTTTTTATAAATTTTGCTACTCTCGTAAAGCGAGCTTCTCTTGAGGACTGAATTTTTTTGCTTTGGACATTCGCTATATAAAACTCTTACATTTTAACCGATTAAAAGGCGATTTATCTAAAATTTACACTTTACTATTTATATTCAATTTTTGGAGTTTCAAACTTTTTTGTTCTTTTTAACCTTTGCCTTTTATAACAGTTAAACTTTAAGAGTATCTAACCGGAACATCGAGTTTTTTGTTCTCTTGTTCCGTGTCTTAAATATAACATATTTAAAGCCTTCGTTCAATTCGCATATTTTATAAAATTAAAAGTCGCAAATTATGCTAAACAGAGAAATTGTTTCTGCGCAACAAAAAACTATTGACGACGGCATAAAATATATGTTAGAATAATTTTGTTGATTGTTTTGTTTGTTGGGAAGGAGCTTGCTCCTTCCAGTTTTTTGTTTATTTTGTATGGTAGGACTTAAATGTCCTGCCGTTTTTTGTTTTATGTATATAAATATACATAATTCGGCAATTTACCGTTGCAATACATGGTAGTATATGCTACAATAAATTGTGAATTTTTATTTTTAAATAAGGGGATGTCAAAATGAAAATTACAATGAAAAAATCCTTGGCTGTAATTTTGTCACTTGTAATGTGCGTAAGCATGCTCTTTGGGCTAAGCTTTTCGGCACAAGCAGCGACCTACATTTACAACTGGGGTACTAGAGGCACATTGGCAACCGAGCTTTCGGATAACGCTATAGCGTTTTATACTGAAAATGACGTTGCTTTGTCGGAGCTGTTAGCTCTTAGCGGCAGCAGCACCGAAAGCGGTGTACCATCAAGTACGCTTTATACTGCGCTACACGATTTGATGGAATCAAACCACGATAATGTAACCTCTTATGACGGCACAAGAGAATTGTACAGATATACCGACTGTGAGAATAGTGGTAGTCCAAGCACAATATCCTCGTTCTATTCTGGTGCAGCTATTGGCCCTGATTGGGATGGCGGCGAAACTTGGAACCGTGAACACACCTGGCCTAACAGCAAGGGTGATCTTGCGGGTAACGGCGAAAATGATATTATGATGCTTCGCCCTGCAGCTACAAGCGAAAACGGTAGCCGTAGCAACAAGGCATACGGTGAAAGCACAGGATATTTTGATCCAAATATAGGCTCTTATGACCTTCGTGGCGACGTAGCACGTATTATTCTTTATCAATACGTTCGTTGGGAATGCACCAATACAGGCTCAAGCTATAACTCAACCGGCATTTTTGGTACAGACGGTGTTATAGAAAGCCAAGAGCTATTGCTCGACTGGTTAGAGGCTGACCCTGTTGACACTTGGGAGCTTGGCCGTAACGACGCCGTAGAAGCAATTACAGGCACACGTAACGTGTTTGTTGACTACCCGGAGCTTGGCTTTGATCTCTTTAATGAGGCTGTTCCAACAGGCTACACAACCCCATCTGGTGGCACAGATGTTGAAGGCAGCACAGGCAGTGGCGACGATAACACAGGTGACACACCAAGTACAACAGGCAAAAATGTTGTGTTTGAGCTTGGCGAAAACGGCGACGCAACACACTCTGACGGTACTACTGCAACAAGCTACACCGAAACGGTTGACGGTTATACTTTAAACATAACAGGTGGCACAAAATTCTATACAGGAGCACGTGACCTTAAGGGTAATTCCGCTATAAAAATGGGTACCAGTAGTGCAGCAGGTAGCTTTAGTATGACGGCACCCGCCGATGTAACCAAAGTTATTTTTAAAGTTGCAGGCTACAAAGCAAAAACTGTAACAGTTAGTGTTAACGGCACGTCACAAGCAATAACAACAACATCTGATAACGGTGCTTACACCGATGTTGAGGTTGATACAACATCAACTAAAACTATAACCTTTACAACAGGCACAAACTATCGTTGTATGATAGACTCTATCACATACGTTGTTCCCGGCTCTGCAAGCGAAGACGGCGACAAGGTATACGTTGATGCTGACGACGTTGTAATTTCGGGCGCATCAAGCGCTTTTGATGAAGATACAGTCGTTACAGCCGTTGTAATAACCTCGGGCGATTCGTTTGATACCGCTAATACAGCACTCGCCGATATGGCATTTAAAAAGATTTACGAAATCACTGCTACCAACGGCGGCACAGCAGTACAACCCGAATCTCCACTTACAATAACACTTGACATTCCTACAGGATATAACGTAAATAACACCTACATCGTTTATATTGACGAAAGCGGTGTGGTAGAAACGCTCGAAACCCTTGAAAAAACAGAGACGACAATTTCTGCTCAAATTTCTCACTTTAGCACATACGCTGTTGTAGATACTTCCGAAGTAAGCAGCGGTGGAGAAACAACCGAAGAAACGGCAACAATTAGCTTTGCCACAGAAGAACAACGTATATCTCAAGACGGTAACGCACAAGTTTGGGCAAATGATAGTCTTACATTCACAAACAACAAAGCGGCATCAAGCAACGCCGTTGTAGGCAATGTAAACCCTGTTCGTATTTACGCGAACTCTAGTGTAACATTAGAACATGCGACCGGTACGATAAAATCTATAACGTTTGCGGCAAGTGGCTCATCTTATGTAACCCCATTACAAAATTCCGTTAACGGCTTTGCTCCTTCCGATGCAACCGTAACCCAGGATGGCAATAATATAACTATCACTTTTGCTACTCCCGTAGAATCATTTACAATAACAAAAGTTACTGCTCAGTTTAGACTTTCCTCTGTTACAGCAACGGTATTGATACCTACCGCTGGTGACGGTGTCAATATAACACCAACCGTAAACAATGCAGCTTACGGTAGCGTTGAGTTAAGCGGCAACTACATTATCGCAACACCAAACGAGGGCTATGAGGTTGTAGGCTACGAGGTTATTAGCGGCACAGCTACCGTTACACAAAACGGCAACAACTTTACCATAGAAACTGACGCTGACGTAACGGTTCAAATCAACTTTGCTGCTCGCACACAATATACCGCTACATTTAAAGAGATGGGTGCTACCACCTCTACACAAACTGCATATAGCGGCGACAGCATAACACTTCCAGCTATCACAAGCGACGATTACACCGTTGTAGGTTGGGTAGCGGCTGAAATTGATGGTGAAACCACCGACAGGCCCACCGTTTATAATGTGGGTAGCAATTATGATGTTACAAGCGATGTTACCTTCTATGCACTTTACTCTCGCACCCAAGCAGGAGGCAGCGGCGAAAGCGACGTGTTTACACAATACGAAGGCGCTATCACCGAGGGCGATTATCTTATCGTTTATGAGGGCGGCGCAATGAAAGCATCCGTTACAAGCGGTCGTCTTGATTATACTAATGTAACCGATTCAAGCGGTAGCATCACAAGTCCTGATGCATCACTTATCTGGACAATAACTGCTGACGGTAGCTACTACACACTTTATAACGAGTCCACAGGCAAATACGCCGCAGGTACCGGTGCTAAGAATAAGGCTCAGCTTTTAAGCGCGGTAGAAGACACCGCGAGATGGACAGTAAGTGGCACAGCTACATACGAATTTGTAAACAAGGCTAATGCGGCGGCAAGTGTAAACGCTAACCTTCGTAAAAACACAACATACGGTTTTGCTTGCTACGCAACCGGCACAGGCGGTGCGCTTACACTTTACAAACGCACAGCGGCCGCAATGACCACCTATTACTTCACAAGCGCAGGTGAAACACCTGATTATACAGTAACAGCCAATGCAAACGACGCCACCTTTGGTACAGTAGCGGTTAGCGGCACAACCATTTCCGCAACACCAAACGAAGGTTATACCGTTTCAGGCTACAGCATTGCAAGCGGTACTGCTACAGTAGTTAGAGAGGGCAATACCTTCTTTGTAACACCTACAAGCAACGTTGTAATTACAATTAACTTTGAGGCTCTTCCAACATATACCGTAACCTTTGTTGAAAATGGTACCGAGGTTGGAACCGAATCTACTTATAGCGGTGGATTTATCAAGCTCCCCGACTATAGCGGCGAGTTAGATGAATACACCACCTTTGACGGTTGGGCAGAACAAGAAAACGAAACCGACTCTGCAAAGATATACGCAGCAAAGGCAACCTTTGCCGTAACAAAGAACGTAACTTTATATGCACAGTTTACAGTTACAGAACCTCCTATAACGGAAAGCGCAAGCCATTATTTTGTTAAGGTAACAGAAGGCCTTGACGACCTTACGGGTGTGTATCTTATCGTTAACGAGGGCTCTTCAGTAGCGTTTAATGGTGGAATTACCGACAACCTTGATGTTGCAAGCAATAATTTAGGCGTTACCATAAGCAGCAATAAAATTGCCGCAACATCAAACAATAT
Organism: Acutalibacteraceae bacterium; assembly: GCA_045539695.1. GTDB lineage: Bacteria > Bacillota > Clostridia > Oscillospirales > Acutalibacteraceae > UBA737. Next base: position 137,179 of record JAZQFX010000021.1, read on the forward strand.
GGCAGCAGTATTTATAATAACCAAAAATGCCGACGGTACATATAATATTCGTTCTCAGAGCGGATTTAATATTGGTTCTCTGAGCGATACAAACAGTTTGCTATATAAAGAAGAATATTATAACAACATTTCTATTGATGCCGACGGCAATGCGGTGATACAGGGTCAAGGCGGCGCGTATTTACGCTATAATGATGATTCCGGTCAATATCGTTTCCGTTACTATAAGAGTTCTTCTTATACAGGACAACAACCAATCACTCTTTATAAATTAGAAAATGTTGCTGATATTACAGGCGCTCAGGTAACTATAGGCTCTAACCTTACAATGAAATACTACGTTGACGTTACAAATATCGAAAACGTTGCTGATGGTGACCTTACAATGCGCTTTAGTATTGACGGCGAGGTTATTGATACCGTAACAGGAACTGTTGTTGGTGGTCAGTACGTATTTGATTTTGCAGGTCTTGCTCCACAGCGTATGGCAGACGAAATCAAAGCGGAAGTTTTGTACAAAGGCACTTTGATTGACGTTAAAGACAACTATAGCATCAAAACAAACGCACAAAATCTTTTAACCGAAAATGCAGGCAACGAAGAGCTTTGTCAATTTATTACCGATATGCTCTATTACGGTGCGGCGGCTCAAACCTATACCAACTACAACACCGATAATCTTGCAACAAGCGGCGTTACGGGACTTGGTACTCCGTCGGCGGCTACTCCCGCTGATACCGATTACAAACTTAACCTTTCGGCATCTACCGGAACTGCTAATTTCCGTTCGGCAACGGTTTGGTTTGACGTTGAAAATGCTCTTATTGTAAAGGTTAACAATCCCGAAAATGCTTCGATTAAAGTTACTGTAAAGATTGGCGCCGGCGCAGAAACCGAGTTGATTTATGACGAAAGTATTGGCGGATACAAAACTGCCGGCATCAAGGCTACTGATTTTGCTACGGTTTATACTTTCACGCTTTATGAAAACGATACCGCGGTTCAAACTGTAGATTATAGTATAAACACTTATACATATTCAAAACAAAACAGCAGTAACGCTAATATGGCAAACCTTGCACTTGCGCTTTATCGTTTGGGCGTATCGGCAGAAGCATATGCCGAAAATCTTTAAGAAAGGGGACAAATGAATATGAACAAAATTATTAAGCTCCCCTTTGAGGTAGCAGAGATTGAAATTGTTAAGATGAGCAACGTTGACGTTATAACGGCAAGCCCAACAGGACCTGACCCCTTCCCTGGCGAAGACGATGAGTTCGCTACACTTTATTGGGAGCGGTGATATGAATCACAATAAGGTTTTAAAATGCATGTCATTATTGCTTTGCATAGGTTTAATGCTGTGCCTTGCCGCCTGCAAAGGCGGCGTGGCACCCGACGAAGCCGATAGCTCTGCCGACGTGCAACAAAATGTGCAATCGGGCGAAAGCGTTGTGCCGAACGAATCGGGCAACAATAACACCGAAGGCGGCGCAGGCAACAAAAAGCCTTCATCAAGCAACAGCGCTTTACAGGGCGTTGAACTTGAAGAAGATGTTTTTGATTACAGCGACGCAAGCAGCAACACATCAGCTGACGACACTTCAAACAGCACATCTTCGGCTGATGGCAATCAATCAAGCGAAAATGAATCTGATAAAAACTCTTCTGACGATTCCGTTTCCGAGGAAATTTCCTCAGGCAACGACGGCACAATAAAGCTACCTGTAGATTGGTTTTAATTAAAAAATGCGAGGTGAAATTTCACCTCGCGTTTTATTTTTAAAACATTACTGTTCGTTTTGTCACTTACCTCATCACAATGACAATTTATAGTCTTTTTATACTTTTTAGTAAATGTAAACTTAAAATTCGCAAACGTCTTTACGTGGTCTTGTTTGCCATTTGCCGTTTGTAAAGTCGGGCATTGCCTGCGGCATACCGCCCTGTGCAATAGACATTTCAGAAAGTACAGATATTGCCTGCCATGTAGCCGCGTCATAAACGTCGATTGGCATTTCATCACCCGCAATAAGCGCATCCACAAAGGCATTATATGCAAAAAAGTCCATGCCGCCGTGACCAGATGCAATCTCTTCGGGTGTAATGTTTTTCCAACAATCAGGAAGCAAATCTGCCTCATATTTTTCGCCGTTATTAAAGCTTTCTTTATAGAAGTTTACCGGTTCAAAATATTCTTTATCGCCATCAAAGAAGAACATATTAACATCTTGCATATACATACCCTTTGTGCCGCGAACGGTAAAATCACGACTGTATGAACGAGGCAGGGTTGTATCAAGACGTAGTGTTACGGTCTCACCATTAGCGCAGGTAAGCACGGTAGTAACAATGTCGCCCTGTAAAAACTTGGTGTTTTTCATTTCGTCGGTGGCATCTTCGCGAGTTTTTATATAATCCTCAAGTCCTGCCGCCTTTGAAGCAAAGGAAGACACCGTTAGTATGCGGTTGCCGCGATTTATATCAAGCAGCTTTGCAATAGGACCAAATTCGTGAGTTGGGTAATTGTCGCAATTGCGGTGCTTATAGTTATCAAAACGATAGTGACGATTTACGTGACCGTAAGATACCTCTTTTCGAAGGTCGTGTGAATATGAGCCGGCACAGTGCACAACCGTACCAAACATATTTTTTCTAGCGGCCGACGTTGCTAATAATTCATCCTTACCCCAACAACAGTTTTCCATAAACATATATGGAGTACGTGTCTTTTCCCACGTTTTTACAAGTTTATAGCAGTTTTCTAAAGAATATTCGCAACCAACCTCGCTACCTACGGCGATGCCGTGCTCCATAGCGTAAACCGCCATCTCGGTGTGAGTGCTCCAATCGGTAAAGATAAATGCCGCCTGTACACCCTCAACGGCTAAAGCCTCTTTGTAATCGGTAAAGCCAAGGGCTGTTTGATTGGCATTTTTTATAGTTTCAAGTGTTCTTTCAATTCGGTCCTCGTAAACGTCGCAAACCGATACAATTTCTAATTTGTCAATTTTTAAAAGCACGTCGCGAGTAAGCATATGACCTCGCTGTCCAAGTCCTATAACGCAAGCCTTAATCATAAAAACATCTCCTAATACAAGTTTTGCGATTCGATTATAACAACCCCCTGCTATATTGACAATGCAATTATTTATCAAAAAACTGTGTTTTTTTATCATTTGCAATTTAAAACACGCTGTGTTATAATGGCTTTTGGTGAGATTTTTATGGGAAATTTTATTAAAGAAAGTTCTTTTTGCAAGTTTTTTTATTATAATCAAGCTTTAAGCATAGCGCATATCGGGTATGATGATTTCAACGTTGTAAAGCCTGAAAAAATATTCCGCACACAAAAGACGTACACCTGGCACTTTGTGTTGTCAGGCAGTGGCACGTTAGAAATATATGACAAAAAATATAAAATTCGTGCGGGCGAAATGTTTTTTATACCTCCAAAACAAAAAATGCGCTACTACCCAAACAAAAACGACCCTTGGGAATACGTGTGGTTTGCCTTTTCGCGTGACGAAATAGCGCAATACAGCACGCTTGCAGGGTTTTCAGCAAATGCACCGGTAAGCCGCATCAAAAACTTTGAAAAAACAAAGTACATTCTTAAAAAATTATTTGATAAGCTTTTATTAAATGAGTGTGGGCATTTTAAGGCGTTATCTGCCTTTTTTGATATTTTAGAACAGTATAACGAAAGCGACGAGCTGACGGGTATCAAGCTTGTTAAAAAACTGATTGATGAAAACTTTGCATCCGCCGGCTTTAATATAGAGCAGCTTTGTCGCGACGTTAATATAAGCCACGCGCATCTGCTTAGACTGTTTAAAAAAGAATATGATATTACGCTTGTAAAATACATAATTTCCAAACGAATTGACCTTGCGTGCGAGCTGCTTTGCACAACCGATCTGTCGGTAAGCTCGGTTGCATTTTCGTGCGGCTTTACCGACGAGATACATTTTATGAAAAGTTTTAAAAAAGCGACGGGCTATTCAGCAACCAAGTTCAGAAAACAGCACACTGCAAGTTGACTTTTGTGGACTGTTATTATAAAATTAAAGCATAAATTTTAAGGAGTTTTAGTATGAAAAAGCTTTTAGCACTTTTACTTTCTTTAATACTTGTTTTTTCGTTTACCGCCTGCGGTGATAACAGCGGCGACGCTCAAAACGAAACAAATTCAGCGGTAACTGCCGTTACCCACAACGGTTGGTACACCGAGGGCGACATTACAATAACAAAAGATCAAGTTGACGGAATTATCAACCAAGAATATACCACACCAAAAAACGTTATTGTTATCATAGGTGACGGTATGGGACCAAACGATATAACTCTTGCCGAGGAAAACGTTAATGGCGTATATGATTTTGGCCTTGTGTTAAACAGAATTAAAAATCACGGTCTTGCTACTACACATTCAGCCGATGCCGAAATTACCGATTCGGCGGCTTCGGGTACCGCGCTTGCGACAGGCACAAAAACCAACAACGGCTACATAGGCAAAGACGTAAACGGTAACGACCTTAAAAATATGGCGGAAATCGCGCGTGAAAACGGCAAAAAGATTGGTATTATTACCGATGAAGATTTGCCCGGTGCTACACCTACCGCATTTACGGTGCACAACATTTCACGTGACAACCGAAAAGAGCTTGCCAACGATATGGTAAAATTTAAGCCTGACGTGCTAATGTGCAAGGATTATATGGGTGTGTTTGCGCTGCTTGATGCTGACACCCAAAAGATTTTTAATGACGAATACCTTGTAGCAAAAGATTTTAAGCGTTACAAAGACGTGCTTGAAACCGATAAAGAAAATAAAAAACCGTTTTTCGGCTTTTTAGACGGCTATTCGCCTGTGGCTACCTATAACCTTGCCCATTGTGCCGAGGTTGCGTTCGAACGACTTGAAACTGATAAGGGATTTTTCTTGCTTGTTGAGAGTGCAGGCACCGATAAATTCGGTCACGACAACAATATGAACGGCAAACTGCAAAGCGTTGTAACGCTTGACCGCACGGTAGCGGCGGCGCTAAAGTTTATGAAAGATAACCCCGACACTTTACTACTCATTACATCCGACCACGAAACCGGCGGTGTAAAGCTGCCCGAAGGTGATAACTATAAGTTAAACGAACTACTTACACAAAACTCGCACACCGACACCCCAGTTCGCGTTTTTGCAGTGGGTAAAGGCAGCGAATATTTTAAAGACAAAACAGTCGACAACACCGACATTGCAAAATTTTTAATAAGCGCTATTGAAGGTGAATAAACAAAAAAGCAATTTTTTACGGTATAAATCTCCTTGTTTTACAGATACTAACAGTTGGGCTTTGTAAAGCAAGGAGATTTTATATATGAAATCAACAGGAATAGTTCGTAGAATTGAGGCTTGTGTTATAATAGGGCGTCAAAACATGATTTTTGGGCGGTTTTTATACATAGCAAAAGCGAGGTGAAATTCACCTCGCTTTTATATTTAAAATGTTATTTCTTATAATCTGAAAGAAACGTGTATTCTATTTCTAACTCTTTGTTTGCATTTTGATAATTCTCGATGGTTTTTATTGCTTCGTCGGAAGATACCGTTTTATAATCTTTTTCATCCTCACTATTCGATCTAAAGAAACAATTATCCTCATTTGCTTCCGAAAGATTATGTATCAGCCCTGCATCTAATGCATGATAGGCATCTAATGTAATTCTTTCAACGAAATCAAGTTTTCCATCATTTAATTTATAAAAATCGTGTCCACTTGTGGCGGCAGAACCGGACCAAGAGTTTTCTACTATTCCGTTTTCACGCAAGACGTAGCAATATCTTTCGCCACTATCAAACAGATGGACTGCTTTCCCATTGGATATTGTGTATAAATCATACACAAATTTGCTCGGGTCGGATATTATCAGTTCTTCCTGACCATTTCCATCCAAATCAATTAAAGCAAAACCAATCTCCGAAAGTTCAGAGTTTCGGCGATACATATAACTTAATTCAGGATTTTCGAGAACCATATTCATATCATCATCGTTCCAAGGGTATGCGTTTATAATATTGTTGATTATCGTATCATACTCATAGGGAAGCGCAGATAAAGTAGTTGGTTTTTGATTAGAGGTGGTGCTGTTGCTATCCGGTACAGAATCGTTAGACGATCTGTTATCAACACACGCTGAAAGAGAAAAAATTAAAGTTAAACATAACAATATACATAGTGTTTTTTTCATATACTCACCGCCTTTGATTTATTATATCATATTTCGTTTCAAAAGTAAATCTTGCAGTATAAATCTCCACCATTTACAAATACTAACAACACAATTTGAAAATTTTGTTGTAGGGGTCATTCACGAATGACCCGCCATATTTCACGAAACCCAAACGGACGATTCGTGAATCGCCCCTACGAAATGAGATAAGGAGATTGATTTATATATGAAAGCAACAGGAATAGTTCGTAGAATAGACGATTTGGGAAGGGTCGTTATCCCGAAAGAAATCCGCAGGACTATGCGTATCCGTGAAGGCGACCCGTTGGAAATATTTACCAATAACGGTGAGGTTATATTTAAAAAATATTCGCCCATAGGTGAGATGGCGGCTTTTGCCACCGATTATGCTGCGGCTTTGGCTGAGGCGACAAAGCTCGCAGTAATTATTTGCGACCGTGACCGCTGCATTGCGGCGGCAGGTGCGTCCAAGCGCGAGCTGCTTGAAAAGGCGGTTTCAACCGACCTTGAAAAGCTTTGCGAGGAACGCAAAATTTATATAGCTGAATCCGATACTGTTTATGCACTTGATGGCAACGAACGTAAAATATGCGTTGCAGCGCCAATAATTGCGGCGGGTGATATTACCGGTGCGGTAGCGCTGCTTGAAAACGAGGATTGCTCAATAGCTACCGACACCGACATAAAGCTTTGCGAGGTTGCGGCAAAATTTTTAGGCAGTAGAACGGAATAAATTAAAAAAATTAAAGCGCCCAATAGGGCGCTTTTAAAATTACATATTATCTTGAATATACTCAACAACCTGACCTACAGTCTTAAGACTTTCAATCTTTTCGTCGGGAATTTCAATTTCAAACTCATCTTCAATAGACATAAGCATTTCAACAACATCAAGACTGTCTGCGCCGAGATCTTCTTGAATGTCTGTTTCCATTGTGATGCTGTCTGCATCTGCGTCGAGCTGCTCTGCCAAAATATTTTTCATTTTTTCAAATACCATAATAGTGTCCTCCGTATCAGGCGAAATGTCGCCGAAAGTTTTTAAAAATTTTTCTTATATAAAAATAATATGTGTATTTGGCTCTTTTGTCAATAGTTTTTTGCAAATTTTAGACCTAAATAACCGAAATACATATTGCAATTTAATTGTGCTTTTGATAAAATTATATTGGAAAAATATTATAGTGGAGGTTGATTAGATGAAAGCGATAATCAACGGTAAAATCATTTTAAAAGATCGCGTTGTAGAAAATATGGCGCTGCTTTACAGCGACGTAATTGAAGGCGTTGTGCCTTGCGACAAGGTGCCTGCCGACGCTCAGGTTATCGATGCGGGCGGCGGTTATGTTTCTCCCGGTCTTATTGACATTCACATTCACGGTTATCTTAGCAAAGATGTTTGCGACGGCGAGGCCGACAGCATTCGCACAATTGCGGGCGGTATTGTTAAAAACGGTGTAACCGGATTTTTGCCAACTACTATGACGGTGGATATGGCAGTTATCCGCAAAGCGCTTGAAGTTTGCCGCGATTTAAAAGAAGAAAGCAAAAGCTGGGCTGGTTCACAGATTCTTGGTTGCCACGCTGAAGGTCCATTTATAAGTGAGAGCAAAAAAGGCGCTCAAGACCCCAAATACATACTCAAGCCCGACGCTAAATTTGTAAAAGAATATGCTGATATAATCAAGATTATTACATTAGCGCCCGAATGTGATACCGAAGATTTTGCCGCTATTCGTGAAATTGCTCGCGATACCGACGTTGTAATCTCTATGGGTCACACATCGGCTGACTATGACACAGCAATGGCAAGTACAAACGTTGGTGTAAAACACGCAACTCACCTCTTTAACGCTATGACACCTTTGGCACACCGCGCGCCCGGTGTTGTTACAGCAGCATTTAACAGCGATGTTACTTGTGAAGTAATAGTTGATACCTTCCACGTAAATGCTTGCTTCTATGATTTGCTTTATAAAATCAAGGGTAGAAAGCTCTGCTTTATTACTGACTGCTTACCCGCAGGCGGCCTGCCTTACGGCGAATATACCTTGGGTGGTACAAAAATTATCTATAACGATATTGTTTGCCGACTCGAAGACGGCACCGTTGCAGGTAGTGTGTTGCCACTTAACCAAGGCGTATGGAACGTTTACACCAACTCTAACATTCCGCTAAACGAATGTGTAAACGGTGCAACACTTAATCCTGCTACTGCAATCGGCGTTGCCGACCGCAAGGGCTCACTTGACGTAGGTAAAGATGCTGACATCATTATTACCGATGACAGCTTTAACGTACAAAAAACCATTATTGGAGGAGAAGTAAGATATGAAGCTTAAAGTAAATGCTAAACTCGACCCAAAATTTGCGCCGATGTCGATTGTTTGCCGCGAAATGCGCGAGGCAACCAAAGAAAACGGACAGGACATTGTTATCGCTGTAGAGCGTAACAAGGGCTACACTACTACATATAAAACCCGTATTTTCAAAGATGGCACAGGCAAAGACGCTGAAAACTTTGCATTTGTAGAGCGTATTGTTAAAACTCTTTTGTGGGTTGCAGGCGGTTATAAAATTATCATCGCAGGTAGCGATGTAGTAGCCGAAAAGATTAAAGAGGCTTACAGCTACGGCGGCGCTAGAGATTTTGACGTTAAGTTTATGGAACGCGTTTATGAAGAAAAGTTTAGCGTTTCTAGCGTAGCACTTGCTGACGCACCACAGGATAAATCTTCTGCTTCTCCGGTAGGTCGTCATCTTGACGGATGCCGTATCGGCTTTGACGCAGGCGGCTCTGACCGTAAGGTTAGCGCAGTTATCGACGGCGAAAGCGTATATTCTGAAGAGGTTGTTTGGTTCCCTAAGACCAACTCCGACCCCGAATATCACTATCAAGGCATACTTGATGCTATGAAAACAGCCGCTTCAAAAATGCCACGCGTTGACGCTATCGGCGTATCAAGTGCCGGCGTTTACGTTGACAATCGCATAATGGTTGCTTCTCTTTTCTTAAAGGTTAACGACGATGACTTTGAAAAGAAAGTTAAGAATATGTACCTTGACGTAGCACGTGAAATCGGTGAAAATATTCCGATTGAAGTTGCAAACGACGGTGACGTTACAGCGCTTGCAGGTGCTATGAACCTTAATGACAATTCTGTTCTTGGTATTGCTATGGGCACTAGTGAGGCTGCGGGTTACGTTGACCCACAGGGCAACATTACCGGTTGGCTTAACGAGCTTGCATTTGCGCCTGTTGACTTTTGTCGTGACGCCATGGTTGACGAATGGTCGGGCGACTATGGTTGCGGCGTTAAGTATTTTTCACAAGACGGCGTTATCAAGTTGGCACCATACGCAGGCATTGAGCTTGACGAGAGCCTTTCTCCAGCCGAAAAGCTTAAGGTTGTACAAAACCTTATGAAAGAAGGCGACGAAAGAGCAGCAGCAATTTATGACACCATTGGCGCATACTTTGGTTACGCAATTGCTTATTACAGTGAATTCTATGATATTAAGCACGTTCTTATTATGGGCCGTGTAACCAGTGGTAAGGGCGGCGAAATTCTTCTTGAAAGAGCACAAGAAGTTCTTGACAAGGAATTCCCCGAATTAGCTCAAAAAATTAACCTTAATATTCCTGATGAAAACGCTCGTCGCGTTGGTCAGTCCGTTGCAGCAGCAAGCTTACCAAAGCTTAACTAATAGACAAAAATTAACCCCGATGGTAATTCCTCGGGGTGTTTTTTTATTTTATTAAATTATCATAATTTCTTTTTATTACGCTCTCACCGCGCCACGTATATGGGCGGTTGGTGGTATCTTCGCCCTGTAAATATTCGTTACGATAGCCGTTTATAAACTCATTTATATGGGTTTTTTGCGCGTTTTTGTTCATAGGGCATATATTTTGGCATATATCACAGCCCCATAAAACATTGTTTTGTTTTAAAATTTCAAGCTCGTGGTCTACGAGCTTCTTTTTTTGGCTTAAATTTGATAAACATTTTGCTTTGTCAAGTTTTACAGGGCAAGCAGTTTTACATTTACTGCAATGAATACACTCGTTATATACGTTTTCGCAAACAATATGTAAATCGGTAACAATTTCACCCAAAAACACAAAGCTGCCATAATCTTTTGTAATAAGCAGCCCATTATCACCTTTTACGCCAAGTCCCGATACAGCGGCGGTATGTACCTCTGGTATGGGTGAATTGTCGCAAAAATACTCAAATTCGTTTTGTGGGTATTTTTCTTTAAGTTTTTTGCAAGTCGCCGATAACATTTCACCGCAAACAGTATGGTAATCGGGTATTGCAGCATAGCGGCTCAAAAATTTTGGCGCTTCGTCTTTTACTTTATATGGAAAAGCACACATTATTATAGTTTTACTCTTTTTTGGTAATCTATCTTTTGCGCGGCAGTCAATTAAATGCTCTTTTACATCGCCAAAAGCGCAAAAACCGACATTTTTAATGCCTGTTTTGCTTAAAATGTCGGTAATTGTCGTTTTAATCATTTTCTTACACCCTCAAAAAATTCGGTAAGTATTTTTTTGCATTCATCTTCTTTTATGCCGCCATAAATTGTAGTGCCTGCGGCAAACGGCAAAGCAGCAATGTTTGTAACCGAATCCATACATCCCATACTTAAATCATACGCGCCGAAAACAACCTCACGGATTCGAGCATTAACAATTGCGCCAGCACACATAGGGCAAGGCTCAAGCGTAACATATATTGTGCAACCGTCAAGCCTCCAATCGCCCAAGGTGTTGCAGGCAGCATTTATGGCTTCGGTTTCGGCGTGAGATAGGGCGTTGCGCTTTTGTTCGCGCATATTGTAGCCCTCACCTATAATTTTGCCGTCTTTAACAACAACTGCGCCAACCGGCACTTCGCCCTCGGCGGCGGCTTTTTTTGCAAGTTCTATTGCTCTTGTCATAAAACGGCTGTCCATTAAAAATTTCTCCTAAATCACAAAATATGATAAAGACTGTAAAACATTAAACACAACAAATACAATTATTGCCCAAGAGGTGAAAAACCAACTGTATTTTTGCTTTTTTGTGAGGGTATCATCAGGTTTTTCAAGGCTATAATTTTCGTCAGTATTCTTTGCAAACAGTAAAGCGCCAAAAATTGCGGCAAGCATAACAACTATAAGATATATTAAATACAAAATATTTTGCATATTGGCGGACATTACATTTTCTAAATAACTGAATATTACCGAAATTGCATTGTTTGCGCCGTGAACTAAAACACATATCCATATACTGCCTGTTTTTATATAGATATATCCTAAAATAAGACCAACCATTGTGGCAAAAGGTATTTGCTCAAAATTGCCGTGCATTATGCCAAAAATTAAAGACGATGTTATTATTGCAAAGCCTTCGCCATATTTTTTTAGAAGCCCTAACACTATACCGCGACAAGCAAATTCCTCTACCAAAGCGGGAACAATAGCCGTAGCTATAAATGTAAGCAAAAAGCCGAATACTCCGCTTGGATTATCGCTTCTTGGAATCTCGTATTCACCAATTCCAAACATTTGAAATACGCTCTCGGCATAATTCATTGCTATATTAGCAAATGAGCAAAAACCTATACCAAAAAGCAAAAATGGAAACGCCGTACCTTTTTTTGCCCTGCCAAATTGCACGGTTTGGTCAATGCGAACGCCAAAAGCCTTTGCCGCAATAGTGAACGGCAATAAAAACATAAGGCAAGAAATAACTATTTGCAAAATTTGTTGCATAGCAGGATTTTGTGAAAGTGTAATTGCCTCACTTTGTGTCATTCCAAAAATTTTAGTAGTAAAAAACAAATAAAAATATGACCAAATATAGCTGATTAACGACAAAAATATGCAAGGAATACCCACCGCAAGAGCTATGCGGCGAATATCGCGCTTTTTGCGATATTCTTCAGGTATAAAGCCATAAGGATTTTGAGGCGCTACATAAATTGGCTGTTGTGGCGCCCCGTATTCCGCGTTTTGCGGTTGTGTATTAAAATTGTTGTTTTCTTCTAACATAGAAATACTCCTTTTAAAAAGTAGAGTGATTTCCTCAAAACCTTAAATTATTTTTTTGGGCGGATAAAAATCCGCCCAATTTAATTTTATTCTTCAGCTGAATCAACTGCGCCTGCGTCGGCATCTGCCTCTTCGGGAGTGTCGTTTACCTCGGCTTCGTCGTGCTCGGCCTTAGCAACCGACAGTATTCTCTCACCCTCGGCAACACGCATTACTCTTACACCCTTTGCAGGACGTGCAAATTCAGAAATAGTGTCACCAAAAATACGAATAACTATACCGTTTGAAGCAATCATAATGATATCTTCATTCTTTTCAATGGGCAATACTGCGGCAACGTCACCGTATTTTTCTACCTTGTAGTTGGTAAGACCCTTACCACCACGTGACTGCAAGCGATAATGTGAAATTGGACTGATACGACCATAACCCGTTTCGGTAACGGTGAGGATTCGTGTATCCTCTTTACAAAGAGCCATATCTACAACAATATCGTCCTCGGCCATATTTATTGCCTTAACACCACGTGCTGTTCTGCCCATAGAACGAACCTGATGCTCGTTAAAGTGAATTGCCTTACCCTTTTTGGTAGCAACAAGCAAATTATTATCGCCGTCGGTCATTCTTACGTGGGCAAGCTCGTCACCCTCGTCAATAGAAATAGCAATAATACCGCTCTTACGTGTGTTTTTAAAGTCGGAAAGTTTTGTACGCTTAACAACACCTTGACGGGTAATCATACAAATATATCTTTCGTCCTCATCAGTAGCAGTAACCGGAATAATTACGTTAATTTTTTCACCCGGCATAAGTGGTACAACGTTTACAAGGTTCATACCCTTTGAGGTGCGTGAGCCCTCGGGAATTTCGTATGCCTTAATGCGATATACACGGCCAAGGTTGCTAAATAACATAATACGATCATGTGAAGAGCATACAAACATATTTTCTACGCTGTCTTCCTCGCGTGTGGTCATACCCGTAATACCGCGGCCACCACGATGCTGAACGTTATATGTGTCAGAAGGCAAACGCTTAATATAACCGTTAACAGTCTTTGTGATAACGCATTCTTCAAGCGGAATAAGGTCTTCAATATCAACCTCGCCCGCAACGTCAGAAATCTCGGTGCGGCGCTCGTCGCTGTATTTATCACGAAGATTAAGACTTTCTGTCTTAACAATATCAAGAATTCTCTCGCGGGATGCAAGAATTTCATCACATTCTTTAATAAAGTCGAGTTTTTCCTGCAATTCTTCAAGTATCTTTTGTTTTTCAAGACCTGCAAGCTTACCTAACTGCATTTGAACGATAGCGGTAGTCTGAATATCGTCAAAACCGAATCTATCAGTAAGAGCCTGCTTACTTTCTGGAATGGTCTTGCTGTTACGAATAATAGCAATAACCTCGTCAATAAAGTCAAGTGCAGTCTTAAGCGCCTCTAAAATATGAGCGCGTTCGGCCGCCTTTTTACGTTCAAACTCGGTACGGCGGCGAATAATCTCATACTGGAAATCAATGCTGTTTTGAAGCATTTCTTTAAGGGTTAGAATTTGTGGCTTGCCGTTTACAATAGCCAAAAGAATTGCGCCAAAGGTTGACTGCAAAGCAGTATAGCTGTAAATTTTGTTAAGAACTACCTGCGGGCTTGCATCACGCTTGATATCAACTACAATTCTAAGTCCGCCGTCACGCTTTGAAGAATAGTCGACTACGTCTTCTATACCCTCAATTTTCTTTTCAGCAGCAAGGTCATAAATATGCTTAACAAGGTCTTTTTTACGTACCTTATACGGAATTTCGGTAATAACTATGCGGAATTTTCCGTTTTTGGTTTCCTCAATTTCAGCCTTACCGCGAACAACTATTTTACCGCGACCTGTAGCATATGCGGCACGAATACCGCTGCGACCCATAATAATACCACCTGTTGGAAAGTCAGGTCCTTTTATATGCTCGCAAAGCTCGGGCAGGTCTGCATCAGGATTGTCTATAAGACAGCACATTGCGTCAATAACCTCACCTAAATTGTGAGGCGGAATTTCGGTAGCCATACCAACCGCAATACCGCTTGAGCCGTTTACAAGTAGCTGTGGAAAGCGAACAGGTAAAACCTCGGGCTCTTCGAGTCGGTCATCGTAGTTAGGTAGCATATTAACGGTATCTTTTTTGATATCGTCAAGCATACTGTATGAAAGACGGTTCATTCTTGATTCGGTATAACGGTAAGCAGCAGCAGGATAGCCGTCAATATTACCAAAGTTACCGTGACCGTCTATAAGAGGATAACGGAGTGAGAAATCCTGCGCCATACGAACCATTGCGTCGTAAACAGAAGCGTCACCATGTGGATGATAACGACCAAGCACGGTACCAACCGTATCGGCGCACTTACGGTATTTACTTTCAGGAGAAAGTCCATTTTCATACATAGTATAAAGAATACGGCGGTGAACAGGCTTTAATCCGTCACGCACGTCGGGAAGTGCACGGCCTACAAGCACCGACATAGAGTACTGCAGCATACTCTGTTTTACTTCGTCAGTAATCTCAACAGGAACAATATTTGTTTCTTCACTACTGGGCCAATAAACATTTTCTTGTTTTGCCATTTTTCTTTCTCCTTTCCTTAAATATCCAAATCGGTCGCATAAATTGCGTTATCTTCAATAAATTTACGTCTTGGCTCTACCTCTTCACCCATTAAAATGGTAAAGGTTTCGTCAGCCAAAGCGGCATCGGCCATAGTAACCTGCAAAAATGTTCTATGTTCGGGGTCAAGTGTAGTCTCCCAAAGCTGTGTAGGATCCATCTCACCAAGACCTTTGTAACGCTGAACGTCAACACCTGCACCAAGTTCTTCAACCTTTGCAGCCTTTTCCTCATCAGTAAATACATCATAATGCTGTTTACCCTTTGAAATACGGAAAAGCGGCGGTTGAGCGGGATATATATGACCTGTTTCAATTAGCTCGGGCATATAGCGGAAGAAGAAGGTAAGCAAAAGTGTTCTGATATGGCTACCGTCAACGTCGGCATCGGCCATAATAACAATTTTGTCGTAACGAAGCTTGTTTATATCAAAGTTTTCGCCAATACCCGTACCCAATGCGGTAATAACAGGTGTAAGCTTATCGTTACCGTAAACCTTATCCTCACGCGCTTTTTCAACGTTAAGCATTTTACCCCAAAGTGGTAAAATTGCCTGGTAGGTTGCGTTTCTGCCCTCAACCGCACTACCACCTGCAGAGTCACCCTCTACGATGTAGATTTCGGTTTTAGTAGGGTCGTTAGAAATACAGTCGGTAAGCTTTTCAGGCATACGGGTTTTGCTGCCAATACCTGCCTTATTACGTGATGCTTCGCGTGCTTTTTGAGCAGCCTCACGCGCATTTGATGCGGCAATTGCTTTATCAATTACAATTTTTGAATCAGCAGGGTTTTCTTCTAAATATTTATAAAGCTGGTCGTTTACAATATCTCGAACCAACTGACCTATTGATGTGTTACCAAGTTTTGCTTTTGTTTGGCTTTCAAACTGTGCGTCGGCAAGCTTAACTGAAACTACAGCTACCAAACCTTCCATAATATCGTCGGCTTTAAGATTATCAGAAGATTCCTTTAGCTTTTTAAAATCGTGAGCATATTTATTTACAACACGGGTAACAGTCTGGCGGAATGCTTGCTCGTGAGTACCGCCGTCAATGGTGTGAAGAGTGTTTGCAAACGAAAGAATTTTATTATCGTAAGCGGTGGACCACAAAAGTGCTATTTCAGCCATTTCATCGCCCTTTGAGCCTGAAAGATATATAACGTCATTTATAAGACTTTCTTTCTTAATTCCTGCAAGCAAATACTCAACGTAAGATTTAATACCACCCTCAAAGCAAAGGTCGTCACTCTTGCCAATTGTTGCAATAGTTTCATCGGTACGCTTATCGGTAAGAACTACACGAATACCTGCATTAAGAAATGCCTGCTCACGTAAACGGTTAAGCAATATATCATAATCGTAGGTTGTAGTATCGGTAAATATTGTTGGGTCGGGTTTAAATGTAACGGTGGTACCTGTTTCGGTAGTATCACCAATTATTTGGAGGTCGGTTACGATAGCGCCCTTTTCATAACGCTGCTTGTAAATATGTGTACCGTCTTTAACCTCAACCTCAAGCCAGTTAGAAAGTGCGTTTACAACCGATGCACCAACGCCGTGCAAACCGCCCGATACCTTGTATCCGCCACCGCCAAACTTACCGCCTGCGTGAAGTATGGTAAATACAACAGTAACTGTAGGAATACCCTTTTGAGCATTTATACCTACAGGTATACCACGGCCGTTATCACTGACGCGAATTATACCATCATCAAGTATTTCAACCTCAATTTTAGTGCAATAACCCGCAAGAGCCTCGTCTATAGAGTTATCTACTATTTCGTAAACAAGATGGTGCAAACCGCGTTCACCGGTAGAGCCTATGTACATACCGGGGCGTTTTCTTACAGCCTCAAGTCCTTCTAAAACCTGTATAGACGATTCGTCATATTTTTCGGTTACAGGCAAATTTAATTCTTCGCTCATTTTAAATCTCCTTTTTTATAATGAGTCTATATATCCTGTGCGCTTTAATAGCGTTTGAGATGATATTTGTGAAATATAAACCTTTGAATCTTTTAGATTTTTTCCTGCAATTACAAAAGAACGTGGCAAATCATAGCTTATTGTTATAACTTTACCTTCTTTTTCAGCGCGGTTTAAAAAATCACGCGTTCTTTTTGAAATTGAGGTATTTTCAAGGTCAAAAATACCTATTATATCGCTTGTTGGCAGCATTACGTTATTTCCTAAATGTATATACATTATATAACACCGCCGTTTCTTATATTTATAACCTTGCCTGCCTTTAAATTTTTAATATTAGAGGTATCACAGCAGGTAATAAAAGATTGCCAATTTCTTATGTGGTTTAAAATATAATTTTGTCTGCCTTCGTCAAGCTCACTCATTACGTCATCTAAAAGACATATTGGATATTCGCCGCTTATTTCTTTAATAACCTCGGCTCCTGCAAGCTTAAGTGACAAGGCAACACTGCGTTTTTGGCCCTGTGAGCCAAAATTTCGGGCAGAAATTTCGTTAATTTTAAAAACTATATCATCACGGTGCGGTCCAACCGAGGTAGTAGCTGTAAACATATCGTTTTGACGTGAATTTTTTAATATTTCGTTATCTAAAATTTCATTTTTAGATAAATAAAAAATTTCTACATTTTCTTTTCCGGATGATATGCCGCTATATATTTTTGAAACGTATTTATTTAAAATATTTATATACCTTTTACGATACTCGGTAATTTTATTACCCATATCTACAATTTCAGTCTCAAAAACATCAAGCATTACAGATAATGTTTTATCATAGCGGTAATCTTTTATAATTTTATTTCTCTGCATTACCGCGCGGGTATAATTTCGCAGTATTTCAATATAATTTGGATAAAGCTGACCTATTGCCGTATCAAGAAAACGCCTGCGTTTATCAGGCCCGTCGGTAACAAGTGTTAAATCAGACGGTGAAAAAACAACCGCATTAAATTTACCGGCAAGAGATGATGTATTTGATAATTTTTTTTCATTTAAAAATGCAGTTTTTTTATCTTCAAATACTATTTGCGCACTATTTTCTACACCAAGCATATTAAACTCGGTATAAATTTTTGCCTTTTTTTCACCAAATTTTATATACTCGTTATCTTTGGTGCCTCTAAAGCTTTTTGCACCCGAAAAAAGCCATAATGCTTCTATTATGTTTGTTTTTCCTTGGGCATTTTCACCGCAAATTACGTTTATTTCATCATCAAATTCCAAGTAAATATCTGAAATGTTGCGAAAGTTTTGAATTTTTATTTTATTAACCTTCATTTTTTATAACAAAAGTAGCATTTTCGAATTCTACGGTGTCACCGCTGCGAAGTTTTTTGCCACGCATAGTGCAAACCTCACCGTTTACAAGAACAAGACCGTCTTGTATTACCATTTTTGCCTGACCGCCGGTACCTATCGCACCCGAAAATTTAAGTGCTGCATCAAGTCTGATAAATTCGTCTCTTATATAAATTTCCTTCATTTATTTTAACCTCATAGGCATTATAAGATAGAGCATATCCTGTGCATTTTCGTCAGCAGGAGTAATTGTAACACCTGCATTTGCGCCGTTAAATTTAAAGGTTATTTTTTCACACTCACAAGCCTTTAATGCCTCTAATAAATAGCGACTGTTAAGACCCATTTCAAATTCGTTACCCTCAAGATTTATAGCCATTTTTTCTTTTGCGCGGCCTAAAGCTGTTGAACAGCTAATGAGTAATTCTTCTTTAGAAAATGCGCAACGAATAGGAGTTGAAAAGCTATCGTTAATAAGAAGCGATACACGCTCAACGCTATCTATCATTTCATCACAAATAACGGATGTTTTTTGACTGTGATCTGCGGGAATTATTTTTTCATAGTTTACAAATTCGCCCTCAAGCAAGCGCGCAATAAAAGTAAAGCCTGAAATTTTAAATAAAATAAGTCTTTTACCTACTTTTATTTCAATTTTATCGGTATTTTCATCAATAAGCTTTACAACTTCGTTAAGAGCCTTGCCCGACACTATAAATTCTATATCATTTTCTATATTTATATTTTTTCTTCTTATTGCAAGGCGATAGCCGTCAATTGCAACAAACTGCAAAACACCGTTTTTAACCGAAATATTTATACCTGTAAGAATAGGACGGGTACCTTCAATTTGTGATACTGCAAAAATTGTTCCCTTTACCAAATCACAAAAATCTTCGCCGTTTATATCAAGATTTTCACCTTCGGCAAGAGAAGGCATTTCGGGAAAATCGTTTGCCTCCATACCCATAATGTCAAAAACTGCTTCACCGCTTCTTATATGGCAAACAAGCCTTTCATCACTTTCTATTTCTACATCAATGCCTCTTAGTTTTCTAAGAATATCAGCAAGCAGACGGGCGTTTATAACAATGTCACCTTCTTCTTCACAAGAAGCGTACATTTCCTTTTTCATTCCCATTTCAAGATTATATGATGAAAGTGTAAGCAAACCCTTTTCAGCCGAGAGTAATATACCCTCAAGCACGGGCATAGAGCTTTTTGCCCCAACAGTTTTTTGCATTTTAAGAACAGCATCTAAAAATACCGAACGCTCAACTCTTATTTTCATAAAAAAGTCTCCTTTTTTTATATAAAAAATAATAAATAATAACAGTAATAATATGTAGTGTGAAAAATGTGGAAAAGAGGGTGAAAGCCCCTTTTTTAAAGAGATTTTAACTTTAAAAATTAGTTTAATTAAAATTTGAAAATTCTAATTAAAAATTGCAAAGTTTAAAAAATTGAATAACTTTTATTTAATTAAAGTTAATTATGTGGAAAACTTTAGGTAGAACTTTTAAGGTTTTTGATTATATCCTCAATAAGTTCTTTTTCATAAGGCTTGTCCTGTAAAAATTCTTCGGTTTTTTGAACACTGTAAAGAACGCTGGTATGATCTTTACCAAAAGCCTCGCCTATTGCTTTATATGAAAGGTCGGTTATTTCTCTTGTTATGTACATTGCAACCTTGCGTGCAAGCACCAAATTTGCCGAACGACGATTTGAAAGTATATCATTTTCAGAAACGTTATAAGAACGGGCAACCTCACTTATTATTTTTTCAACGGTTATTGGTGTGTTTTCGGTGTCGTTTATAATATCTTTTATAAATGATTGAACAATAGAAATATTTGGCTTTTTGTTTTCTATTTTTATAAGAGCATTAAGCTTGGTCATAACACCTTCAATTTGACGGGTGTTAGATTTAATTTTTTCGGCAATATAGAAAACAATATTTTCATCAAGCTCAATTTCAAACTGCTGTGCCTTGCGGTTTATAATACCAACCCTTGTTTCAAAGTCGGGCAAAGTAATATCGGCAGGTAGACCTGCTGCAAGACGACTTTTAATTCTTTCATCAAGTGTTTTAATTTCTTTTAAAGGTCGGTCGAGGGTTACAATAATTTGTTTATTGTTTTGGTAAAGGGCATTAAAGGTGTTAAAAAATTCTTCCTGAGTAGATTCTTTACCGGCAATAAAGTGAATGTCGTCTATCATTAAAACATCTACATTGCGGTACTTATTTCTAAAGTCATCAATAGTGCCCATACCAAGCTTACCTTCATGTAGTGATTTAATAAGCTGATTGGTAAAATCCTCACCACGAACCATTAAAACTTTTTTGTAAGGAAATTTTTTCTTTATATGATTTTTTATAGCAAGCATCAAATGTGTTTTACCAACGCCTGAAGGTCCGTATATTGTAAGAGGGTTATATACAATATTAGGATTTTCAGCCACCGCCAAAGATGCGGCGTGCGCAAAACGGTTGGTGGAGCCTACAACGAAATTGTCAAAGGTAAAGAATGATTCAAATGTTAAGCCTTCGTTTTCTTCTTCAGCCTTTTTAATTTTTTCTTCATCATCTGCAACAATAAATTTTGCGGGTATTTTAATGCCCATTATCTTTTCAATAGCATTGTTTATAATATCTTTATAAACGCTTTGAATCATACCCTTTATGTAATCGTTAGAAGCAGACAAAATAAATTCTTCGCCCGATATTGATTCCGGCTTTAGGTATTTAAAAAATGTGTCAAATGCAATGTCAGAAATTTGAGATTTACACTCTTCGCAAACGGCACTCCAAATATCATTAATAGAATTAACTGCCACTTAAAAATCCCCCTTATATATTTATATATTATATATTAAAACAATAATTACATATAGTATAGCATAAGTTATTCACATTTTCAATAAAAATTACTTAAAAAATATAAACAAAAACAAAGAGAGTATTTTTAAAATACCCTCTTTAAAGTTGCATTTTATTAATTTCTATAATTTTAGCCGTATTTTCGCTTATTTCAAAGCAAATTTCATAGTCTGAAAATAAAAATTTATATTCTTTTTTATCCTGCTTATAGGCAGGCTTTGGGTCTTGCTCTATAATTTTTATGATTTGATTTTTAGTGTTATCATCTATATTTTTGAATGTATTTTCATCATATAAAACATTAATTTTATAGTCTTTAAAATTATCACTGAAAGAGCCTTTTGCATCGGGCTTTGAGTCGCAATAAGGAATATAGGGTTTTATATCAAAAATAGGTGTGTTATCAAGCAAATCAACACCGCTGACAATAAGGGTGTGACCTAATTTTTCGTCTTTTTTTATACCCTCTAATTTTACGCACGACAGACCTAAATTGTTAGGTCTAAAGGGCGAACGTGTTGCAAAAACACCTACTTGTGTATTGCCGCCAAGGCGGGGTGGTCTTACTGTTGGTGACCAGTGGTCTCGGTGATTTTTTGAAAAATCAAATATAAGCCACAAATGAGAATATTCCTCTATTCCGCGAAGCGCGTCAGGGTTGCGGAATTGCTTTTCAAAAACAATTTCACCCTTAATTTCATTTACAATACCGCTTTGTCTCGGAATGCCGAATTTTTCTTTGAAATCGGTTTTTATATAGGCGATAGGTTTTATTTCCATAATTTTTCCTTTTTTTATTTAAATTATATCACAAAAGAGATTAAAAAATCTATACTTGATATAAAAAATATGATATAATGTTTAAAAAATTAGAAAGGGGAATAAAATATGGAATTTAGTGTTAATCATCCAATTTTATTTTTACTTGTGGGAATAGTTATTTTAATTGTTCTTGCACAATCTATATTCTTTCTTATTAAAGCGCTAAATCGTGCAAAAGAGATAGGAATGGATACAAAAAAGCTTAGAAGAATTATAATTTCGGCATCTGTTTTTACAATTGCGCCAGCAGTTGCCATTGTGGTAAGCGTTATTGCATTATCAAAAGATTTAGGACTTGCTTTGCCGTGGCTTCGTCTTTCGGTTGTAGGCTCTATGTCTTATGAAACAATAGCTGCATCTAACGCCCTTAGCGGTATGGGCCTTGAATTTGGCAAGGTTGCAAATCTTACCGCAGAGCAGTTTGTAACTATTGCTTTGGTTATGACTATAAGCATTATGGTTGGTATATGGCTTGTTCCCGTTCTTTGCAAAAGAATGAAAACAGGACTTGTTAATATGAAAAACAAGGATGCAAAATGGCTCGATATTTTTCAGTCGGCAATGTTTATAGGTATGATTTCTGCTTTTGTAGGATTTGTTTTTTGTGATTTTTCGGGCGTATTTAAAGGTGAAACAGCAGGTCTTATACCTGTTTGTGTAATGGCTGTATCCGCAGTTACAATGCTGCTTGCAGGCGCTTTAATGAAAATTACAAAAGCTCGTTGGATAAATGATTACGCCTTGCCGCTGAGTCTTATAATAGGAATGGCAAGCGCAATACCCATTACAGCGTGGTTAGGTTAAGAAAGGAGAAAGCAAAATGAATAATAAAACATATATGGATAAGCTTTATTCATGGGGCAATAAATGGAACGTTTTTGTAATGATAATTTTATTTGCTTTTCCTGTTGCGGTAGCCTTAATTTTTAATGCGCTTCCTAATTGGAACGGTTTGCTTAAGGGCCTTATTGCCACAGCTCCTATGTATTGGGCAGTAGGCGTGGTAGAGGTTATAACCTATATACCAATGCTTGGTGCAGGTGGTTCATATCTTTCATTCGTAACAGGCAATATTTCAAACCTTAAGCTTCCTTGCGCGTTGGGCGCGCTTGAGCAAGCAGGCGTGTCTGCCGACAGTGAAGAGGGTGAGGTTGTATCTACCATAGCAATTGCAGTATCAAGCATTGTTACAACCGTTATAATCATAATTGGTGTATTGCTTATAATTCCTCTGCAACCAATTTTAGAAAGCCCTGTGTTAGAGCCTGCATTTAATCAAATTTTACCGGCTTTATTTGGTGGACTTGGTATAGTATTTATATCTAAAAACTGGAAAATTGCCATAGCGCCAATAATTTTAATGCTTGCGTTGTTTATATTTACAGGTCTCGGCTCGGGCGATGTTGGCATAATGGTGCCTGTGGGTGTGCTGTTTACAATAGCAATCAGCCGCATTATGTATAAAAAAGGTTGGCTTTAATTATGTGGATATTATATTGTTTTTTAGCGATATTAGCAATTTTTGTTGCTGTAATACTAATTCGCACAATAATGTTTAAACCCGCTGCACAACCTCAAATTTTTGACGATGAGGTTAAATTTGACGACAGCAAATCAATTTCTGCGCTTAGTCAGCTTATTCGCTGTAAAACGGTGTCATATTATGACCCGTCACTTGAGGATAATGCTGAATTTGAAAAATTGATAGCACTTTTGCCAAAACTTTATCCAAATGTTTTTAAGGTGTGCGAGTTTAAACAGCTACCCGACCGAGCATTACTTTTTAAATGGGTGGGCAAAGAAAATAAAAAGCCCACAGTTTTAATGGCACACTATGATGTTGTGCCGGTGGATGAAGCCGCTTGGCAAAAACCACCCTTTGAAGCAATTATTGAAGACGGAGTGCTTTGGGGCAGAGGCTCACTTGATACCAAGGTTACCTTTAATGGTGTGTTGTTTGCCGCAAATACCCTTATAGGTGAGGGATACACTCCTGAAAATGATATTTATTTTGCATTTTCGGGCGGCGAAGAGGTAAACGGTAACGGCGCTGTAAATATTGTAAATTACTTTAAAGAAAACGGCATACAGCCTGAGCTTGTGGTTGATGAGGGCGGCGCCGTGGTAGAAAATGTTTTCCCGGGTGTAAAAAAACCGTGTGCAATGGTTGGTATTGCCGAAAAAGGTATGCTTAATCTGACATTCTCGGTAAAATCAAACGGCGGTCACGCGTCTTCACCTGCGCCACACACTCCAATAGGCATTTTATCACGCGCGTGCTGTAAGGTAGAAAATAATCCTTTTAAAATGCACATAACAAAGCCTGCTGCCGAAATGTTTGACACACTTGGTCGTCATTCAAGCTTTATATTCCGTATGATATTTGCAAATATGTGGCTTTTTAAGGGCGTGCTGAATATAATTTGTAAAAAATCCGGAGGCGAGCTTAATGCATTGTTGCGTACTACCGTAGCCTTTACTCAAAGTGAGGGTAGTAACGCGCCAAATGTTATTCCACCTCGTGCTACAATGACTGCAAATTTACGACTTAACCCAAAAGATACAGTCGACAGTGCAGTAGAATATATAAGAAAAACTATCAATGATGACGATGTCGAGTTAATTCTTGGCAGTAATATGAATCCAAGCCGTGTATCGCAAACAGACTGTACGGCATTTAACAAGGTAGCTTCTGCTGTGGCAAATACGTGGAAAGGCTGTATTGTGTCACCATATTTAATGGTGCAGTGCTCAGACTCGCGTCATTGGGGCGTTATAAGCGACAAGGTTTACCGTTTTTCAGCAATGGATTTAACCGCCGAGGAGCGCAAAACAATTCACGGTCATAACGAACGCATTCGACTTGAAACAGCAAACAGCGCCGTAGAATTTTATATTAGACTTATTAAGCAGTGTTAAATTAAAAGACCTAACCATAGCGGTTAGGTCTTTTTGGTCGAGATGACAGGATTCGAACCTGCGGCTTCTGCGTCCCGAACGCAGCGCTCTACCAAACTGAGCCACATCTCGATATTAAATTTTTCTTAAATTAGCCTATTTATTATATATAAACAAATTTAAAAAGTCAATATAAATTTACCCCTATATTTTACAGCGTTAAAAAATTTTAATCTACATAAAATAATGCTACGCAATGATAGGGGAATTTTATGAAAAAATTTTTTATACTTTCAATTATATTTGCTTTAAGTTCAACGGTTTTGCTTTCAGCGTTTAGCAATACTGTGGGCGAAAACAAGCTTTTTTGCAATGATGACGGCAATTTTACAATTCTTGTGGTGTCAGATCCGCAGTGCGATACAAAAAAACAGTGGCTTGAAGCCCGTGACGAGCTTGAAATTTTAATAAACCGTTCAAATCCTGACTTTGTGCTTATTAACGGCGATATGAACTCAAATAATTTAATACCCACAGATATGTGGGATTTATTTATATCTCCCGTTATAAGCCAAAATATATTTTGGTCAACCACAAACGGAAACCATGACCCCTTTGATGAAAAATATTATGAGATGTATAAAAGCTATGATACCTGCCTTAATAGTGTTATTAGCAGAGGTAATCAAAATTATGAGCACACAAGGCCCATGAATTATGTAATACCCGTCTACTCAAACGATGGAGAAAAAATAGTTTTTTCAATTTATGGTATGGATAGTGGCACGGCCAACCAATATGGCTATGAAGGACTTACCAATAGGCAAATTAATTGGTACAAGCAGCAGTCAGACTGCCTTAAAAAAATAAACGGAGGCAGTGCGGTGACCTCAATTTTGTGTATGCATATTCCGCTTACGCAAACAATTGATATGTTTTACAGCAACAAAGCAAAAACTCAATCGATTCCAAAAAAATCAGGGGGGCTATATAGTATTTACGGAGTCACAAATCAAGACGGTGAGGCGGTTAAAAATTATATTTGCGAAAATGGAACAAAGGTAGAAAAAAGTTTTTTGCACACTACTGCGCCGCAAAATGACAGAGGAATGTTTGATGCTATTTTAACACAGGGCGATATTAAGGCTGTAATTTTCGGTCACGAACACAAAACCAACATTATCGGCTCGTATAAGGGAGTGTTACTTGGTTTTGCGGGCAAGCTTTCTACCGGTTGTTATAGCGATAATTTTTGTCGCGGTGGCAGTGTTATTAGGTTTAATCAACAAAATCCCGAAAAATTTACGGTTCAATGGCTTGGCTCTATGCCTTCATCTGTTGATTTGCCGGCAATTTATTTTGACGGCAAATTAGCAAAATAAAAAATATTGAAAGAATAATAAAAAAATGATATTATTAAATAAACTTATTAAAGGCGAGAAATAAAGTGAAATTAAACGCAAAAAGAATAGAAAAATATTCAAATCACATAAAAGTTAATAGCTTTAACTGCGTTGATTCTACCAATTCGGTGGCAAAAGAGTTAGCAGCCAACGGTTGCAACGAGGGCGTTACAATTGTTGCAACCGAGCAAACCGCGGGTAGAGGCAGGCTTGGTCGCACCTTTTTTTCAAAAAAGGGTGGGGTTTATTTTTCTATTGTTTTAAAGCCTCAAAATTTAGCAGATGATACACTTTTTATAACTACAGCCGCCGCAGTTGCCGCCGCCCGAGCAATTGAGTCGGTATCAAGTAAAAAATGCGAAATTAAGTGGGTTAACGATATTTATATAAATAATAAAAAAGTTTGCGGAATTTTAACCGAGGGCGAGTTTAACACAAACGGAGCTTTAAAGTATGCAATTTTGGGCGTTGGAATTAATTTATTTGAGCCAAAAAACAGTTTTCCAAGCAATTTGCCTCTTGCTGATAGTGTTTTTCACAAAAAAGATATAATTGTGTTTAAAAAACACATAAAAGAGCAGCTTATAATAAATTTTGCAGAAAATTTCTTTGCATTTTATAATAATTTGCAAAAAAAAGAGTTTATCAAAGAGTATCAAGAGCGCTCTTTTTTAACGGGCAAAAATATTACATATACAAAAGATGGCACTACCTATAATGCCGAGGTTATCGGCATAAATGATGATGCAAATTTGATTGTAAAATCAAATGAGATAATTCAAAAATTATCACATGGAGAGATACAAATTGTTGGTATGGAGCAACCAAAAATATGAGAAAAGCAAAAATTAAAAAAATTGCCGTAACTGCTATATTTACGGCAGTTATAGCGGCTTCATCGTGGATTTCGGTATTTACGCCGTTTGGTATAAATTTAACGTTGCAGATGTTTGCCGTGTGCCTAGCGGGCTTTGTTTTAGGTGCAAAGTGGGGCATAGCAGCAACCGCTGCATATATTGCAATAGGCGCGTCGGGCTTACCTGTTTTTTCAGCATTTACAGGCGGCGCAGGTGTTTTGTTTGGTGCGTCGGGCGGATTTTTGTGGGGATTTTTGCTGACTGCCGTTTTATGCGGCATAGCAAGCAAAGCAAATAAAAGGTTTTTAAAATATCTATTTATGATGTTATCGGTTTTAATTTGTCACGCAGCAGGTGTAATACAGTTTTGTATTGTGTCGGGCAATAATATATGGGTTTCTTTTTTAACCGCATCTTTACCCTTTTTGTTGAAGGATTTAATACTTGTGTTTGTGGCGCAAACGATTGCTAAAAGAATAAAAATATAAGGAGAGGAAAACCTCTCCTTAATTTCTTTTTATAAAGCCTATATCATCTTGGTCAACTATTCCAAATGCAAAAAGAAGCACCAAATAAAACGCAATACAAACTACGCACAAAATTATTATATAAATCAGGTTTGATAATTTAGGTAATAAATTTAAAATAAAGCTTGTGATAAGGCAGATTGAAAACGCGCTACAAAGCGGCAGAAAAAATGTGTATGTAAGGTTTAGTTTTAGTCCGCTTACCTTAACAAGTCTGGTAACATTTAAAATTGCCGTTAAAAAGTTTGAAAAATACATTATGCCTAAAAAGGCAAAAATGCCCCACCGCTTTAAAAACAACAATATTAAAATAATTCTTATTGCCGAATCACCAACACTTGTGCGAAAGGTGAATTTTTGTTGGTCAAGACCCTTTAAGATGCCGTCACAAATGGCATCTAAATACATAAACGGTACTATGGGCGATAATGCGCGCAACAAAAAGCCGACGTCGTTACTATTGTAAATCAGGCGACCAAGCGGCATACCGCCAACAAAAAACAGTGCCGAAAAAATTATTGATATAAGGCTTGTGATTTTTATTATTCTATAAGAAATGCTTTGCACAACCGCCCTTCTGCCGCGTACAGCAGCCTCAGACATTTCGGGTAGCAATAGGGTAGACAAAGCATTTAACAGCGTTGAAGGAAAAAACAATATCGGCAGTGCCATACCTTTTATCATACCGAAAAGTGAAATTCCGTTGCCGCCAAGAGCCGAATTTGTAAGGCAAATCGGAACCAAAATATTTTCTATCATACGAAGCAGCGAATTTAAGTATCTGCCCGAAGTAATTGGCAACGCTATATGTGATATTGCGGGCAACAGCCGATAAGGCTTACGTGTTGGGGTTGAGGAAATTTTAAGCTTATTAAAGTCAAGCTTGTAACGAATATAAATATAAATACAGGAAACGGCTTCTGCTAAGGTATCGCCCAAAAAGACAGCGGCACAGGCGTATTCTAATTTTAGATTATCATAATTTCCGACAACAAGCACAACTACCGCAATACGAACTACCTGTTCAAGCAGCTGCGAGCTTGATGAGGGTGCAGCTTTTCGCCGTGCCATAAAATAACCCTTAACACAGCTGCAAACACCCATAAAGGGCAGTGAAAAGGCTAAAATTTTAAGTGATAATGCCGCGCGGGTATCATTTAAAATGTTATTTGCAATAAAATCGCTGCCAAAAAACAAAACCAATATTGTGAATGCGGCTACAAGCAAAGACAATTGCACACATCGCCGCATGATGCGATTTATGCCGTCTTTGTTACCAACAACCACCTCTTCGCTGACAAGTCTTGTCACTGCAGTGCAGATGCCGCTTGTGGCAAAGGTTGCAGCAAACATATAAACCGAAAAAACTAACTGATAAAGTCCAATACCCTCGGCACCTATTTTTGCGGCGAGCCAGACCTTAAAAATTATGCCGGCAAATCTCAAAATAAGGGAAGAAGCCGTAAGAATGGCGGCGTTTTTTATAAAAACCGTTTTTTTCATATTTTCACCCAAACTATATTTATGTGTTTTGCGGTTGAAAAAGAATAAAATTTAATGTAAAATAATACTAATATAAAGTTTAAGGAGTGGTACATTGTGAAAACACCGCTTGCAGATAGATTAAGACCAACAACTATTGATGAGGTTGCGGGCCAGCACCATCTTATAGACGAAGGAAAAATACTCCGCAAAATAATTGAATCGGGTGATATACCAAATCTTATATTCTATGGCCCGTCGGGCGTTGGCAAAACCACCATTGCAAGAATTATTGCGTCGCAAACGGGCAAAAAGCTGTGCTATCTAAATGCTACTACTGCATCAACTGCCGATATTAAGGAGATAATAGGCGAAATAGGCACAATGGAGGCATCAAGCGGTATTTTGCTTTATCTTGATGAGATTCAGTATTTTAACAAAAAGCAACAACAAATACTGTTGTCTTATATCGAAAATGGGGATATAACACTTATTGCATCAACTACCGAAAATCCGTATTTTTATGTTTATAATGCAATTCTAAGTCGCTCTACCGTGTTTGAATTTAAAACCCTTGCAAGCGACGATATAGCAACTCTGCTAAAACGCGCAATTGGTATCTTAAGCGAAGAAAACGGAAAAGAAATTTTTGCAGAAGAAGTTAGCATTAACAAAATTGCCCGTGCGGCAGCCGGCGACGTCAGACGTGCGCTTAATATGTTAGAGTTATGCATTATGTTAACCGTAAATGACGACGAGCCCGCCCTGTCGGATGATATTGTAGAGCAAATACTCGCCGGCAATTCGGTACGTTATGACCGTGAGGGCGATGAGCATTATGATATAATTTCAGCATATCAAAAATCTATGCGCGGCTCTGACCCCGACGCCGCCGTTTATTATTTGGCTCGTCTTCTTGCCGCAGGTGATTTGCCAAGCGCCTGCCGCAGACTTTTGGTGTGCGCAAATGAGGATGTGGGACTGGCATATCCTCAGATAATTCCTATAGTTAAGGCGGCTGTTGATACTGCAATGAGCGTAGGCTTGCCTGAGGCTCGCATTCCTCTTGCAAATGCAGTTGTTCTGGTTGCAACTGCACCAAAATCAAATTCGGTTTATGAGGCAATAAACACCGCTATGGGTGATGTTGAACGTGGTATCGGCGGTGACATTCCGCGCCAATTACAAAACAAGCATTTTGATGGGGAAGATGCCGCCGTAAAGGGTCAAAACTACTTGTATCCACACTCTTATCCTATGCATTATGTAAACCAACAATATTTACCCGATAATATAAAAAACAAAAAGTATTATAAATTTGGCGATAATAAAAACGAGCAATCCTTTAAAGCATATTGGGATAAAATAAAAAAGTAAACGAGGTGTATATATGACCTTTACTTTACCAAAAAAGACGAGAATACTCTGGCAGATGCGACTTGTGTTTGCTTTTGCATGTGTTTGTGCGGCAGTTGCCTTTTTTAGCCGTTTTACGCTGTGGTTTTTACTACCTGCGGCAATAATTGCCACAATTGGTCTTGTTTTTGCTTTTGTTTATGTTCCCTTTTATTTTAAAAGCTATAAAATCACGGTTGACGAAAACTCCATAACAATTACAAAAGGAATTATAATTAAAACTACTAATATTATGCCTTATCCGCGACTTGTGTTTGCGCAAAGCTTTACAACGCCGTTATCACAGCTTATGAAAATGAAATGCGTAATGCTAAAGGCGGCTCGCGGGTGGATGCTTATACCAGAAATAGAAAATATTAATGCTGATTTTTTGCTTGATAACCTAAAGGTGAAGCCAAATGATTAAAACAACTTTTAAAGCACACCCAATAATGATAGTACGGCTTATGAAGCCGTATCTTTTTATTTTAATACTGCCGCTTCTACGAGCTTTAATACAATATATTACTAACGGTGAAATTGACGGTTTATTGAGTTTAGAGCTTATTGCTTTCGGTTTTGTGCTTATAATTGCCGTTTTAGGTTGGTATTCTATATCAATTACAACAAACGATCGATATATAACAATTAAAAAAGGGTTTTTAATTAAATCATGCTCGGTTATAGAAATTTCACGACTTTCGAGTATTTCATTAAGACAAGGCATTATCGGATATATATTTAAAAGTGTTGATTGCGCAATTAACACTGAGGCGGGCAGGCCGCAAAAAAGTGATTTTGAGATAAAAATGCGCACCGATGATGCTAAAAGATTATTTAAAATTGTTTACGGGCAAGAAAAGCAGGAGATTGTTAAGTTTTCAAGCTACCGGATTGCATTACTTGCAGCAACAACCTCTTCGGCAGCTACGGGTATAATAGTTGGTGTACCGATTATAAATAAAGCGAGTGACCTGTTGGGTATTGCTATATCAGATATGCTGCTTAACGAAATAAACAATGTGTCCTCACGCTTTAATAATGTTTTTCCGCCAATTGTTAACACAGTAACGCTAATATTGCTATTCGCTTATCTTGTTTCATTTTTAATATCATTTTTAAAAAATGTCAATTTTAAGCTCAAGAGCGGAAAAAAGGGTGTTGAGGTTCAAGCGGGTATTATAGTTCGCAAAAGAACAGTTTTTAAAAAATCAAAAATTAATAATATTTGCTTTGAACAAACTCCGCTTATGCGACTGATAAAAAAATATTCAATGCGCGCATCAATAGGTGGATACGGCGATGCAAAAGGCGAAAGGGCGATTGTGGTTCCGGTAGCAAAGCACAACGAACTCGAGCAACAGTTAAACCGACATTTTCCTTTTTTAGAGCCCGACGGTGACACGTTAACACCACGGCAGACCATTTTAAATTTAAACCGTTTTTTATATATACCCGCTATATTTGCGTTACTGATTATGGGTGCAGGCGCAGTTGTTGTGCTAATGTTCCCTTATTTTGACCGACTTGTGCTGTTCTTGACGCTAACAGCGCTCGGAATAGATTTGTATTACGCAAGCATTTGTTATCATAATTACAAGTATGGTAAGCTTTGTATAGGGCATCATTTGTTGGCGTCAGGCTCTGTGATATTTACCATTCGCGAGCTTTATTGCAGCAAAAACAAAATAGGTGTTATTAAAATTACGCAAACGCCTGCAGACAAGCGCCTTAAAACCTGCAAGGTTAAACTGACGGTGCGCAGCGAAAATGCTGACAGCGTGCGTGTTAAAAATATTGATATAAAAAGCACAAAAACATTACTTAAGCAAGTATTTAATTTGAATATTGATGAATAAAACGCCTTAAGGGCCAAATAATAAATTCAAACAATGTTTCACGTGAAACATAGGAGTGATTATGTGGATTTGTTATTCGGCTGCCTAAAGGCGTTTTTTGTTGGTGGGTTAATCTGTATGATTGGTCAAATTCTTATTGACTTCACAAAGTTGACCCCTGCAAGAATTTTGGTTACCTATGTGGTGGGCGGTGTTTTGCTTACGGCAATAGGTGTTTATGACCCAATAGTAAAATTTGCAGGGGCGGGGGCAACAGTTCCTTTAACGGGTTTTGGTTACTCGCTCGCAAACGGTGTGGTAGAAGCGGTAAACCAATATGGTTTTATCGGTATAATGAGTGGCGGACTCACTGCAACAGCGGCAGGAATAACTGCGGCAATATTTTTTGGGTTTATTATGTCGCTGTTATTCAAATCGGGAGATAAATAATAAATTTGTTGTTTACAAGTGGATGTTTTATATGTATAATAAAGACAGCAGTGTTTCACGTGAAACATTGTTGTCTTATTTTTTAATAAACGCAACTTATTTATATATTATATATCTGTAATAATTATACTTTCATATATAATACAAACTTCGGAGGATATTGTTTTGGGTAAAATTATATCTATTGTTAATCAAAAGGGTGGTGTCGGCAAGACAACCACTGCGGTAAATCTTGTTGCGGGTATTGGCCTTGCGGGCAAAAAAGTGTTGCTTGTAGACGCCGATCCACAAGGAAATTCTACCAGTGGCTACGGCATAAGCAAAAAGCAGGGCGGCGCTACTGCTTATGAATTGCTTATAGGCACAGCCAAGGCTGAAAGCGCTATAATAAAAACACAGTTTAAAAACGTTGACGTAATTCCCGCTTCTATGGACTTGGCGGCCGCCGAGGTTGATTTAATTGAGGTTGAGCATCGCGAATCAGCGCTTAAAAACGCACTTGCTCCAATCAGAGAAAACTATGATTACATATTTATCGATTGTCCGCCGTCGTTGGGGCTAATAACCATCAATGCGTTAAACGCGGGTGATACGGTGCTTGTTCCGATTCAGTGTGAGTATTTTGCGCTTGAAGGCCTCTCGCAACTTATGGCCTCGGTTCGTCAGGTAAAGCGACTTTATAATCCTATGCTTGAAATTGAGGGTATAGTGCTTACTATGTTTGATGGCAGACTTAACCTGACTCAACAGGTAGTAGGCGAAATAAAAAAATTCTTTGCAGACAAGCTTTATAAAACCGTTATTCCGCGTGGCGTAAGACTATCCGAAGCGCCAAGCTACGGTTGCCCGATACAGTATTACGACAAGCGTTCAAAGGGTTGTGCGGCATACAACGACCTTGCAAAAGAGTTTTTAAAGAGAAACAGGAGGGGTTAATCTATGGCAGCAGCAAAAAAAGGCGGTTTGGGCAGAGGCTTAGAGGCTTTGTTTAACGAAAATGCAACCGACGAAAAGGGCGTTGTTACACTTCGCCTTTCCGAAATCGAGCCTAACCGCAACCAGCCAAGAACAAGCTTTGATGAGGAGGCTCTTGCAGAGCTTGCCGACAGCATTCAAAAGCACGGGCTCATTCAGCCAATAGTTGTGCGCCCCACCTCAAGTGGTGTATACCAGATTGTAGCAGGCGAGCGCCGTTGGCGCGCATGCCGTATGGCAGATCTTCAAGAAGTGCCGGTTGTTATAAAAGAGCTTGACGATCAAAATTATTACGAAATTGCCCTTATAGAAAACCTACAGCGCGAAGACCTTAATGCCGTTGAAGAAGCGCAGGGTTACAAAACGCTTATAGATGTTTATAGTCTAACTCAAGAACAGGTTGCCGAAAGCGTTGGCAAATCGCGAAGCGCCGTTACAAATGCTCTACGACTACTTAATCTTAACGACAAGGCTCTTGAGGCGCTTAAAAACGGTGATATTACGGCGGGTCACGCACGAGCAATACTTGCGGCCGACAGTGATGAAATTGCCGCAGAAATGCTAAAAGCGGCGCTTGCAGGCGCATCTGTGCGCGAACTTGAGGCGATGACAAAATCAAAGCCCAAGACCACTAAAAAAACACCTACGGCAAAAAATAATTTTTACAGCGAGGTTGAAATATCGCTCAAAAATGAGCTTGGCAGAAGGGTTGATATTAAATCAAAAGGCAAGGGCAAGGGCACTATCACTTTAGAATTCTACAGTGATGAAGAACTTGCCGACTTTGCTAAAAAATTAGTGGGTGAATAATATGGAAATAAAGGCTTCTTCCAAATATGATTGGAAAACGATTAAAAAATTTAATAGATTTCATATTTTAAGTCGAGCACGGTTTTTTAATGTTCTTATTGCGCTTATGGAAATATATATGATATTTGTTTTTGCTTTTGCGGCTATTAGCCAAACATTTACGACAGGTTTATTGCCAAGCTTTTGTCTTTTTTTGCTTTGGAATGCTTTTATAGTTTTTGTGTATTTTGGGTTACCAAAAATACGATACAATAAAAACAAAGTTATTAAAAATTCCGAAAATCATTTTGTTTTTACCGAGAATGATGTTACTGAAACAAGCGGCAATGGATTGCACACTGGAACAAGTGCTGTTAAATATGATGCAATGTGGCGTGTATATGAAACAAAAGGATATATTTATCTTTATATAAATTCAAACCAGTCATACATAGTTGACAAATCTACCGTTACGGGTGGCACCGTTGAAGATTTGCGTATGCTGCTTATCTCAAAAATCGGCGCAAAAAAGTACAAGATAAAGTGTAAGGTTTAAAAGAAAATATAACACATAATATTAATACATATCTTGATTTTTTAAATTTACCGTGATATAATGATAAAAAATAATCTCTTTGGAGGAAACGATAATGAAAAGAATTCAGACACTTGAAACAAAGAATCTTTGCGAAAGCGCAAAAAATGGCGGCTGTGGCGAATGCCAAACTTCTTGCCAGTCTGCTTGCAAAACCAGCTGCGGTATTGCAAATCAGGAATGCGAAAAGGCAGATAAAGAATAATTAAAACTTAAGTGCCGCCGATATGGCGGCACTTTTTGTAGGAAGGTATTACATAATGATTCATTGTTATAAACTTGGCGGTCTTAATATTGTTTTAGATGTATATTCCGGCTCGGTTCATCTTGTGGATGAGGTAGCTTATGATATTATTGAAATGTATGAAAGCCACACCCGTGAGCAGATAACCGCCAAAATTTTAGATAAATATAACGATATAACCGCCGCCGACGTAAACGAATGCTGTGATGATATAGAAAGTCTTAAAGCGGCGGGCAAGCTTTTTACACCCGACACATTCGAAAATATGGCGGGTGACCTAAAAAAGAAGAGCGCCGGTGTTATAAAGGCTCTTTGTCTTCACGTGGCACACACCTGCAACCTTAATTGTGCATACTGCTTTGCAAGTCAGGGCAAATACCACGGCGACCGCGCTATTATGAGCCTTGAAACCGCCAAGCGCGCACTTGACTTTTTGGTAGAAAATTCTGCGGGGCGCACAAATTTAGAGGTCGACTTCTTCGGCGGCGAGCCGCTTATGAATTTTGATATGATAAAGCAGCTTGTTGCCTACGCTCGCGAGATAGAAAAGCCTGCGGGCAAAAACTTCCGCTTTACGCTTACCACCAATGGCGTTCTTGTAGATGACGATGTAATTGATTTTGCAAACCGTGAAATGAGTAATGTTGTGTTAAGCCTTGACGGCAGAAAAGAAGTGCACGACCGCTACCGTGTTGATTTTGCGGGCAACGGCAGTTGGGAAAAAATTGTTCCAAAATTTCAGCACTTTGTTGAAAAACGCGGAAATAAAAACTATTATATGCGCGGCACCTTTACCCACGCCAATCCCGACTTTTTAAACGATATAAAAGAAATGCTGCGTCTTGGTTTTACCGAGCTTAGTATGGAACCGGTAGTTTGTGCTGAGGACGACCCGTCTGCATTAACACAAGAAGATTTACCCGTTGTGCTTGAGCAATATGAGCAGTTGGCAGAGCTTATGCTAAACCGTCATCGCGAGGGCAAACCGTTTACCTTCTACCACTATATGCTAGACTTAAAAAGCGGTCCTTGTATTTACAAGCGTATTTCGGGTTGCGGTTCGGGCACCGAGTATATGGCGGTAACGCCTTGGGGTGACCTTTACCCTTGCCATCAGTTTGTTGGTGAAGAAAAGTTTAAGCTTGGAAATATATGGACAGGCGTTGACAATACTGCCGTTCAGGATGAATTTGCCGCTTGCAACGTTTACACCAGACCTGAGTGTAAAGATTGTTGGGCAAAGCTTTATTGCTCGGGCGGTTGCGCCGCAAACGCTTATCACGCTACAGGTTCTGTAAATGGCGTTTATAAATATGGCTGTGAGTTATTCCGCAAGAGAATGGAATGTGCCATTATGCTTGAGGCTGCAAAAACCGTTGGTGAACAGTAATGAACACACCTATAGTTGATTTTGTAAAAAAATACGCCGAGAGCAATTCCTTGCGCCTGCATATGCCGGGGCATAAGGGTAACGAAGTATTAGGTTGCGAAAAATACGATATAACCGAAATCGATGGTGCCGATGTTTTGTATAATGCTAACGGAATAATAGCTGAAAGCCAAAAAAATGCAACGGAATTATTTGGCACAAAGGCAACCTTTTATTCTGCTGAAGGCTCATCGCTTTGCATACGCGCAATGCTTTATCTTGTAAAATGTTATGCTTTACAAAATGGCGAAAAGCCGCTTGTGTTTGCCGGCAGAAATGCACATAAAACTTTTGTTACAGCCGCTGCGCTTTTAGACATTGATGTTGAGTGGCTGTTGCCCGAAAGTGCGCAAACCGTTATATCGTGCGTTATAACACCAAATTTTCTTGAGCAATATTTGCGTGACGCCAAACAAAAACCAACGGCGATTTACATTACAAGCCCCGACTACCTTGGAAATATAACCGATATAAGAGCTTTGAGCGAGGTTTGTCACAAACACGACGTGCTGCTGATTGTAGATAACGCGCATGGTGCATATTTAAAATTTTTACCAAAGGATATGCACCCAATAACTAAGGGCGCAGATATGTGCTGTGATTCCGCGCACAAAACGTTACCTGCGCTTACAGGCGGTGCATATCTGCACATAAGCAAGTGTGCGCCAAGCTTTTTTGCCGATAACGCGCAAAGCGCTTTAGGGATTTTTGCGTCTACGAGCCCGTCGTACTTAATTTTGCAGTCGCTTGACGCTGTGAACAAATATATTTCAGACGGTTACTGCGAAAAATTGTTAGACTTTATTAAAAATATCGACCAATTAAAATTGCGACTATCAAAAATGGGCTACTGCCTTTGCGGAAACGAACCGCTTAAAATCACAATTGCCACTAAATCTTACGGATATACGGGCTGTGAGATTGCAGAAATGCTTTTGGCAAAAAACATTGTTTGCGAATTTTGCGATTTCGACTATATTGTTTTTATGTTATCGGTTGAAAACGGTGATAAGCTTTACGAGCTTGAAGCTGCCTTATCAAAAATTGTAAAAAAAGACGCGATAGAGCAAGTGCCTCCCACGCCTGCGCTAAAAGGCAAAAATATGCCTTTAAACGAGGTGTTATACGCCGCAAAAACAAAAAAACCCATAAAAAACTGCGTTGGTAAAATATCAGCGCATTTTGATGCAATATGTCCGCCCGCAATACCGATTATACTACCGGGCGAAAAAATTGACGCAAGCACAATAGAGTGTCTTGAGTATTATGGAATACAAGAGT
Source organism: Acutalibacteraceae bacterium (assembly GCA_045539695.1). Lineage (GTDB taxonomy): Bacteria > Bacillota > Clostridia > Oscillospirales > Acutalibacteraceae > UBA737. Next base: position 175,282 of record JAZQFX010000021.1, read on the forward strand.
GGACTGTGATAGAATAAAAAACTATTGCATTTAGCGCATTAAAGTGGTAAAATAACCATTGTTTTACAATGGTTATTTTATTTTAGGAGATTTAAATATGGCAACTCAAACAAAAAAGAGCAGTTTTAGCGGCAGTCTTGGCTTTGTGCTTGCGGCAGCGGGCAGTGCTGTTGGTGTTGGCAATATTTGGCGTTTTCCAACCCTTGCGGCAAAGCATGGAGGCGGACTGTTTCTAATAGTATATCTAATTTTGGTTTTAACCTTTGGTTTTTCGCTTTTAATGACCGACATTGCCATTGGTAGAAAAACGGGCAAAAGCTCGCTTGATGCCTTTAAAACCATAAATCCAAAGTGGTCGTTTCTGGGCAAATTCACATTTGCTGTGCCTTCAATTATTATAACGTATTATGTAGTTATTGGTGGATGGATACTTAAATATATGGTATCTTCGGTAACCGAGTTTACGGCGACGGCAACAAGTGATTATTTCGCAAACTTCATTACATCAAAAACACCGCCTATTGTTTGGATGCTTGTGTTTCTCGCAATAACCTCTTTTATTGTTTTCTGCGGCGTTGAAAAGGGCATTGAGCGTTTTTCAAAAATTATAATGCCTGCGTTATTTGTCCTTATTCTTGGCATAAGCGTGTTCTCACTCACAACAAAAAGCGAGCCCGATGCCAATGGCGAGGTTCGCACAGGCTTACAAGGGCTTTTGGTTTATGTAAAACCTGACTTCACAGGACTCAATTTTAAGAGCTTTATGAGCGTTCTACTCGATGCTATGAGTCAGTTGTTCTTTTCGCTTTCGGTTGCTATGGGCATTATGATAACCTATGGCTCTTATGTTAAAAAAGATGTCGATCTTAATAAATCAGTAGCGCAAATAGAAATTTTTGACACTATAGTGGCTTTCCTTGCCGGTCTTATGGTTGTGCCTGCGGTTTATGTGTTTATGGGTACCGAAGGTATGAAGGCAGGACCAGGACTAATTTTCCAGTCGCTGCCTCAGGTGTTTAACGCTATGGGCTTTGCCGGTCGCATAATCGGACCCGCATTCTTTATAATGGTAGCTTTTGCGGCACTTACCTCAAGCGTATCTATTATGGAGGCAATAGTAGGCGCTTGTATGGAAAGCTTTAAATCCAGCCGCAAAAAAGTAAGTATAGTTATAACAGTTATTGCAGCGGCTGCAGCCGTTGTGGTTTGTCTGGGTTATAATGTGTTAAGCTTTGGCATAACATTACCAACAGGCGCTACGGGTCAAAATCTACTCGATGTGCTTGATTATATAAGCAATAGCTTGCTTATGCCAATAATATCATTGCTTACTTGCGTTGTTATTGGTTGGGTGGTAAAGCCAAAATGGGTTATTGATGAGGTTGAAAGCAGCGGCGCCAAATTTGGCAGAAAAAAATTATATACTGTTATGATAAAGTATATAGCGCCCGCTCTTATGATACTGCTGTTCCTACAGTCTATCGGCGCGTTTAACTTTTTATGATAATTTTTAAAAAGCAGGCAAATTTAGCCTGCTTTTTTATTGTAAATTTGTGGTGTAAAAGCCATATAAACCCCAATATATTGTGTCGAAAAGTTAAATGAAAAAAAGTTTAAAAAAAGTTTAAAAATTTTGAAAAAAAGTGTTGACAAAGTGAAACAGTTGTGGTAATATAATCGGGCACCTTTGAGAAAGGGTGCGCTTAGAGTGCTCAAAAGAGCGCTGACGAACCTTGAAAATTAAACAACGACAAGATAATAAGGACC
>JAZQFX010000022.1:0-12036 GCA_045539695.1 Acutalibacteraceae bacterium
TGAAGAACCATCATCAACGGGTTGGTTACAGCCTGCAAGTGCAAACACCAATACAAGTGTAAGCATAATAGCAATAGCGCGTTTTGCTGTGTTGAACATTTTTGTTACTCCTTTTATAAAGTTTTTTAAGGGTTGCGCGGGCAAGCCGCACCGTATGTAATATAACTGTATTTATAATAGCAAAACCCATAGACATACTAATACGAATACAATCATATTTCTACATATTGAATTATATTCTCTAAACTCCTTTTTGTCAACATTATTTATTAAAATTTTTGTAAAATTCAATTTAATTTAGTAAAATAGCATATAAAAATGAGATGACTGTGCGCCATCTCATTTTAAAGTTATCCTGTAATACCAACTCGGTCGATACTTTCAACAAAGCCTCGTTGTATAAACATATAGAATATAAGCATTGGGGTAATGAACAGCAAGCATGCCGCCATAACAGCCGATGCATACTGAGGTGTGCCACCATAAATGGTATAGATAGCACCAAGCCAGTCGTCAATGTTGCCAAGCACAACAGCAAGGGTTGCATCTGTTCGCAGATAGATGCCTGCGAGCAATGAATCGTTCCAATGCCATATAAGTGAGAACACCAAAACGGTTATAAACACAACGCTTGATGACGGAACAGCTATACGCAAGAAGGTTTTAAATGGACCTGCGCCGTCAACCCAGGCAGCCTCTTCAAGCTCACGTGGAAGGCTTGTAAAGAACTGAATATAAATGTAAATAAGTACGCCCGAACGGAGTCCCACACCCAAGATTGAAGGCAACCACATTGTAAGAACAGAATCGCCGATATCGGGAGTAAGCACCTTACCTACGCCTGACCAATCAAGTCCAAACAAGCCGCCAAGCCAGGTAATTACTGCTTCAAGTCCGTGACCGATATACATAAAGTCAATATTTTTAAAGTTTACGACACGGGGAACGAGCAACAGCATATCAGGCATAAGTATTGTCAAAAACAAAACGCCTGTAAGCAGCTTTTTACCCTTAAATTTAAATCTTGCAAATCCGTAACCGATAACCGCGCAAGAAGCCACCGAAAGCAAGGCGCTAACAATTTCGTACTTGAATGTATTAATAATAGAATCAACATAATCAAGTGCATAAAAAGCTTTGCTGTAGTTATCAACTATTGAAAACTCGGTAGGAATCCAAACACGAGTACCGTTTGTGAAAGAGGTTGGACCGCTGATTGATGTAACAATCATATAAAGCAATGGATAAATAATTATAAAGCCGATTGACATTAAAAGCAAAAATCGGAAAATGGAGTATACTACGCCGCCACCAATTTTTGTATATTTTAACGCTCTAAGACGGTCGGCTTCTGAAATGCTTTTTAATGGATTTTTCATTTTTATTTCAGCCTCCTGTCTTATGCTTCATAACGTTTTACAATAAGCTTGTTAAACAAGAATATTATAAGACCCATAATTGCCACAACGATTATGAAGTAGAACCAAATCATTGCAGACGGAACGTCGTATTGAGCGCCGCGTATTTTTAGATAAACCTGCTCAATTAGCGGATTACGCTCATTGGTAAACAACTCAACCATTGTAAATATCGCAACAAGCAGGGTTATTCGCGAAAGCATTGGGAATGTGATAAACCAAAATTCCTCCCACTTGGTAGCGCCCTCAACCCTTGATGCTTCATAAAGAGATGCAGGTATTGACTGCAGACCTGAAAGGAACAAAACTATTTGTATACCGCAAGACCAAATAAGATTGAATATATTATTAATTGCGGTCGAAACAAACTCTGCTATTTCAGGGCTAAAGTTAAATGCGTTTGTCAGGTCCTCAACCTTTATAAGACCTGCCGACATACCTGCCGAGGTACCCATCTCGGTAAGGCTTTCATCCGTGGTGGTGAAAATCATCTTCATAACATAACCTGTCGCAATGATAACAGGCAAGAAATAAAGCGCTCTGAAGAATATACGTCCACGGAATTTTTGGTTAAGCATCATTGCCAAAATAAGACTAAGCACCAAAATTATAGGCAACGAATAAGCCATTTCAAGAAGCGAATCACTAAGAAGCTTTGGATAGTTTGGGTCTCTCTTTAACAGTTCAATATAATGCTCAAGGCCAACCCATGTTGCTTTTACGCCGCCTGAGGTAACAGCAACGGATGAAAAAGAATAGATAATTGACTGAATAATCGGAATGAAGAAAAATACTATAAGACCGATTATCCACGGCAAGATAAACATAAGACCGTAACGTGACTTTAACTCTTCAATACCGTGACTTTTTCTTAGTTTGGTCTTCATTGTGCTGCACCTCCTGTTATAATGTAGCTTTGTGCGGCGCACTCACCTGCAGGAGTTGACGCGGCAGAGTTGTTATAATTTACATAAACTGTAACACCGTTATCAAACGCCGTGCTATGAACACCCGAGCTGATAATTGTGTTAGAAACAATTTTAGCGCCGTTAATGCTGTCATAGTAGTCGGCAAGACTGCTATAGGTTGCAAGTATATCCTCTTTAACGCCTGAATATACAGTGCTGAAGAAGTAGGGATAATGTGAATCAATAAGCTCATTGCCCCACTGATTAATAACGGTATAGTTAAGACCAATACCGCTTTCAACAGCGCCTAAAACAATTCTTTGAGGGTCTATTGCAAGGTTAATTGACTCACTCGTCATAGGAACATAACCCTTAAATACCATTGAATAGAACGGTACATCCTCATAGAAAGTATATCCGCGGTCAGAAACAACGGGGACATCCGTGACAATGTTGGCGGCAATTGCTGCATAATCGTTAGCGTCAGAAGCCATAAGCTTTTGATTATTTTCTTTAACCTGCTTTAGAGCCTCGCTCACAGCAGCCGCAAAGCCGTGTCTTGAATTATAGTCAACTGTTGATTTCGGATCAGAGTAATCTGAATATGCCATTGAGGTTAGTGTTTCTAATGAAACACCGCTGATATTCCATTTAGCGTTTTGCTTTAACGCCTTGCTGACAGCATCATCAAATTTAATTGGACGAAGGAAGCGATATGCTTCATCCGTAAGGTTGCTACGGTTAGCTTTGTCGGTAATATACTGCTCTGCTTTAAGAACACCGCTGTTCATAACAGCGTCACTACCGTGTGAAAAACCGCTACCCGAAGAATTGAATTTTACAAGGTCATAATCAAAGTAGAGGTCTATTCCCTTTTCGCTGCAAAGCGAAGAAAGACTTTTAAGATTTGTAGCGGAGCCAAGCTTGTCGTTTACGGTAAATCCACCGCCGATTTTGCCAACATCTACGCCTGTAGCGCCAAAACCCTTGAGTTTTACCGAAAGACTGTCAATGTTTTCGTTGAGCTCACTAATGATGGAGCTCGCCTGATTAACAGTTGTGGTTGCATAAACCGTTTCATAAGGAACACCAAGGAACGATTTGGTGATTTGCGCGCCGCCGATAAGATTAATGTTCATAGCCTTTTCTTCACCGGTTTTGGCAAGACCCTTTTCATTAACCAAATAATCGCGATAAATGTCAGCCATTGTGTTATAATCGGCATTTTCGCCGCTTAATGGGTAAAATCGCAATGAAACGGTGCCCTCAATCATATTTTCGGGATAAACATTTGCAAAATATGTTTGCTTGAAGGTTCTTGCCTGATGGTTTGTATAACCGCGAAGATAGAACGAAGGATATACGGTAGAAAATTTATATGCAGTACTGCCAACAACGGTGTTCATACGAGCTGTTTCAGCGCCGTTGTCAATAATTGCAAAACCGCCCTTGTCACCGTTTTTATAACCGTAAACCGGCATACGCAACGACTCGTGCTCACTTGGAATATATTTATCTTCCATAATATAGTCTTCACCATAAACATACGCGTTGTATTTTAAGCCCTGCGCATTATAAGAATTAACATTCATCAAAGCACCTGAGCCCGATGGCAAAAACAAATAAGAATTTTCAGAATCGTTTTCAACAGAATTTAAGAACGGCGCTAATGATACATAGGTTACACGCAATTCATCTTCCTGAATTTTGGTAGAATCAACTGAAATGCTTAAATAATCGTCTTTGAGCACATAATCAACGGGGATCATAAATTTTTGACCGTCAAAATAGTACTCAATTGTAACGCCGTTTTCAATCTTTTTAACCACGACACGACCTGTTTCAACAGCAGCATCCATACTCGTGGTGCTTGAGTTACCACCACCGCGAATTGTTACATCCATATAACCTACTTCTATTGCCGACTGTAAAAATACGTGGTCTTGAATCGGCATACCGAAGTCGTCATATTGAACTTCACCGCTGGATTTTGGGCAAACATCCCACTTAGTGCCGCTTGCAAGCTCTACTAAGCGAACACTGCCTGTGTCTGCTGCGTATTCCATTGCGTACTTACTGTTTTGCGCAATTATTTCGCCGTCAGCAAGTACCGATGTTACCGCTTTTGTATCAAACGCTTTCTGCGAAGGTGTAAAACCACCCTCGCCGCAAGCTGTAAGACCTAAAAGGAGGAACAAACTAATAACAATACTTAAAATACGTTTTTTCATAATTTTTCCTCCTTTTAAATAGTAAGCATTTCGTTTACAAGCGTTAAAATAAACGCGCCGAACTGCTGAATAAGAATAATAAGCATTATGAGCAAGAATACGATTATTGCCATACCTGCAACTGTAAGCAGTGTTGTCCATACGAACTTGCCTACAGAGTAATCGTGAATTTTAAGCATACCGTTTACGAGCATAATAGCAAAATAAATGGTTGCCAATGTTGAAAGAATGCCCAAAAAGCTTGCCTCTACAGGTAACAACACATTTGAAAGAACAATGTGAATTACGCCTGCCAAAATAAGTGGCTGTAAGCTGTAGCAGGTAACAATGACAATCTCTTTCATCTTACCTTTACCGCCAAGCAAGGTAGATACCATCCAGTTAGCCACAATCCAAAGCACTACAAGGCCAACTGAACGAACGAACACCAATATACTGTTGAATGATGCAGGGTCGTAGTTTGTAAACATAAATCCGCCTGCGATGGTTTCCATAACTGTTACAACATAATAAAGAACCAAAAGCAAGAGACAAAGCGGTAATGAACCTAATTGCTTTTCTTTAATGTCGGTAAAGCAGCTTGACGGATGTAATGCTGTAGAGAACATAAGATTTAAAGACTTGTTTTTAATAAACACAATCTTTTTCTTGTTGGTTACAAACATAAGCGCAATTGCACCTATAACAACAATAACAATAAGAATGAATATCCATGTAAAGTTATCACTGATAAAGTCTTTACGAACATACTCAAACGCAACGGCATAGGTGTCTTTATCGTAGCCTAATTTTGCATAGTAAAGGGCGTTATCATAATCCTCTTCTTCAAGGTATGCATTGGCAAGACCACTATACGCAAGCTGGCTGTTAGCATCCTGAGCTAAAACCTTCTGCCAACCGTCTTTAACCAAATCATATTCACCCTCGCGTGTGAGGTGATGAAGCTCTTTTACCATTTTGCCGTATTCATTTAGATTAAACGAGGTAAGAAAGCCTGTTCTTTTATCGGCAATCAAAACCTGCTCGCCGTTGTTTTTAAGAACCATGGCGCAGGCCTCAATAAAGGTACCCTGCTGATCACCCATACGCATACCGCCACCGAAAACGCTGACAGCGCGACCATCGTTATCATAAATAAATACTTTGCCGTAACGTGAATCAAGAGCATAAATGTATCCGTATTCATCTACTTCAATGTCGCAAAAGTCCTGCTTATACATATCGTCTGTACCAAGCAGCTTTACGTCACCGAAAAGATCCTTTTGCTTTAAAATGTTATCGCCTGTACCGGGGCTCAAGCGTCTTATCATAACCTTACGCATAACACTTGTATTCTCGGTATAGCCGTTACTTGTATAGATGAAATCGTTTTTGTCAACCGTAATATCTACAAACGAGAAAGGTACTTTTTTGATTGAGTTTTCATATCTTTCAACATTTGGGAACAAACGGTTTGAAATGTTGGTAAAAACAGACGCTACTGTTGCGCCAACTGCGTTTGCACCGTAGAAGCCCAAGAAGGTTCTATCGGGCGAATAAAGAAGCGCACCATAGAATCCGCCGTCACTTACGACATACATATAACCGTTAGAGTCAATAGTGACTTTTGTTGGTTTAAAAATAAAATCCTCAGGTATAAGTGTCGATTGAGGCACGGTGATTGTATCAAGCAACTCACCTGCCGCATTTATCATATAAATATTTCCGTGCTCAGGGGTATCCTTAGCTGTGTTACAAACATAAATAACACCGTCTTTATAATAAATACCTTTGGCATCTTGATAGCTAATTGAACCGTTGATTAAACCAATTTCGGTTACAAGATTATACTGACTGTCTAAAACAACAATTCGAGAGTTTTTTTCAAGTATATAAATATTGTCGTTATCGTCCTTGCACATTGCGTTGATTTCTTCAAGACGCGCAATGCCAAGCTCTGCAGGGTCAACAAGCTTATCAACTTCATACATTGACTTACCGTAAACCGACTTGCCGTTACTTGTTACGCCGGTCCAATAGGTGTAACTGTCAACAGGTGTTGCAGCCGAAACAGAAGTCATTGCGCCTGCTACCGTGCATATAGCTAAAATCACAGCAAAAAGACGACATAATGCTTTTTTCACTGTTCTCATCTCCTTTAAAATATTTGCAAACTTATTCCTTAATACCCGCGCTGCTCATTGATTCAGCAACACTACTTTGTGAAACAAGGAACACAAGTATTGGCGGTATCATCATAATGCAGGTTACCGCCATTGCAGAACCTGAACGAGCTACACCGCCGGCAGTAATCTGTGTTACTACCTGAGGTAAAATTTTAAGCTCTTCAGAGAAAATCTTACCACCGGGAACTGTTTGCCAAATATCACGGAAGGTGAAAAGTAGCAATGTAAGCCAGATTGGCTTAATTGTTGGCATTACTATAGACCAGAAAACCTTGAACTGATTTGCACCGTCAATTTTTGCAGCTTCAAGTAATGCGTCAGGTACATAACCCTCTATATATTGCTTACCAAGGAATACACCCATGGTTGACGCCATTGGCGGCAAAATGTATATCCAGTATGTATCGAGCAGTTTAAGATTTGAGAAAATCAAATACTGCGGAACGGCAAGTGTGTATGAGTTAAACATAAGGGCGAACTGTATTGTCCAGAAAATTGCATTTCTACCCTTAAATGTACCCTTTGAAATAGAGTATGCCGCCATAAGAGCCACAAAGATATATATAAATGTAGTGAGAAAAGATATAACCACGCTGTTAAATATATATCGTGACAGCGGAACTCTAAGAGATGCCATAAGATCGGGCAATATTGTGTAGTTGCCTATTGTTGGACGATGCACAAAAAATCGCGGTGGGAAAATAAGCAATTCATCAAGCGGTTTGAGTGAAGTGCACACGCAGTAGATAAGTGGCAGCATTGAAAATAGACCGCCCAGCACCAAAAACAGAACTAATGCGATATTTCCTGCTGTGGAACGTGTGTAGCGCTTGACTGCAGATTTTTTTGCACGCCTGTCTTGAAAATATTGTTTTATAGTAGTCACTGCAGTCACCTCACTTTTCAAACATTTTAATTACTTTACCTACCAAAAGTCGAGCAGCCACCATCATAATAAACAGCACTACCGACATTGCGCAGGCATAACCCAGCTCATAGCGCACGGTCGCCATATCGGTCATTAGCGATACTATTGAGTCAACCGCATAACCCTTACTTGGATAACCCGCAAGCTCAATCATAATTGTACTTGCGCTAAACGAACTCTGAATTTGCATTACCGCACTAAAGAGAAGCATCGGCTGCATTGCAGGAAGAGTTATGTAACGAAGCTCTTGCCAACGGTTTCTGATACCGTCAATAGCACCCGCTTCATACATATCACGGCTTACATTCTGCAAACCTGAAATATTTGAAAGGAACGAAACACCCATACTCTGCCACAGTTGTACCACAATAATGATAGGCATCAAATATGCTTCGGTCTTAAGGTACTGAATAGGCTCGGTAATAACACCGATAGAGAGCAAAAGGCTGTTTATGTAACCATAGCTGTCACCTGCGAAGGCAACCTTCCAGATAAAGTAGGCGTTACCTACAAGCGAAGGTGCATAGAACATAAACGAAAGCACTGCACGGGTTTTGGGCTCAAACTCGTTTACAAACCAAGCAAGCACAAAGGACATCAAGAATCCCAATGGACCTGCAATGATTGCAAAAACAAGCGTATTCCTTGCAGTCGTGCCAAACGTTGCATCTTCAACAATCATTCGGCGGTAGTTGTCGATACCGATAAATTTAGGTGAAGAAATCATATCGAATGAGGTAAAGCTCAAAACAATAGATGAAAGTATAGGCAAAATAGTAAACACAAAGAAGAAAATCAAGAAGGGAGCAAGCATAATAAGCATTGGTATATGCTCGGTCAAGATTTTATCTTTAGAAGCCTTACTCAATTTTTTAGATGCTGTGGGCATTACTGCCGCATCGCCATTTTTATTTTTAAACATAATCTGCTCTCCCCTCCTTAATAATATTCTTCAATCTTACGCTCAATTTCGCGGTCAGCAATCTTAGACCATTTGGTAACGGCATCTTTAACCTTTGTGCCGTCTTCAATTACTGTCCAATAAGCTTGGTCAATAGCACGAGTCACATCATAAGAACCCGGCACTTCGCCAACCTCTTTAACCTGCTGCCATTGTTCATTAAGTATTACAAGGTCATCCTTATCCCAAGCAAGCGAATTAAATGCTTCGACGTTAGATACGGCAGTACGGCCGATCATACCAAGCAAGGATTGTAGGTTGTTGTTATATCTTGTTTGGGTTTCGGCAGAGGTCCACCATTTAAGGAATTCCCAAGCCTGTTCTTTTTTGTTTGATTTTTCAATAATTGTACAACCTGTACCCGAACCTGCAACTGAACGGTTGATTTCGCCGTTTTCATTCATAGTACCAGGCACTGTCGCAATGCTCCATCTGCCGCGAATTTCAGGTGCGGTAGCATAGAATGACATATATGTGGTGTACGGAGCAATACCCAAAGGCATTACACCTACACGCAAACGGTTGTAGAAGTCTGCTTCTTTATAGAAGTCGTATTCAAGGTAAAAGTCGGTCCACTTCTCAAATACATCCAATGCCTTTTTACCTGTAATAGCAGTAGCATTACCCTCTTCATTATAAATTGAAAGGTCGTGCTGCCACATAAGTGTTGGGTAGATGTGAAGGTTACCAATACCCTGATTTACAACGGTAGATGTTGTAATTTGTGTGAAAGGCACATAAACGCTCATATTATTACGCTGAATAATTGTAGCGCAATATAAGAATTCGTCCCAAGTTTTTGGAACCTCAAGACCTAACTCTTCAAGTACATCGGTACGATAGAACATAAGCATAAAGTTTTGCGTATCGGGTAATGCGTATGTTGCATCCTTATATGTGTATGGCACCGTCGCACCGTCTTGGAAACGCTCAATCACCTGATCAAAATCCTCAAACTGAGTAAGGTCAGCAAGCGCGCCGCGAATACCAAGGTTAACGGGTTCAGTACGAGCCATTTGAAGTGACATATCAGGGTAATTGCCTGCCAATATGCCGTTTATAAGCGAAGCATTAACAATTTCAACCTGAACACGTATTGGATTTCCGTTGTAGTAGTATTTTTCATTAGGCGTAAACGAATCTTCTATAAGAGAGTTAAGAGCTGCGGCCTGATCCTGACCCCAGTTAACCCAAAGGCGAATTGTATTTTCGTCGCCGCCCTCGGTATTTGTAAGTGAATAATCATTAGTAAAGGATGAAATCAAACGAACAGTATCGTAAGCAAACTGTTCAAAGAAATTGGCATCATTATCGATATAATCGCTACCTGCAGGTATAATTTGAATTTGATCAATAGCAAGAGGCATTCTTATCATATCGTAAAGCCATGAACCGATAGAAGTATAGTTGGTGTAATAATCCTTTAAATATTGCTGCGCAATGTGAGGAGCGTTAAGCATATTTTTTAATACGCGGTTCATATTCTTCATTGCAGAAACAGCTTGAGAAGCCTGACCTGTTCCTTTGGTCATTTTCTCAGCAAGAGTATCTAAACGATTACTACAGTCGGTGAGAGTATCAATAAAACCGGGAATCTGCTTATCAAGGTCATAGTGACGGCTTAAGTCCGGCTCTTCACTCGTTATCATAACAACCTTAATATATTCATCGCCGAGTATATCAACTATTTTTGAAAGTTCATAGAAATACTCTGACATTTCGCCCACAGTTACTTCCATCGAAATGGTGTGTGGACCCTCTTCGAGATAAATATAATAAGGATTTACAACCTTACCCTTTTTGTCCTTTTCCGCAAAGGTGTAGTATTTCCACTTAGTATCATAAGGGAACTTCAACGATTGCGCCTCGGCAAAAGGAGTTTCGCCGTCAATTTTTAGCCAGCGCCAGCTTTCGCCGTTTACGAGGTCACTTTGCTTATAACGCATATTTATGTAGTAGTAACCCGATTTTTCAACATCAAAATTCCAGGTAATTGTACTACCTGAGCTTTGCCATGATGTGCCACCTATAAAGTTTATCTTTGTAAGATATTTATGACTTGGTGACATACCTGCATCGCTGTTGTTTGACTTTGAAATGATGGAGTTAGAACTTTTAACATCAGCATTTTCACCCTCAATGGTGATAACATCAGCATCTAAATTCTTAACATCATAAGAAGCAGAAACGTCCTTATAGCTATCAATCTGCTCGGGCGCAGTGAATAAAATCTTGTGAATTTTAATGCTCTGCTCAGGATCAGAAATTGTGAATGTATGTGTGCCCTCGGTCAAAGCAAACTCAAAGGGACCAACATTCGCGCCCTCACTATCATATATAGTAGTTGTAATAACGCCGCCAATTTCTACCTGCTCTTGCGCGTACTCGTTACCCTGAACATCCTGACGCGGTTTTTCATCAGCATTTTTCCATAATCTAGAAAGACGAATGTTTTCAGCCTCATCAAATGGGCATTTACCATCAATCAAAACGGCAAATTCGGGGTTAATACCGCTTTGAACGGATTCCCATAAGATTTTAAGATTATATACGGCTGTCTGTGCTACATCAAAGGTCCAGGTAACAGTACCATCGCCCTTGTTCCAATTAAGCACATTTTCTTCGACGGTAACATCTGCACCGTCGGCTGCATATGTAGCTATGGGAAGCTCAATATTTGCTGTTGCCTTATTGGTTATACCGTGAGCAGTTGTATACTGGGTATAGTCAATAAGCTCTGAATCGGTGCTTACAATCGGTTCAGCATCTGTAACAACTGTGCTGTCGGCCTCAGCTGCATACGCAGTGGTTATTTGCAAGGAAACTCCTGAAAACAAAATAGATACTGCCAATATAACCGACAAGTATCTTGTAATTTTCTTGCTCATAACATTCATCCTTTCTGTTTTAAAATTTTAGAATCATATTTTGAACCCAACCAAAACTTATCACTATTTTATAAAAAATCAGCAAAAAATAATGGCTCTTTCAAAAAATCATTTTACGCATGGGGCAAAATGCCCCCAATTTGCATATAAATGTGATTTTATTATATAATAATTTGTATATTTTGTCAATAAGGTATATATCTATTTTGCACATAAAAATCGTAATTTTTGTGTTATTTCAAATAAAAAAGTATTTTATTTGTTTAATTAAGTACCAAAAAACTGAATAAATTGTACAAAAAGCAAAAAACACGGTGGAAATTCGTATAAAACAACAAAGAAAAAGCCTAAGGCTTTTAAACCTTAGGCTTTAAATGCAAATATTGTTAAAGATTAAAATTAGCCGTTAATCTTTGTAACAACGCCTGAACCAACGGTACGACCGCCTTCACGGATAGCGAAACGGAGACCTTCTTCAATAGCGATAGGAGTGATGAGCTCAACGTCCATCTCTACGTTATCACCAGGCATGCACAT
>JAZQFX010000023.1:0-70373 GCA_045539695.1 Acutalibacteraceae bacterium
ACAGCGTTCTTCTATGGTAAGATGAGTGTAGTTCATGCAAATCTCTCCTTTGTAGTTTGGTGTGTGGTAACTCTATTCTACCAGAGATTTGTATGAACTTCCATTTTTATTAAACTGTTGCACTTGATAGTATAACTCACCCTAAATTATAAAAAACACTAACCCTTCGGTTAGTGTTTTGTGCTTTTTATAACTTAATGTTAATTTCCTTGTTAGTTGGTATGTATTGTCGGTAAACAATACCTGCGCTGTTAAGCATACGCTTTGATGCCTTTACACCGTCAGTGTCGGCGTATTTGTCGCACATATACACAATCTCTTTAATGCCCGACTGAATAATAGCCTTTGTGCATTCGTTACAAGGGAACAAGGTTACGTAAACGGTACAGCCCCTTACCGATGAGGTGTTGCAGTTAAGTATTGCGTTAAGCTCGGCATGGCAAACGTAAAGGTATTTAGAGTCAAGTCCTTCGCCGCGACCCCAAGGATACTCGTCGTCGTGGCAGTGATGGGGCATACCGTTATAGCCCATAGAGAGTATACGTTTTTCTTCGTTTACAATGCAAGCGCCAACCTGAGTAGAGGGGTCTTTGCTACGCAGTGCAGACAGCGCTGCAATACCCATAAAATATTCGTCCCAACTTAAATGGTCTTCTCTTTTCATAATTACACCTCAAAGGTAAATTTTTAACATTTATATTGTAACTGATTATATTACAATTTTCAACAATTTTCTTTGCGTAGCAGTGGCGCAGTAGCAACCATAACTGCAGGGAATATGGCGCACACCAAAAAACCTGTTTCAAGAGAGGTGCTGTTTGCGACAATGCCCATAATCCAAGGACCGATAGAGCAGCCTAAATCACCGCAAAGGGCGAGTACGCTGAACATAAGCGTGCCGCCTGTGGGGAAGTGGCGAGCCGCCATTGAGTAAGTACCCGGCCAGGATAGACTTACACTGAAACCGCAAAGCGCACAGGCTATAAGTGATAGGGCGGGTATATTTAAAACGGCAACACCAACATAGCACAATATACACAATATATTATTTAAAATAAGCGCTTTTTTGGGATTGAATTTGCCGTCAAGAAGACCAAATATAACTCTGCCGCTACCCATGCAAACAGCAAATGCGCAGGGTCCTAACAAATCACCCACTGTTTTGCTTACACCAAGTGCTTGTTGTGTAAAAATAGATGCCCACTCTGCCATTGTGATTTCACTGGCTCCAGCGCATATCATAATGACTGCAAAAATCCAAAAATCACGGTTTTTGAAGAGTGTATCGGCAGTTTTTGCCATTGGCTCGTTTTGTTCTTCAACAATGGGCACAGTAATAAAGTTGAGCATATTAATAAAGGGAATTATAGCCCAAAGCATAGGTATAAACTGCCATTTGCTTTGACCGAATGAGAATATGAGCAGGGTAGAAACAAGCACGGTAAATGCCTGACCCCAGCAGTAAAATGAATGTGAAAACGCCATATCGGCACCTTTTTTATCACCCGGTAACAGTTCTACAATAGGGCTGATACATACCTCAATTATTCCGCTGCCTGCGGCATAGATAATAATGGATATAATAACGCAGGTATATACGTGTGCGGGGAATAAGAGCGGTAGAGTGCCGAGCATACAAAGACCAAGTGCCGCAAGACCGTGACAGGCTATTGCCGCACCGCGATAACCTATTCGCTTTACAATAGCGGGGGTGATAGCATCGACTATAAGCTGTACAAAAAAATTGATAAACAATAGTCTTCCCAATTGCTCATAATTGAGGTTGTACTGTGTGTTGAAGATAATAAAAAGCAACGGTAAAAAGTTATTGATAATTGCTTGCACTACAAAGCCCGCAAAGCAGGCGATTTTTGTAGATTTATATGTGCGTGTCATTTGTTAAGCTCCTCGATAATATCCAAAAGTTCTTGCGGCTTGCTTATTATGTAACGTGCTCCGTTAGCGAGTAGCTCGTCTTCTTTTCTAAAGCCCCATAATTCGCCCACCGGCACGGCACCACTGTTTACAGCGGTTGCAACGTCCATTCCCGAGTCACCAATAAATACACACTCTTGGGGTTTTACACCCAACTCTTCCATAGCCATTAGTGCGGCAGTTGGGTCAGGCTTTGCGGGGATACCGTCACGTTTTCCAAAAATTAAATCAAACACGTTGCCGTAAAGTGAGGTTACAACCTCGTTTGCCATATGCTGTTCCTTATTGGTAACAACAGCAACTATAAAGCCCTTTTCTTTAAGCGTGTCTACAAGCTCTGGCATACCCTTATAAGCATAGGTGTTATCAGCATAATGAACAGCATAATACGATAAGAAAATATTTTTAATCTCATTAACTTCATCTGCTGTTCGATGCTCGGGTGGCAAAGCACGCTCAATCATTTTTGGTATTCCGTCACCCACAAAATATTTGAACGCTTCTACAGGGTGGGTGGGGTAACCCTTTGATGCGATAGCGCGATTTACGCCGTCAGCGAGGTCTATAAGAGAATCGGCAAGTGTGCCGTCAAGATCAAATAAAACTGCTTTTATCATAAAAATTATCCTTTCGTTACGCAAGAAAAAAGCCCGTGTAAATAACTTACACGGGACTTTTAAGTCAAAGAATTAATTAGATAGCTCTGGTAACCTTACCCGAACGTAAGCAACGTGTGCAGACATTAATGCGACGGGGTGAACCATCAACGATAGCCTTTACCTTCTTAACATTGGGCTTCCAAGTTCTGTTTGAACGTCTGTGTGAGTGAGAAACCTTAATACCAAAAGCAATTTCTTTGCTGCAAATTTCACATTTTGCCATTGGTTGCACCTCCTTTTTGAATCGACCGAAAACCTTGTCGGTCACATAGCAAACACAATATTAACACAAAACTTTCAAGAATGCAAGCATTTTTTTAAAAAAATACAAAATTTATTTCTATATACAAAATAATACCGCATTTCGTTTAAGTGGTTAAAACGAAATGCGGTATTTTAAGGGTAAAGAATATTATTCTTCGCTAAAATCGTCTTTGCCTACGCCGCAAAGTGGGCAAGCAAAGTCATCGGGCAGATCCTCAAACTTGGTGCCGGGTGCGATGCCGAGATCAGCGTCGCCTGCGGCCTCGTCATAAACCCAACCGCAAATGTTGCATACATATTTTTTCATTTTATTTTCCTCCTAAAAAATTATTTTATTTCCTCAAAGTCGGCAGCGCCGTGCTTGCAAAGCGGACAAATATAATCCTCGGGCAGTGTATCACCCTCATAGATATATCCGCAAACCTTGCAAACAAAGCCCTTTTTGCCGTCTGTTTGTGGCTTTGGTTTAACATTTTCATAATAATAGCTGTATGTCATTGTTTCTTTATCTGAAAGCACTCTTGCTTCGGTTATTTCACAAATAAACATACCGTGAGTGTCAAGGTCAACGTATTGATCAACCTTAAGCGACATAAATGAGTTGATGTGTCGCGGTAAGAACACAAGACCGTTATCGGAACGAAGCGGCTCGCAATCTGCAAATTTGTCAACATTTCGACCGCTTGCAAAGCCGAATTTTTCAAACACGGCAAACGGAGCGTCAATATTTAAAACATTTATGTTCATTTTACCCGTTTGCTTAATGATATGATGTGAATAGTTTTCTTTGTTTATGGTTACGGCAATTTTGTTTGGTGTGTTGGTAACCTGTGTTACGGTATTTACAATAAGACCGTTATCCTTTTTGCCGTCATTGCAGGTTACAACATAAAGTCCGTAGCCAATATTAAAGAGCGCCGAAAGGTCGTTTTTATTAGCGGTTTCGTCTTGCTGCGCGAGATATTCCATACAAAGCTCACCTGCAAGCGCATTTAGTTGTGCGCTGCTTTCTTCATTTAATGCTGACAAAATCTTAACTGTATTTTCTGCAAAGGTAATGTTTTTGCTTTTTGCAAACATTTCTTTCATAACCTTTGCTGCAAGCGGCGCCCAACTGCCGTTTTCGATAAATGCTACCGTGCGGTTTTGGTAGTTACGCTCGGTAAGGTGGTTAATAAACTCGCGCATAAATGGAAAAATTTCGGCATTGTAGGTAGTGGTGGCAAGAACTAACTTGTTATAACGGAAGGCATCTTCAACCGCTTCTGCCATATCACATCGAGCAAGGTCATTTATGACAACCTTTGGGCAACCGTTGGCGCGTAATTTATCAGCGAGCTGGTAGACCGCTTTTTTAGTGTTGCCATAAACTGAGGTATATGCAATAACTATACCCTCTTGCTCAACCTGATAGCTTGACCAAATATCATAAAGATTTATATAGTAACCCAAGTTTTCATTAAGCACAGGTCCGTGAAGTGGACATATGATTTCAATGTCAAGTCCTGCCGCTTTTTTGAGAAGGGCTTGCACCTGAGCTCCGTATTTGCCCACAATACCTATATAATAGCGTCGCGCCTCACAAGCCCAGTCTTCATCGGTGTCGGGTGTGCCGAATTTGCCGAAGCCGTCAGCAGAAAACAATACCTTATCGGTGCTGTCGTATGTTACGATAACCTCGGGCCAATGCACCATCGGTGCTGTAACAAAGGTAAGCTTATGAGTGCCTAAATCAAGTGTATCACCTTCACCGACCACGATACGATTTTCAGTGAAATCGGTGCCAAAGAACTGCTTCATCATATTAAATGCCTTTTGTGAAGAAACGATGGTGGCAGTAGGGTAACGCCTTATAAAATTGACAATATTTGCCGAGTGGTCAGGCTCCATATGTTGAATTATAAGATAATCGGGAGTTTTGTTTCCTAAAATATTTTGGATATTATCAAGCCATTCGTGCGTAAATGCGGCATCAACGGTATCCATAACGGCAATTTTTTGGTCAAGTATCACATAAGAGTTATACGATATACCGTTAGGCACAATATATTGGCCCTCAAACAAATCTATTTTGTGGTCATTTACGCCGACATATTTAATATCTTTCGTAATAATCATTTTATCACAGCCTTTTAATAAAGTATTTACAATAAACTTTGAATATATTATACACTAATTTATACTGCAATTCAATAACTTAAAAAAATTTAAATTTTTACTTGACATAGCGCTGCATAGGTAGTATAATTCAACACATTAATACATTAGTATGCTAAAGTGATTTTTAAAAGGAGAAAATTATGAGCAATTGGCATAATAAAAGCACAGATGAGCTATGTGAGGCGTTGCTATCGCTTAAGACAAAAGATGAGTGCTACGCATTTTTAGATGATATTTGCACCATAAAGGAAGCACTTGATATTTCGCAAAGGCTTTCGGTTGCAAAAATGCTCAAAAAAGGCGTAAGCTACACAAAAATTACCAAAGAAACGGGTGCCAGTGCCGCTACCATAAGCAGAGTCAGTAAGTGTTGCGAATACGGCGCAGGCGGGTATGATATTGTAATTAACAGAATAAGCGGTGAAAAAAATGATTGATAATAATATTTTACGAAACGAAGAAAAGGCAATTTTTGCTTTACGGGAACTATATGGCAAATATGGTTATAAGCCATTTAAAATGAGCAAGTTTGAAGAGTATGAGTTTTATATTCAAAATAAAGACTTTTTAGTAAGCGACCGAATTATTGCCTTTAATGATACAAACGGAAAACTCTTAGCACTAAAGCCTGACGTTACATTATCTATTATTAAAAACGGCGAGGATATTGACGGTTTTAAGCAAAAGGTTTGTTATAACGAGAACGTATACCGTGTATCCGAAAATACACACCAGTTTAAAGAAATTATGCAAACGGGTGTTGAGTGTATAGGGGATATAAACCTTTACGACATATATGAAATGATAGTTATGGCGGCCGAAAGTCTTTCGCTTATATCAGATGATTTCGCGCTTGAAATTTCACACCTTGGTTTGCTTTCATCATTACTTGATAACATATGCAAAAATTCAAGCTTTAAAAACGAAGCAATAAAATATATTTCTGATAAAAACGCACACGATCTTGCCCGTATTTGCGACGAAAACGGTGTGGCAGAATTTGATAAAAATGCGCTTCAAAAATTCGTTTCGATTTATGGTGAAAGAAATAATGTTTTACAAGAATTGAAAACACTCGGTGAATACTTAAATAAAGACAATATAAATACATTAAAAACATTATCATATATGCTTGACAATCTATCATGTAGTGGTAAAATAAAATTTGATTTTTCGGCTGTCAGCGATATGAATTATTATAATGGTATTGTATTTAAAGGTTATATCAACGGTCTTTCGCAAAGTGTGCTTACAGGCGGTCAATATGACAATCTGCTTTATAAAATGGGTAGAAAATCAGGTGCGATTGGTTTTGCGATTTATCTTGATTTGCTTGAGGATTTACCTAGCGAAAAGCAGGGCTTTGATGTAGATGTTTTACTGCTGTGTGATGACATAACCGATAAAGATACTCTAATTGATACTGTGCAGCAGATTGTATCATCGGGTAAAACCGTTTCGGTGCAAAGTGCTGATATAGGCAAAATAAGATATAAAGAGCTTAAAAATATAAAAGGAGGGGTATAAATGCTAAATGTTGCACTACCTAAGGGTAGACTTGGAGAAAAGGTTTACGCTATGTTTGAGGCAGCCGGTTACGAGTGCCCCTCTATCAAAGAAAACAACCGCAAGCTTATTTTTGAAAACGAGGAGCGCGGAGTTCGTTATTTTTGGGTAAAACCGTCAGACGTTGCAATCTACGTTGAACGCGGCGCCGCTGACATAGGTGTTGCAGGCAAAGATATTTTGCTTGAATATGCTCCCGAGGTTTACGAGCTTTTAGATTTAAACTTAGGTAAATGCCGTATGGCTGTAGCCGCACCAAACGAATTTCACGACGACGGGCAAAAAACCTTAAAGGTTGCTACCAAGTTTACAAATATTGCGGCAAATTACTATGCGTCGCTTGGTCGTGAGATTGATATTATTAAGCTTAACGGTTCAATAGAAATAGCTCCTATTTTAAAGCTTTCGGACGTTATTGTTGATATTGTAGAAACGGGTACTACGCTAAAAGAAAATAATCTTGAAGTAAAAAGTGAAATCGTTCCTATCAGCGCAAGACTTATCGCTAATAAGTCAAGCTTTAAATTCAAGGGCGATGATATTGAAAAAATAGTAGAATCTATTAAGAAACAGGTGCAGGCAAATGATTAAAATTTATAATTACGGTGAGGTTTCTAACGACGAAATCTTTGCGCGTGATAATATTGCCACAAACGTAGAAGGTATTGTAAGCGATATTATAGCCAACGTAATAAATCGTGGCGACGAGGCAATTTTTGAATATGCTTTAAAGTTCGACAAGGCAGATTTGAAATCCCTTGAGGTTACTGCTGACGAGATTGACGAGGCTTTTTCACTCGTTGACGAAAAGTTTGTAAACATAATAAAAGAAGCTGCCGAAAACATTCGTGCTTTTCACTCAAAACAGGTTAAAAACAGCTTTATTATAAATGAGCAAGACGGTGTTGTGACAGGTCAAAAGGTTACACCTATTGAAAAGGTAGGCCTTTATGTACCGGGTGGCACAGCGGCATATCCGTCAACTGTGCTTATGGACAGCATTCCTGCAAAAATTGCAGGCTGTAAAGAAATAGTTATGGTAACACCACCATCCGATAGCGGCAAGGTTAATCCCGTAATATTGGCGGCGGCAAAAATTGCAGGCGTTGACCGCATATTTAAGGTGGGCGGCGCTCAGGCTGTAGCAGCTTTGGCTTACGGCACCGAGTCTATTCCAAAGGTTGATAAAATCGTAGGTCCGGGTAATGCCTTCGTTGCCGAAGCTAAAAAGCAGGTGTTTGGCAAGGTATCTATCGATATGATAGCGGGCCCCAGTGAAATCTTGGTTGTGGCCGATTCTACTGCAAACCCACGTTTTGTAGCAGCCGATCTTTTAAGTCAAGCCGAACACGACAAAATGGCAAGTGCCGTGCTTGTTTGTGATAGCGCCGACTTTGCAAACAAGGTAAGCGCCGAGCTTGAAATTCAAATTCCTGAGCTTCCTCGCGCTGAAATAGCAAGAGCTTCTATTGATAATAACGGTAAAATTATAGTAGCAAAAGATAATTTAATGCTCGCAATTGATATTGCAAATGAAATAGCGCCTGAGCACTTAGAGCTATGTGTCGAAAATCCATTTGATTATCTTGATAAGGTTAAACACGCAGGCTCAATCTTTATGGGTAAATATTGCCCAGAGGCTTTGGGCGACTATTTTGCAGGACCTAATCACACGCTACCTACAAGCGGCACAGCAAGATTTTCATCACCGCTTTCAGTAGATGACTTTGTAAAGAAATCACAGTTTACATATTTTACTGCCGATGCTTTAGAAAAAGTAGCAGACAAGGTATCTTACTTTGCAAAAAAAGAGGGCTTGGATGCACACGCAAGAAGTGCTACCATTAGATTTGAGGACAAATAATGAGTAATTTTTTTACAAGCAAATTAAAAAATCTTACCCCATATACCCCCGGTGAACAGCCAAAGGATATGCAGTATATAAAGCTTAATACCAACGAGTCGCCGTTTGCACCGTCAATGTCAGTAAGCGAGGCGGTGCTTAATGAAAGTAAAAAATTACAGCTTTATTCTGACCCTGAATGTACTAATGTGCGTCGTGAACTTGCTCACGTTTATGGAGTGGACACAAATCAGGTAATAGTTACAAACGGCTCTGATGAGGTATTAAATTTTGCATTTATGGCCTTTGCTGACGAGAAAAATCCACTTGTATTTCCTAACATTACCTATGGATTTTATCCTGTCTTTGCCGAGCTTAATCGTATTCCTTATACTGAAATACCTTTAAAAGAAGATTTTACTATTGATGTAAACAATTATATCGGTGTAAATAAAACGGTGGTTATTGCAAATCCAAATGCACCTACCGGTATTGCGCTTACACTTCAAGATATTGAAAAAATTGTTTCATCAAACCCTAATAATGTAGTTATCATTGACGAGGCTTACGTAGATTTTGGTGCTGAAAGTGCCGTTTCACTTGTAGATAAATATGACAATTTGCTTGTTGTACAAACCTTTTCAAAATCGCGCAGTATGGCAGGAGCCAGACTTGGTTTTGCAATAGGTAACAAATCGCTTATAGCTGACCTTAATACAATAAGATACTCGACCAACCCATATAACGTAAACCGTATGACCGATGCGGCAGGTGCTGCGGCGCTTATTGATAATGATTATTATATGAATAACTGCAAAACAATTATCGATAATCGCGAGTGGACTGTGTCAGAGCTTCAAAAATTAGGTTTTGAGGTGCTGCCTTCAAAGGCGAATTTCGTTTTTGCAAAGAGTGACAAAATTGATGGCGAAAAGCTTTATCTTGAGCTTAAAAATCGCGGCATATTGGTTCGCCATTTTACAAAGCCTGCAATTTGCCAATATAATCGTATAACCATAGGTACTTTAGAGCAAATGCAGAAGTTAATTGAAACAATTACCCTTATTTTAGAGGAGAATTAATAAATGAGAAAAGCAGAAATTATAAGAAAAACAGCCGAAACCGATATTAAGCTTACCCTTAACCTTGACGGCAAGGGCGAGTCAAGCTGTGATACAAGCTGTCCGTTCCTCGATCATATGTTAACCCTTTTTGCCCGTCACGGTCGCTTTGATATGACGGTAAAATGTGTAGGCGACACAGAGGTTGATTATCATCACACCACCGAAGATATCGGTATAGCATTGGGCCAAGCCTTTAAAGAAACGCTGGGTGATAAAAAGGGCATTAACCGCTATGGTGATACCACACTGCCCATGGATGAGTCGTTGATTCTTACCGCTGTTGATATTTCGGGCAGAGGTGGCTGCTATTACGAGGTGGAAATGCCGACCGAAAAGGTAGGAGATTTTGACACCGAGCTTAATCACGAGTTTTGGAGTGCGTTTGCATATAATTCGGGCATTACTACCCATATGGTTAAATTTGCTGGCGAAAATTCTCACCACATAATTGAGGGATGCTTTAAATCTATCGCTCGCACACTTCGTACAGCGGTGGCTATCGACAAGGCCTTTGCTGATGATATTCCATCTACGAAAGGTGTTATAGCATGATAGCAATAGTAGATTATGGTGTGGGTAACCTTTTTTCGCTTATTTCTTCCTTTAATAAAATAGGCGCGGAAATAGTAGTTACTGCAGATCCGCAAGTAATAAGCGACGCAGACGGAATAATACTACCGGGTGTTGGCGCGTTTGAGGATGCGGCACGTAAACTGCGTGACAGCGGTCTTGATAAAGTAATAGTTGAACAAGCGCAAAAAGGCAAAAAGCTTATGGGTATCTGCCTTGGTATGCAAATGCTTTTCCAGCAAAGCTATGAATACGGTTGCCATGAGGGTTTAGGTCTTTTAAAAGGTAATATTGTTCCTATGAAGGACAGTATTCCTGCTGATTTAAAAATTCCACACATTGGTTGGAACGCATTGCATTTTACTAAAGAAAGTAATTTGTTTAAATATATAAATAACAATGATTGTGTGTATTTTGTGCATTCATACTATGCAACCGACTGTGATGACAGTGTAATTGCTACGGCAGAGTACGGCAAAGAGCTTACTGCCGCGGTACAAAAAGACAATATTATGGGATGCCAATTTCATCCCGAAAAAAGCGGCGAGGTAGGGCTAAATATCTTGCGAGCTTTTTGTGAAATGGAGTAAAAAATGATAATTTTTCCTGCAATAGATTTGTATGATAAAAAGGCAGTTCGTCTATATAAGGGTGACTACCAAAATATGACCGTTTACAGCGAAAACCCCATTGAAATCGCGCGCGATTTTGAAGCGACGGGCGCCACATATATTCATATGGTGGATTTAGAGGGCGCTAAAGACGGAACAACACCTAATCTTGACATAGTTAGGCAAGTGGCAAATGAGACAAGCCTGTTTGTTGAAATTGGTGGCGGCATTCGCGATATGGCTACTGTCGAAAAATATTTGTCGGCGGGCGTAGGTCGCGTAATACTTGGCACTGCGGCGGTTACTAACCCTAAGTTTTTAAAAGAGGCAGTTAAAAAATATGGCGATAAAATCGCCGTTGGTGCCGATGTAAAAGACGGATATATCGCTATAAAAGGATGGCTTGAAAAGTCACAAATAACACTTGAGGACTTTTTAAGTCAGATGCAAGAAATAGGCGTTAAATATATCATTTGCACCGATATTTCAAAGGACGGCGCTATGCGTGGCACAAACCTTGAGCTTTATAAAAAATTATCACAAAAATATTCTATGAATATTACGGCATCGGGTGGCGTATCAACACTTGATGATGTTAAAAAACTTCGTGAAATGAACATTTACGGTGCTATAATAGGCAAGGCTTATTATATAGGCGCCATTGACCTAAAAGACGCTTTGGAGGCGGCTAAATGATTACAAAAAGAATTATTCCCTGCCTTGATATAAAGGACGGCAGGGTAGTAAAGGGAACAAATTTTAAAGGTCTTAACGACGTATCGTCACCAATTGAGCTTGCAAGGGCTTATTCTGACAGTTTAGCTGACGAGCTTGTGTTTTATGATATAACGGCATCTTACGAGGGCAGACAGCTTTTTACCGATATACTTACTAAGGTTGCAAGTGAAATTTTTATACCGCTTACAGTAGGTGGCGGCATAAATACGGTTGACGACTTTGACCGTGTGCTAAAATGCGGCGCCGATAAGGTAAGCGTTAACTCGGGGGCTATAAAAAACCCGTCTTTGATAAAAGAGGCGGCTCATAAATACGGCGACCAATGTGTTGTATTATCGGTAGATATAAAACGTGTTGACGGAGCGTTTCACGTATTTGCAAAGGGCGGCCGAGAAGATACAGGCATTGAAGCAATAAACTGGATAAAACAGGGTGTGGCAAACGGTGCGGGTGAAATAGTTGTAAACTCTATTGACGCCGACGGCGTAAAGCAAGGCTTTGATATAGAGCTTTTAAAGCTTGTTTGCGATGCTGTAAAGGTTCCCGTAATTGCATCGGGTGGCGCCGGTAATATACAGCACTTTATAGATTTGTTTAAAGAAATCCCTGATATTGATGCAGGTCTTGCGGCTTCAATATTCCATTTTGGTGAGGTAGCTATTCCTGATTTAAAAAGAGAATTAAAAAATAATAACATAATCGTGAGGTTATAATTATGATAAATATTGACGAACTTAAATTTGACGAAAAGGGCTTAATTCCCGCTGTTGTGGTAGACAGTATTACTAAAAAGGTTTTAACCGTAGCTTATATGAATAAAGAAAGTCTAAAAATATCTATGGAAAAGGGACTCACTTGTTTTTACAGCCGTTCACGTGATGAACTTTGGCTTAAGGGAGAAACCAGCGGTAACTATCAGCATATAGTAAGCATTACTGCCGACTGCGATAACGATGCTTTGGTTGTAGTGGTTGAAAAAGACGGCCCTGCTTGCCATAAGGGCACCGATTCTTGTTTTACAAATCCCGTTTGGGAATCGCAAGAATTGCACGAATTTTCACTCCAAAACCTTTATGATATGCTTGTGGGCCGTAAAATAGAAAAACCCGAAGGCTCGTACACAACCTATCTTTTCGAAAAAGGTATTGATAAAATACTTAAAAAGGTCGGCGAAGAATGCACCGAGGTTATAATCGCGGGCAAGGCAGACGATAAGGCCGAAACGGTTTACGAGCTTGCCGACCTTGCTTATCATGCAATGGTACTTATGGTGCAGATGGGCATCAGCGTAGAGGACGTTCACCGTGAGCTTGCTTCCCGTCATATAATTGATCACAAAGTAAAACAGGAAAAGATGACAAAATAATGCTTTATAACTATCATACGCACACCACCTATTGCGACGGCAAAAACACCGCCGAAGAAATGGTGCAAAAGGCAATAGAGCTTGGTCTTTCAGAGTTTGGCTTTTCGGGACATTCCTATACCGAATTTGACCTTGAGCCTTGTATGACGCGCGAGGGTACCGAGCTTTACAAAAAAGAAATAAATGCTTTAAAAGAAAAATATAAGGATAAAATTAAAATACTGCTCGGTATAGAATATGATTATCACAGCAACGAGCCGACGGATGATTATGATTATATTTTAGGTTCGGTGCATTATATTTATAAAAACGGCGAATATCTTTGTATTGACTACAGTCGCGAAAAGCAAATAGAGGCTGTAAACAAGCATTACGGCGGCGATTTTTATGCCTATATTGAAGATTATTACAAAACCGTTGCCGAGCTTTATAATAAGCTTAAATGTGACATAATCGGTCACTTTGATTTGGTTACAAAATATAACGCTGACGGAAGCCTTTTTGATACAAAGCATCCGCGTTATATTGCGGCGTGGCAGGCGGCGGCTGACGCTATTATAAAAACACCTGCCGTGGTAGAGATTAACACAGGCGGTATTGCGCGTGGCCACGTAAGCGAGCCATATCCATCAAAAGAAATTATTGAGTATTTTAAATCGCACGGTAAAAAAATGATTTTCTCATCCGACTGTCATAACAAAGATTATTTGCTTTGTGGATATGAAGAGATACAAAAATATTTGTAATAGGGGACAAAAATGAAAGAAGTATTAATAACTGCACTCGGCGTTGGTATGGCAACCGTTATAGGTGCTATAATAGGCTTTGTGTTTAAAAAAGTATCGCACAAATTTTCTGATGTTGTTATGTCTTTTGCTGCGGGTATTATGCTTGCGGCGGCTGTTATAGGACTCATATTACCTTCGGTAGAATTAGGTGGTAAGTGGGGACTTTTGTATGCCATTATCGGCATCTTTGCAGGTGCTATATGCTTAAACCTTATGGACAAGCTTATTCCTCACTTGCATCGACTTGCCGGTGTAGACAGCGAGAATCATAATAACGCCAATATTAATAAGGTGCTGCTTTTTGTATTAGCTATAGCTATTCACAACCTGCCCGAGGGCATTGCTGCGGGTGTTGGTTTTGGCACGGGCGATAGCGGTCAGGCATTGCTTATAGCAAGCGGTATAGCGCTTCAAAATATCCCCGAGGGTATGGTAATTATAGCTCCTATGCTAGCGGCAGGCATTAGCCCACGCAAGACTATGGTTTGCGCTATTGCTACCGGTGTTGTTGAGGTTATCGGTACGCTTATAGGTTATTTGGCTGTAAATATAGCAACGGTAATTTTACCAATAGCTTTAAGCTTTGCAGGCGGTACAATGCTTTATGTAGTAAGTGACGAAATGCTTAACGAAACCCACGCCCACGGCCACGAGCGCGCCGCAACCTACTCTATGATAGTTGGTTTTTGCGTAATGCTTGTGTTAGATGTTTTGTTGGGGTGAAAATATGAATAGATTTATTAGTATTGCGGTAAGTGTAAGTTTAATTTTATCGGTGTTATGTGGTTGTAGCAGTCAAAACGATACACAATCAGATGTTTCTGACGAGGTAATTATAGAGCAGGTTGTTGTTAGTGACACTACAAGTGAAACAAGCAGCAACGAAGGTATAGTATCAAATGATATAACAAGTGAAAATCAAGTTTCGTCACAACCTACTTCATCGGTTGAATCGACGGTTATCACCCCTTCGACTTGTTCGCATCAATATAGCGAAAAAATCACGCAAAAGGCAGAGCTTTTTAAAATGGGAACAAAAAGCTTTACTTGTTCAAATTGCGGTGACAGCTATACAAAGGAATACCCTATAGAAAGTATAAAGCTGCTTTCAATAAGCAACAGCTACGGCAAAAATGCTTTGTGGGAGCTATATGATATTTGCAAGGCCGAGGGCGTTAAAAACGTAGATATTGCGGTTATGTATATTGCAGGCTGTTCGCTTGATCAGCACTGGGAAAATATACAAAAAGGCAATGCCGCGTATGAGGTGTTTAGAAATAATAACGGCAATTGGACCTCCACTAAAGATTGCACTATTGACAGCCTTTTGGCCGAGGGTGATTGGGATGTTATAACCACACAAAACAGTTCGGGCCTTTCGGGCAAAGCCGACGGTTACAAAAACCTTAATAATGTAGCCGATTATATTAAAGAAAAATGTCCAAATTCGAAGCTTATATGGCATTTGATATGGGGTTACCAAAACGGCTCAAAATGGTTGACGCCAAATAGCTATAACGGTGACGAAAAATTTATGTATGAAAGCATAGTAAATTGCACAAATGATATAGTTATACCAAGCGGTAAATTTGATTCGGTAGCGCCTGTTGGTGCCGCCATTATGAATGCTCGCACTTCAAAGCTTAAAAATAGTGTTCATCTTGATGACGGTTCACATTTGAGCGAAAATTTTGGTTATTTTGTTGCGGCGTTTACCTGGTATTGTCATCTTACAGGGCAAGGAGTTTATGACACAAATTTTGCCTCAAACGGTATGATTTCAGCCGAAGAGTTAAACATTGTGGTTGAATCAGCGAAAAACGCGATAGAAAACCCATACAAAATAACACAATCATACTATACAAGGTAAAAGTAACCCCCACGATTCTTTAAAAATCGTGGGGGTTATATTTAGTTGCTTTAATTGTAAAGTCACGGTTGCTTGACGGTAATAAAACAAACTGATATAATTTAAAAAACTCCATAGAAAAGGAGAATCTTTATGAAAACCTTGTTAAACATAGATGAGCTATCAACCGAACAAAAGCTTGGTATGCTAATGTGCGCGCGATATTTTCATCCCAACGATAAAGAAAATTTAGAATATACGTTAGAGCTTATAAAAAATCATTCTCTTGGTTGTGTTCAGGTGCCTCTTTCTCAACTTGATGTTATGAAAGAGGTGCTGGCTGTAGCCGATTATCCCATTATTATAATTACCGATATGGAAATGGGCTACCCCAATGGTAAGCTACCAAAAATTCCGCTTATGGCACTTGCTGCTTGCGACAATGACGAATATTATCGCGCCTTTGCTCGCGGCACAATTTACGAGGCAAGGCTTGATGGCTACAACAGTATGTGGGGTCCTGTTTTAGACGTTTTACAGTCGGACGGTCCTTGTAGTGTGCATAGGCATTTTTCTGATGACCCTGAGCGTGTAGGTCGCGCGGCCGAGCTTATAGCCGAGGTTTGCGCTCAAAACAATTTTTTAACCTGCGGTAAGCATTATCCCGGTGGTGAAGAGGTTACTATAGATTTACATATGACCAACACACCGTCTGACGTGTCAAAAGAATCAATTATAAACTTAGACCTTGTGCCATATAAGTATTTGATGGAAAAAGGTTTGTTGCCATCAATTATGACAAGCCACCGAGTTATTCGCGACATTGACCCCGAGCACCCGGCTTCTCTTTCTAAAAAGGTAAATGATATTATAAGAGATATGGGCTTTGACGGCCTTTGTTTTACCGATTCTATGGCAATGATGGCTATTTTGCAGGATTGGGGCGAAGAAAATATTTTGGGGTTAGCGGTAGCAGCAGGCAACGATATTGTATTGCCAAACTATCGCTCTACCAACAAGCAGTCGTTCGAAATGCTTAAAAAAAATTATTATGACGGTGCCTTTAGCGAGGAGCGACTTAACGAGGCGGTACGTCGTGTGCTTGCAGTACAGCAAATGTTGGGTAGTGCACCAGATACTTGCGAGTTTACCGATGCTGACCGCATTGCTCTTGACAACGTTGCCAAAGATTGCATAACCGCAATAACCGATGACGGTGTTACAGCGGCGCTTGATACCGATAGTAAAAAGTTATTTGTTATACTTACCGACAATAAAACATCAAAAGAAATCGCAGGGGAAGTGTGTTTTGGTAAATGGTATAACCCGAATAATATTGCCGATAAAATCAGACAAGAATTCCCCGATTCTGATATAGAGTTTTTCCCTGAATTTCCATCCGCTACCGACAATGAGCGCGTGCTTCTTGCTGCTACAAAGCATAGTGAAGTTGTGTTTATTACCTATTGTGCTACAGGGCCATATCTTGGTACCGATTGCCTTACACGCAGAGCAGAGTATGTGATCAATTCGCTTATTATGTCGGGTAAGGTATCGGCTGTTTTGCACTTTGGCAATCCGTTTGCTGTAAAGCCACTTCTTCATACACCACGTCGTCTTTTTGGCTATATGATGCCCGATTCTCAGTTTCACGCTATAGACGTGCTTGCAGGCAAACTCGAAGCCAAAGGAACACTACCTTTTAAAATAGATTTTGAATAAGTAAAAGCCACCGAATTCTCGGTGGCTTTTGATATTACTGTTTTTTCATAAAATCTATGGTGAATTGTATGTTTTCGGCTTGTTTTGGTTTGTCGGTTTGGTATTCGCGAGCAAGAAATTTAAAATATTCGGCATACTCGCCGGTTTGCTCGTTTTCAAGGTAGTCTTTTATAGCGTCCCAACGCTGTTGCTGTGTCGTGGTAAAATCATCATGCAATATAAAATGCTCGGTGGCAATGGTGTTACGCAGCTTGCCAACAACCTCGTGCCATTTTGCAACATCCTCGGGCAATGCTTTTTCTTCACCAATATCTAAACCTTGAAATTCTAAAAAGCACTTTGCCATATAATACTGTCCGCGGTCGTTTGGGTGAACACGGTCAGGGATATAGATTGTTTCGGTTTGTATAATGCGTGTTATGTATGAGTGATAATCACAAACGGGATATCCCTTTTCTTTGGCAAAAGCCTTAATAAATTCGGCATAGCCGAGCATTAATGCGCTGCCGCCGTGAAGCACCTGATCATCACTTTCAAGGTATTCGTCATACGGGGTTTGTGTGCAAAGAATTATTTTAGTGCCGATATCTTCAAGTCTTTTGCAAAGCATTTCAAGATTTGTTTTATAGTTATTATATGCACGCTCTAGTGAGTAATATTTATACTCTTTAGCACCTATAAGGGCATTGCGGTCGGAATCGTTTATTCCTATCATAATTACCGCGTGGGTAGGGTTATAGGGTAGTATGTCCTCGTCAAAGCAGTTAAGCGTTGTGGTAAGCCTACCGCCCGAAATGCCACAGTTATAAAATTCCACCTTTGCGTCAGCAAAATGCTCGCGGTAAAAGCTTACAATATGCGCTAAAAATAGGTTGTTGTGTGTAATGCTGTCGCCTATAAAGCAAACACGTGCGCCGTTTGGAAATCTGTTCATTTTTTCAACACTCCTTATAGGTTGAATTATACTACAAAATATTATAAAATCAAGTGTGAGGTTTTATAAAGTTTTGTTGTGTAATAAGTGAAGGGGTAAAAAAATAGCGCCCTTTCAGAGAGGAGTGGCTTATGGATAACGGTGCAAGTAGCTACCGCCGTTTTCGTGAAGAAGCAGACCAAAGCGGTCTTGCCGAAATTATAAGGGAATATAGGGACGGACTTATTCTTTATCTTAATAGCTTTGTAGGCAATATACATACGGCCGAGGAATTAGCCGAGGATACCTTTGTTTTGCTTGGCACCAAAAAGCCGCGTGACAAGGGCAACGGCTCTTTTAAAACATGGCTTTATACCATAGGTCGCAATATTGCAATTAATTATTTAAAGAAAAGCTCTAAAAGAAAAGAGATTTCTATTGACGATTGTATTGAGCTGAAATCGCAAACCGACCTTGAAGAAAATTATATTAAAGAGGAAAGAAAAATCACGCTGCACAAAGCAATGCAAGGGTTAAAGCCCGAATATCGCCAAATTTTATGGCTGGTTTATTTTGAGGACTTTAGCTTAAAACAGGCGGCAAGTGTGATGAAAAAATCGGTCCACAACACAGAAACCCTTGTGTATCGCGCACGCAACTCGTTAAAATCACGACTTGAAACGGAGGGCTTTAGCTTTGAAGAATTATGACGAAACTATAAGTACTGTATTTGAACGTATAGACCAATATAAAATCGAAAAATTAAGAAAACGAAAAATTATTACCCGAATTGCCATTCCCGCGTTTAGTGTATGCTTGGCAGTAGCTATTGGCATATTTGCCGTAAAGGGTGATGCATTTAAAAGCAAAACGCCCGTAACGCTTGATGATTCAACCGTTATAGGCGAAAAGGATTATATTGAGCCAGATGAATTAAATAATAGTTCTAATGACACAAATACAACGTCAGACGATATTGACGGTGATTGGTACGGCGAAGGTCAAGAACCACCCCCGGAAAACAACGGTAATAATACGTCAAATACTGAAGATACCGTAGGCGGTGTTCCAAACGGCATTGTAGGAGATAACGGTATACGCGATATTATTGGTGCGGTTATTGTTGATGAAATTCTGTATCAGCAATATAGTGTGAATGAAACATTGTTTACACCGGATAAATATCTTGGTGATGCACGAGAATTTGACGGAACTTATAAATCGCATATTAATGATATTACAGCAGAACTTTATACCGTAAAAGAAAGCAATAATGTCTTGGTTGTAAAGCTTGGTAATGGCGGTACGGTTGTGTTGGGTAGAGTTGGCGATATAGTGGTTAACGGAAAACTTTATGGTATAGTGGGAATTAGCCCGACTGAGCATGTTGTAGGCGAATTTTTAGGAACTGCCGATGAGTTTGAGATAATTGACGTGCCATACCGTGAAAAAAAAATAAGTCTCAAAGATGAAATTTGGAGTATGAAAGACTACAACGATGGGCTATTTATAAAGACAACAGACGGTAAATGGGTGGTGCTTTATTATTATCCCCTTTATGGACTAATGGAATAACAAGAATAAAACAAATGAAAAGCAGGTGCAAAAAAGCATCTGCTTTTTGTTTACTTATAAAATTTTTTGTGATATAATAATATAAATATACAAAAACGGAGGGTTGACGCTCTTGAACAAATTTGAACTTGTATCAAAATACAAGCCTACGGGTGATCAGCCCGAGGCGATTGACAAGCTGGTTGAAGGTTTAAATCGCGGTGATAAAGAACAAACACTGCTTGGTGTTACAGGCAGCGGTAAAACCATTACAATGGCTAATATTATCGAGCGTGTAAATCGCCCGACACTTGTTCTTGCTCACAACAAAACTCTTGCCGCACAGCTTTGTACCGAGTTTAAAGAATTTTTTCCTAACAATGCGGTTGAATACTTTGTTTCCTATTACGACTATTACCAACCCGAAGCATATATACCGGGCACCGATACTTATATTGAAAAAGATAGTGCCATTAATGACGAAATTGACAAGCTGCGGCACAGCGCTACATGTGCTTTATCTGAACGCCGAGACGTTATAATTGTGGCATCGGTTTCGTGTATTTATTCACTCGGTAACCCAATTGACTATCGTAATATGGTTATATCACTGCGCGCGGGTATGGAAAAAAGCCGTGACGAGCTTATCCGAAAGCTTGTCGATTTGCAATATGAACGCAATGACATAAACTTTGTGCGTAACAAATTCCGTGTTCGCGGCGATACGGTAGAGGTGTATCCGGCGTACTCTTACGGCAACGCTTTGCGTATAGAGTTTTTTGGTGACGAAATTGACCGCATAAGTGAAATAAACGTTTTAACGGGTGAGGTAAAGCAGTTTTTGTCTCATACTGCAATTTACCCTGCATCCCACTATATTGTACCGCAAGACAAGCTTGAAGAAGCTCTTACTGACCTTAAAAACGAGATGGAAGAGCGTGTAGAATTCTTCCAAGAAAACGGCAAGCTAATTGAAGCGCAACGCATTCGTCAGCGCACCGAATATGATATTGAAATGCTACGCGAAATAGGTGTTTGCAAGGGTATCGAAAACTACTCTCGCGTGTTATCGCGGCGTGCACCCGGTAGTACACCGTCGACGCTCTTGGACTATTTCCCCGATGATTTTTTGCTTTTTGTTGACGAGTCGCACGTAACACTGCCGCAGGTACGCGGTATGTTTGGCGGCGATAGAGGACGTAAGGACAACCTTATAGAATACGGCTTCCGTCTGCCATCGGCTTATGATAACAGACCGCTTAACTTTGACGAGTTTTACTCGCATATAAATCAGGCGATATTTGTATCGGCTACCCCTACCGATTTTGAAAAGCAGCACTCGGCGCAGATTGTTGAGCAGGTAATAAGACCAACAGGGCTTTTAGACCCGCTTGTAACAGTAAAGCCAAGTGAGGGGCAGATAGATGATATCGTATCGCAGATAAACGAGCGCGTTGCCAAAAACGAGCGTGTGCTTATTACCACGCTAACCAAAAAAATGGCCGAGGACCTTACCGAATACCTCACCAACCTTGATGTAAAGGTGCGTTATATGCACTATGATATTGATACTATCGAGCGTATGGAGATTATCAGGGATTTGCGCCTTGGCGAGTTTGACGTGCTTGTTGGTATAAATCTTTTGCGTGAAGGCCTTGACATACCCGAGGTGTCGCTTGTGGCTATACTTGATGCCGACAAAGAGGGCTTTTTGCGTAGCGAAACGTCGCTTGTACAAACTATAGGCCGTGCCGCGCGTAATGCCGACGGCGAGGTTATAATGTATGCCGATACCGTTACACGCTCTATGGAAAACGCTATTCGCGAAACCGAGCGCCGCCGCGCAATTCAGCAAGCGTATAACGAAGCGCACGGCATAGTGCCAAAAACAATTGTAAAAGACGTGCACGATATTATTGAAATCGGTACCAAAGCCGACAAAGAAAAGAGCGACAAACAGCTATCTCGTGCTGAAAAAGAGGCACTTATTAAACGACTTACACAAGAGATGCATCAGGCGGCTAAAATTCTCGAATTTGAGCATGCGGCATATCTGCGTGATAGAATAGAAAAACTAAGAAAGAGTAAATAAATTCTTGGAGGAATAGATTTTGTCAAACGATAAAATTGTTATAAAGGGTGCAAGGGAAAACAACCTAAAAAATATGGACGTTACTATACCGCGCGATAAGCTTGTTGTGTTTACAGGGCTTTCGGGCAGCGGTAAAAGCTCGCTTGCGTTTGATACCATATATGCTGAGGGTCAGCGACGCTATGTTGAGTCGCTGTCAAGCTATGCGCGTCAGTTTTTGGGTCAAATGGAAAAGCCAAATGTTGACAGCATTGACGGACTTTCTCCTGCAATATCTATTGACCAAAAGACAACCTCTAAAAATCCGCGTTCTACGGTGGGTACCGTT
This sequence comes from Acutalibacteraceae bacterium, assembly GCA_045539695.1. GTDB lineage: Bacteria > Bacillota > Clostridia > Oscillospirales > Acutalibacteraceae > UBA737. The sequence goes on from JAZQFX010000023.1 coordinate 22,083, forward strand.
ACCGAAATTTATGACTATTTACGTCTTTTGTATGCGCGTGTTGGCATCCCGCACTGTCCTGTTTGCGGCAAAGAAATATCTCAGCAAACAACCGACCAAATTGTTGACACAATTATGGCGCTAGATGAAGGAAGTAAAATACAAATACTTTCTCCCATAGTAAAAAACCGTAAGGGTGAGCACACAAAAGAGCTTGACCGCGTTCGCAAGTCGGGCTATGTTCGTGTGCGTATTGACGGCAACATTTACGATTTGTCGGAAGAAATCAAACTTGAAAAAAACAAAAAGCATATGATAGAGGTTGTAGTTGACCGCCTTGTTATAAAGCCCGACATTCGTTCACGCCTTGCCGACAGTATTGAAACGGCGGTATCGCTTTCGGGCGGACTTGTGGCGGCCGACGTTATTGGCGGTGAAGAGCTGCAATTTTCACAAAGCTATGCTTGTGATGAACACGGCATCAGCATACCCGAGCTTACGCCTACAATGTTTTCGTTTAACAACCCTATGGGCGCGTGCCCGACCTGTACGGGTATCGGCGTGTTTATGAAAATAGACCCACGTCTTGTAATAAATGACGAAAATCTATCACTTGCCGAAGGCTGTATCAAAGCGGCGGGCTGGGGTGTTAACTCTTGGTTTAACCCCGATGCCAGCACATTGGCACTTATGTATTACGAAGGCATTGCAAGAAAATACGGTTTTGATATAAACACCCCTTGGAAAGACTTAAGCGATGAGGCTAAAAATGCCGTACTTTACGGTACGGGTGACGAAAAGTTAGAGTTGCATCGCAGCTCGGAATACGGTAGCGGTACGTATTATGCTCCGTTTGAGGGTGTTATAAATAATCTACAGCGCCGCTATGAAAACACCAAAAGCGATTATGCCCGCGCCGAATATGAAAGCTATATGACCGAGAGCGCTTGCCCCGATTGTAAGGGTGCGCGACTTAAACCTGAGTATTTGGCGGTAACGGTAGGCGGCATAAATATAAAGCAGCTTTGCGATATGTCAATCGGCGAAGCCCTTGCATTTATAAATAATTTAAAATTCAATGCTATGCACGGGATGATTGCAGAGCCGATTTTAAAAGAAATAAAGGAACGACTAAACTTTTTGTCAAGCGTGGGGCTAGAGTATCTTTCTATGTCACGTTCATCGGGTACGCTTTCGGGCGGCGAGAGTCAGCGTATAAGACTTGCAACCCAGATAGGCTCATCTCTTATGGGTGTGCTTTATGTGCTTGACGAGCCAAGTATTGGTTTGCATCAGCGTGATAACGAGCGATTACTTGCAACGCTAAAGCATCTACGTGATTTAGGAAATACTTTAATAGTTGTTGAACACGATGAAGACACAATGCGTGAAGCCGACTATATTATAGATATAGGACCGGGTGCAGGTATTCACGGCGGTAAATTAGTATTTAGCGGCACACCCGAAGAACTTCTCAAAAATGAAAATTCTATAACTGCCGATTATCTTTCGGGCAGAAAGGCCATACCTGTTCCGACTTCTCGTCGCACGGGTAACGGCAACAGCTTACTTGTAAAAGGCGCTGCCGAAAACAACCTTAAAAATATAAATGTAAAAATACCTCTTGGCGAGTTTGTTTGTGTTACGGGTGTTTCGGGTAGCGGTAAATCCTCACTTGTAAACGATATTGTTTATAAGGTTTTGGCAAACAAGCTTAACCGCGCCAAAACCATTGCCGGCAAGCACAAAGCGGTTGAGGGTGTTGAGCATCTTGACAAGGTTATCGACATTGACCAATCTCCCATAGGCCGTACCCCACGAAGCAACCCCGCAACCTACACGGGTGTGTTCACCGACATACGCGACCTATATGCCAGCACAAAGGAAGCCAAGGCAAAGGGTTATACTGCGGGTAGATTTTCCTTTAATGTAAAGGGCGGTCGTTGTGAAGCCTGCTGGGGCGACGGTATAAAGAAGATAGAAATGCACTTTTTACCTGATATTTACGTGCCGTGTGAGGTTTGCGGCGGCACGCGTTACAACAAAGAAACCTTAAGCGTAAAATATAAAGGTAAGAGCATTTATGACGTGCTTGAAATGACGGTAGAGGAAGGAATGTACTTTTTTGAAAGTCATCCAAGAATTTACCGCAAGCTAAAAACACTTTTTGACGTTGGTTTGGGTTACATTAAAATAGGACAAAGCGCCACAACACTTTCGGGTGGTGAGGCTCAACGTGTTAAGCTTGCTACCGAGCTTTCTAAAAAGAGCACGGGCAAGACAATTTATATTCTCGACGAGCCAACAACGGGGCTTCATACTGCCGATGTTCACAGGCTTATTGAGGTTTTACAGCGTTTAGTTGACGCAGGTAACACCGTGCTTGTAATTGAACACAATCTTGACGTTATCAAGGTGGCCGACCATATTATAGACTTAGGTCCCGAAGGCGGCAACGGCGGCGGTACGATTGTAGCTTCAGGTACGCCCGAACAGGTTTGCAAATGTGAAAAGTCTTACACAGGTCAATTTCTTAAGAAAATACTGTAAATTTACACATTATTCACCAAATTTTGCAAACAGGCGTTTAATATATTAGTGTGAGGTGAAAGCGGTGTTTGGCTACGTTAAGGCTTGTAAGCCCGAACTTAAAATTAAAGAGTACGAAACCTATAAGGCGGTTTATTGTTCGCTTTGTAAAAAGCTTGGTAAAAGCTACGGCCTGCTTTCGCGTTTTACTTTAAGCTATGATTTCACATTTTTGGCACTGCTTAATATGTCACTTAAAGACGGTTGTGACGGCTTTGAGCGCAAACGGTGTGCATTTAATCCGCTTAAAAAATGCAACTACTGTAAAAACCTTGATGCCATTGATATGCCCGCCGCTGCGGCTATGATAATGCTATATTATAAAATACTTGATAATATAGCAGACGAACGTGGGTTAAAAAAAGTGACTTATTGGTGTCTTAAGCCTATTTTTAGCCGAGCGCATAAAAAGGCGGCCCAAAATTATCCGCAAATTGAAGCGGCTGTAAGTGAATATATTACGGCTCAAAATGCACTTGAAAAAGCAAATTGCACGTCTATCGACGAGGCGGCAGATCCCACAGCCAAGGTTATGGAAAAAATTCTTTCTATATGTAGTGAAGACGAAATGCAAAAAAGAGTTTTACAAAGAATGGGCTATTGCCTTGGCAGATATATTTATTTACTTGATGCTTCTATTGATCTACCCGAAGATATTAAAAAAGGTAGCTTCAATGTGCTAAAAAATATTGATGATGACGATATTAACGACCGAATTAAAAAACAGCTTTATTTTTGTGTTAATGAGGCAGCTAAAGCATTTGAACTGCTTGATATCAAAAAATATAAAACCATACTTGGTAATATAATTTATCTTGGACTTGAAGAAACATTTTTAAAGGAGTTAAACAATGAGAGATCCGTATGAGGTGTTAGGCGTTTCTAAAAACGCAACTGACGAAGAAATAAAAAACGCCTATCGCGAGCTTGCGCGCAAATATCACCCCGATAATTATACCGACAATCCACTTTCTGATTTGGCAGGCGAAAAGATGAAGGAGATTAACGAGGCTTATGACGCTATCGTTAATTCGCGTCGTCACGGTTCGTCTAAAAAATCGGGCGGTGGCTATAATAATGCGTATAGCGGTAGCACCAATTTCCCCGAAGTGCGCAGCCTCATAAATCAAGGTAGACTTGAGCAAGCGCAAGAACTGCTTGACGGCGTGCCACCACAAAGTCGCGATGCCGAGTGGTATTTCTTAAACGGAACTGTGCTATACCGCCGCGGTTGGTTTGACCAGGCATATACCAGCTTTGCAACTGCTGTGCGTATGAATCCGCAAAACCCCGAATATCGTAATGCTATGAACAATGCTCAAAGACAAAGCGGTCAGCAATATAACCCATACCGTTCTTATGGTAATGCGGGCGGTTGTGACGCGTGTGATATATGTCAAGGGCTCTTTTGCGCTGACTGTTTATGTGAGATGTGCGGCGGCAATTTGTGCTCGTGCTTTGGATGCAGATAATATGAAAAACACTAAAAAAATTACCCTTTGCGGTATGGTGGCATCTCTTTCAATAGTGATAATGCTGACAAGCTATTTTCCGTATTTGACCTATGCCATACCTGCTTTGGCGGGAATATTTATGATGGTGCCGCTTATAGAATGCGGCGTTTCGTGGAGCTTTGGTACTTATATTGCAAGCAGCGCAATAATATTTATTACGGGTGAGACCGAAGCCAAGCTTTTATATGTGCTGTTTTTAGGCTATTACCCAATACTTAAATCACTGATTGAAAGAATAAAAAAACAGGCTGTTGAGTGGGTGCTTAAGCTAATTTGCTTTAATGCGGCTGCGGTTGCGTTTTATTATGTGTCGAGTATGCTGTTCGCTGTGTCTTTTGATGATTTGGGTGACTTTGGCAAATACGGCGCGTTTATATTTTTGGCAATTTGCAATGTTGTGTTTGTAATTTATGATATAGGCATATCACGTGTCGCATCGTACTATATGATTTCACTTCACGATAAGGTGAAAAAGATAATTAAATAATTTTTAAAAATGTACGGGAGGCGTTTCGCCTCCCGTATTTTATTGTTTACATTTTGCGTTTTTTAGTGTAAAATATAGCGAAAGGAGAGATTATATGATATTGGAAGTTAATATGTTTGAAATAATGTATTTGTTACTAAAGCCTTATTGGTTTATAATAGCTTTAATTATTATAATAGCTGCGTTTTTGATATTGTACAATGTTAAGAAATATAAAGATAGTAGTTATTACAAAGTTACAAAAAATGGCTATTTTTCAGTTTTGTTTGATAAAGGCAAGATGGGAGAGTATCAAATCTATAAATGGTTGAAGGATTATGAGAAAATAGGTGCAAAATTTTTATTTAATGTTTATATTCCAAAGGATAACAATGAGACAACAGAAATTGATGTTTTAATGATTACAACAAAAGGAATATTCGTTTTTGAGAGTAAAAATTATAGTGGTTGGATATTTGGTAGTGAAAATCAAAAATATTGGACACAGACGTTACCACAAGGAAAAGGAAAGAGCTGTAAATCACGCTTTTTAAATCCAATTATACAAAATGCAGGGCATATAAAGCACCTCAAAAATATGTTGGGAAGCGAAATTGTGATGCATTCAATTATTGCATTTTCTGAAAGGTGCACTTTAAAAAAGATAAGTTTACAAAGCAATGTTAAGGTCGTTAATCGTGATTACGTGTCACGAGTGGTTGCATCAATTTTTGAAAGTGTCAATGATGAGTTGGTCGATGTCAATAAAATAGATGAAATATACAATAAACTTTATATTTATACACAGGTTAGTGATGATATAAAACAGCAACATATACAAAATATAAATTCAAAAAAATAGGTTTAGGTAGGTGAGGGAATGAAAAAAATAGTTATTATCGGTGGCGGTGCGGCAGGTCTTATGGCGGCGTATAGCGCGGCGTTTTGCCTTAAGGATGAGGCTTATCAAATAACCGTTGTCGAAAAAAATTCCCGACCTGCTCGTAAGGTTATGATAACGGGTAAGGGTAGATGCAACGTTACAAACAACTGTGATGTAAATTCGCTTATTACCAATACCCCAAAAAACGGAAAGTTTTTATATTCGGCGTTTAATAATTTTACGTCAGCGGATACAATGACCTATTTTGAAAGTATGGGGGTACCGCTTAAAACCGAGCGTGGCAACCGCGTTTTTCCCGTATCGGACAAGTCGGTAGATATTGTTGATGCTCTGGTTCGTCCTGTGCAAAAAAACTGTAATATTATCGAGGGCACTGCTGCGGCTATTTTGGCGCCCGCCGGTTTTGTTACGGCCGTAAAGCTTGCTGACGGCAGAATACTCGATGCTGACAGCGTTATAGTAGCGACGGGTGGTATGTCTTACCCCACAACAGGCTCTACGGGTGACGGCTACAAAATGGCAAAGGCTTTGGGCCATACGGTAACCAACCTTACACCATCACTTATAGGCCTTGAGTGCCACGAGGGCTTTTGTACCCGCCTTGCAGGACTTTCACTTAAAAACGTTACGCTTTCAGCCTTTGAAGATGGTAAGAAAAAACCGCTTTATAAAGAAATGGGCGAAATGCTCTTTACCCATACAGGCATATCGGGGCCACTTACTTTATCGGCTTCGGCGCATCTGCGTTATATGGACAAAAAGAAATATTTTGTCGAAATAGATTTAAAGCCGGCGCTTGACGAGGCGCAGCTTGATAAACGCCTGCTTCGTGATTTTGAGGAATCGCTAAATCGCGATTTTGCAAATTCTTTAGATAAACTTTTGCCAAAAAGCATAATTTCGGTTATAATAAATATGTCGGGCATTGACCCTCATACAAAGGTTAATCAAATTAGCCGTGAACAGCGTTTATCGCTTATAAATGCTATAAAGCATTTTAGACTTAACATTACAGGCTTTAGACCCATAGAAGAAGCGATTATTACAAGCGGCGGCATTAGTGTAAAAGAAATTGACCCTGCTACTATGATGTCAAAGCTTATAGGCGGACTTTTCTTTGCGGGCGAGGTAATCGATGTTGACGCCTACACGGGCGGATTTAATCTACAAATAGCATTCTCAACCGGCTTTTTAGCAGGGGAGAGAGCGGCAAAATATGAAAGGAATAATTAATTATGATTTCTATTGCATTAGACGGACCTGCAGGTGCAGGCAAAAGCACGGTGGCAAAGGGTGCCGCAAAAGCGCTTGGATTTATTTATGTAGATACAGGTGCTCTTTACCGCACGGTTGGTCTTAAATTTATGCGCGAGGGCTATGATACAAACCTTGACTGCGACATAGAGGCTGTTCTTAAAACAATTGAGGTAGATATTAAGTTTATCGACGGTACACAGCACGTATTTTTAAACGGCGAGGACGTGTCTGAGGCTATTCGCACACCCGAAGCTTCTATGATGGCGTCTGCCGTATCGGCAAAGCCACCGGTACGCGCTTTTTTGCTTGAAATGCAACGCAAGCTTGCACGCGAAAACAATGTGTTAATGGACGGCAGAGATATTGGCACGGTGGTGCTTCCAAACGCTACACTCAAGTTCTTTGTTACCGCAAGTGTAGAGGAACGCGCAACACGTCGATATAAAGAGCTTAAAGAAAAGGGTATGGACGTTAACTACGAGGATATTTATAGCGACATTGAAACCCGTGACTATAACGACTCGCACCGAGAAATAGCTCCGCTTAAGCCCGCCGAAGATTCCATTATGTTTGACACAACGGGCAACACCTTGCAGGAATCTATAGATAATCTTATAAAAGCAATAAAGGAAAGAATAAATTGAAAATAACACTTGCTAAAACCGCAGGCTTTTGCTTTGGCGTAAACCGCGCGGTACAAATGGTATATGATTTGGTTGACAGTGGGGAAAGGGTCTGTACGTTAGGGCCCATTATTCACAACAGCCAGATGGTAGAAGAATTAACGTCAAAGGGCGTGCGCGTGGTCAACGCACCGGACAAGGCTCAAAAAGACGAAACATTGGTTATTCGTTCACACGGTGTTGGAAAAGCTGTGTATGATGAAGCCGAAAGCATAGGGGTAAAGGTGTGCGATGCCACCTGCCCCTTTGTAGCAAAGATACATAAAATAGTAGCCGAGCAGTCATCAAAGGGTGATACGATTTTAATCGCGGGCGATGAAAATCATCACGAGGTCATAGGCATAGTTGGGCACTGTGTGGGTGACTGTTATGTTTTTGATTCGATAGAAAAACTTGAAAACTTGATTGAAAACTACCCAAAACTTAAAGAAAATGCCGTTTCGGTGGTGTCACAGACCACTTTTAATGCAAAAAAGTGGAAAAATGCTCAATTTTTTTTAAAAAAAGTATGTACAAATGCAAAAATATTTGATACAATATGTAGTGCTACGTCAACAAGACAAGCCGAGGCGCAGGAGCTGGCAAGTGTCAACGATGTAATGGTTGTAATCGGGGGCAGGCACAGCTCTAACACAGCAAAACTATTCCAAGTATGCGCGTCAATTTGTCAAAACACCCATTTGATAGAAACTGCGGCTGAACTTCAAGCTAATTGGTTTTTCACAGCAAATAATGTTGGCGTTGTCGCGGGTGCATCTACACCTGCGGGTATTATAAAGGAGGTTATTAAAACCATGTCGGAAATTTTACAACCTGTAGATGAACAGATGGAGGTAGAAGAAACTGTTCAAAAAAGCTTCGAGGAAATGACAGATGAGGAAGCATTTGAGGCTTCGCTCAACAGTCTTACAGGCGAGCAGAAGGTGTGCGGTACTGTTGTTGCAGTAAACGCATCTGAAATCACTGTAGATATAGGCAGAGGTGTAACAGGCTATGTTACAGCTGATGAGTACTCATCAGAGTCTGTTGATCTGTTAAGCGAAGTTAAGGTAGATGATAAGCTCAATCTTATCATCATGAAAATCAGCGATCAGGAAGGAACCGCAATGCTTTCAAAGCGTCGTTACGATGCTATTGCAGGTTGGGACAATATAGTTGCAGCCAAGGATTCGGGCGAAGTGCTTCACGGCACAGTTCGTGACGTAATCAAGGGCGGCGTTGTAGTGTACTCAAATAATGTTCGCGTATTTATCCCTGCTTCTCAGGCTACTGCTTCAAGAAATGATTCTCTTGAAGATTTAAAGGGTCAGGAAGTTGATTTCAGAATTATTGAAATCGGCCGTGGTCGTAGAGCAATCGGTTCTATCCGCAGTGTACTTCGCGAGGCTCGTAAAGAGGCTGAAGAAAAGGTATGGGCATCTATTGCTGTTGGTGATCGCATTACCGGTACCGTTAAGTCACTTACAAGCTATGGCGCGTTTGTTGACATTGGCGGCGTTGACGGAATGGTTCACATTTCTGAGCTTTCTTGGAACCGCATCAAGAACCCATCAGAAGTTGTTGCAGTTGGCGACGAAATTGAAGTTTACGTTAAAGCGCTTGATACCGAAAAGAAGAAGATTTCTTTAGGTTATAAAAAGGCAGAGGACAATCCTTGGACAATCTTCCAGAACAACTACAGTGTAGATGATGTTGTTACAGTTAAGATTGTTAGCATGACTACATACGGCGCATTTGCAAGAATTATCCCAGGTGTTGACGGTCTTATTCATATTTCACAGATTGCTAATAAGCACGTTGCAAAGCCACAGGATGAGCTTACCGTTGGTCAAGAGATTGAAGCAAAGATTACTGCTGTTGACCTTGAAAAGAAACGCGTTAGCCTTTCTATTCGCGTTCTTCTTGAACCTGAGGTTAAAGAAGAAACAGTTGCTGAAGACGAGGTTGTTGCATCTACCGAAGATGCAGCTGTTGAAGCACCTGTAGAAGAAGTAGCAGAAGAAGCTGCTGAATAATTTGAAATTAAAAAATCACGCTCAAGTTTTCTTGGGCGTGATTTTTTTTGAAAAAAGGCCCGAATTTTCGAGCCTTTTAATTATTTTATAAACTTAAATTCTGCTGTCTCATAGTCGGTTGGATTATAGTTTTCAATATGCTTTATTATTTCTTGCGGACTGTCAGAAATAAAAATTAAATCCATATTGGTGTTTGGCATAAAAGATTTATCTATCGCATTGTTAAGCATATCTATAAGTGAATTATAGTAACCGTTTGTGTTGTAGATTGCAATAGGCTTTTGGTGACAACCAAGCTGACGCAGGGTATAAATTTCGAAAAACTCGTCAAATGTTCCTATGCCGCCGGGGGTAATAATAAATGCATCAGACATCTCCTCAAGCAGCTGCTTTCGCTCGCGCATTGTTTTGGTATAAATCATTTCAGTGCAATCCTCAAAGAGTATGCCGTCAACATTAAAAAATGAGGGGGATATGCCTATTATTTCACCGTTTTTGGCCTTTGCACCGCGTGCGACCGCACCCATAAGACCTGCAGCTCCGCCGCCAAACACTACTGAATGGTTGCTTTCGGCGATTGCTTCACCCAAAAGCTCACCTGCATCTAAAAATGATTTGTCAATGGCATTTGATGATGCGCCGTATATGCATAATTTCATATAATTACCTCGTCGTTAAGAATAGCGCTTACAAGCGTTTCACCCTTGTATTCAAGTCGCAGTGAAAAGAACGGTGTATGTGGGTTTTCAATAAGCTTTAAGAATATTTTGTCGCCCTCCCACAAAGGCAGGTTATAAATTTCTTGTTTGTCAACCCATTCAAGTACGCCCTCGTCACATTCTTTTAGCTCTCCGCTAAAATCGGTGCAGCAAAAAATGTGCATATACTCGGTCGGCCATTTATCAGAAACAAATGTAACGATGCCACGATAATCGCATTTGCCTAAAGTCAGTCCCGTTTCTTCAAATGCTTCACGGCGGTTACACTGTTCAGGGCTTTCCTTATCCTCGAACTTGCCGCCAATACCAATCCACTTATCTTGATTAAGGTCGTTTTGCTTTTTGATACGGTGAAGCATCAAATATTTTCCGTCTTTTTCAATGTGACAAATGGTGGTGTTTATCATTGTGTTATTTCCCTTGTGTCTTGTTCTAAGGTTTCTGGCATTGTATATCCTTCGAGGAAGAATATATTGTTGTCTTTGTGCTTTGAATCAAAAATGTTGTTGTACTGAATTTTTTCGTATTCGCTGAGTATTTGCTTATGCTCGCTGTTGTCACTCCATTTGTAATAATTGTTGTTGGCGTCAATGTAGCCAACAGTATCAATTACGGGAAGTGTTTCAGAAAGTTTAAGTAGATATTTGTTGTATTCGGTAAGCTTTACATCAGCAATATCAAGTACATACGAAGAAAGGTAGTTTGAACTTAATTTATCAATATATTTTTCTTCTATATCATAGTTTGCCCATATATAAAACGGGGTAATGTGACGCGCCTGTTCTTGCTCGACAGTGAGGTTGTTTATGTTACTAACGCCCAAAAGCGATGCGATAAATTCAGTTTCTATGTTTGGTTGATGGTCGCCGAACATACAAATGATGGTGGGCTCGTCTACTGCCTCGAAATACTCAATAAGGTCTTTAAAGGCGTCGTCACTTGCCTTCACAAGTGATAAATATTTGCTTGCTTTATTATAGTATTTTGGGGTAGAGGTTATTTGTATGCATTCGTCAAAGTTAGAAGCACCCTTTGAATAACCGCCGTGATTTTGCATAGTTACATTAAAAGCAAAATAGGGTTGTGATTTATCGCGGTTTTCATAGTTTTCGATGATAACATCATAGTTATAACTATCGCTTACATACTGGCGGCAAAGCATATTCTCGCGGTCGGGGTAATAGGTATCAACAAGAGATTGCAAATATTCGGCATCGCCGCCGTTTTTGGTGTAATCGTTGAGAATTGATACGTCAATAAGATTTTCAAGAAAAGCCGAAGAATTGAAGCCTAAATTTTTATAAACAGGTACTCTGTCCCATCCGGTTGAATAATATGGGTGGAACGCCCAAGATGAATAGCCTTGACCCTCAAGCGTTGATACAAGCGAAGCAAGGGGATTTTTAACATAAAGCATATACGCATTACTGCCCGACGGTAAAAACGCAGTTGTGTGACCTGTTAAAAATTCAAATTCAGTGTTAGAGGTACCGGCGCCTATAACGGGAACATAAAGGTTGCCTTTAACGGTGTTTTCGGTAAGACTGTGCATAAAGGGCATATAGTCTTGATTGGTGGTGAATTCACCCAAAACACTCAAATCTGATAACGATTCGTTCATTATGCAAATGATGTTAGGCTCGTTACCGGTGGGTTCTATAACATTTGTTTCATCCTTGTCTACTGTGCTTGAAACATAGTCGCCAATAGACTCGGCATCGTAGCCGTTAGGCTCGGTCATATATAGGTATTTTGTGTTGCAGAAAAAGCTGAAAACAAAGCCATAGTTACGATATCCGCGCGCCTGATTCCAAAAGTCAGGCTTAACGCCTGCGTTAGCAAATATTGATGTAAAATAGAACATAGATATGAGGCAGGCGAAAAACGTGCCCATAAATGTGCGGGATACGATTTTGGTTATTAGATTATAGTTTGGGGTTTTGAGTTTGATGCTTATAACAACCAAGAAAATAAAAATAAGCGTACCTATTATTATTGTGTGTGTGGGTGTGTAATTATAGGTGTTTGCAACATTTGCGGCGGTTGTAATCGCAAAAAAGTCCATAGGGATAAAGGGGGTTCCCCTAAACTGCATAACATAGCAGTTCGCAAGCGCAAAGCCGTAACAAATTGCATTGGTTAGCAGTAGTGAAAATCTAAAGCTGCCGCTAAATGTGAAAAACAAGAATTGGAACAGTAATATGACTAAATAGTTTGCCAAAAAGCCCAAATAGGTCATATCGTAAATAAATATGTTGTTAAGGCATTCGGTCATAGTCATAGTAATGATGGGGGATAGAGCAAAGAAAACGAAATGCCATATTTTATTTAATAAATCGTGTTTTATTTTTATGCTGAACGAAATAAAAAAACCTATTATAAATGGAGCCAAAAGCGCAAATGCGAGTAGCCACCACTTGTATTCGGTTGTGAGCTTGGTGAATTGACCGTTAAAAAACGCAACCAAAAGCAAAAGTACGGCAGTAATTGCGGTGCCCGTTATTTTTGTTTTTTTGGTGCTTGTAATTTCAAATGTGTTTACAAAAAAGTTTTTTAATATATTTAAAATTTTAGGAACTACGGTAGCAAAAAAATCTGATACAGTTTTATATATTTTAGCGGTATTCATTTTAAATGCTGTCCTTTCAAGTAGTAAAATATATTTAAAGGCATAATTACCAATATAACATTGTCTTGTATTATACCACTTTTTTGTATAAAAAACAAGGTTTAATATATTAAGAAATCTTTAATATAAAATTTACTATTTTATGCAGTTTGCAAAAAAATAGGGCTCTGTTTTTACAGAGCCGTTTGCTGTTAAAATTATTTATTTAACATTTTTAAGATTTCATTGTTTTGACAAAGGATGTGCCCAAGACCAAAGAGCGGAAAGAAAATACACGCTGCTATAACTGTAAAAATAATTATAGCGGCAAGGCTTAGTGCGATAGAAAAAGAGGTTTTTGAAAACAAAAAGAACGCTACAACAAAACCTACAATAATTATCGCAAACGCTATAATAAATGCAATTGCCTTTATTACATTACCGAGATTTTTATAAAGACCGCTTGTGTATGCTAAAACGGGATTCTTTTTTGCCCTGTATTCTACCGAAGTGGAGCTTATATCTTCCATTTCGATAATCTGTTTGTTATTGCTTTCGGACATAACATATCCTCCTTTGTTTAGATTATATGCAAGTTATACGCATTTAACACCGATTGTAAGCTTTTCGCCGTTGATATCCCATTCTTTAACATAACCGTCTGCTTCACCAATAGCGATTGAATCAGCAAAGGTATCACCGGAAATATCAGCTGATAACTTGTTTACAATAGCGATAACCTTTTCGCTGCCATTCATAGTAACGGTGATATGGTCGGTAACGTTAAAGTTTGCTTCTTTACGCATTGTTTGAATCTTACTTACAATTTCACGAACAAAGCCTTCTTCAATAAGCTCGTCGGTGAGTGTTGTGTCAAGAGCAACGGTAACACCGTGGTCGCTAACGGTATAGAAGCCTTCTTTTTGTTTTGCTTCAATAAGCAGGTCATCAACACCCAAACGAACTTCACCAGAAGCGAAATTAAATACCAATTCGCCGTTTTGGTCAAGCTCGGCTTTAGCGGCATTGCCGTCAAGCTCTGAAAGTGCGGTGCGGATTTCGCCAAGCTGTTTGCCGTATTTTGGTCCAACCGTTTTAAGCTGTGGTTTGAAGCTGTAGGATACAAGGTTGTCAACCTCGTTTGTGAAATCAACCGCTTTGATATTAAGCTCATCCTTGATAATATCGGCATAGAAGCTATCGAGAGGTGTATCGCATTTAACGTACATAGTGCTGAGTGGTTGACGGTTCTTTATTGCAGAACCGTTACGAGCGCTACGACCAAGAACTACTATGTCGAGTACACTTTCCATATTTGATTCAAGTTTTTCGTCAATAGCTGTTTCATCTACTACGGGGAAGTCGCAAAGGTGAATACTTTCTGGGGCAGACTTATCGACGTTTCGAACAAGATTTTGGTAAATGCTTTCGGCCATAAACGGAATCATAGGTGCGGCTGCTTTTGCAGTTGTAACAAGCGCGTTGTAAAGTACCAAGTATGCGGTTTCTTTATCATCGGTCATACCCTGTACCCAATAGCGCTCACGACCGCGACGAACATACCAGTTACTCATTTCGTCAACAAATTCTTGTAATGCGCGAGCAGCCTCAGGAATGCGGTAGTTAGCGAGGTTATCGTCTACAGCCTTTACCATAGAGTTAAGCTTTGAAATAAGCCATTTGTCCATAACGGTAAGGTTGTCTGGATTAAGGGTGTGCGCGGTTGGGTCGAATTTATCAATATTAGCATAAAGCACGTAGAAAGCATAGGTGTTCCAAAGTGTGCCCATAAACTTGCGCTGACCTTCAACTACAGCTTTGCCGTGGAATCGGTTAGGAAGCCAAGGAGCAGAGTTGGTGTAGAAATACCAACGAATAGCATCAGCACCGTAGCTTTCAAGTGCATCAAACGGGTCAACTGCATTGCCTTTTGACTTGGACATCTTTTGACCGTTTTCGTCTTGAACGTGACCGAGAACTATTACGTTTTTATAAGGAGCCTTATTGAAAATAAGGGTTGAAATTGCCATAAGTGAATAGAACCAACCACGTGTTTGGTCAACAGCCTCTGAAATGAAGTCGGCAGGGAACTGTGATTCGAATAAATCCTTATTTTCAAAAGGATAGTGGTGCTGTGCAAAAGGCATAGCGCCCGAGTCGAACCAACAGTCGATAACTTCAGGCACGCGGTGCATAGCTTTGCCGCAATGTGGACACTTAATGGTAACTTCATCAATGTAAGGCCTATGAAGCTCGATATCGTCGGGTCAGTTGTCGGACATAGATTTAAGCTCTTCTATGCTACCTACCGAGTGCATATGGCCGCATTCACAGGTCCAAATATTAAGTGGAGTGCCCCAATATCTATTACGAGAAATACCCCAGTCCTGAACATTTTTAAGCCAGTGGCCAAATCGACCTTTACCGATGCTTTCGGGAATCCAGTTAACGGTATCGTTGTTACGAATAAGGTCATCCTTAACATCGGTCATCTTGATAAACCAAGACTCACGAGCGTAGTAGATAAGTGGAGTGTCACAACGCCAACAGTGCGGGTAGTCGTGCTCGAATTTGGGAGCGTCAAAGAGTAGACCTGCTTTTTCAAGGTCAACGAGTACTAACGGGTCAGCCTTTTTAACAAATGTGCCGGCGTATGGTGTCTCGGCAGTAAGATTACCCTGACCGTCAACAAACTGAACGAATGGTAAATCATATTTTCTGCCAACCTTAGCGTCATCTTCACCAAATGCAGGAGCAATATGAACTATACCTGTACCGTCGGTCATAGTAACATAACTGTCGCATGTGATAAAGTGACCTTTTTTATTTTGCTTTTCGCAAACTGGCTTTACGTAGTCAAATAGTGGCTCATATTCTTTATACTCAAGCTCGGCGCCCTTATAGTTTTCGAGAATCTCATAAGCAGGAGTTTCTTCGGTAGCAAGACGACATAGAACCTTATCAAGCAAAGCCTCTGCCATATAATAGGTGTAGCCGTCAGCAGCTTTTACTTTACAATATGTTTCGTCTGGGTTTACGCAAAGTGCTACGTTAGATGGAAGTGTCCAAGGAGTAGTGGTCCAAGCAAGGAAGCAAGCGTCTTCACCTACAACCTTGAAGCGAACAACCGCACTGCGTTCTTTTACGTTTTTGTAGCCTTGTGCTACTTCGTGAGAAGAAAGCGGTGTGCCGCAGCGTGGGCAATAGGGAACAATTTTGAAGCCTTTATAAAGTAAGCCTTTGTCAAAGATTTGTTTGAGCGCCCACCATTCTGACTCGATAAAGTTATTATCGTAGGTAACATATGGATTGTCCATATCAGCCCAGAAACCAACGGTTTTTGAGAAATCTTCCCACATACCTTTGTATTTCCAAACACTTTCTTTACAGTGACCGATAAATGGGTCGAGGCCATATTCTTCTATTTGCTCTTTACCGTCAAGACCTAAAAGCTTTTCAACCTCAAGCTCAACAGGAAGACCGTGGGTGTCCCAACCGGCTTTTCTTGGTACCATACAGCCTTTCATTGTGCGGTAGCGTGGAATCATATCTTTAATAACACGTGTAAGCACGTGACCTATATGTGGCTTACCGTTAGCGGTAGGAGGACCGTCGTAGAACACATAAGGTGTGCCTTTAGCCTTGGTTTCGATACTCTTTTCAAAAATTTTGTTGTCGTCCCAAAATTGTTTGATTTTCTTTTCTTGCTCTACAAAATTAAGATTTGGAGAGATGTTGTCGTACATAGTAATAATCCTTTCAAAAATAAAATCCCCGTCCATAATAGGACGAGGATGAAAAATACATCACAAGCTTAAACCACCTATTAGAACGGACCAATATCCGCACTCCCGATAACGGTGGAGATGACCGTCTTACGCTATTTGTTAAAAACTTTCACGCAGAAGCTCAGAAGTGATATTCACGCGTTTTCATACCGCTGACCTTGCACCATCGTCAACTCGCTTGTGGTAATTATAAAACACGTTACTGTCTTCGTCACAGCCTTTACCGAGCATAATATTAACACAAATTTTTCAAAAAATCAATAGTTTACTGTTTATTTTAGTATTAAAAGATAAAAATAAATGGTAAGGAAGTGATATTGTGGTAAAAAAACAAACTGTTGTAAAAATTATTTCATTTTTGTCGGCGGCAATTTTGGTGGTTGGCGGCTTTGCTATAACCGAGCGAAACAGGTCGCAAAAATATTTGCTGATGATTGAAAACCAGTATTCTCGGGCTTTTGAACAGTTAAACAGCAGCCTTAATAACATACAAATGGCGGTTGAGAAAACCGTTTATGTATCTTCGGCAAAAAAGATGGGTTCGCTGTCTGCCGAGATTTTCAGCGAAGCCGAGCTTGCAAAATCGGCGCTGTCAGAATTACCAATGGGGGAAAATGATTTATCTACCATATACCGATTTTTGTCGCAGGTGGGCAACTATGCGTTAAGTGTAGCAAAAAATATAACAAGTGAAAATACAGTAAGTGATAAGCAGCGTGAAGAACTAAAACTTCTTAGTGATACGGCGAAAACCGTAACACAGGTTATAAACGATTCTGGTATTGAGTATAACAGTCCTGAGCATTGGGCGCATACGGTTGAAAACAAATTGAGTGACGTCGTAAATGAGCAAGGGCTTGCCGCGTCACTTACACAGCTTGAGGAGGATCTATCGGACTATCCAACCCTTATTTATGACGGGCCTTATTCTGACCATATTTTAGAAAAGTATCCGCTTATGACAACAGGGGCGAGAGAATTTTCTGTTGACGAGGCATTGACGGTGGCAAACTCGGTTGTAGGTGATAATTTTAATTTAAAATTTGAGGATATGCAAAAAGGCAAAATTGAATGTTACCGTTTTGCTGATGACAGCGTGAATATATCGGTAAGCAAGGCAGGCGGATATGTGGTTTATATGCGAAAAAACCGCACTGTAGGGGAAAGCTTGCTGTCATATGAACAAGCGCTTTCAAAGGCCGAAAAGTTTTTAGAGAAAATGAAAATCACAAATCTTGTTGACACATATTTTTATACCGATAACGGCATTTGTGTTATAAATTTTGCATATCTCGACGGGCAAACGATTTGCTACACCGACCTTATAAAAGTGGGCGTAGCTATGGATACGGGCGAGATAATGCTATTAGAAACAGCGGGCTACCTTACCAATCACACAAATCGGGCGTTTGCCTCGCCGAGTCATACGTCAGATGAAGCTATGGCAAAGATAAACAGTGATCTTGAGGTTAAAGAGGTGGCTATGACACTTATACCTACCGATGCAGGCGGTGAGGTGCGTTGCTATGAGTTTTTGTGTGCCGGTGAAGAGGACCAAGAGATTTTGGTGTATATTAATGCGCAGACTTTAGAAGAGGAGCAGATTTATATTTTGCTAAAAACTGACGGCGGAACATTGGTAAAATAAGGGTATGTCAACGACCTATAAGTTATGAACAGATATAGGTTTTTCATAGCTGATAGCTAAAAATCAAAACGGCGTGGATCAATCCTCGCCGATTTTTTTAGATTTACATATTACTTTAATTATGATATAATTATAAAAATTATAAATTGGTTGAGGTTATTATGCCGTTGATTGAAAAGATTAAACATATTTATGAGCCGAATCCGCTTGCTTGTGGGCAGGCAGTGCTTGCGATGATTTCGGGTCTTAACGTAAATGAGATTTTTGATTTAGTGAAAACCGAAAAAGAGACTACCCTTAAGGATATGAAGATGGCTCTATCGGAGCTTGGAATTACTTATAAAAATGAAAGGGTAGAGGTTAAAAATAAAAGTGAATTGCCGCGTGTAGCAATGCTTAGCCTTGAAACGCCTAAGTGCTGGCATTGGTCGCTTTTCTTTGAAGGCAAGTTTTATGACCCCGAATATGGTGTGCTTGATGACTTTCCGCCAAGCAATCGCCGCTATTTTTGGGAAATAATATGTTGACAAGATTATATAAAAATATTAGAATAACAGTAGCAATTTAAGGACTTTTGGTGATAATATGGTAAAGGTTTCTCCGTCGGTGTTGACTGCCGACTTTCTAACGCTTGGTGACAGTATAAAAAAATTGGAAGATGCAGGGGTTGATATGCTGCATCTTGATGTTATGGACGGTATTTTTGTGCCGAATATTTCGTTTGGCAACCCCGTTATAAAATCAATAAAGGCGCATACAAATTTGCCGCTTGACGTGCATTTGATGATAGACAGACCACACAGGTACATTGAGGAATTTGCAAAATATGCCGACCTTTTAGGCTTTCATTTTGAGGCAGGCTCCGACAACGCCGAAACGCTTAAAAAGATACGTGAGCTTGGTTGCAAGTCTTGCATAACTATTAAGCCTGCGACATCCGCTGAGGAAATTTTTGAGTTGTTACCGCTTTGTGATATGGTGCTTGTCATGTCGGTAGAGCCTGGTTTTGGCGGTCAAAAGTTTATGCCCGTAGCGCTTGATAAAATTAAGGCTATCAAGGCTGAATGTGAGCGTCAAGGACTAAACATCGACATTGAGGTTGATGGCGGCATAAATGCCGAAACGGCGCCTCAGGCAGTAGAGGCCGGTGCTAATGTGTTGGTAGCAGGCAATTTTTTGTTTTCAGCCGATGATATGGGTGCTAAGGTGCGTGAAATTAAGAGTCTTTAAATGCTTTTTGCATTTTTTGTACTGCGTTCTCTTTGCATATAAGGCGACTTTTGAGTTTGATTTCATCAAGGTGTAATTTATCTTTAAAAACGATTTTTTTAGATAAGCTTTGTGTGTTATTAGTGCAAATTATAAGTTGATAACCGCCATTCATTGTGTAAAGGCTGCTTTTGATAATATTTGCGGTTTTTATGTTGCAAATATATTCAACAAGGCTATTGCTGCTGTCGAACAGTATTGCATATTCTCGAGCATTGATTTTTCGGTATCGTTTGATTTTTCTATGGCGTTTAAATCTCATATCGGGTACCTTTGATAGAATAAATTATTTTGTGCTGTTAATACTTTTTATGAGGTGTTAATACAGTGGAAAATAAAAACAAAAGTGAATTTTGGAGTTTGTTTGTCAAATCGGCGGTTATTACTATTTCGGTAGTAGTGTTGATTTTGATTGGTTATTTTACGGCAGGATTTTTGTCGGGAGGGTTATAATGGATTATATGAATTTAAAAAGCGGTACCGATGTTCGCGGTATTGCGTCGGATTTAGGCGGTAAAGCAGTAGAGCTTACCGACACAGCGGTTTATGACATTGTGGCGGCTTTTGCCGTTTGGTGTGTTGATAAATTAAGCAAGCCCGCAAGTGAACTTAGAATAGCGATCGGTCACGATTCGCGTATCACAGCCGACAAAATAAGTGAGAAGGTAAAATCAGCTCTGACTAATGCGGGTGTTACCGTACTTGATTGTGACTTGGCTTCAACCCCTGCAATGTTTATGACTACCGTTGATTTACATACCGATGCCGCTATACAGATTACGGCAAGTCATCATCCGTTTGATAGAAACGGTCTAAAGTTTTTTATAGCTTCAGGCGGACTTGAGGGTAGTGATATTTCAGAAATTTTAACCCTTGCATCACAGAAGCAGGAGTGCATAAGTGAGCAAAAAGGAAGTATAGAAAAATGTGACTATATGAAAGATTATGCGGTGCGACTTCGCGATATGATTATCCGTGAGGTTGGCAAGGGTGAAAAGCCGCTTAAAAACTATCATATAGTGGTAGATGCAGGCAACGGCGTTGGTGGCTTTTATGCAAACGAGGTTTTAGCGCCTTTGGGTGCCGATATTTCGGGCAGTCAATTTTTAGAGCCTGACGGAATGTTTCCAAACCATATACCAAACCCTGAAAACAAGCAGGCTATTGAGAGTATTTGTGAAGCGGTTAAAAGCAGTAATGCCGATTTTGGCGTAATATTTGATACCGATGTAGATAGAGCCGGTTGTGTTGACGGGGACGGAAACGAGATAAATCGCAACCGCCTAATTGCCATTGCGTCATATATTGCGTTAGGTGGCAAAAAGGGCGGTACAATTGTTACCGACTCGGTTACATCTGACGGACTTAAAAAATATATTAACGAAGATTTAGGTGGTGTGCACTACCGTTATCGTCGCGGCTATAAAAACGTAATCAACAAAGCGATAGAATTGTGTGAACAGGGCATAGACTGTCCGCTTGCTATTGAAACGTCTGGCCATGCGGCGCTGCGCGAAAACTACTTTTTAGATGACGGCGCATATCTTGCTACCAAGATTATAATTGAGCTTGCAAAGGGTACTGATATTAAGGCGCTGCTTTCTACAATGGAGATGCCCGTAGAGGAAGAAGAGCATCGCTTTAATATTAAGGTTGATTATTTTAAGGTTTACGGTCAACGTGTTATAGATGAATTAGAAGAATTTGTAAAACAACGAGACGGCTATATTATTGTCGATGACAACCGTGAGGGAATAAGGGTATCAACACCAAATGGTTGGTTTTTGCTTCGCCTTAGCGTGCATGACCCTGTTATGCCGATGAACTTCGAGAGCAACGGGGTGGGAGGCATAAAAATTATGAAGCAAGAGCTTAAGGCATTTTTTGAGAGTTTTGATGCGCTTGAAATACCAGAAGAATTTTAGTGGAGAGTTCATATGAAAAAAATACTGTCGGTTTTATTAACGGTTATTCTTATTGTGGGCATTGCTCCTGTGGGTATTGCGGTAAATGCAGCTACGAGCGGGAATTATACCTATGAGGTAAAGTCTGGCAAGGCTATAATTATAGATGTCAATACAAATATAAGCGGAGATATCACAATACCTGCCTCTTTGGGCGGATATACTGTTACGACCATTGGTGACCGCGCTTTTTATGAGTGTAACAGATTGACCGGTGTTACCATACCTGAAGGTGTGGTAGAGCTTGGTGAGGCTGCCTTTGGATTTTGTCAAAAGCTTACAAGTGTTAGCTTGCCTAGCACCGTTAAAACCATAGCTGACGGAGCGTTTTCTGATTGCATAAGGCTTGAGGGCATAACTATACCCGATGGCGTTATAAGCATAGGTGATTTGGCATTTTCAAACTGCGACAATATCAATGAAGTTGTAATACCAAACAGCGTTACAAGTCTTGGCGGTTATGTTTTTGGTTGGAGTAACCGATTAAGTAAAGTAACGGTTGGTAACGGTGTTGCAGCTATAAATGAGGGTGCTTTTTTTGATTGTCAGGTTCTTGAAAATGTAAGACTTGGAGATAATATCACAAGCATAGGTGATTTGGCGTTTTACAACACAAAAATCAGCAATATTGTTATACCTAATGAAGTTACGCGTATAGGCAATAGCGCTTTTGAAAATTGCTATAAGCTTGAGCAAATTACATTACCAAAAACCGTTGAAAATATAGACAACTATGCGTTTTACAACTGCAGCTTACTTTCGGTTGTGTGGTACTGGGGCGAAGAAAGCAGTGCGATAAATATAGGCCATTATAACGAGTGTTTAACCGATGCTACCTGGAATTACGGATTGTGTGAGGATGGTGAGCATACATATTCGGGCAGTTGCTTGAAAGGTTGCACTGCTTGCGGATGGACACCCGAAGCTCACAGCTATACAAATGCCTGTGACCAAAGGTGTAATGAGTGTGATATTGCAAGAAATATTAAAAGTCATACTCACATAGAGTGTTTTGATGGCTATAGTGAAGAATTATATGGCAGTTGGAATGCGCGTGTCACAAAAACGGGTGTTTATACCTTTAAGCCTAGTTCGAAATATACCGGTGAATACAATCCTCATAATGTAGCGGTGTTTGACAAACAAGGTAACGAAGTAAGATATTATGAAAAGCTCGGTGGTTGGCCACTTGTTGAAGAGTTGAATTATACTATAAGATTCAGATACGATTGCAGTGACGAAATAAATGGTACACTAGCTTGGACTAAAACAAGAATTGCCAACACCATATTTACCGATGTATTATCAAGTGAGTGGTACAATGATGCAGTAACATATTCCGTAGGTCGTGGAATAATCTCAGGCTACGGCGGCACAACAAAGTTTGGCCCCGGAGATAATATTCAGCGACAAGACTTTTTGGTAATTCTGGCTCGACTTGACGGAGTAGACCTTACAAGCTACGGCAACAAAAAAAGTGCTTTCCCCGATGTGCCCGAAGGCAGTTACTATGAAGCGGCAGTAAACTGGGGCTCAGAAAAAGGAATAGTGAGCGGTTACCAAAACGGTAAATTCGGCACGGGCGATAAAATCACCCGTGAGCAGCTTGTAACCTTCCTTTACAGATATGCAAATTACAAAGGTCTTAACACAAGCTACACAACAATCCAAAAGAACAAGGTTAAAAACACCTACACCGACTACAAAAATGTAACTGATTACGCTCAAAATCCTGTAATCTGGGCGGTAACAAACAGCGTAATAAACGGCAAAACCCCCACAACAATAGTGCCGGGCGGCAATGCGCTTCGCTGTGAGGTAGCGCAAATTATGTATAATATATTTAATAATGATATTTTTTAAAAAGCACAATTCACAGTGAGTAATGCACAATTAAACTAAAAACACAGCGCCTACTATTTGTTTTAGTAGGTGCTGTGTTTTTCGTAATGAGTGTAAATTGTTAAAGCACTTTGCTTAAAAAGTCCTGAAGTCTGGGGCACATTGGGTTGCCGAAAATTTCTTCGGGGGTGCCTTCTTCGGCTATTACGCCTTCATCAATAAAGATTACGCGGTCGGCAACCTCGCGGGCAAAGCCCATTTCGTGAGTGACAATTGCCATTGTCATACCGCTGGCTGCCAAGTCTTTTATAACAGTGAGTACCTCGCCAACCATTTCCGGATCAAGCGCGCTGGTCGGTTCGTCAAAAAGCATAACCTCTGGGTCCATACAAAGAGCGCGAACTATAGCTACACGCTGTTTTTGACCGCCCGAAAGCTGTGACGGGTAGGCGTCTGCTCTATCGGCAAGTCCAACCTTTTCAAGTAGCGCCATAGCCTTTGACTCTGCATCTGCTTTGCTCATCCCCAAAAGCTTTATTGGGGCAATGGTCATATTTTTAAGTATGGTCATATGGGGGAATAGATTAAACTGCTGGAATACCATTCCCATTTTTTGACGGTGGATATTTATGTCGGTTTCGGGGTCGGTGATATTAACATCGTTAAAATATATATTACCGTCAGTTGGGTATTCGAGAAGATTAAGGCAACGCAAAAATGTTGATTTGCCTGAACCCGACGCGCCGATGATTACAACAACCTCACCGCGCTTAATTTCGGAATTAATGCCCTTCAAAACCTCGATTTTTCCAAAGTTTTTTACAAGGTTTTCAACCTTAATCAAAGTATTATTAGTGGTCACTCTTACGCAGCCTCCTTTCGAAGATGCCAAGCAGTTTTGTAAGTATGATAACAATTATAAGATAAATTATCGCAAGGCTTATATAAGGAACATAGGGTTGATAGGTTTTGCTTATTATGTTTTGTGTTTGCTTGGTAACATCGCGTAGAGCTATTACCGATACAAGTGATGTGTCTTTAAGCAGGGTAATCATTTCATTGCCGAGGGCAGGTAAAATGTTTTTGATTGCTTGAGGAATAACTATGTACCACATTGTTTGTATATAGTTGAAGCCAAGGCTACGTCCTGCCTCTGATTGACCAACATTAATTGACATAAGTCCCGAACGTACAATCTCAGCAACGTAGGCGCCGGAGTTAATGCCCAATGTGATAATACCGCATATAATTGTTGCTGTATCGGTTTTCGGAATCATAATAACGAAGCCCATAACAAGTAACTGCACCATCATAGGCGTACCGCGTATTACAGTAAGGTAAAGTTTGCAAAAGCCGTTTATTACACGAAGAATAAACGGTGGCTTTTTGTTAACGATGCTATCGTGCGCGGTGCGTACGATTGCTATTATAAGACCGATAATAACACCTAAAACAAGAGCACCGAGTGTTACGATAAACGTAATTTTAAGACCGTCTGTAAAAAATTTCCAACGATCTTGATAGATAAATGTTTGATAAAGCTGAAAAATTAAATTTTGCAGCCACTCGGGACAAGATTGAATCCACTGGGGTGCCGTGGTAATCCAATTTGCGAAAGAAATAACGCCCATTAATGCACCAACCTTTTTATATGTTTAATACGCTAAAAAGGGGCGACACTATAAATGCCGCTCCTTTAAAGTGTGAAATTTTAACTTAAAAATTATTCAGCAGGAATATATTCGTCGATGATTTTATCGATAGTGCCGTCCGCCTTAAGCTCTGCCATTGCCTTGTTGATTTTTTCGAGAAGCTCGGTATTTTCTTTAGCAACTGCAATAGCATAATCCTCGGTAACATATTCGGTTTCAAGAATCTTAAGACCTTCGTTTGCTGCAACAAAGCTCTTAGCAGGTTCGTTATCAATGATTACGCAATCAACCTGATCGTTTTGTAAAGCGGCAACTGCTAACGCACCGTTGTTGTACTGCTTAACATTGTCCTGACCGTAGTCGTCAGTGCAGTAGATGTCGCCTGTGGTGCCTGCCTGAACGCCGATCATTTTGCCGTCAAGGTCTTCAACTTTAGTAATTTCAGAACCCTCTTTAACAATGATTACCTGAATACCGGTAGCATATGTGTCAGAGAAGTTAACCGATTCTTTACGCTCGTCGGTAACTGTCATACCGGCAAGAACAACATCAACAGATCCGCCTGCGCAAGCGGTGATAAGTGAGTCGAATTCCATATCCTTGATTTCGAGTTCCATACCAAGCTTTTCAGCAATAGCTGCTGCGATTTCAGCGTCGATGCCTACGATGTTACCGTCATCATCAACAAACTCATAAGGAGGGAATGCTGCGTTTGTACCCATTGTGAGCACATTGTCTTCTTTTGCGCCGCAACCAGCAAAGCAAAGGAGCATACAAAGCGCCAAAGCAGCGGCTAAAATTTTCTTTAAGTTTTTCATTTTTGTTACCTCATTTCAATATTTTAAAAGTTAATTACAAAATATGTAATTTTTGGGATATTGCGATTTTAACATATTATATTTACGTTGTCAAGCAAAATTGCATAAATATTTTTATAAAATGAATTTTTTAGTAAAATATGCAAAAATAAATGCATATTTCTGCTTTTGTAACAAAAATATGCATCTCAAATCAATAAAAACTATGCGGAGCGAATTCTTGCTCGGCTTTTATAAGCGACAAAACACTCTCAATATTTTTATAAACGGCGTTATGCTCAGGCAAATTATCATTGGTGGTGATGGCCAATTGACCGATGTAAACCGAGATTTTATCTAAAAAGTCGTGGTTTACAAACAGCGCCATTTGTTCTTTTCTTTCTTTCCAACCGTTTTCAAGTTGGGCGGCTGTAATGCCCCCGTTATAAAAATTTTTAATATCGTCAAGTGTTTTTTCGCAGGCGTGGTCCACACAAATATGGGCAATAATACATATTGAAATTATAAATACCAAAATTATGGCGGCTGGGATAAGGCGTTTCATATTTTTTGCTCACCGCCCTTTTTTATTATTGTGTGATTACCGTCACGGTCGAGTGTCATTAAAAATATTTGTTTGGGTGTGGCACTTTTGTGTTTTAGTATTTTATATAGCTTTTGTGTAGTGATTTGCAGGGACTTTAGTGACTCATAAATTATTTTACCGTCGCTGATTACCGGTAAGGGAAGTGAATCGTCGGGTAGATTCAATTCGATATCTTTAACCGATACAGGCTGTGCATCTTTTTTTAGCAACACACTTAAATTTCCGTTTACCTCTAAAACGGCAAAGGCAACATCGACTACATTAAATACATTTTGAGAACGAAGTTGTTCTATAAGATCGACCACCGTCATACGCACATTACGCATAGCCTGTTGGTCGATAACGCCGTTTTTTATAACAACTACCGATTTTCCGTTTAACAATTTCCTAACACGAAAGCTTTTCATTGCAAGAACGGATATTACTATCTCTAAAAAAACCAAAACAAAAATCGCTGCAAGGCCTATAGACATGGGCTGATCGGTGTCTTGAAGTGGTATTGCAGCAATTTCGGATATAAGCAATGTTATTACTAATTCATTTGGTTGCATATCACCGATTTGTCGCTTGCCCATAAGACGAATTGCTACTGTTACCACAATGTATAGTATTATTGTTCGAAGTACGGTTGAAATCATTATAATCACCGTTTTTTAGTATTCGCTTTTTTTCTTGCAATATTATGGTTATAATGGTATAATGTATATACCAATATATTACTTTAATGTTAAAGTGAGGAATTTGTTTTGGCAAAAGATGTTTTAAATAAGGCGAATTTTTTCAGCGATATGAAAAAGTTTATGCCGCTACTTAAAAATTTGGTTTCTAAAGATTTTAAAATAAAATACCGTCGCAGTGTTCTTGGCGTTGCGTGGAGCGTTTTAAATCCGTTGTTTACTATGCTGGTAATTACAACGGTATTTGGCAAACTACTTAAAATTCAAATTGATAATTTTGCCACCTATTATATAGTTGGCTTTGCTATATGGAATTTTTTCTCGGAAGCAACATCAAATTCGCTAAGTTCTATTTTAGCTTCTGCTCCGCTTATTAAAAAGGTGTATATACCTAAATATATATTCCCACTTGAAAAGTGTTTGTTTTCACTTGTAAACTTTTTCTTTACTCTTATTGCTGTGGTTATAGTAATGCTGTTTCAGGGTGTAGTTCCAAGTGTTACGGCAATACTCTTCCCGATACCTGTGTTATATTGCTTTGTGTTTGTTTGTGGCGCAAGCCTGTTTTTGAGTGCGGCTACTGTGTATTTCAGAGATGTGCAGCACCTGTACGGTATTTTCCTTACAGCACTTATGTATTTGACACCAATTATTTATCCGTTATCGCTTTTAGAAGGTCACACCTTTGTTTTGCGCATAGTAGAGCTTAATCCCATAACTCATTATGTTGAGTATTTCAGAGGGCTTATTATGTATAACCACATTCCCGGAATCAAAGAAAATCTGATTTGCGTTGGTATGTCGCTTGCTATGTTTTTTATAGGCGCGTTTGTCTTTAAAAAGGCGCAGGGCAAGTTTATTCTTCACATTTAATTTGTATTAAGGAGTGTTTTGTATGAACGGAAATGCAGTTGAACTTCGCAATGTCGAAATGCACTTTAATATGAGTAAAGAAAAACTTGAAAGTCTTAAAGAATATTTTTTGAAGCTTGCTAAACGCCAGCTTTATTTTGAAGATTTTGTAGCTGTGGATAATGTGTCTTTTGATATTAAAAAGGGTGATGTGTTTGGTATTGTGGGCCTTAATGGCTGCGGCAAGAGTACAACCCTTAAAATAATATCGGGTATTTTAGAGCCCACCAAGGGCACCGTTAAAACCTACGGCACTATTGCGCCGCTTATTGAGCTTGGCGCCGGCTTTGATATGGACCTTACCGCGAGAGAAAATATTTATCTCAACGGTTCGGTGCTTGGATATTCTAAAAAGTTTATGGATGAAAAATTTGACGAAATAGTTGAATTTTCTGAAATGCAGGAATTTTTAGATGTGCCAATGAAGAACTACTCTTCTGGTATGGTGGCGCGTATTGGCTTTGCGATTGCTACCGTTACTACCCCCGATATACTTATTGTTGATGAAATTTTGGCGGTTGGTGACTTTTTGTTCCAACAAAAATGCGAGGACCGCATAAACAAAATGATTAATGACGATACCACTGTTATTATAGTTTCACATTCTATTGAGCAAATAGAACGCCTTTGCAAGCACTGCGTATGGCTTGAGAAAGGTAAAATTAAAATGATAGGTGACGCAGCCGAGGTTTGCAACGCATATAAAAATTCTCAAAGGTAGGCTTTATCAAGATGTTTGAAAAGGTACCCGTGCAAGAAAAATCATTTAAAGGTTGGCTTAAAAGACGCGCTATGCAACTAAAAGAGCATCCTGCTCTATTTGAACTGGCGCGCAAGCCGATTGTTGCTTTTAGAAAAATCCGCCGCAAGTTAAACCGACTTGTCGGCGGCTTTACTGTGCGCTATAAGATAAGCGGTCGTCGTCGAAAAAGAGAAGCGACAGCAGTTTTCAATAAAAAAATAAAATTCAGTGTGGTTGTGCCGCTATATAACACACCGATAAAATTTTTAAAGCAAATGATTGATTCGGTGATAAATCAGACATATCAAAATTGGCAGTTGTGTTTAGCTGACGGCAGTGACAGTGAACACGGTTATGTTGGCGAATATGTAAAAAGCATTAATGATGCAAGAATATGTTATAAAAAGCTGGATAAAAATCGCGGTATAGCGGACAACACTAATGAGTGTATCGACATGGCTGATGGCGATTATATCGCCCTTTTTGATCATGATGATTTGCTTCATCCGTCGGCTCTTTTTGAAATGTCAAAAGTAATAGAAGAAAATAGCGCCGATTTTATTTATACAGACGAAGTCACATTTGTCGGCAAGCCATCAAATATAACCATTTATAATTTTAAGCCCGACTTTTCGCCTGATACATTGCGTTCGTATAATTATATATGTCATTTTACGGCTTTTAGCAAAGAATTGATAGATGCGGTTGGATGTTTTAATCGCGAGTATAACGGCAGTCAGGACTATGATTTGATTTTGCGTCTTACTGAAAAGGCTAAAAATATTGTGCATATACCTAAAGCGCTTTATTTTTGGCGTTCGCACAAAGCATCGGTGGCGTCGGATGTATCGGCGAAGCCCTATGTTGTAGAAAGTGCAAAGCGTGCGCTTGCAGCTCATATTGAAAGATTGGGTTTGTCCGGTAGGGTATATGATGCGACGGTGCCTACCACGTATAAAATACAGTATGATATTATAGGCGAACCGTTGGTTTCAATTATAATACCAAATAAAGATCATACTGACGACCTTGAAAAGTGTTTGGTCTCGGTGTATGAAAAATCCACCTATAAAAACTTTGAAGTAATTGTTGTTGAAAACAACAGTACTGAGCAAGAAACCTTTGAGTATTATAAGCTTGCAAAAGAAAAATATAACAATTTAAAGGTTATAACCTGGAAGAGTGGATTTAACTATTCTGCTATTAACAATTTTGCGGTAGAGCAGTCGAACGGCGAGTATGCGCTTTTGCTTAATAATGATATAGAGGTTATAACTGCTGATTGGATTGAGCAGATGCTTATGTTTGCTCAGCGCAAAGATGTTGGCGCAGTTGGTGCAAAGCTTTACTATGATGATGACACGATTCAGCACGCGGGTGTTATTGTGGGGCTTGGTGGTGTGGCCGGTCATTCGCATAAGGGCTTTGCGCGCGAAAACCCTGGTTATATGGCAAGGGCGTCTATCGCCCAAAATTTGAGCGCTTGTACGGCGGCGTGTCTTATGATACGCAAGGATGTGTATGATGAGGTGGGCGGTCTTGATGAAGAATATGCCGTGGCATTTAATGATATTGATTTTTGTATGAAGATACGAAAAGCGGGATATTTGATTGCGTTTACACCGTTTGCCGAATTTTATCACTATGAATCAAAAAGTCGCGGTGATGAGGACACACCTGAAAAACGGGCTCGTTTTAACAGCGAGATATTCCGTTTTCAAGAGCGATGGGGAGCTGAGCTTAAAAAAGGTGACCCGTACTATAATCCGAATTTATCGCTCGATAGCGAAGATTTTTCGTTGAGATAATATGATGCCGCTGTAAAGGCGGCATTATATCTGCCTTTTATTGTTAAAAAAATAACAATAAAATTTATCGAGAAAAAGCATTTTCAAAAAACTTTGTCTTTTTTTTAACAAACCTATTGACATGGCATAGCATATAGTATATAATAGTGAGCAAATTCGGGAAAACAAGTCCCAATATGGAGGTTTTTATATTATGGCAAGAGTTTATAATTTTAGTGCAGGTCCTTCAATGCTACCTGAAGACGTACTTAAGACTGCTGCGGCAGAGATGTTAGAATACGGTAATAGCGGTCAATCTGTTATGGAGATGTCACACCGTTCAAAAGAGTATCAGGCAATATTTGATGAGGCTGAGGCTAATTTGCGTGAGATAATGAACATTCCTGATAATTACAAGGTACTGTTCTTGCAGGGTGGTGCTTCCACTCAGTTTGCGATGATTCCGCTTAATCTTATGAATAAGAATAAAAAGGCTGATTTTATTATTACCGGTCAGTGGGCTAACAAGGCTTATAAAGAGGCGGCACGCTACGGTGAAGCGCGTGCTGTTGCATCAAGCGCTGATAAGACCTATTCTTACATTCCGAAGACTACCGCGGCTGATTTTGACCCCGAGGCTGACTTTGTTCACATTTGTATGAACAATACCATTTACGGCACAAAGTATAACGAACTGCCTGACACAGGTGATGTGCCGCTTATTGCTGATATTTCAAGCTGTATTCTTTCAGAACCGATTGATGTAACAAAGTTTGGTATGCTTTATGCAGGCGCTCAAAAGAACGTTGCTCCCGCAGGCGTTACTATTGTAATTATTCGTGAAGACCTTATCGGTAACGCAATGGATATTACACCTACAATGCTTAACTACACAACGCATGCTGAAAACGGTTCTATGTTTAATACACCACCTTGCTATACAATTTATATAGCAGGTCTTACATTCAAGTGGATTAAAAAGATGGGCGGACTTGAAGCAATAAAAGAACTGAACGTTAAGAAGGCTAAAGTTCTTTATGATTTTCTTGATAACAGCAAGCTCTTTAAGGGCACCGTTGTGGCAGAGGACCGTTCACTTATGAACGTACCTTTTGTAACAGGTAATGATGAGCTTGACGCTAAATTTGTTGCAGAATCTAAGGCTGCAGGCTTTGTAAACCTTAAGGGTCATCGTAGCGTTGGCGGTATGCGTGCATCAATTTATAACGCAATGCCAATTGAAGGCGTAGAAAAACTCGTTGAGTTTATGAAGAAATTTGAAGAGGAGAACGCATAATGTATAAGATTAAAACCTATAACAAAATTTCAAAAATTGGACTTCAGGTTTTTGATGATAAATATACAGTAGGTGACGAGGTAGAAAATGCTGATGGAGCGATTGTGCGTTCGGCAGCTCTTCATGATACTGAATTTCCGGCCTCTCTTAAGGCTATAGCCCGTGCGGGTGCAGGTACTAACAACATTCCGATTGACCGTTGCAGCGAACAGGGTATAGTTGTATTTAATACACCCGGTGCTAATGCAAATGCCGTTAAAGAGCTTGTGCTTGCAGGTATGCTTATATCATCTCGCCGCGTTATTCCTGCAATTGAGTGGGCAAAGACACTTAAAGGTGAGGGCGACGCAGTAGGCAAGCTGGTAGAAAAAGGTAAAGGCGCATTTGCAGGCCCTGAGCTTAAGGGTAAAACCTTGGGTATTATCGGTCTTGGTGCTATAGGTGTTATGGTGGCTAATGCCGCTAATCATCTTGGTATGACAGTTTATGGCTATGACCCGTATCTTTCGGTAAATTCCGCTTGGAACCTCACACATAATGCGGTTCATATTTACGATATTAACGAAATTTATAAAAAATGTGACTATATCAGTGTTCATGTTCCGCTTACTGACAGCACAAAGAATATGATAAATGCCGATGCCATTGCTATGATGAAGGATGGAGTAAGAATTCTTAATTTCTCACGTGCGGCATTAGTAAATTCGGATGATATGCTTAAAGCACTTGAAAATGGCAAGGTAGCTGCATATGTTACCGATTTTCCGACAGAAGAAATGCTTTGCGTTGATGGCGTTATTGCCATTCCTCACTTGGGCGCATCCACACCTGAATCTGAAGATAACTGCGCCGATATGGCCGCACGACAGCTTATTGACTACATTGAAAACGGCAATATTGTTAACTCGGTTAATATGCCTGCTATTTCGATGCCAAGAAGCGGTAAACACCGTGTGTGCGTAATCCATAAAAACATACCAAATATGCTCACAGCCATTACGGGTATTGTTGCTGAAAATAATGTTAACATTGAAAATATGCTTAATAAATCACGTGGTGACTATGCATATACTATGATTGACGTTAGCGTTGATGATACTGCGGCAGTAGAAGAAAGAATTGCCGCTATTGACGGCGTGATTCGCGTTAGAGTTATTTAATGCACAATTAAGCTAAGATGAAAGCCTCTGCATATAAGCAGGGGCTTTATTATATATTGTAATGGCAAAATATCAGAGCCAACAATTTATCACTTTATCGAAATAAAGTGATAATGACTAAAAGTTTTACACTTTTTTGTGCAGATATACAAAAGTAATTAAAAATGCAAAAAACACTTTACAACTTTAGTTTGATAAAGTATAATAGCGTCATCAAATAAAACCCGAAAGGGAACAAAGGAGAAATATATTATGAAAAAAATTATTGCATTACTTATGGTAGTGGCTATGTTGTTCTGCTTTGCAGGCTGTGGTCCAAAGGATGTGGCCGATAACTCATCTGAGACTGAAGTTGTAAAGTCTGATGTAGAGTACATACAAGATAAGGGTAAATTGGTTGTTGGTATGACAGTTTACGAGCCAATGAACTACAAGGATGAAAACGGTGAGTGGACCGGTTTTGACACCGAGTTTGCCGAGGCTGTTGCAGAAAAGCTTGATGTAGACGTTGAATTTGTTGTTATTGACTGGAACAACAAATGGGCAACACTTGAGTCAAAGAAGATTGACGTTGTATGGAACGGTATGACACTATCTGATGAAGCAAAGGCAAATGCAAGCTGCACAAATCCTTATGTGCTTAATGCTCAGGTTGTTGTTATGAAAGCTGATAAGCTTGATGATTACAAAACCGAAGAGTCTTTAAAAGATTTAAGCTTTGCTGTTGAAGCAGGTTCTGCAGGTAAAGATATTGCCGCTGAAAAAGAATACAACTATAAAGAGTATGACGCACAAAGCGACGCAATGACAGCAATTAAGACCGGTAAGGCTGATGCATGTATAATTGATATTACAATGGCTAAGGCAATGACAGGTGAAGGCACAAGCTTTGCTGACTTGGGTGTAGGCATTTCTCTTACTGAAGAAGAATATGCAATTGCTTGCCGCAAGGATTCTGACCTTACAGCTAAGATAAACGGCTTTATGAACGATATGAAGGCTGATGGCTCATTACAGGCATTGGCTGACAAATATTCATTAACACTCGCTGAATAATTATAGGATATATGTTAGATAGAGGCCTATTTTTAGGTCTCTATTTAATACTGTTTGAGAGGATACATAGAATGTTTATTGAAGTAGTAATTAATTTGTTTAAAAACTTTTTAGTTACATTACAGCTTTTTGGGTTTACTTTGCTTTTTTCATTGCCGCTTGGCTTAATTATCTCGTTCGGCTCTATGAGCAGATTTAAGCCGCTGAGTTTTTTGGTTAAGGTTTTTGTGTGGATTATTCGCGGAACACCACTGATGCTGCAGCTCATCTTATTCTATTTTGGACCTGGTTTATTGGTTAGCGCAGCAGAAACCGGCGGGGTTGATAATGCATTTGTTGATTTTATGAGAACACTCAATATGGCCGACCCGCTTGTTACCGCGATAATTGCATTTTCTATAAACTATGCGTGCTATTTTTCGGAGATTTTCCGTGGCGGAATACAGGGCGTTCCAAAAGGTCAGCAAGAGGCGGGAGAGGTTTTAGGTCTTACCAAGTCACAGATATTCTTTAAAATTACGCTTATGCAAATGATAAAAAGAATAGTGCCTCCCATGTCGAACGAAATTATCACGCTTGTAAAGGATACATCACTTGCGCGTACTATAACTGTATATGAAATTATATGGGCAGCGCAGGACTACATACGCGTTGATGGTCTTTTGTGGCCGCTGTTCTTTACAGGTGTTTACTATTTGGCATTCAGTGGACTGCTGACATTGTTGTTTAATTATATAGAGAAAAAGTTAAGTTATTTTAAAGTTTAAGGAGGAAAAATTATGCCTTTTTTGGAAATAAAGGATATTTATAAAAACTTTGGTAAAACTGAGGTTTTAAAGGGTATAAGCTTTTCTCTGGACGAGGGTGAAGTTATATCTATAATCGGCTCATCCGGTAGCGGTAAAACAACATTGCTTCGTTGTCTAAATTTTCTTGAAACGCCGGACAAGGGTACAATCAGTGTGGGTGATAAGCTGCTGTTTGATGGAGAAAATAAAGCCGCATTAAAGGATGAACAAATTCGTGAAAATCGACTGCATTTTGGTCTTGTGTTTCAGTCCTTTAACCTTTTTCCGCAGTACAGTGTTCTTGATAATGTAACCTTGGCGCCAAAACTGCTTAAAAAGGGTAGTAACGAAGAGATTGATAAAAAAGCGCGCGAGCTTATCGAAAAGGTTGGTCTTACCGAAAAGATAGACAGTTACCCCTGTCAGTTGTCGGGTGGTCAGCAGCAGCGTGTGGCAATTGCGCGCGCGCTTGCAATGAATCCTGATATACTTTGTTTTGATGAACCAACAAGCGCACTTGACCCCGAGCTTACGGGTGAGGTTTTGCGCGTTATTAAGGATCTTAAAGAATCGGGTAGCACAATGATTGTGGTAACACACGAAATGGAATTTGCTAAAAATGTGTCTGACAAGATAATTTTTATGGCTGACGGTGTTATCGAAGAAATGGGAACACCCGAGGAGATTTTTGAAAATCCCAAGAGTGAAAAGACTAAACACTTTTTACAAAATTCTTTAGAAAAAATTTAAAGGGTGGCAAAATATGTTTTTTGAAAATAAAGATGTAAAAGACTTGTATTCGCTGATTTTGTCGCTCGAAACGGTCGAGGATTGCGCCTGCTTGTTTGAGGATTTGTGCACTGCAAAAGAACTCGAGCAAATGGCACAGCGCGTAAAGGCAGCAAAGCTTTTGCTTGAGGGCAAAACCTATAATCAAGTGATGGAGTTGTGTGAGATTTCTTCGGCAACGCTTAGCCGAGTATCACGTTGTGTGCAGTACGGCAATGGATATAAAAGGTTTTTGAAAATAGACTAAATTTAAAACGGTGGTTAGTCAATTTGATTTAACCACCGTTTTTTTATAGAAATTTGTCGAAATAAATAAAAATGCTTGACAATTCTTAATAACTAATGTATATTTAATATAATAATTGTAAAATAGTATGGAGTTTAAATGCAGGAAAATTTTTCTGATAACCAATTGGTAGAGTTTATAAACCGCGGTGAATATAAATATTTACAGTTGCTTATTAATCGCTATATGCCATTGGTAATAAGTGTGGCATCGGGCTACAATGCAAGCGGTTTTGATACCGAAGATTTTATACAAGAGGGTATTTTGGCGATTTTTTCTGCTGTTAAGACCTATAATCCGACGAAGGCATCGTTTAAGACCTTTGTTACTTTGTGTATAAACAGGGCGATGTCTTCGGCTTTAGTGCGTGTTTCGGGCGCGGCAAAGCACATACCCGATAGTTTGATTACGCCTATTGATGATGTGCAGTTGACTGATGCAAGCAGTCCTGAGAGCATATTGATTGAAAAAGAAAGTTTTGACGATTTGGAGCATACTATCAAAAAAGATCTATCTGATTTTGAATATCAGGTGTTATGCGAGTTCTTATCGGGTAAAAGTTATGCTGAAATTGCCGATTCGCTGGGTGTTGCATCAAAGTCGGTCGACAATGCGTTAAGGCGTATTCGTTCAAAAATTAAAAAATAGTTTAAAACGGCTTTGCCGTTTATATATGCCCAAGTAGTTTAAGTAAGCAGAGCGTTGTGTTTCACAAAGATGGCGGTGCGATTCCGTCCGGGGCTAAATAACCAATCAAGAGAGGTAAAAAAGATGTTTGAAGACAAGACCCTAGTTTGCAAAGAATGCGGAGAAGAGTTCGTATTTACTGCAAGAGAGCAGGAATTTTATGCAGAGAAAGGTTTCGAAAACGAACCGCAGAGATGCAAACCCTGCCGCGACAAGCGTAAAAATGCAGGAAGGGCACCCCGTGAAATGCACGAAGCTGTTTGCGCAGCATGTGGCGGCGTTGCGCGTGTTCCTTTTACTCCACGTGATGACCGTCCGGTTTATTGCAGTGAATGCTTTGCAAAGATGAAGGAAGAAGCACCCGCTGAGGCTGAGTAATCTAAAAGTTCTGTCACAATGAGCGCAGACTAAAAGAAAATTAAGCAAATTGAAAAGAGTCTTGTTGAAGCTAAAACTTTGACAAGACTTTTTTTGAAATTTGAAATAATGAGTAATAATTCACATTTTCTTAATACAAATTTTTAAAATATGTTTTATTATATTACTAACGGTTATTTTTTTACTTTCTTATTTTGGAGGGAAATTTATGGATAACAAAAAGATACTTATTGTCGATGATGATGAGAATATATGCGAACTGTTACGTCTTTATCTTGAAAAGGATGGCTTTACCACATTTGTTGCCCACGACGGTGGACAGGCGTTATCAGCCGTGCAAATAAATAAGCCCGACCTTATATTGCTTGATATAATGATGCCTGTGCTTGACGGTTGGCAGGTTTGCAGAGAAATAAGAAAAACCTCTAATGTGCCGATAATTATGCTCACAGCCAAGGGTGAAACCTTTGATAAGGTTTTGGGACTTGAGCTTGGCGCTGATGATTATATTACCAAGCCTTTTGATTCTAAAGAGGTAGTGGCGCGAATAAAAGCAGTTCTTCGACGCACAAGTGAGAATGATAAGAGTGACGGAATGCGTGAGGTACGTTATGATAATTTGCGCATAAATATTACCAATTACGAGCTTGAGGTGAACGGTGAGCAGATTGATACGCCGCCAAAGGAATTAGAGCTTGTGTATCATCTTGCAAGCAATCCAAACCGTGTTTATACGCGTGACCAATTGCTTGACGAGGTGTGGGGATTTGATTATTACGGTGATTCCCGCACGGTTGATGTTCATATTAAGCGTCTTCGTGAAAAGCTTGAGGGAATATCAGACAAGTGGTCGCTTAAAACGGTTTGGGGCGTAGGCTATAAGTTTGAGGTAAAATAAAAATGCGTCAAAAACTATTTAAAAAACAGTTTGGCGCTATTGCGCTGATAGTTTTTTTAAGTCTTTCTTCTATACTTGTTATACTGACTTTTATGTATAACAATTATCTTGCTGAAGAAAAATATAAAACGCTTCAAAAATCTTGCGAATCTATATACGGCTTTATTGAAAACGAAACCAATAACCAAGAAGACGGTTACAACGAATATGCGCTGCATTATATTATGAGTAATTTGGCATCTGTTTCGGGATGCGATATTTTTGTTACCGATAAAAACGGCATTATAAAGGTTTGTGGTTGCGCCGAATGGGGCACCGACAGCGATTGTCAACATTCTGGCACGCAAATTGCCACCGAGGCTATTGATTCGGTAGTGCTAAACAACCGTAATGCTGTCAGCACACTTGAATTTTATAGCAGTCCGCACTACGCAGAGGCTAAGGTTATTGAAATTGACGGTGCACAGGCGGGTTATGTTGTTGCGACTGACTCAATAGATGAAGCCAGAAATCTTATGAAGCGAATAGCTCACATATATGTTTTGTCGGCGATAGTGCCGCTAACGCTAATGTTTGTGGCGTTTTCTATAATGACCTACCGTCTCACAAAACCGCTTCGCCTTATGTCAGATGCAGCTCGCGCTATGTCAAAGGGTGATTTTTCACGGCGCATTCCTGTAACGCGTGATGATGAAATAGGTCAGCTTGCGGTATCTTTTAATCAGATGACTAATTCGTTAGCAAGACTTGAAGAGGTAAGAAAAAGCTTCATTGCAAATGTTTCACATGAGCTGAGAACACCGATGACAACAATCGGCGGTTTTATTGACGGAATAATTGATGGCACTATACCGCCTGATAAGCAACAGTATTATCTTGGTATTGTTCACGATGAGATACAGCGTTTGTCACGAATGGTGGAATCAATGCTCAGTATTTCAAGGCTTGAATCAAAAGAGGCTGAGCTTAAATATGAAGCCTTTGATTTTAAAGAACAGTTGCTGCAGGTTGTTATAAATCAAGAGCGGCGTATTGAACATAAAGGCATTAACATATCAGGACTTGATGCTTTGCCGTCTGTTATCGTAAATGCTGATAAGGATTTAATATATAGAGTGGTATATAATCTTGTTGATAATGCAATCAAGTTTACCAACGAGGGCGGAAAAATTTCATTTGATATGAAATATGATGCTCAAAAGCTTACCTTTAGGATAGAAAATACGGGTCGCGGCATACCTCAAAATGAACTGCCGTATGTGTTTGAAAGGTTTTATAAGGTAGATAAATCCCGTTCAGCGAATAAAGAAAGCACAGGACTTGGACTTTATATTGTTAAGACGATAATCAAAAACCACGGAGGTGTTATTTCGGTTTCGAGCATTGAAAACCGATTTACCGCATTCGAGTTTACAATACCCATAAATAAATAGGAGATAGAATATGGACGAGTTTAATCAGAATTTTAATGACGAAGGTGTAGATAATGCTGAAGATATGAACAACATATCTGGAGTGAATGAGCCGCAGTTTGCAAGTGAAGAAACAACAAATAACAATGTTGTAAGTGAGGATATACCTGTTTGGAACAAGGTTGAATATACCCCTGCAGGAAAGATTGAGGATTATAAGCCGATGGGACGCGGTCTTAAAATTTTTTGCGTTGTTATGGCAGCGGTTATAGCACTCACAGCAGCAACTGCAGCGGGATATTTTATGGGTCGAGGCAGTATGGCGCACAACTATATAGGCGGCAAGGTTGAGGTTGACCTTGCGGCAAAGCCCACCAATAAGGATCAAAGCACACCGGCACAGGTTTATCAAGAGGTTAACGAGTCAATTGTTGGTATAAGGGTTTATAATGAGGCCGGTCAGATGAGTGACGCATCGGGCGTTATTTATTCTAAAGACGGTTATATTGTAACCAATGACCACATCTATTCTGAAATAGGTGCCGCTAAATTTAAGGTGTTTACCTTTGACGGCACTGAATATGACGCGGTTTATGTTGCGGGTGATACGGTGAGCGACCTTGCTGTTTTAAAGATTGAAAACGGCAAAGGCTTTAAGGTGGCAGAGTTTGGCGATTCACAGCAGCTTATAAACGGTGAGTCGGTTGTGGCTATTGGCAGACCTAATGATGCTACTGATAATTCGTCGATCACGAGCGGTTTGATTTCTCTTACACGTCGCAGGGTTAAGACAACGTCAAGCTATACCGCAAGTCTTATACAAACCGATAGCGCTATAAACCCCGGTTCTTCGGGCGGAGCGCTTGTTAATATGTACGGTCAGGTTGTGGGAATTACATCGTCAAAGCTTGCCGGTGTAGAGTATGATGCTATTGGCTTTGCAATACCTACAAAAACCATGAAGCGTGTGGTAGAGCAGTTAATTGCTCACGGTCAGGTAAAGGACCGCGCAAAGCTGGGTATAACCTATACCGAGGTTAATTCGGTGACTGCTGAAATCGAAAATTATAACGCTGTAGGCTTGCTCGTAGTATCTGTAGGTGAAGACAGCGACATATTCGGCAAAGTAGGCGAGGGTGATTTTATTACCCATGTAAACGGCATTGAAATTACGAATGATGATATTGTGCTTGATATAATAGAAGATTGCAAAGCGGGTGACACAATATCGCTTACTGTGTTGCTTAAAAACGGTAACGAAGCTGATTTTGATGTTAAGCTTCGCGCAAACATAAGTGAATCAAGTTATTCAACCGTTATTGGTGACCGCGAGGAGCCACAAGAAAACACCGAATCGGGTGGAGGAATATTTGATTTCCCGTTTGGAGAATAAGTAGCAGATTGCCACGCCAACACAGTTGGCTCGCAATTACAAGGTTAAAAGGGGACAGTTGCATTTTTTGCGACTGTCTTTTTTTGTTTTTAAATTTAAAAATTACCTATACTATTTTATATGACATACGGGAAAATTAAAAATAGATTGGAGGCAAAAAATGAAAAAATTTATAAAATTATTATTTGCAATTTTGCTTGTGTTTTGCAGTTATGTTTTTACATCAATATATATAATGAGCGGCGATGTGGCACAAAGCTATAAGGTGAATCGTGGCGAGGAGCTGAAAATGGATACCTTTGTGCCTGTAACCGCTGTTTATAACGGTGTAAAAATGTCACAAGGTGTATATACGCGTCAGGTCGGTGACAGCTTTGAGGTTGACCTTAAAATTTTTGGTGTTATACCGTTTTCTACCGTAAATGTTGAAGTAGTAGATGATATGTATGTGCAGGTTTTGGGTAATCCTTTTGGTATGAAAATATATACCGACGGTGTGCTTGTTATTGAAAGTGCTGATATTGTTACCAAAAGCGGCAAAGCCAATCCTGCGGCTGCGGCTGGAATTAAGGTAGGGGATTATATTAAAAGTGTTAACGGACAAACAGTAACCTGTAACGAGGACCTATTGCAAATGGTGACACAATCGGATGGTGGCGCTATGAATTTTGAGGTTATGCGCGACGGCAAAGGCTTTTCTTACAAAGTAAAACCCGTAATTGATAATGAAAGCGGACTATATCGTATAGGCATTTGGGTGCGCGACAGCTCGGCAGGTATTGGCACACTTACCTTTTATAGTCCGTCAACCGATGTTGTGTGCGGCTTAGGTCACGGCATTTGTGATGCCGACACCGAAATCTTGCTTGAAGTAGAACGGGGTGAGCTTGTAGAGTCCGATATAGTAGAGGTGGAAAAGGGCAGTGCTGGTAACCCGGGCGCACTTAAAGGAAAACTGACATATAATAGCATCGCTGATGTTTCGCTCAACTGTGAAGCAGGTGTATACGGAATTGCTAAGCAGGATATAAATGCGACTAATCTTACCGAAGTGGCATTAAAACAAGAGGTTTATGACGGCAAGGCGCAAATACTTTGCACTGTAAACGGTGACACACCAAAGCTATATAGCTGCGAAATAAAAAGAACAGGCGACAAAGCAGCAAAAACGCAAAATCTTGTTGTAACGGTAACCGATAAAGAGCTTATTAACGCTACGGGCGGCATAGTGCAGGGTATGAGCGGTAGCCCCATTTTGCAAGATGGGAAGCTTGTTGGTGCGCTGACGCACGTGCTTGTTGATGACAGTAAGACTGGGTATGGAATTTATGCTGAGAATATGCTGGAAACTGCCGAGAGTGTGGCAGAGGATTATGAATTAAAGCAAGCGTCGTAATAATGACATTATTATATAGATTCAGAATAAACCGTAATATCAAAAACAAAATCTCAAGTCTTAAAAGTCAGACTTGAGATTTTTGTTTTTTTAGTTTATTGTAATTTATCTTTTAAAAACACTGATTTGGGGATTATCGTTAAAGCCGTCGCAGTCGTAAGACACCAATTTAATTTTATATGAGCCTTCAATCAGTTTGAACTGGCATACCTCGTGCTCGTAAGAATCTACGCCAAAATAAACTGATTCATATTGTGAGCCGTTGAAAGCAAATACCTCGAAATAGGGGAGCTTTTCACCCTCGATAATAATGGTGTTAAAGGGGAAAATTCCACCAAACTCAATTTCTATCTCGGTTTTATTGTGAATAATTTTTGCGCTTGGTAATTTTGT
The DNA here is from genome assembly GCA_045539695.1 of Acutalibacteraceae bacterium. Lineage (GTDB taxonomy): Bacteria > Bacillota > Clostridia > Oscillospirales > Acutalibacteraceae > UBA737. The sequence goes on from JAZQFX010000023.1 coordinate 64,435, forward strand.
CAGGTCGAAAATTTCATCGTTTTCAAAGCTTTCGACAAAATATGCTTCATCGGCATAAAAAGCACCCACAAACTTCAAAATGGGCTTTGCTTCAGCCTGGCCGATTATTTTGATTGCCGATGCTGTTACGGTATCAAAATACCTTGCAAAGCAGTTGCCTATAACCTCGCCGCTTAAAAGCTGTTTCCACTCACCGTCAATTAAAAACTCAATCTTAAAATCATTTACACGTTGACCAAAGGCGATATCCTCTTCAAGTCTTACGCAGTTAATTTTTTGCGGAGTATCAAATTGATGTTGAATAACAAAATTATTTTCGAGTTTGCTTAAATCAATATCTTTTAAGAGGTTTTTTTTGAAAATGTCGTTTATTCTATCGTTCCATAGCTTTAAGCTTTCGATATCCTTATCACAAAACAGTCCGCGCTTATCGGGTGGAATGTTTAATAAAATGCCACAGTTTCTACCGACCGAGGTAAACCAATATTTTGTAAGCTCGACGGGTGATTTAACCAGAGCATCTTGCTCCTTATGATAAAACCAACCCGGTCTTATTGACATATCACATTCGGCAGGAATAAAACGCTCGCCATCCTTTTTGCCGCAAAAAAGTTCGGGTCCGATTTCACGTTCTAAAGAAGAAGCATCGATAGTTGCGTAGCAGTTATCAGCTGCCTTGCCAAGCTCATTACCGACCCAACGCACATCAACGAATTCGGTGGCACCGAGTGAGCCAAAGATAACGCAATTTTCTTGATTTTTTCTTACAATATCTACCCATCTTTTCCAATCGTAATTGGCTTCGGTGCTGCCTGCGCCGTCCCACCAGCATTCATAGATGGGACCGTAATTTGTCATAAGCTCGGTAAGCTGCGCGGCATAGTAATCGTTATATTTTTCGGTTCCCCATTCCTTGAAATTGCGGTCCCAAGGTGAGAGATAAAGCCCCGGCTTTATGCCGTATTTGTGACAAGCATCAACAAATTCTTTCACAATATCGCCGTTGCCGTTTTTATAAGGACTGTTTTTAACCGAATGCTCGGTGTATTTGCTTGGCCATAGGCAAAAGCCGTCATGATGCTTTGCGGTGAGTATGGCGTTAGTAAAGCCCGCATCAACAAGCACCTTCATCCATTGCTCTGTGTCAAGCTCGGTTGGGTTAAAAATGCTTGGTGATTCAGTGCCGTCACCCCATTCATTGCCTGTAAAGGTGTTTACTGTAAAATGGATGAACGCAGTTTTTCGACTGTACCAATCAAGCTGTCTTGGGTTGGGAGTTAAAATTTTGTTTTTCATAAGGAACCTCGAGGTTTTTTATATCTTTGGTTAAATTGTAGCATACGTATTTTTAAGTGTCAATGTGTTATAAATTTTGAAATTCTAAAACAAAAAAATTTACACCATAAAGCAAAATAATTCATTGAAAAAACAACGTAATCCATTTATACTTATCATATAAAATTAGAAGTGGGTGTCTTATGAACGTAGGATATTTTAACGATGCACAAAAAGAATATGTGATTACCAGTCCTTTACTACCTAAAAGGCCTTGGTATAATTTTATTTGGAATGATAAGTTTATTTCAGATATTGACCAGTTTGGTTTTGGATTAAGCTTGGTACGCGATAAAAACGATGAATTGCGGGAGTTTACCAGCAAGGGTGATAACCGACACGTGTTTATTCGCGATAATATAACGGGTGAAAGTTATTCAGCTAACCGAAATTATAACGATCTTCCGTTTACTGTTCACGAAACTCATGTTGGTATGGGTTACACAAAAATTATTTCTGAATATAACGGTCTTCTTTTTGAAATGACCATGTTTATACCGCTTAATGCCACAATGGAATGTTGGGAGGTAAAACTCACCAACAAAACGGATAAAAAGAAATTATTGTCGGTTTATCCTTATGCTCATTTCTTTTCGACCATTACTTATTACATAGGTTATGTTAAGGGCGATTACTGTGATGAATTAAACGGCGTTTTGGTTTCAGAAGAGGGAATGAATGAGCCAACCGACTATATTTATGAATTTTTAGCCAGCGAAGAAAAGCCGGTTGCCTTTGAAGCGGCAGACAGATATTTCCTTGGTGTTTACGGTAATCTTACAAATCCACAGGGACTTAAAAATGAAAAATTGCTAAACCGCGGCTCATGTTTCGACTTTGACAACGGTGTTGCATTACAGTTTGACCTCACGCTTGAAGCGGGGGAAGAAAAGGTGTACCGTTTTGGTATGGGCGCTGCAAACTCGGTAGAGGACGCTACTCGTCACAAGTCGCTTTTAAACGAAGAAACATTTAAGCAAAACCTTGAATATCAAAAACAGCAGGCCGATATGTATAACGATAAAATTTCGATATTCACCGGCAACGAAGAGATTGACAGAAGAGTAAATATTTGGTTAAAGCGCCAGTTAGAGCTTGGCAAAACCTGGACACGTTTGTGGTTTAGGGGTTCGCGTGATATGATGCAGGACATTTCTGCGTTTGTTGCAATGGATACTGAAGATTCACGTGAGAAAATTGTTCATTCAATGCAATATATTATGCCTAACGGTAACTATATTCGCGGTTGGATGCCAATTACTTTAACCGATGCGCGTGACTGTTCATCGTGGATGCTTTCGACAGTTATTCAGTACATAAAGGAAACCAATGATTATACTATACTTGATGAGGTTTGCCCATATTATGAATCGGACGAAATCGGTACAGTTTTAGACCATATGTTCAGAGCTGCATCATTTTTGCAGGATGGCGTCGGTGAAAAAGGTTTTACCTTATGGGGCGGTTCTGACTGGAATGATTCAATTGATGCTTGCGGTATTTTGGGCAAGGGAGAAAGCTTGTGGCTTGCGGAAGCAACCGTTAAGTTTTGCGGTGAATTTGTTGAACTTTTGAAGCGTCTTAACAAAAACGAAGAAGCAAATGAAATACAACGAAAGATTGACGTTATGAAAAGCGCCATCTTAGAGCACGGCTGGGATAAGGACCACTTTATTTATGGCTTTAACGACTATGGTGAAAGGGTTGGTTCTTACGATAGCGAGCAGGGTCAAATGTATCTTAATCCGCAAACTTGGGCAATACTTGCTAATATTGTAACGGGTGAAGAAGCCAATAAGCTTATGCAATTTGTTGAAGACAATCTTCAGTGCGAATATGGATATATTCAACAGCTTCCAAGCTATAGCAAAGGCGACCCACATGTTGGAAGAATGACATATTTCCAGAAAGGTTGTTATGAGAACGGCTCGGTTTACAATCACGGTTGCGCGTTTAAGCTGGTTGCGGACTGTCATTTAGGTAACGGCAATGCTGCTTTAAAAACCTTGATGAAAATGATGCCCGATAACCCCGATAATCACTATGACCATTCGGGTGTTGAGCCATATGCGTTTACCAATATGTTTTTAGGACCTGAAAACGAATATCGCGCCGGCGAAACTGTGCAGCACTGGGTTACAGGCACTTGCGGTTGGCTGTTTAAGGGTGTTGTGGAATATATGCTCGGTATTCAAGCTGACTTTGACGGCTTGGCTATTCGCCCTGTGTTACCTGACGAATGGACAGATGTTAAGGTGCATCGCGTATATAGAAACGCAACCTATGAAATTGAAATTAAGAACCTAAACAAGAACGGAACTGTTAATATTTCGGTAGATGGCGACCGTATAAGCGGCGATGTTTTACCTGATTTTAATGATGGTAAGGTTCATAATGTTAATGTAGAAATAGTATAAAAAAATGACGGAAGGTTTTAAAGGTTTAAAACCTTCCGTTTTTAAATTCGTTTCGGTAACCGATGAAGAGCTTATAAAAGCTACGGGAGGCATAGTGCAGGGTATGTCGGGTAGCCCTATACTGCAAGACGGCAAGCTTGTGGGAGCCTTAACCCACGTGCTTATTGATGACAGTAAAACGGGGTATGGCATTTATGCTGAGAATATGCTAGAGACTGCCCAATCCGTAGGGGACGGCGCCTCGACGTCCCGTTTAAAACAAGCATCATAAGAAAATCAAGACCGCTGGTTTAGCAGACGGTCTTGATTTTGTAATTTTTTTAGAAAAATTTCAAAAACTCGCGCAAAACTATTGCAATTTTATTGGTCATATGTTATATTTGCATTAGTGCAAATTGCACTGGTGCAAATTATTATTTGCTTTTCAATATAAGCAAGAGGTGATGTGATGGCTCGTGCGGGTACAACCACAAAATATGAGATAGTGCAAACGGCATCTGAGTTCTTTTTTACAGAAGGATTCTCAAACACTTCTCCACGAATGATTGCGGAAAAATTGGGCCTTAGTACCGGTAATATTACATATTATTTTAAGAGCAAAGAGCATTTGCTGCTGACTATCGTTGAAGAATTGTGCAACTTTCAATGGAATATGCTAAAGGCGGAAATCGATAAAGGTATCGGCTCGGCGGCATCTATCTGTCTTGAAACTATGACCGTAGCCGTAGCGTGTGAGGAAAACGAGATTGCAAGAGATTTTTTTATTGCTACCTTCCAAAGCGAGCTTTGTCGCAATCATCTGCGTCAAAATCACGTTGAACGAGCAAAAAAGATTTTTGCAGCGGAATGTGATGGCTGGACGGATGAACAGTTCCACCAAGCAGAGCTTTTGGTACAGGGGCTTCAATATTCTGCCATTGTTCCAACCGATGCAAACATTCCTTTGAAAATGAGGCTTTCAGGAGCGCTGAACCAAATTTTAAGCATCTACAACGTGAATGAAAAAACACGGCAAGAGGAAATTCAAAAGGTTTTAGATAAAGATTGCCGTGAAATAAGCAAGAGGGTGCTAAAAGCATTTACAGGCTTTGTTAAGGAAAAGAATGCAAAGACGCTCAACGAAGCGCAAGACGCCCTTTCAAAGAAAGATGCCTAATAATTTTACTTGCAATAAGCGGCGATAAGCCGATTCACATAATCCCTATACGGAGGTAACGATATGAAAATGAAATTTAAGATTTTAAATAAAACACTCAGCATTGTACTGGCACTTGTACTGATGGTGGGTATGCTGCCGATGACAAGCTTTACGGCAAGTGCGGCAGAAACCGAATACGACGGCTTGATAGGAGAGCTTTACTACAAGGTTGACGAAGAGAATAACATAACAACCATCTTCGGTAACGGCGCCTTGAGCTCGACGACGGCGTTGGTAGACGTAATGACATCCAACGTCGTTATTGAAGAAGGCGTAACATCCATTGGCAACTATGCTTTCCGAGGCCTCAGCAGTCTGGGGAAGTTAACTGTTAAAGGCGACGTTATCATTGGTAACTATGCTTTCCAAGGCTGTGCCAGTCTGGAAACTATTACTTTCATGGGAAATGTTACCTCTGTTGGTCGCAACGCTTTCTATGGCTGTGACAGTCTTTCCAACATAAATTATTACGGAACTACAGAGCCGAGCTACACAAACGAGCTTAGTTACGTTACACTCTATTCGTCCAATGGTGTCTCCTTCTGCGGTTTAACGCCCAGCAATCCCCCCGCCACAGAAAATCCTTGTTCCGGCGACCATACCGGCTGGACAGAACTATCAAGCTTGACAGAAACGGCCACTGGTTGTTATGAGATAAAAAGCGGCGGAAAGTATTATCTTAGCGATGATGTTAGAAATGGTACAAATTATCGCCCCACAATCAGAATAACCTGCACAGAAGATGTTACGCTTTGCTTAAACGGAAAAACGATATACCCTGCTCAAAGTCCAAGTTCCATGGTTGTAACATTGAGTGATGACAGCACGCTCAATTTGTGCGATTGTGCGGGTACGGGTTGTATCCTCGGTGAAGAAGAGATACTTTTTGCTTACAGCAATGCGACGATCAATATGTATTCAGGTACCTTAAAAGATAGCACAAGAGATGCTGTATATCTTATGGATGGTGCCTCCTTCAATATGTATGG
>JAZQFX010000024.1:0-116374 GCA_045539695.1 Acutalibacteraceae bacterium
ACAGCGTTCTTCTATGGTAAGATGAGTGTAGTTCATGCAAATCTCTCCTTTGTAGTTTGGTGTGTGGTAACTCTATTCTACCAGAGATTTGTATGAACTTCCATTTTTATTAAACTGTTGCACTTGATAGTATAACTCACCGAAATAAGTAAAATCCCCGAAGCATATAGCTTCGGGGATTTTGTGGTGCCGGTGGCCGGACTCGAACCGGCACGGTATCGCTACCGGTGGATTTTGAGTCCACTACGTCTGCCAATTCCATCACACCGGCAAATTGGTGCGAAAGTTATTATACAACATAACACCAATAAAATCAAGTATAAATTTAAGAAAATTTCAGACCAATTCTTTTAGCCTTTTTTGTATGGCTTCAAGTGCGGCATTAGAGTCGGTTATGCCGGTTACACATTCTTCAATAGGGCAGATGCCGTCACCTGTGCGGTTTATAATATGCGGTACCTCTGCTTCAAAGAATATAGCTATGTTATTACTCTTAAAAATCTCTTTTGCAGCGGCGCTTATTACATTTGCCCATACAGATTTTATCTTTAGTAAAACGTAAAGGTGAGCGGCTCCCGCGCCAACAACCTTGTCGGCGGCGCAATAGTTACTAAAGTCGATGTTTGACTCTAAAAACTCAATTAACGGTCTGACGCCCTTTTGATTTGAGTAATGCTTTTGTGTGCCGTTAAAAAGCACGCAGGTGTAATCACCTAAAATTAGCATTTCTTTTGCTTTTTCTAAATTAGTATTCATTACATTTGCTCAAACCTTTTAGTAATGTTTTCAAAAAGCTCACGTATTTTTATGTTTTGCGAGCACACGCCCTCACACTTGCCACATTTTATGCAGTCGGTCATTTGGTTTTGCTGATTTTGTATATTTTCTTTCACTTCGCCAAGTGTTGCTTTGTTAGACAAATAGCGATTATACTCTTTAAATATAGTCGGTATTGCAATTCCCTTAGGGCAAACACCAACACAGTAATTACAGGCAGTGCAACCGATTTGTCGGGTTTGCAATATAATTTTTCTTGCGTCATCAAAAAGCGACATTTGTTTATTGGTAAATGGGGTAAAATTGTTCATTGCATTTATATTGTCGTGTATCATATCGGTGTTACCCATACCCGAAAGCACCATAAATACATTGGGGTAGCTTGCGGCATAGCGAATAGCAAGTGAAGCGTCGCTGCCACCAAGGCTAGATAAAGCCTCTTTGGCTTTGCTTGGAATATCTGCAAGCACACCGCCCTTTACAGGCTCCATAACAATTACGGGTTTGCCGTGCTTTACCGCTACGTCATAACAAGCCTTGCTTTGTACGGCGGGATTATCGTAATCAAGGTAGTTTATTTGAAGCTGTACCGCTTCCATAAAGGGTTGCTCGGTGAGCACCATATCTAAAAACTCGGCCGAGTCGTGAAAAGACATTGCTATATGCTTGATTTTGCCCTGCTCTTTAAGTGCTTTAATCTTGTCAAAAGAGTTGCATCTTTTATGCTTTTCGTAGGTTTCGCGGTTTATGCAATGAAAAAGATAAATATCAAAATAATCTACGCCGCAAAGCTTTAATTGATTTTCAAACAGCGGTAAAATATCGTCTTCGCCGTCAAAACACCAGGATGACAGTTTGTTTGCCAAAACATAATCCTCACGGTTGTATCGGGCAACCAAACAGTCGCGAAGCGCTGTTTCGCTTTTGCCGTCAAGATAACCGTGAGCAGTGTCAAAATAGTTAAAGCCCGCATTTATATATTCATCTATCATTTGGTTAAATTCATTGTAATCAACCTGATTGTCATCGGTCATAGGTAGTCGCATACAACCAAAGCCGAGATTTTTCTTTACTTTTTCAAAAATCATAGTAAGCTCCTAAAGATTATTTTTTATAAGGGGTTTGAATTTCAACATCTTGCTTTTTGGCTATATCGCAAATTGAGTTGTGGCAGGTAAACAAAACACCCTGACCGTTTTTACAAAACTCTTTTAAAAATTCCATAGCGTGCTCGGCACGGGTATCGTCATACTGTGAAAGCGAATCGTCAAGGAATATCGGCAGACTTTCGCCGTCGCTTACCAAAGATGCAATTGCAAGGCGCAGGCTTAAATACGCCTGATGGGTAGTGCCAACGCTTAAAAAGCCCAGCTCGTGTGTGCCGAAAACATCTGATTTTTCAACCGATAAATCGAGCGTATCGGTTACGCGGACGTTGTTGTATCTACCACCCGTAAGATTTGAAAAAATGTCAAGTGTTGCCTTTTCAAGCTCGCTGCCATAACCGCGGCGAAGCTCGTAAAAGCTTTCTTTTAGCACTTCTTTTGCTATTGTGGCGGCATCATAAAAGGCTTTTTTAGATTCCATTTTTTCTTTAAGTAATTCAATATCGCGTTTTACCTCTTCGGGATTTTCGCTATGTCTGAAAGAGGTTTTAAGTTCGGTGGCAATAGAGGTGATTTCGTCCTTTATTGCAGAAATTTTATCGGTAACGTCTTGATATTCGGCTTTTGCACTGTCAATATCAACATCTTGGTCGGCTGAAGTGTTCATATCAGCAAGTTTTTTCTCGGCTTGGTCGTAATCGATATTGCCAAGGAATTGACTTGCGGTCATAAGCTTTAGCTTGATTTCTTTAACCTGTTCGGTTTTTTGCTTTAGCTCAAGTAGCTTTTGCTGGGCTGTGTCAACGCTGTCAATCCCGCCAAAGCCGGATAACAGGGCAAACAGTTCATCTTTTGCAAGGTTTGATTTTTCAAGCTCAGCTTGCAAAAGTTCTTGCTTTTTGGCAAGATCGTCAAGACGCTGTTGCTTTATGGTGTTATCCGCCTGCAATACAGAATTTAAGGTATTTATGCTTGCGTTTATGTTATTTAGTTGTTCTTGCGCAGTATTTTTGGCAGACTTGTTTTCGGCAAGAGCGTTAGTAGCTGTGGCAAGATTATTTTGTGCTATAGCAATAGCAGCCGTATTTTTGGGTTTAATGATAAAGGAAAGTATTAAAAGTACTGTTGCTACACCAATTGCAATACCGCCGACAGTAGCATTTACAAAAAATGCTAAAGCACCAGCTGTTGCAGCCAAAATAATCGATAACAAAAGCAGTATAGGATTGACAACAGCCTTTTTGTTTTGTGCCTTGTCAAGTTCTTGCTTAAACTGTTCAACACGCGCTATAAGATTTTCTTCTAGCGCGTCATATTTGGCTTTTTGTTCTTCTACGGTTTTTGCTTGAGCTTTTAAATCTTCAAGCTGTTGCTTGGTAGCTTCGGGTGAAGAATTTTGCAAAGCAATGGTTTCGTTAATCCCGTTAATATCTTCTTTGATTTGCTCTATTCTGTCTAAAGAGGTTTTATATTTATTAAGACCAAACTCTATTTTACCGGTAAGATTTTCGTTGATAACGGTGCCGTCATGTAGGGTTAAGGACTCGTTTAATTTGTCTAAACTGCGTTTTGTTTCTAAAAATTCGGCAAGACTTTCGCGGTTTTTGATATCTTGCTCGCGGTCAACGATTGTCTTAAGCTCTTTTTGTTTTTTGTTAAGCAGTTCGTATTCGGCAAGCTTTTGCTGTGCGCGGTCGTTAAGCTGGGATTTTAGTTTTGCATCGTTTTCGGCATTTGCAAGGCGCGCTTCAAGCTCACCTAGTGTTTGTAAATCTTTGTTATACGAGCCGCTTTTTTTGTTTACAGATATTATTTTTTCACGCGGTGTGTCAATATTTTTTTCAACCTTTGTAAAAGATACGTCTTCGCTTCCGGTAAATGCAATGTTAGATAACTTGCCGTTGATTTCGCCGGTTGCATCATTGTCTTTTATAAAGTCGCCGCCCGAGATAAATAGGCTTCGTTCAAATGCTTTATCGCTAAAGCCAAAGAAATGCTGACCGACACTGCCCGATATTTTTACCTCGTTTCCGCTGTCTAAATCGGTAACGGTTACCTTGTCGGTAGAGTCGGAGGAACGAAAGATTTTTTCAAGGCTGTAGCGCTTGCCCTCGTGTTCAAACTCGATACGGCCGGCCATAGCGCTGCCGTCCCACGGGGTGTATTTTTGACGAATGCTTTCAGCAAGATTGGCTTTTTTGGTGCCTGTGCCGTAAAACATACACTTTATAAAGGTGGCTACGGTGGTTTTGCCGTCCTCATTATTGCCGAAAATAACATTAAGTCCGTCGTTAAGATTTAGCGTAAAATCTTTTAGTCCACCAAAAGCGGAGATATAAATTTTATTAAGCTTCATCGTAGTGTACCTCCCCGCTAAATGCCTTTATACCAATGTTTAGCGCGTATAGTAATTGCTCTTTTTCACTTTCTTCGGCGCTTTCTATTTTAGTTAGCATATTTTTAACAAAAACACCTTTGAGGGTATTTTCTTTTGATAGTGTTTCGTAATCCAATTTGATTTCGGTTTTGTCGCGCAATTTTGCAAAATATACCGAATCGTTTAGTCTGGTCGTGATTTCGGCAATAGACAATCGCACGCCGTCATCAATACTGCCGACAAGTATAATTTTATATAGGTTATCGGCATAGGTATCGGGGTATTTTTCTTTTAAGTAATTTAATATTTGCTCGGCAATTTCATTAGACGTAGCAAGTCCGCTAATGTCAACGTTTTCACATAGGTGCATTCTTTTGCAAACGGGAACAAACTCAAGACTGCAATTATCTTTTGAAATTTCACCTAAATATATGCCTTTTTCGCCTAACTCGTCAAAGCCCTGTCCTTCGGGGCAACCGCAATATGCAACAAAGCTGTCACCAAGCTTGCTAACTTCGGTTCGCTTGTGCACGTGACCGAGGGCAATATAATCCATACAGGAGGATTTTATAAAGTCGCTTGTTATTGAATTGTAATCCGAGCCTAAATCACTGCGCAACTCGCCGTGAATACACATAAGGTTTATAAAGCTTTGGTCGGGCTTAATAGAAAACGCAGGCTTACCCTGCATATAAACCTCTTTAAAGGATTTTCCATATACATGTGTGTTAAGATCTTTAAACTCTATGCAGTGGTCCTTTGTATCTATAACATAAAGGTTAGACGGCAAGCTATATTTTTTGAAAGGGGAGTCGGCATTTAGTGGATCGTGATTACCGGCAGTATATACGATTTTAACATCGGGAATAGATGCCATACATTCGAAAACACGGTCAACAAATGACTTTTCAATGTTGTTAGAATTGAATAAATCACCTGCAATAAGCAGTATATCAACGTTTTGCTCTTTTGCGAGGCTTATTATCTTTTCAAAGGTGATAAGTGTTTCTGCACGACGGCTTTCGGCCAAAGTGCCAAGTGAGCTTTCGGCAGCGCCTATATGTATGTCTGCACAATGTAAAATTTTAACTGAGTTCATAAAAAATCCTCTTACAATAATAATATATACACATTATAACACTTTTTTCGACATAATAAAAGAGTATTTTGCCGAATAGTATTAAAATTTAACCAAACACCGCTATTTAGTTGCATAGTAAATTTGTAAATGATAATATACAGGTGAAAGGGGGAAATGTGTTATGAAATGTACGGTAATTCTAGATAAAACCCGTGAAGAAGAAATTATTATTTATGCACACAAGACAACACCGCTTATTGACGAGATTGAGCGTATGTCAAAAAACGACACAGCAAAGCTTGTAGGCTATCTAAGAGGAGAAATTGTAAAGCTTGATATGCAAGAGATTTTTTGCTTTACAATTGACAGCGGAAAGCTTTATGCCATTTGTGAAAATGAAAAATTTTTAATTAAAGCAAAGCTTTATGCTGTTGAGCAGATGCTTGATAACTCTTTTATAAAAATCAACCAGTCAAGCATTGCCAATATAAGCAAAATCAAAAAATTTGACGCATCAATAAGCGGCACACTTAAGGTGATTTTTAAAAACGGATATATAGATTATGTATCACGCAGGAATGTTAGAAAGGTTAAAGAAAGGTTGGGATTATAATATGAATAAATATGTTAAGGAATTTTTGCATCGCGGACTTATGTTTAGCGGTTTTGGACCGATTATAGCGGCAATTATATATCTTGTTTTATCGTATAGCATAAAAGATTTTTCGCTTGGCGGTATTGAGATATTTACGGCGGTTTTATCGACATATATTTTGGCTTTTGTACACGCGGGAAGCAGTGTGTTTAACCAAATAGAGCATTGGGGCATAATGAAAGGCTTGCTTTGGCAGTTGGGTGTATTGTATGTAGCATGTCTGCTTTGCTATCTTATAAACTCTTGGTTGCCGTTTGATATTGCGGTTGTTGCAATATTTACTTCAATTTTTGTAGCAACATATCTCGTTATATGGGGAATAGTTTATTTGTGTACAAAAGGAAATGCAAAAAAATTAAGTGAAAAATTAGAATAAATTTGTAGACTTTTGTCGCCTTGTGTGCTATACTCAAAAAGCACTAAAAAAGGGGGGCGAAGGTATGGGATTTTTCAAACAAAAAACAAACATAATATTTATGTTTGTGATATTCTTGCTTGTTGCCGCTCTTTCGGGTATTTCATACTTCGCTTACGAAAAACACAGCGATTATGTTGCCGTATCTGCAAGTCTTTCTGACAACAGCAGCGAGCTTGCCGAAGCGCAAAAAAAGATTGACGAATTAACCGCTAAAATTGCCGATTACGATTCAAAAGCAACGGTAACCGAGCAAGAAAAGGCAGCGCTTAATTCGCAGTTACAGGCGGCGCTCGAAGAAAAAGCAAAATTAGAGCAAGAAAACAGTAATTTGAAAAGCGAAATAGAGCAGCTAAAAGCCGAAAAACGCAGGCAGGAATTGCAAAAGGCAATTGCTCTTAAAAATGTAAATCAGGCAGATACCGCCGAGGGTGGTATCTGCTATCTTACGTTTGATGATGGTCCGTCGGATAACACCCTAAAAATTTTAGACATACTTGATGCTTACGGCATCAAAGCAACCTTTTTTGTTGTGGGTACCGCTAAAACACAATATATGCCGCAAATAACAAGTCGCGGTCACGCAATAGGACTGCACTCTACGACACATAAATATGATGTGATTTATAAGGATATTAACAGTTATCTTGCTGATATTCAGGGCATTTCAGATATTGTGTTTAACGCAACAGGTGTGCGTAGCAATATAATTCGCTTTCCGGGTGGCAGCAGCAATATGGTGAGCGCGAGTTACTGCCCCGGTATTATGACCGACCTTACTAAAAGAATGGAAAGCTTGGGTTATTCTTATTACGATTGGAATGTAAGCTCGGGTGATGCATCTGCAGCGCGCGTGCCTGCCAAAACAATAGTAAGTAATGTATTAAACAGTGCAAAGGGAAAAAGTAGTATATGCGTGCTTATGCACGACAACGGTGCCAAAACCACTACTGTCGAAGCTTTGCCCGATATAATTGAGGGGCTTGATGCTATGGGATTCCGCTTTGCGCCGCTTACAGCCGAGGTTTTCGGCTTTCATCAAAAGGTAAACAACTAAGTTTATAAACTGCGTCGCAATTGCGACGCAGTTTTTTGTATAGATTAATATAATAACTTGGCGTTGTTGATACTTTGCCAAGCAGAATATTGTTGACACAGATAATTCTTTGTGCTATTGTGTTAATAGAAAGGTATAAAAGGGGATATTATACCATAAGAAAGGACGGCCATACCGATGCACAGTTTGACGGAAATCAAAGAACATTATTTAAAAATCAAAGAGGAGCAAAACACTTATGAAAAGAAAAATTACAGCGGTATTGCTGTGTGTTGCACTGGCTGTCAGTGTAACACCGATAGTGTATGCACAAGACACACTAAATAGCACAATACCTATTACAGATACCGTTAGCCCTGCTCAAACAGCAAGTGAACCATATATTGTAGGCGAAATTACTGAAAAACGAACCGAAAACACAAAACATTTTCTTATGAGCGACCGAAGTGTTTTAGCAGCCATGTACGACAAAGCGGTGCATTACGAAGAAAATGGCTCTTGGTTAGATATAGACAACAGTTTTTCTACTAATAATGAAAACGAGTTTGAAAATAGAAATAATAGCTTTAAAACAAAGTTTTCTAAAAAATCTAACGGAAACAAACTGGTTACCGTAACAAAAGAAAATTATTCTCTTTCATGGATGCTTGATGACGCCAAGACGGTTAGTGCCGAAACAAGTCAAGCAAACGAAACGGAAACTGAAGATATATCGGTGCTTAAAAACCTTGAGGGGTCAGTCACCTATCCCGAAATACAAAACGACGTAGATTTGCAGTATGTTGTTTCGGGTGGGAACATAAAAGAAAATATTATTCTTCAAAGTGCCGATTCGCCAACAGAGTATTCCTTTACATATAAATTCAACAAATTAAATTATCGTACAAATGATAATAATCAAATTGAGCTTTATGATGAAGACTACAGTGAAAATGTTGTTTTTACCATAGATGCGCCGTATATGTATGATTCTGACAAAGCATATTCAAATGATGTTGAAATGCAAATATTAGAAACAAGTAATGGTTTCACACTAACTCTTGCGCCCGATAAAGAGTGGCTTTTGTCGGAGGATAGGGTTTATCCGATTGTTATCGATCCCACCACATTAAGTAAGCAAAATGCGACAAGCGCTTGGGATATTGAAATTCGCAACACACAAACAGAATCATTTAATTATAAAGCCGAAGATTTTTTGGTAGGCTCAAATACAAACGGCGATATTTACAGAACTTTGCTTAAATTTTGCGACTTGCCGAATATTGGTGTCGGAGGAATCGTTGTAAATTCCCAAATGAATATAAAGGCATACAAGGGACCGACCAAGGCAGAAACTCCTGTGCTCAGAGCGCGACCAACCGATGATATTCAGGTAAACATACACAAAATCGAGTCTTATTGGCCCGAGCAAGGTGTTGTTTGGAATAGTTACCACAACATTTATGACAATGTAGTAGAAGATTATTTTATTTATAACGATACCGATGAATCTTTCACCGCAGATATAACCGAGATAGTATCAGGCTGGTATTCGGGAGAATATGAAAATTACGGTATTATGCTTAAAGCCGATAATGAAGCGGCAGCAAATCATGTTATGCAATTTAATTCGTCTGACTGGGGATTAGACAATACCGCGAGCGCAACATGGAGACCTATTTTATATGTTAACTATCGCACATGCGTTGGCCTTGAAGATTATTGGAGTTATACCACACAGGATATGGGTGGTTACGGCACCGGATATGTAAATAATTATAATGGTAATCTTACATATATTCACGATGATGTAAGTTTTAACTCTCTTGTAAACGGTTTCACATTGTCTCATGTGTATAACACATCTAACACCGCAAAAGAAAAAATTGGCGAGGATGGAAAAACCGATGTTATTGCGGCCGATACCGGTCGTTATGGAAAAGGTTGGGGATTAAATCTTGTTCAAACATTTGAACCTGCTGAAAAATATCCGGAAATAAAAGATAATCCCTACGTCAAATTTGTTTATACCGATGGTGACGGCACAAAGCATTATTTTGTGCAGCTTGATAACGGCAGTATTGTTGATGAGGATGGTTTGGGTTATACGTATACCAATATCACCACCGCGGGTAGCGAATTAACATCGCAGCTAACCGATAAAGATGGAAATATATTAAAGTTTGATCAATGGTATGCTTTGAGAAAAATAATAGATACTAACGGTAATACCATAACTCTAAACTATTCACCTGTTCCCAATCGGTTTAATTATCTTACATCTATAACAACATCATCAGGTGGCGGAGCTACATTAAGTTACGATTCGGATTATGTGTTAAAATCAATTACAGACAACGCAGGTAGAACTACGAGTTTTTCATATACAAATGGTAATCTAACACAAATCACGTATCCAGATAAAACAACTTTAAAATTCAATTACTGCTCCGGTTACAGCGGTGTTGCGGGCAGTACAAGTTGGCTTTACGATGTAATATTGCCTAACGGATATCAATACCGTTATGATAATTACAGCAACGGCAGAACACATATGTCAACTGAACAGGCCGTATCAGGAACGCAGATTGACAAACTGTATCATACATATTTAAATCATCAAACAAAGGTAAATGATTTAAACGACAGACATATTATATATCAGTTCGACAGTTTTGGTAGGGTTACTTGTGCGTATGACAGCGAGGGTAACTCATATTCTGAATCATACACCCCAAACAGTGAAACCAGAGACGGTATTTTTGCAAACAATAAAATAAGCACAGCTTCAAATAACATAAGATATATCAACAACCTTTTAACGAACGGCGCCTTTATAAATGGTCTTTCTTCATGGTCTCAATATAAAGAGGCACCAAACGAAACACAAATTTCGGTTGTGACCGACCAAAGCTATATTTCGCATAAAAGTGTAAAAATAACAAGCACAGCAAGCAGTATACAAGCCTTACTCCAATATCCAAGCACAACTGCCGGTAAAACATATACACTTTCGGCAAATCTTAAAGCCGAAAATGTAGTGTCGACAACACACGGTGTTGGAGTTGAGATAGTAACATCATCTTCTGCCGGAACAAAGCATTACTTTTCTGATTTTATACTTGGCACTACCGATGCAGAAATAAATGATGGTTTTGTTACGGCAACGGCAACTGCCGCGATGGCAAGCGACGAAAATATTATAAGAGTTGCTGTAGGACTTTACAATGCTTCGGGTACTGTTTGGGTAGATAGCGTTCAGCTTGAAGAGGGCGATACCGCCAATAAGATAAATCTTGTAGAAAACTCAAGCTTTGAAAAAGGCATTACCGGTTTTACCCCAAGTGCTACAAACTCAAGCAGCGGCAGTGTGAATTCCGAGGCAAAATCCGGCAATTATTCCTTAAAAATGTCGGGTTTAAGTTTGCAAAACTACAACTATAAGCAAGATGTTTTAACATCCGGCAAAGCGGGTGACGTTTATTCGTTCGGTGCGTGGACAAAGGGTTATTCTCTCCCCTACGGCGATGATTTAGGCAGATATAAATTAGTATGTGAGTTTACCTATAACAACGGTGAAACCAGCCGCGAAACCATACCCTTTAATACACTTGTAAACGATTGGCAGTATGGTGCTAAAAACATTATAGCCCAAAAAGACTATACAAAACTAACGCTGTTTTTGTGCTATAACAAAAACTGCAATTATGCGTATTTTGATAATGTTTTCCTATATCGTGATACAGCACAAAGCTATACCTATGACAATGACGGCAACGTGGTGTCAACAGCCGATTATGCAAGCCAACAGTCAAATTATGAATATGGCAATTCTTCGTCACTTTCAAGGCTGCTAAGTCCCGAAGGAACGTCATACGAATATTTATATGACAGCAAGAAAAACCTTGTTGCTTCGCGCAGCAACGTGGGTGTGCAGACGGATATTAAATATGACAGTTACGGCAATGCCATAAGCACACATGTGGGCGCAAACAATTATTCAACAACCATTCAATCGGGCAAAACCTATTATATCCGTCTTAAAGGTACCGGAAAATACCTTACAGTAGAAAATTCGGGTACTACAAGTGGTACAAACGTTTGTCAGGCGGCGTTTACAGGCGCCAACAACCAAAAATGGCTGGTTGAAAGGGCTATAGGCGGAGGGTATTACCTATATCCTCAAAGTGCTACGAGTATGCGCCTTAATGTAGCAAACAATACTCAAGACGGCAATGTAACAATTGCCACACACAGCACCTCCGACAATCAACGTTTTGATATAACTACACAGTCGGATTATACATATAAAATTGTTGCCAAATGCTCTACCGATAGTAAGCTGATTACCGTTCCACATGCTGCCACACAGAACAACGTTGCAGTGTGGACACCACAGGGTGAGCTTAATGCCAATCAGTCCTGGTATTTTGAGGATGCATCTATTGCCCCCGTTACACAAATCGAGGATGGCGCGGTTTATCAGCTAAGGGCGTGCCATAGTGGCAGGTATGTATCTGTCAGTGACCAGTCCACAGCGGACGGCGCATTGTTAGTGCAATATGCGCAAGGTTATCTTGACAGTCAAAAATTCATTATAAAAAAACAGGATGATACCAACTATTATACACTGTCTCCGCTTAACGCTCCCGATAAGTATGTAAACGTAACAGGAACAGTGACAAGTTATGAGTGTAAACTTATCGAGATTAGAGACACCACATTATCAAATACAAACCAATTTGTATTTACATACAATTCTCAAAAAGGTGCATTCCAGATACGTCCAAAGTCAAATTCAAACGAATGCTTTGCCGTTGCATTTTCAGATTGTACCGATAACACAAGCGTGGTATCTGCCAATATTACCGATTCTGACAACCGTTATTTTGTGCTTGAAAAGGTAAGCGATAAAATAGTGTCATCTGCCACCTACCAATGCGAGGGTAATTATCCGCATAAGGTAACCGACAGCCGAGGCAACACAACTACTTATACCTATGATACGGCACGCGGTTTGCAAACAAAGGTTGAGGATGCAAACGGCAACGAAACAAGTTACGTATACAACAGCCTTAATGATAGGCTCAGCTCGGTAACGAGTTGCGATGCCGACGACGATACTGTTAAGAGTACGGTAACATATAACTACAACTCAGTTGGGCAATTAACCGGTATTGAGGCACCGTCGGGCACAAAATATTCCTTTGGTTATGATAAATTCGGTAATATAAAAGAAATAGATATGGGGCCGGCGCCTTTAACGATCAATACGTATGATACTGCTCGCGGTTTGCTGACAGAGTCAAAATACAATAACGGAAACAAAATAGGTTATAACTATGACACTCTTGACCGAATAACCGAAAAGCTGTATAATGGTGTTACAAAAGTTAAGTTCCGTTATGACAAATTCGGTAATCTTTATGAAAAAACGGATTTGTTCACCAACACCACTTACCGTTATAACTATGACCTTATTGGCAGAATAATGGGTGTTGTTGGCAGCAACGGCACATCACTTCACTATGTCTATGACGATTTTAACCGCACACAAAAATACATTGCTAAATTTGGTGATAGGTCAAACATTACCGAATATATCTATGGCGACAGTGCTGTTGCGGGTCAAAAAGACGGCCTTATCTATGGCGTAAAGCAAGATAATGTTCAAAGAATATCTTACGCTTATGATGAGCTTGCTCGTCTTGACACAAGAACGTTAAACACCACAACACCGTTTGTTACACAATACGGTTATCACGATGGCGCTACACAGGGCACTACAACAACACTTGTTAAAACGGTGCAAAACGGTAATGATATTTATGAGTATTCGTATGATAGCGTTGGTAATATAACTCAAATAAAAATAAATAACACCGTTTATGAAAGCTATACCTATGACTATCTTAACCAATTAAAGACCGTGACAAGAGGTAATGACGTATATCAATATAACTATGATAACGGTGGTAATATACAGTCGGTAACGCTTAATGGCACTACGATAAAAAGTTATACTTATGGTGACAGTGAATGGAGAGACCAACTTACTGCATTTAATGGTGAAACAATCACTTACGATTATATAGGTAATCCGATATTTTACCGAGGTGGGATGCAGTTTGCATGGGCTAACGGCAGACAACTTATAAGTATACAAACCCCCTATGATACTATGACTTACACCTATAATGCCGACGGCCTTAGAGCATCAAAAACTGTAAACGGTACCAAAACCGATTACTATTGGTTAGAGGGCATTTTGCTTGGTCAAAAGACAGGTAATGACTATATTATCTATCTTTATGACGAAAACGGTAGCGCTTACGGCTTGATATGTAATAATACCTACTATTACTATATGTTTAATGCGCAAGGTGATGTGGTTGGTATAGTAAATGCAAGCGGTAATGTCATTGCAAGATATGACTATGACGCTTGGGGAAATGTTTTAAGTATAACTAACGGCGCAGGCGTAGATATTTCTCAAAACTTTAGTCATATTGCAAACATAAACCCCATAAGATACCGTGGGTATTATTATGATGAGGAGACGGGATTCTATTATCTGCAATCGCGTTACTATGACCCGGTGACGCAGAGATTTTTAAATGCGGATGGGTTGATTTCTACAGGACAAGGCATACTTGGAAACAATATGTTTGCATATTGTGGGAATAATCCAGTTATTCGCGCAGATACTACAGGAACATTTTGGAAAGAAGTCGGAGATTTCTTTTCAAAAGCTTGGAATGGAATTAAAACTTGGGCGAAAAACACCTTTGGGGCGGGTAGTTCCACTACGGCAACGATAACAGAGATTGAGACTCAAGTAATTCCAGATCCATTACCTATTACTGCAAAAACAGGAACCAAAACAATTCAAACAATATCGAAACACGGTGACTCATCAAAGCCAATTTCCGTTTATGCAAACAAAGATGCACAACACCCAATAAAATCATCATCTGCCGGCATAAATATTAATATTGTTGATTTCACTTTAGATTTAAGTGTAGGACTGGATGATATTGGTATTTCTGGCTCCTTAACAAACGGAAGTACAACAAATAGCTTTGGCGTAAAATTAAATTTATCAGAATTTAAAGTCGGCATTGAAGGTTCAACAGCAATTCAATGGGATAATACCACTGAAACTGCCTATACCAATTCTAGTATTAGCGGCTGGTCGATTGTGGCAGCTTATATTTATGTTAAAACTGGGTACTATGCACGATCACCTTCACATGTATATTAATATTAAAGGAGATAGCACAATGTATAATGTTATTAGATTGATAATTGGTTGTGTTTTTCTTGTGTGTTCAATTACAGCTATAAAAAAATCCAAAGTAATGCATAAACATATATTGTATATTGTTTTTACAAGTTTGTCAGTGTTATTGATTGTTGTGTTAACATTTTTACCGTTTGAAAATCTTTTTATAACTTTCGATTCTCCGAAAGCAGCCTATGAGTATTTTAATTTAGGAAAATCAAATATTGAACTCATTGTAGAGGGAGAAGATTGCGATTTTATTATTGATCGCAAGAACGACTTGGAAGCATATTTAATTATACCTAAAACAACATACGGATGGAAAATAGGAGTTGGATCAAATACTAAAAGAATAGTGCAAAAACTTTATAACGGGATTGTTTTATATGTTTACCAATACAAAAACACAAGTGATTATTTTATAACTATCCTTGATACAAACGGTGGGGAATCAACTGTATCGGATGAATACAATACTAAATTCTTCTCCATAGAAAGATACAATGATTCTCTTGGAGAGACTTTTGTTACTTACTATGCACATATTGCTAATCTTAATCCACAGTATAGCGTAATAGTAAATGATAATAAAATAGTATTTGACAACAATTAGGAAACAGGAAAGAAACACAGGGCAACAGATAACACAGGGGACGGTTCTCTGTGTTATCCGATGTTCTTGACCGGAAAGACAGGGGACGGTTCTCTGAAAGACAGGGGACGGTTCTCTGTGTTACCCCATGCTCTTGACCGAATAACCGAAAAGCTGTATAATGGTGTCGCAAAAGTTAAGTTCCGTTATGACAAATTCGGTAATCTTTATGAAAAAACGGATTTATACTCGAGTCGTCAAAAACAGGCACTGAACATTTTCTTGATTTAAATGGTAACATTTCTTAAAATAAGAAAGCCGACACAATTCTCTTGACTTTAATCACCGCTAAAGGTACAATTATCTTTGGCGGTGATTTTTTGAAATCTAAGGTTATTAAAATAGACCGTTTGTTTGTTGTAAAAAGCATACTAATATGCCTTTTTTTATTATATACACTTATGGTTATTGATTTTACACTGATAAACGATAATTTTGGCAGAAGTATATCTAATATTTTTTTAGAAGATAAGTCTACGGTAAATGAGTATTTTTCTCAAAAGATAAACCTTGTTCCTTTTGCTACCGTAAAGCTTTTTATTAACGCATATAAGGGCGATAATCTTGAAACACTTGTTGTGCTTGAAAATATTTTCGGTAACTTTTTTGTGTTTATGCCTTTTGCGTTTTTTGTGCCGAATATATTTAAAAAGATAAATTCATGGTTTAAGTTTTTATTGACTATATCGGTTAGCGTTTTTGTTATTGAGGTTTTACAGCTTGTTTTTTTGACGGGCAGTGCCGATATTGACGATTTTATTTTAAATGTTGGCGGCGCAATGCTTGTATATGGTGTGTTAAGCCTTGCTAAAGTGAAAGGCTTTGTAAATAAATTTTTGTTTGGTGAACGAAATGAAGGTTAAGGCTTGCGCAAAAATAAATTTAACGCTTGATGTTGTGGGCAAAAGAGCCGACGGGTATCACCTTATTGATTCGGTTTTTCAGTCGGTATCGCTTTGTGATGAGGTAGAAATTCAAAAAAGCGACACTATAATTGTGCGTTGCAGTGATGAAACTATATGCGATGAGTCAAATATCGCATATAAAGCGGCGGAAAAGTTTTTCGGATTTACAAAAATTTGCGGCGGCGCCGAAATTGTTATTAAAAAGCATATACCTTTAGTTTCGGGTATGGGTGGCGGCAGCGCCGATGCTGCGGCTGTTATAGCGGCACTCAATAAAATTTATAAAACAAATTTAACCGACGAGCAGCTGTGCGAGATTGGTTTATCGGTGGGCGCGGATGTTCCGTTTTGTGTTGTTGGTGGCACAGCGCGTGTTGGCGGCATAGGTGAAAAGATGCAAAAGCTGCCCGATATGCCCGACTGTGCGATTTTGCTTATAAAACACGGTGTTAAGCTATCTACCGCTGATATGTATAAAAAGGTTGATGCATTTCCACAAAATAAATATTACACGCAAGCAATGGTTGACGGTATTAAGAGTAACAATTTGGTTGCTGTGTGCCAAAATGTTTTTAATGCGTTTGACAGCGCTTGCGATAATGAAAAATTAACACAAGATATAAAAACAACAAAACCGCTTGCTATATCACTTTCAGGCAGTGGGCCTACCGTTTTTGCGATATATAATAATATTGATGAAGCAAGAATTGCTTTAAAAGCGCTTGAAGATAAGGGTTATAATCCAATAATTGCAACCCCAAGTGTAAATGGAATAATATTTGAATAAACACAAATACTTCTGTCAATATTTCATTTAGAAAAATTTGACAGGAGTATTTTTATGAAAAAAATTACAAGAAAAAATATTGAGCTTGGCGTTTTATTTGGCCTTATTTGCGCTATTGTTTTAAGTTTTTCGCATTTTGAAGCAAGATGTGATCAGCTTAGGCAAAATGTTTTGCGATTACATATAATCGCAAATTCAGATACACCCGCAGACCAAGCATTGAAGCTTGCTGTACGCGATGAAATTCTTAAAAATTCGATGGACATTTTTAAAAATTGTGACGATGTCACCACCGCGTGTTCGATAGCTGAAACACAACTTCAAAATATTAGCGGCATAGCAAACAGTGTTATAAAAGAAAAAGGGTTTAATTACAGCGCCGTTGCTTCGGTGGGAGACGCATATTTTGAAACAAGAGAATATGACGATTTTACTTTGCCTGCCGGTAATTATAAATCACTTATAGTAAATTTGGGCGAGGGTAAGGGTAAAAACTGGTGGTGTGTTGTGTTTCCGTGCGTGTGTGTGCCGACAGCAGATGCCAAGCTTTCCGACAGCGTTCCGCCTGCCGCCGCTGACACCGCAGAAAACGCTCCAAAATATGAAATAAAATTTAAAACAGTAGAGATTTATGAGAAATTTAAGCAAATTTTTTCAAAAAACTGATATTTTTTAAAAATAATGCTTGCTTTTTTAAAACTAATGTGGTAAAATTCCAATGTTACAACGAAAGAAAGGGGTGACAAGGATGAAGGAAGGTTTACATCCTCAGTACGAAAAGGTAACAATTAAATGTGCTTGTGGTGCCGAATTCGAGACACGCTCTACAAAGAAGGACATCCGTTTGGACATTTGTTCTAAATGTCATCCGTTTTTCACTGGTAAGCAGAAGTTGGTAGATACCGGCGGACGTGTTGACAGATTTAAGAAGCGTTTCGGTATGGAAGATAAATAATTATTACCGCAATTCCGCAATCGGCCCACGGGGTGATTGCGGTTTTTTGTTTAGAGGGGAGGAAAACGCGTGCAGGAATATACAACCGTTAGCGGCAACTCTACAGCCGAATACACCGAAAAACATTCCCGTTTTATAGCCACTGCTTTTTATTGCGAAAGCGAGGCCCAAGCGAGTGAAATAATAGCCGCTCAAAAGAGCAAATATTGGGATGCTCGTCACAATGTATATGCCTATATATTGCAAAACGGCACTGCGCGTTTTTCTGACGACGGTGAGCCTCACGGCACGGCAGGTATGCCTGTTTTAGATGTTATAAAGGGTAGCGGTATCACAAACGTGTTAATTGTGGTGACACGTTACTTTGGCGGCATACTGCTCGGCACGGGCGGTTTGGTGCGCGCCTACAGCACAAGCGCTCGCGATGCGTTGCTGGGCGCCCAAAAGGTGTTAATGTGTGTGTGCCGTGAATTTACAATCGACTGTGACTACGGCAATTATGACAGATTATCAAGGCTATTGGCCGACCATAACGGTATGGTGCAAAGCACTGATTTTACTGATAAGGTTACAGTTAAGGTTGTATTTAAAAGGGTTGACTGTGATGCCTTTTTACACAAGCTTTGTGAGACCTTTGCCTCTAAAATCACCGCAAAACTCGAAAATGAATTATTTTTTCCATTTAATTTGTAAAAAATAGAGGAATTTTAGAATTTTTTTATAATATTTAATATGAAAGGGTGAATGTTATGGAGAATATAAGACTTATAACCGAGGACATTGAAAAAAGGACCTTGTCGCCTTATGCTACCTTAAGCTCTGAATCCGTAGGTCGCGAAAAAAAAGAAGAAAAGTGCGAGTTACGAACCGACTTTCAGCGTGACCGTGACCGAATAATACACTGTAAGGCTTTCAGAAGACTTAAGCATAAAACACAGGTGTTTTTGTCACCCGAATCCGACCATTACCGCACACGACTTACCCACACGCTTGAGGTGGCGCAAATTGCACGCACAATTGCAAGAGCGTTACGCTTTAACGAGGATCTTACTGAAGCGATAGCTTTAGCGCACGACCTTGGTCACACGCCGTTTGGTCATGCGGGTGAGCGCGCGCTTAACGAATTGCATCCTGGTGGATTTACTCATTTTGCGCAAAGTGTAAGGGTTTGCCGTGTGATTGAAAAATCGGGTAAAGGCCTTAATCTTACCCACGAGGTATTAGACGGCATTATGAATCACACCCGCGGTGAGTGGCCACACACCCCCGAAGGCAAAATTGTGCGTTTTAGTGATAGAATTGCATATATTAATCACGATATTGATGATGCAATCGGTGCAGGGGTTTTCAGTGAAGAGATTATACCTATTGAATTAAGAGAAATATTAGGCTTTAGAAAAACCGAACGTATTAATACTCTTGTAAAATCCTTAGTAGAAAACACCGAAAAAGATGATGTGAAAATGGATGAGCGAACAGCAAATGCCTATGAAGCGCTGCACAAATTTATGTATGACACATTATATCTTAATCCCGCGGTTAAGTTTGAAGAAACTAAGGTTGACGGAATTGTAAGCGGCATATATGATTATTTGCTTAAAAATCCCGATAAGCTTGACGATGAATATAAAATTATTCGCGAGCGTGAGGGTATTGAACGCGCGGCGGTAGACTATATTGCAGGTATGACCGATCACTTTGCAGTTACAACCTATTCAGATATTTATATACCAAAAGCGTGGAAGGTTTAGATGTACGGTATTTGGTACATAATATGTGATATTATATAACTAACAACGAAAGGAGAGTGTACTATGGCAATACCCGAGGAGATTATTAATGAAATAAAATACCGCAATGATATAGAAACGGTTATGGCGCCTTATATAAGCCTTAAGAGACGCGGTAAAAATCTTGTTGGTCTTTGCCCCTTTCATAACGAAAAAACACCCTCCTTTACGGTGTACCCCGAAAACGGATCATTTTATTGCTTTGGTTGCGGTGTAGGTGGTGACGTGTTTAGCTTTGTTCGTCAAATAGAAAATCTTGACTATATTGACGCTGTCAAGCTGCTTGCAGAGCGCAGCGGCGTAACGCTGCCGCAAGACGGTTATGACGATTCAATGCAAAAGCTTAAAAACACCATATTTGAAATAAACCGCGAAACTGCAAGGTTTTATCATAATTATCTTATGTCGCCCGAGGGCAAGTGGGCGCTCGATTATTTGACGGGTAGAGGTTTGTCAATTGCAACAATAAAGCATTTTGGGTTAGGCGCTGCGCCTGACGGTTGGGACAACCTTATAAAGCATTTAAAGGGCTTGGGGTACAGCATACCCGATATGGTACAAGCCAATGTTGTTGGAAAAAGTCAACGAGGCACATATTATGACCGATTCCGCAAACGTGTTATGTTTCCAATAATAAATATTCGTGGAAAAGTGATAGGCTTTAGCGGCCGTGCAATGCCCGGAGAAGATAAGGCGGGTGGCAAATATGTTAACACCTCTGATACGCCTGTTTATAAAAAAAGCGAAAATCTTTTTGCTATGAATTATGCCAAAAATCATTGTGATGAGCGCGTTATATTGGTTGAAGGAAATATGGATGTTATTTCGCTGCATCAAGCAGGCTTTGAAAATGCGGTTGCGGCGTTGGGTACATCTTTTACCGATGAGCAGGCAAAACTGTTGTCGCGATATACTAAAGAAATTGTGCTAATAATGGACTCTGACTCCGCAGGTCAAAAGGCTGCTCGACGCGCGGGTGAGATACTTGGTAATACGGGTCTTGATATAAGAGTGGTGTTGCTGCCCGACGGCAAGGACCCTGATGAATACATAAAAAAACACGGCGCAGCTCGGTTTAAAGCCTTGCTTGAAGGCGCTGTGAGCGAAATAGAATACAAGCTGCTTACTGCTGTTGACGGCATTGACGTAACTAATGATGACGGTAAACTTCAATACTTATCAAAAGCGGCGCAGATTATTGCCGAGTCAAACGATGTTATGACGCGTGATCTTTACATAGGTCGACTTTCTGATAAATATGGCGTGTCACGCGCCGCATTGCAAGACAAGGTTAATGAGCTTCGCAAAAAAAATCAAAGACAACGCGAAAAACGCGAGTTTGATGAAATAGTCAAACCTAAATTTGATAAAAGCGAGGTTAATCCCGAAAAGCGTTTATATCCCGCAGGGGTTGCCGCCGAGGAAACGGTTATTGCAATACTGTTACAGCATCCCGATTTTTTAAACGCAGCAACCGAGCGCTTAAAGGCTGAGGATATGCTGACAACACTTAATCGCAGAATATATAAGGCTGTGTGTGAGTGTATTGAAAGCGGTAGAAATCCCGACTTGTCTTATTTTGGTGAGATGTTGTCACCTGCCGAAATGGGTTATCTTGCATCGCTTTTTAATAGCGAAAAGGGTGGCAAAAACGCCCTTATTGTATTAAAAGACAGCATCAAGGTAATATTAGATGAGGGATTAAACAAAAAAACAAATGATACAAAAAATATGTCTGTAGATGATTGGGCACAAAATTTACAAAAAATTATTGAAGCAAAACAAAAGGGGAAATAAAAATGGCAGAAAAGAAAACACAACAACCAACAGCAGAGGAGCTTGAACGTCAAGCTGATGCTTTATTAGAAGAAGACGAAAAAAGAGAAACTATAGACGATATTGAAGCTGCTCCCGACGATATAGAGAGTCTTCTTTCGGATCCTGATGTATTGGAAAGAGATTTTGACGAAGAGCCTACCGAGGATGAACTCAAGCTTGAAGAGGTTGACCTTGATAATCTTGACGATGATGTTGCGCTTGAAAATATGTCGCTTGACGATCCTGTTAAGGTTTATTTGCGTGAAATCGGTCGCGTGCCGCTTCTTACTTCTAAAGAAGAAATTGAACTTGCTGTTAAAATCACCGAAGGCGACGAATATGCAAAGCAACGTCTTACCGAAGCAAATTTGCGTCTAGTTGTAAGCATTGCAAAAAAATATGTTGGCCGCGGTATGTATTTCCTCGACCTTATTCAAGAGGGTAATGTTGGTCTTATTAAAGCGGTTGATAAATTTGATCACACAAAAGGCTTCAAGTTCTCAACATACGCTACTTGGTGGATTCGTCAGGCAATCACCCGTGCCATTGCCGATCAGGCAAGAACCATTCGTATACCCGTTCATATGGTAGAAACCATCAATCGTCTTAAAAAGGTGCAAAGTCAACTGCTTCACGAAAACGGTTATGAGCCGAGTGAAGAGCTAATTGCCGAAAAGATGGATTTATCGGTTGAGCGTGTTCGCGAGATTATGCGCGTAGCGCAAGAGCCTGTTTCTATGGAGACACCAATAGGTCCTGAAGAGGATTCACGCCTTATGGACTTTATTCGTGATGAAGACGCTCTCGCTCCCGACGATGCAGCGCTTAAAACCATTACTAATGAAGATATTGACGCAGTGCTCCACACACTTTCAGCGCGTGAAGAGGCGGTAATAAGATTGCGTTTTGGCCTTAAGGACGGCAGATGCCACACACTTGAAGAGGTGGGCACTGAGTTTAATGTAACCCGTGAGCGCATCCGTCAAATTGAGGCTAAGGCTCTCCGCAAGCTTCGTCACCCCGTAAGAAGCAATAAGTTTAAAGATAGATAAGGAATATTTGGTATGAAATTCACATATAAAACAAATGGGGTTTGTTCACGCAGTATTGATATTGAGATAGAGGACAACATTATTAAAGATGTATCCTTTTTAGGCGGCTGTAACGGCAACCTTAAGGGTATAGCCGAGCTGACAAAGGGTATGAATATTGATGATGTTATCGCGAAGCTCGAAAACATAAAATGCGGATTTAAAAATACTTCTTGTCCGGCGCAGCTGGCGATGGCTTTAAAAAATTATAAAAACGGACAGTAAGAAAAAAGGGTGATAAAAGTGCTAACAGATGATTTAGATGTAAAAATTGCGGGCGATAAGCCGTCGGAGGATGTGCGTCGCAATAAAAGTACAACGGTGCAGAATTCGTCTGTGAGTTCTGAACAGATAAAAGGCGCCAAAGCAGTAGGCAAAGCCGTAGCGCAAAGCTTTATCGCTGATGCCGAAACCGAGGTCGACGAAGAATTTCGCGATTATGATATGATTGTGCAAAGGCGCTTGCTGCTTTCGTTTACTGCAACGGCAGGCTTTGAACAGTATATCGGTGATGATACGCTTGACGGTATCGCGCAAAAGAGTTTTCTTGACACAATTAATAAGCATAGCGCAGAGCTTTATAAAACCTCAAGTGATACGGGTGCTTTTTCGTTTTATTATCTTGCATTCCGCCGCGGCAGTGAGGTAGACCGTCGCATAGGACAGACCTTTGCAATGCTTTGTTCACACGATGGCGACCCAATTTTTCAAGAGCTTGGAGAGGCATTATATTGCTGGTTTTCGTCGGTGGTTCGCAAAGCGGTAAACGAGCATTTAAATTAAAACATAAAAAACATCCCCTTTGCATATTATGTTGCGAAGGGGAGTTTTTATATGCCAAGTATTTATTTGAGTCCGTCAACACAAGAGTTTAATCCGTATGTTATAGGCGGCAACGAAGAATATTATATGAACCTTATTGCCGATGCTATGGAGCCGTATTTATACGCAAGCGGAATTTCTTTCACGCGAAATACGCCCAATATGACCGCCGCATCTTCTATAGCGCAATCTAATATGGGTAATTATGATTTGCATTTAGCACTTCATTCAAATGCAACAGGTAGCGGTGACGGCGGCAGACGGGGCAGTGAGGTATATTATTACCCAACAAGTGTAAACGGTGAAAGAGCGGCAGAGATTATTGCCAACAACCTTAAGCTGATTTATCCGTTACCACAACTTGTTCGCACAATATCTACAACCTCGCTTGGTGAGGTGCGCCGCACCCGCGCGCCGAGTGTTTTAATTGAGTTTGCCTATCACGACAATTTTGAAGATGCAGTTTGGATACGCGACAACATAGAGGCGATAGCCGCCAATGTTGTAGTATCATTAACCGACTATTTTGGGATTCCTTTTGTGGTACCGCAAATTTAATAAAATCTTAAAATTTGGAATATTGAATTATAATTAAAACTGTGGTAAAATCATTTAAGTAAATAAAATGATTTTACTGCAGTTTTTATTTTAGGAGATAAAAAATGAAAAAATTTTTAAGTACAATACTGTGTTTTGTGATTATTGTCGGTTGCTTTGCGGTAATACCCGTAGGTGCGCTTACATATCCTGCAATGGCTGAAATATCAAGCAGTAGTGGCGTGGCAAGCATATATTCACTACCTGGTACAACAGGTCATGAAACCGCAGAAAACAAAAATCAATCACAAAAGGTAGATACACTTGCAAACGGAACACAGGTTAAAGTTTTGGGTATAGAAAACGATGGTGACGGTGACCCATGGTATAAAATTAATTACGGTGAAAATTTTTCTAAAAGCGGATATGCCTTTGTTAATCGTGTTGTAGTGAAATATGAATATACTTTTGATGAAAACTTTGAAGAAAACCTTAAATACTTTCCTGAAAGTTATCACAGTGCCTTGCGACAGCTTCATGCCCAATACCCCAATTGGAAATTTGTTGCAAACAATCTTGACTTAACCTTTAAGGAAGCGGTTGAGGCGCAGTACGGTGTAGATGATGTAAAAAACACTCGAAAATGGGTGGAGTTTACATATGGCAACAACAAGTGGCGTGATATGCGCGCTTACGACAGCACGACAGATAAGTGGATAACGCTTGAAAGCCGTTGGACCTATGCTTCACGCGAGGCAATTGAATATTTTATGGATCCGCGCAACTCGCTTAACGAGGATATGATTTTTGCATTTATGCAGCAATCCTATGTGGAAGATGCAAAGACTCAGGATAACCTACGCGCAGTTATAAAAGGAACATTTTTAGAAAAAGGATATGACAAAAACGGCGATGGAACGCCTGAAAAAGATGCCTACATTGAAGATTTAATTGCCGCCGCAAAGGAAAGTCGAGTAAGTGCATACGTACTTGCAGCTACAATAATTGTAGAGCAGGGGGTAGGCGGCACTTCAAATCTTATTTCCGGTACATATGCAGGATATGAAAATTGTTATAATTTCTTTAATTTCAGTGCAGCTGGCTCTACCGAAAAAGAAATTATAGAAAATGGTCTTAAATATGCAAAAAACAATGGTTGGAATAGCCGAACGGCTGCTATTATAGGTGGCGCCCAAAAATATGCAGACGGATATATAAGCGTGGGTCAGGATACGTATTATTATAAAGATTTCAATGTATTAAAAGAGTATTGGAGTCATCAGTATGCCTCTGCGCTTTACGATGCCTGGACCAATGCCGCTTATCTTAAAAAAGGTTGTGTAACTAACACTAATACAGTGCTGACATTTTCAATTCCCGTTTATAAAGATATGCCCGAATTGCCGTGTATTATTCCATCGGCAATAATTGAAACCAGCACAGGACGTTATATGTGGCGACTTATCGGAACCACCCTTATAATTAGCGGTGAAGGTAATATGGGATTAGAATCACCTTGGTTGGATTCCGGAGTTGAAATAACCGATGTTGTTATTGAAAACGGTATTACAAGTATTGGGGATTACGCTTTCAGCCATTGTGAGAGTCTTACTAATATTAGCATACCTCATAGCGTAACCAGTATAGGTGATTATTCATTTGCAGATTGCAACGGTTTAGAAAATATAAGCATTCCTAATAGTGTCACCAGTATAGGTACACAGGCATTTTATTTTTGTACGTCACTAAAAAATTTGAGTATACCCGATAGTGTTACTATTATTAATGATATGGCATTTTACGGTTGTTGGTCGCTTGAGAGTATACGGCTTCCAAAAAATCTTAAAAACATAAATTCGATGACACTTTCAAATTGTGAGGGTTTAAAAAGCGTAATTATACCTGATAGCGTTACTACTATATGGCATGATGCGTTTAATAGTTGTCTTAAAATAGCTGATGTTTGGTATATGGGTAGCCAAAGTGATAAAGAAAGCATATTTATTAATTCAGGAAACGGGAATTTGATATCTGCTAAGTGGCATTATAATACTTGCGATTTAGACGAACACATTTATTCAGGACCTTGTGATAGTAATTGTAATAATTGTGAATGGGTGCGTGTAACTAATGTTGAACATACCAATACTGATAGTGACGATACCGTTTGTGATGTGTGCGGTACAAAAATAGAACACATCCACACTTACGATAATGCGTGTGATGCAATTTGTAACATATGTACGGAAATACGCGAGGTACCCGATCATATTTATGACCATATATATGATATAGAATGTAATGAATGCGGCGCTGTAAGAGAGGCTACACCGCTTGAATGGGAGATATCTGTAAGTAAAACAGGTGTATATACACTTAAACCTAATTCAAAATATACAGGTGCGTTTAGCACAAATAAAATAATCGTATCAGATAAAAACGGTAATGTGGTTAAATATAACGAATCAAAAGGCGGTTTCCCATTAGTAGCCGACCAAGATTATATTGTTAAATTTAATTATGACTGCAGTGACGATATAAACGGCACAGTAACCTGGACTAAAACCCGAAAAGCCGACACTATATTTACCGATGTATCATCAAGTGAGTGGTATAACGAAGCAGTAACCTATTCTGTAGGTCGTGGAATAATCTCAGGCTACGGCGGCACAACAAAGTTTGGCCCAGGAGATAATATTCAGCGTCAAGACTTTTTGGTAATTTTGGCTCGACTTGACGGAGTAGACCTTACAATCTACGGCAACAAAAAGAGTGCTTTCCCCGATGTACCCGAAGGCAGTTACTATGAAGCGGCAGTAAACTGGGGTGTAGAAAAAGGAATAGTAAGCGGTTACCAAAACGGTAAATTCGGTACAGGTGATAAAATCACCCGTGAGCAGCTTGTAACCTTCCTTTACAGATATGCAAATTATAAAGGTATTAACACAAGCTACACAACAACCCAAAAGAACAAGGTTAAAAACACCTACACCGACTATAAAAATGTAACCGATTATGCGCAAGACCCTGTAATTTGGGCGGTAACAAACAGCGTAATAAACGGCAAAACCCCCACAACAATAGTGCCGGGCGGCAATGCGCTTCGCTGCGAGGTTGCACAGATTATGTATAACATATTTAATAATGATATTTTTTAAAATGCACAATTAAACTAAACAAACAGCACCCACTAAAATTAATAGTAGGTGCTGTGTTTTTTTAAGCATTTATAATAATGTTATAATATTTTAGTATTTGTTGTTGCTGCTGTTTTGTTTATTTTGGTTGTTCTTGTTCTGATTGCTTTTGCTATTGTTGTTCTGTTTATTGCTATTTTGGTTATTGTTTTGATTATTTTTGTTGTTTTCGTTATTCACAAAAATCACCCCGCTTTCAGTAGTATTGTTTACTGAGTACGGGGTGATTATTCGTTATTTGATTTGGAACAAATTTTTAGCATTTTTAGCCGTTAAATTTAAAATTTGTTCGGTTGTTGTACCGCGTATCTCGGCAATTTTTTGAGCGGTATATTTTATCATTCCAGAATGACACAGTTTGCCTCGATATGGCACGGGGGCAAGGTAGGGGCAATCGGTTTCGACAAGTAATAACTCGTCGGGTATAATGCGTACTACATCGGGTAATTTTTTCGCATTATTAAATGTAACAACACCGCCGACACCGATATACATACCAAGCTTGATTATTTCTTCTGCCATCTCAACACTGCCAGAAAAGCAATGAACAACGCCCTTTGGTTTATACTTTTTAAGTATTTGCATTGTATCACCGTGAGCGTCACGATCGTGGACAAGTATGGGTAAATCGAGTTCGCGGGCAAGCAGTATTTGCTTTTCAAAAAATTCGATTTGGCTTTGTTTGTTATCGTCTACCCAGTAATAGTCAAGACCAATTTCGCCGATAGCTACGCATTTGTGGTGGGTTGCGAGCGCCTTTATCTGCTCAACAGTGGTACCTGAGTCGATATTACCGGGGTGAATACCCACTGCGGCATAAATAAAGCTATAGTCTTCTGCCATTTTAAGCGCTTTTTTAGATGATGCTTCGTCGCAACCGCAAGTCACAATACCACACACACCGTTTTGGTGCATTTCATGGAATAACTCGTCGCGAATGCAGTCAAAACGTTCATCGTCATAATGCGCGTGAGTGTCAAAAATGGGGTATGAGTTTATTAAGTCTTCGCTATACATTATCTGATTTTGCATCCTTCGGGAATATCGTCAACAAATATTACCCTAACGTCGTCGTTGGGGCAGTCAGCCGCCAAAATCATACCGTTAGACTCTACACCGCAAAGCACGGCAGGTTTAAGGTTTGATACAACTATAACAGTACGACCTATAAGCTCGTCAGGGGTATAGTATTTTGCAATGCCTGATGCTACTGTACGGGGCTTTGCGCTTCCGTCGTTAAGTGTGAGTTTTAAGAGCTTCTTTGCTTTTGGAATAGGCTCGCAAGCCACAATTTTTGCCGTTGTAAGTTCAACCTTTGCAAAATCGTCAATAGAGATTTCGGGAAGTTTTACGATATTTGCAGCCTTTTCTGCCTCGGCTGCCTTTTTTGCCTGTTCAGCAGCGATTTCTTCAAGCACCTTTGGCATATCAATACGTGCAAAAAGAGGTGTTGCTTCGCCAACGGTAAATTCATTTACCTTGCCAAATGCAAGTTCATTACAATCACAGTTGATTTGTGTGGCAATGCTCTTACAGCTTGACGGAATAACAGGGGTGAGCATAATGCTGAGCATACGAATACCCTCAAGCAAGTTGTAAAGTACATCGTTAAGACGGGGAAGAGTAGCCTCGTCCTTTGCAAGCACCCAAGGTGTTGTTTCGTCAATGTATTTGTTTAAGCGTTTTGCAAAGTTCATAACGCATTCACAAGCGTCTGCATTGCGGTACGCGTCCATAAGTGAATAATACTTTTGGATTGTTTCATTAGCACAAGCAATAAGCTCGTTGTCAAGTTCTTCGCGTGTAGTAGGCGCTGTCACCTTGCCACCAAAATACTTATTAGTCATAGCAACAGTGCGGTTTACAAGGTTGCCGAGTGTATTAGCAAGGTCAGCATTAAACTTTGTAATAAAGCTTTCGTAAGTTATTGTACCGTCTTGTGTAAACGGTATTTCAGAAAGCAGGTAGTAACGAACAGCATCTATGCCGAAACGAGCGGCGAGCTCATCAGCATAAATAACGTTACCCTTTGATTTTGACATTTTATCTTCGCCCACAAGCACCCACGGGTGACCGAGCACCTGTTTGGGTAGTGGCTCACCGAGAGCCATCAATATAATCGGCCAATAGATTGTGTGGAAACGAACAATATCTTTACCAATTACGTGCAAATCAGCAGGCCACAACTTTTTGTACTGCTCGCTGCTGCCGTCGGGATTATAGCCAACACCTGTAATGTAGTTAGAAAGCGCATCTATCCAAACATAGATTACGTGCTTGTCATCAAAGCTTACGGGCACACCCCACTTAAATGATGAACGTGATACACAAAGATCTTGAAGACCGGGCTTTATAAAGTTGTTGAGCATTTCGTTTTTACGGGATTCCGGCTTAATAAAGTCGGGATTCTGCTCGTAATATTCAACCAATTTGTCCTGATATTTTGAAAGGCGCAAGAAATAAGCCTCTTCTTTAGAGTCAATAACCTCACGACCACAGTCGGGGCATTTGCCGTCTACAAGCTGGCTTTCGGTATAGAAAGACTCGCAAGGAACGCAGTATTTACCTTCGTATGTGCTTTTGTAAATATCGCCTTGGTCGTATAGCTTTTTAAATATTTTTTGAACAGCATCCTCGTGATAGTCATCGGTGGTGCGAATGAACTTGTCATAACAGGTATCAAGTGAGTCCCAAACTGCCTTAATATTAGCGGCGGCATTGTCAACGAACTCCTTAGGGCTGATGCCGTCAGCCTTTGCATATTCTTCAATCTTTTGACCGTGCTCGTCAGAGCCTGTCATTAAATACACATCAAAGCCCATCATCTTTTTGTAGCGGGCAATCATATCGGCAAGCACTATATCATAAGCGTTTCCAATGTGTGGCTTACGGGATGCGTAAGCAATGGCGGTTGTGATGTAAAATTTTTGTTTGTTATCCATATATATTTCCTCCTACGGTTTTCGAATGAGAAAACCGATTATTGATAAAACGGTTGTTGCAAGGCAGTAAAGCAAAACGGTAGACTGCTCGGGCATATCTAAAAGGCCTGAAAATGCGGCATAGATAAAGTAAAGAGCGCCGAATATTGCAAATAGTGTGTATAATACAACAAGTAAGCGATTACACTTTTTAATACCCGATGCGCAGCTTATAAGCTTTATAAAGTTAAGTCCTGAACCGCGGAATGCGGCGGGAGCGGCGCAAGCAGATACATCCGGCACAGCGTTTTTATACATATGCAGACCCGCGTTGGTCATAATTTTGACAGTGTCATCATAAAGGCCAAAATAATCGCAAAGCATCTGTTCGGTGACATTGGGATCGCAGTTTTCAACAAGCAGCATTATTCCAAGCTCGGTGATTTTGTGCAGTTCTTTAGC
Source organism: Acutalibacteraceae bacterium (assembly GCA_045539695.1). Taxonomy (GTDB): domain Bacteria; phylum Bacillota; class Clostridia; order Oscillospirales; family Acutalibacteraceae; genus UBA737. The sequence goes on from JAZQFX010000024.1 coordinate 30,670, forward strand.
AACTGTGGGGTCAACATTATATTGAATTACAACAAGTGCGCAAGCGGTGTTTGATGTTGCAACATAAACGGGGAAATACCCCTTGCGCAAAATCTTTTTGTCTACCTCAAGGCTCGGAATATCAATACCGTGCGCCTTCATAAACGAACGATTGCCAATAAACAGCGGTTCGTTATCTACCCAACCAGAAACACCTAAATTTTTTTCATATTTAACGGTATCGGAATCAGGAATAGAATAGGATGAATTTGTGCCCGCTATTTGTTTGAAAATGGGTGCCATAGGGCTTCTAATCGCTGTCGTAAGCGAAGCAGCTCGCAGTAAAATCTCATCAATATTGTTGTTTGACAGCACCTTCATATTATGCATAGTAATGGTGCCTTCGGGGAATATATCGTTAATGTTAATAACGGCAGCATTTGCATTTTCTATTTTTTCTGCGCCGTAAAGTCCCGCTATCATAGCGCCGCTCGTATTAAGCTTTTTGGACGCCGACACAAACGGAAGAGCATCTATAAAGAAAACCGATGGCATTGCAGCAATGCAAGAAATGCTTGCTGCGGCAAAAAGCGCGTTAAATATATTGCCATAGTAAAAATAAGCCATCAGACCGCAAATCAATGACAATCCAAGTGTTACAAAAAACACAATTGAAGTCTTACCAGACATAGCTTTGTGAAATTCAAAGTGCTTCATAAAGCCGTCAACAAACTGCGTTTTCTTGTGCGCGGCAACCAAAACATCGCCATCTATACTGTTTCTTGCCATAGCAAATGTGGTGGCGGGGTCGTTTATAAGCGATACTGCATTTTGGGTGTGGTTATTAACTATTTGTCTTAAACTGCTGTGCTGTGCCGACACATTTTTAAATTTGCATAACACACGTGCAAAAAGCACAATAGCGCAAAGCAATATAATGTAGTACGCGTTAGATTCTGTAAAAGCGGCGGTAATACCGAGCGCCAGTGTAAGAACTGAACATAGAGATGCTAAAATATCAAATTTTGAGCGACCGATCAGCAAATTTTTAAAGTCGAAAAACATATCGCTGTTTGCTGCTACAGATACTAAAAGAAATGCTGAGCAAACAAACATGGCATCCTTGGGACTTGCGAGTATAAAATCGTATACGGCAGGTATAAGAAATATAGATAGTGCAATAATCACCAAAGCTGATACAAACGCGTCGATAAAAAATGAACGCTTTTGTTTTGCAAGGCTGTGCAACAGCCTTTTACCGCTTGCCATATCACAAAATTCGGTTTTTGGCTCAAAGTTCTCAAATTCTGAGTGCTCAAGATGCGGTGCCGAGTGACTTGAAATATCTTCGGGTATGTGATCGTTTAAATCAATATGCTTGGTAACACTACTTATGGTTATATGATCAGTGTTACCCTTGTTATCTTTCACGGGAGTAAAACGAATGGTCGCCGTATTTGAAATTGGAGTGTCATTTGCAATTCCAACCTCATGAGTGTCAATATCTGAAATATCGGGCACGCTGATATCAGGCTGCTCGGCATTTTTTTCATTTTCGAAAAGATTTTTATGAAGCTCACGGCTCTCACGAGCCTCTGCATCGCTTACCATCTGCTCAAATGCAGGGGTAGGGGTGACCTTGTCAATTGGTTTTACGGGCTTAACCTTAGATTTTTCTTGTTTTGGCGTTTCGTTAGAAGGTTGCTTTTTTGCGCCCTTACCCAAATCGTCAATAACAAAATCTAAACCATATTTTTTAGAAAGATCCTTCATAGCGGTTTCGCCTTCATTCATAAGAATTTCGGCTACCGATTGAAGCTCATATATAGGCTTCTGGTTTTCGGACACATCGTGTCCTTGTTCGTCAACGGTATATCTTTTAACCTTTTCAACAAGGGTTTTTTGACTTGGCTTAACAGTCTCGTTCTTAATAGGCTGTGTTTCTTTTTCTAATGTGTTACTTTCGGCTTTCTCGTCGCTTTTTTGAACAGACAGTTGAACCTTATCGCTTTGCGGCTTTGGGACTTCAGAAACATTCATACGCTTTTTGAGCGAATCAAGCGCGTTTGATTTTGGAATGGTCTGCTCCTCATCACCAAAAACCCAAAGGCCCGAAACCTCTTCGGGTGTCATAGCGTGGGGCGCCATATTTTTATCGCCCGATATCTTTATAGGCTCATCGTCGGTATTTATAATAAAACCGTTGTTTTCGTCTTTTCTTTTTGAGAAAAATCCCATAATTATTTTCCCACCAATAAATTTATTTTAAGTTTCTTTTTCTTACTACCTCGTACATCAGTACACCGGCGGCAACAGATGCGTTAAGTGAATTAATTTTGCCGCACATAGGAAGACTAATAATACCGTCACATTTTTTTGCAACCAAAGTGCCAATGCCTTTACCCTCGTTACCAATAACTATAGCGCAAGGCATATCATAATCGGTGTTGGTATAGGCATCACCGTCCATATCGGCGCCGAACACCCAAATGCCTTTTTCTTTGAGTTCATCTATAGTATTTGAAATGTTTGTAACGCGAGCAACCTTCATATACGCAAGTGCGCCTGCCGACGTTTTTTCAACAGTTGCGTTAAGCGAGGCCGAACGACGCTTTGGAATGATTATGCCGTGTACACCGCAAGCCTCGGCTGTACGGATAATAGCGCCCAAGTTGTGAGGGTCCTCGATTTCATCACAAATTACAATAAATGGATTTTCGTTTCGTTCTTGAGCTGTTTTTAAAATGTCTTCTACTGTAGAATATTCCTGACTGGCTATCATTACGGCAACGCCTTGATGATTACCCCCGCCACAGTAATAGTCAAGCTTTTGCGGACTGATTTCTTTGATAAGTATACCGCGTGCGGCGCATTTTGCGCGAATTGCTGTAACCGATCCACCCGTTACACCGTGTGCTATTAAAAGACGGTCTATTTCACGACCTGAGCGTAATGCTTCCATAACAGGATTTCTGCCATATATGATGTTACCTTGCTTTGAGTCAAGATTTTCCCTATTGCCAAATTCCATATAATCACCTATTATATAATAATACACAATAATTATAACATACATAAAATAAAAAATAAAGGGTAAAATTAAAGAAAACGGAGGTATTTTTATGAAAATTAAAAGCGTTCAGGGTTTTGAACTTTTAGACTCGCGCGGTAACCCTACAGTTGCAGCAAAGGTGATTTGTGAAAATGGGGTAGAGGGCTTTGCTATAAGCCCGTCGGGAGCGTCAACCGGTATGTATGAAGCACACGAACTGCGCGATAATGACACTACGCGTTATATGGGCAAGGGTGTAAAAAATGCAGTAGAAAATATCAATACCGAAATCAATAATTTACTAAAAGACAAATGTGTTTTTAACCAGCGTGAAATTGACGATGCTATGATAAAATTAGATGGTACCCAAAATAAATCTCGCCTTGGTGCAAATGCAACTTTGGCGGTGTCATTGGCGGTAGCCAAAGCGGCGGCAAATGTCTTAAAAATGCCGCTTTATAGGTATCTTGGCGGTGCAAATGCAACCGCGCTTCCTCGACCTATGATGAATATTTTGAACGGCGGTGCGCACGCAGCAAATAACATTGATATTCAAGAGTTTATGATAATTCCCGAAGGGGCTCAAACATTTGCCGAGGGACTTCGTATTTGCGCCGAAATATATCATAATTTGGGTAAGATTTTAAAGGAAAGCGGTTTAGCAAGCGGTGTTGGTGACGAGGGCGGCTTTGCTCCAAATCTTGACAGTGATGAGGCGGCAATAGAGCTAATTTTGCAAGCGGTGGAAAGGGCAGGTTACAGCGGCAGCATTAAATTGGCTTTGGACGTGGCATCAAGCGAGTGGTACAAGGACGGAAGATATACACTTCCTAAACGTGATAAAACTATGACCGCCGAGCAGTTAATCGAGTATTATAGTGAACTTATCAGTAAGTATCCGATTATATCTATCGAGGATGGACTAAGTGAAAACGATTGGGACGGTTGGCAAACCTTAACCCAAAAATTAGGAGATAAAATACAGCTTGTAGGGGACGATTTGTTCGTTACTAACCCTCAAAGACTTAAAATGGGCTTTGATAAAAACGTCGGCAATGCAGTGCTTGTAAAACCTAATCAAATAGGAACTTTAAGCGAAACATTAGAGGTTATTCGTGCGTCTCAGCAAAAGGGTTATGCAGCAGTTATATCACACCGCTCGGGCGAAAGCGAGGACACAACAATTGCGGATATTGCAGTGGCTACAAACGCAGGGCAAATAAAAACAGGAGCCCCTTGCCGCACCGATAGGGTAGCAAAGTATAATAGACTTTTGATGATCGAAATGGAATTATAGAAAATAAGTATTTATTGACATTTTGTTCACTTTACTGTAAAATAGATAAGCAGTAGGGGCTGCAACCAATTTTGGTTTGCAGTCCTTTTTTACGGAAATTTACGGAGTGATTTTATGAAAAAGTTTGATACTGTGATAATAGGCGGAGGCATAGGCGGGCTTATGGCGGCTTATCGCTTGCGTCAAAATAATCCGGAGATGGCAATTGCTATAACCGAGCGCGGCAATGAGCTTGAAAAGCGTGTTTGCCCGGCAAGTAAAAACAACGGTTGTATTCACTGTAAAATTTGCAGTATTACAAGCGGTTATGCAGGCGCGGGTGCATTTAGTGACGGTAAGTTTAACCTGGGTACTGCTTATGGTGGAACATTAGGCGAAGAGCTTGGTGACGATGTTGCAAATCATTATATTGATGAAGTGGACAAAATTCTTAATGAGTATTGCACATCCGGAGAACCTAAGGTATTTAAGTCTAATGATGAATTACGCCTAAAATGTATACAAAACAACCTTCGTTTGCTTGATATGAACGTAAAGCACCTCGGTACCGATAACAACTACATAACAATGCAAAATCTAATAGCGGCTATACGTGCATCGGGATGTGAGCTATATAGCTTTTATGATTGCATTGATATTAAAAAGCAAGATGGAAATTATGTTTTAAACTATGCTAACGGTGAAGTTTTTGAGGCTAAAAATATTATAATTGCAACAGGTCGTTCGGGAGCTAATTTTGTATCAGAGTTTTGTAAAGCGAACGGTGTAAAAATGCGTTCTAACCATATAGATATTGGTGTGCGTGTTGAAATGAAGGATATTATTTGGCGTGAATTTTCTTCTAAAATTTACGAGCCAAAAATTCTTTACAAAACCAAGACCTTTGAAGATCGCTGTCGTATGTTCTGCTTTAACCAAGGTGGTCTTGTATCGGCTGAAAATAATCACGGCATAATTACGGCAAACGGTCACTCATATGCTCAGGCAGATAAAAAGACCGACAACTGCAACTTTGCAATTCTTTCAAGCATTCGCTTTACCGAGCCGTTTAATCAACCTACCGAGTACGCCGAAAATATTTCTCGCCTTGCTAATATGATAGGTAAGGGTAACGTGCTTGTGCAGCGCTTTGGTGACCTTATTCGTGGACGCCGTACAAACGACCATAGACTTTCACAAAACACGGTAATACCTACACTTAAGGCAACAGCGGGTGATATTTCACTTGTGCTTCCACACCGTATACTTACAAATATTATTGAAACCATTTATGCGCTTGATAAGGTAGCGCCGGGTACCGCAAATGACGATACCTTGCTTTACGGCTGCGAAAGTAAGTATTATTCGATCAGACCTGAATTTATGAACAAAAAGTTCGAGCTTATCGATAACGTCTATATAATTGGTGACGGCAGTGGCATCTGCCGCGGGCTTTCACAATCGGGAGCTATGGGCATTTACGTTGCTGACTGTATAGCGGGAAAAATTTAATTCAAAGTTGATTTTAAAAATGCGAAAGATGGTTTTTACTTCTTTCGCATTTTCAATTTTCAATCACATTATTTGAAATTGTTCGTATGTTTATGTTTATTTCTTTTGACTTTATAGAAAAAGTGTGATATACTTATATGCGAATTTTGAGGTGATGGTAGTGTCTTTTAACAAAAATGACGTTAAATCTGTTGAAGAATTAGAAAAGATAATAAAAGAACAAGAAATTGTTATTGCAGAAATGAAACGGCAAATGTCTGCAAAAGATTATCAGTTAGATAAATTGAATGGCGAATATCAACAGTTAAATGCCCAGTATTTTGCTGTGCTTGGCAGTTTTTTTTGGCGAGCAACTGCACCTCTTAGGAAAGTATCGCAGGCAGTTAAAAATATTTTGACTAAAAATAAAGGTCTATTAAAATTTGCAATATATATAAAAGGTTTTTTGCGCGGTGGTTTTAAAGGCGGTAAAAGGCAACTTGAAAACTATCTAACTAAAGTTGAAGAAGAAAAATTAGGACCTATGGAAATCTCAAATTTTGTTAGAAAAAAGCAAGAACGTTTCCAATTTTCTAAAAAAATAAAATTTAGTATACTGGTCCCTTTGTACAACACCCCAAAAGATTTTCTGATTGAAATGATAAATTCTGTTAGAGAGCAGACATATTCAAATTGGGAATTATGTTTGGCCGACGGAAGCACTGCCGACTTTGCCTATGTTGAGCAAATATGCAAGGAACTTGCTAAAAAAGACAAAAGAATTGTTTATAAAAAATTAGAAAACAACTTAGGTATTTCCGATAATACCAACGCGTGTTTAGAAATGGCAAGCGGTGATTACATAGGACTTTTTGACCATGACGACTTGTTGCACCCGTCTGCACTTTTTGAATATGCTACTGTTATTAACGAGAAAAATGCGGATTTTATTTATTGCGATGAGGTTACTTTTTCCGTGGAGGACGGAGAATTAAAGTTTCTTTTAAAGCATCACAAATCTGCTTTTGCACCCGATACGCTTAGAAGTTATAATTATATATGTCACTTTACTTGTTTTTCGCGTAAACTTTATGAGCAAGTTGGTGGGTTCAACAAAGAATTTGAGGGCAGTCAGGACTACGATATGATCCTACGCCTTACCGAAAAAGCCAACAATATTGTTCGCGTGCCTAAAATTTTATATTTTTGGCGTTCACATAAAAATTCTGTTGCATCGGGTTCCGAGGCTAAGCCGTATGTTGTTGATAGTGCAAAGCGTGCGCTTGCGGCACATATGAACAGGTTGGGTTTATCCGGTGATATTAGCGAAGCTACTGTTCCAACGACATATAAGATTGATTATGAGATAACCGGCCAACCGAAAGTATCAATTATAATACCTAACAAGGATCATATTGATGATCTTGATATGTGTATTAATTCAGTGATTTCAAAATCTACCTACAAGAATTTTGAAATCATTATTATAGAAAACAACAGCACCCAAGAATCTACTTTTGAATATTATGAGCAAATTCAAAAAAAGCACGATAATATTAAGGTTGTGTATTGGGAAGAAAAGGTATTCAACTATTCTGCTATCAATAATTTTGGTGCAAAATATGCGAGTGGCGAATATGTGTTGTTGCTTAATAATGACATAGAAGTTCTTACTCCAAATTGGATAGAAGAAATGCTTATGTTTGCGCAACGAGCGGATGTTGGTGCAGTAGGTGCTAAGCTCTATTATCCTGACAACACTATACAGCACGCAGGTGTAATTATAGGGTTGGGTGGCGTAGCAGGTCATTCACATAAATATTATAACCGTGAAGATCCGGGTTATATGGCACGCGCTTCTATTTCACAAAATTTAAGTGCTTGCACAGCAGCGTGCCTGCTTATAAGAAAAGATGTATTTGAGCAGGTGGACGGTTTAGATGAGGGCTTTGCGGTAGCATTTAATGACATTGACTTGTGTATGAAAATTAGAAATGCCGGATATTTGATTGTGTTTACACCCTATGCTGAATTTTATCATTATGAATCGAAAAGTCGCGGATTTGAAGATTCTCCTGAAAAGATTGCTCGTTTTAACAGCGAAATTGAACGGTTTACTAATAAATGGGGCGAAGAGTTAGAACAAGGAGATCCGTATTATAATCCGAATCTTACACTTGAACGAGAGGACTTTTCACTTAAATAATTTGTCTAAAACAAAATAATTTATAAAAAATGACGATTTTTTAACAAACTTTTGAAAAATCGTCAATTTTTTATTTACATTTCGAAATGAAAGTGTTATTATATATCCGTATGAGACTGTCAAAATGACACAGCCTCTCGAATTAATTTTTTTGGAGGAATTTTAACATGGCAAGAAAGTTTAAAACCATGGATGGTAACAACGCTGCGGCTCACGTTTCTTATGCGTTTACCGAAGTAGCAGGTATTTATCCTATTACACCATCCAGCCCAATGGCAGACTATGTTGACCAGTGGTCAGCGCAGGGCCTAAAAAACATTTTTGGAACAAAGGTTAACGTTGTAGAAATGCAGTCCGAAGCAGGCGCTGCAGGTACAGTTCACGGCTCACTCGCAGCTGGTGCTCTTACTACAACCTTTACCGCTTCACAGGGTCTTCTTTTGATGATTCCTAATATGTACAAAATCGCAGGTGAATTATTGCCTTCAGTTTTCCACGTATCAGCTCGTTGCGTAGCAAGCCACGCTCTTAACATCTTTGGCGACCACTCTGACGTTTATGCATGCCGTCAGACAGGTTTTGCAATGCTTGCTGAATCAAACCCACAGGAAGTTATGGACCTTGGTGCAGTAGCACACTTAGCTTCTATCAAGGGTCGCGTACCTTTCATCAACTTTTTTGACGGTTTCCGTACTTCACACGAGCTTCAAAAGATTCAAGTTTGGGATTTTGATGACCTTAAAGAAATGTGCGATATGGATGCAGTTGATGCATTCCGTAAGCGTGCTCTTAACCCAGAGCGTCCTGTAATGCGTGGTTCACACCAGAACGACGATATCTTCTTCCAGAACAGAGAAGCTTGCAACAAGTATTATGAAGCTCTTCCTGCAATTGTTGAAGAATATATGGACAAGGTTAATGCTAAAATTGGCACAGACTATAAGCTCTTTAACTACTACGGTGCACCTGATGCAGAGCGTGTAATCATCGCTATGGGTTCATTCTGCGACGTTGCTGAAGAAGTTATTGACTATATGATGGCAGCAGGCGAAAAGGTTGGTCTTATCAAGGTAAGACTTTATCGTCCGTTCGCAGCTGACAAGTTTGTTGAGGCTATCCCTGCAACATGTAAAAAGATTGCTGTTCTTGACAGAACAAAAGAGCCTGGCTCACTTGGCGAACCACTCTATATGGACGTTGTTAGTGCATTGGCACAGCAGGGTCGCAAGATTGACACCGTTATCGGCGGTCGTTACGGTCTTGGTTCAAAGGATACTCCTCCTTCAAGCGTATTCGCGGTATACAAGGAATTAGCAGCTGACGCTCCACGTCACAACTTCACAATCGGTATCGTTGACGACGTTACCAATCTTTCACTCCAAGAAGAAGCAGCTCCAAACACCGCTGCAGAAGGCACAATCGAGTGCAAGTTCTGGGGTCTTGGTGGTGACGGTACCGTTGGTGCTAACAAAGACTCTATCAAAATTATCGGTGACCACACCGACAAATACGTTCAGGCTTACTTCCAGTATGACTCTAAGAAGACCGGCGGTATCACAATTTCTCACCTCCGTTTCGGCGACAAGCCTATCAAGAGCCCATACTACATCAACAAGGCTGACTTCGTTGCTTGTCACAACCCATCATACGTAATCAAGGGTTACAAGATGGTTAATGACGTTAAACCCGTCGGTGTATTCCTTATCAACTGCCAGTGGACTCCTGAAGAATTAAATCAGCATATGCCTGCAGAAGCTAAGCGCTACATCGCTAACAACAACGTTCAGCTTTATACTGTTAATGCTATTGATATGGCTGCTGAAATCGGTCTTGGTAAGCGTACAAATACAGTTCTTCAGTCTGCATTCTTCGCACTTTCTGAAGTTCTTCCACGTGAAGAGGCTATCGGCTACATGAAGGAAAAAGCTCAGAAGTTTATGAAGAAGGGTAAAGAAATCGTTGAAATGAACGAAAAGGCAATCGACGCAGGTGCTAACGCTTACGTTAAGATTGATGTTCCTGCTGACTGGGCTAACGCTACCGATGACAACGCTGCTGCTACATCTGTTGGCGCAGACAAGCTCGTTAAGATGGTTGATAATATCATGAAGCCTGTTGGTCTTATGAACGGTTATGACCTTCCTGTATCTGCATTTACCGACCACGCTGACGGTACATTTGAACAGGGCGCATCTGCTTATGAAAAGCGTGGCGTTGCTGTAATGGTACCAGAGTGGAACAACGAAACCTGTATCGGTTGTAACAAGTGTGCATTTGTATGTCCACACGCTACAATTCGTCCATTCGCTCTTTCAGCTGACGAAAAGGCAGCTGCTCCTGCAGATATTAAGATTGCAGTAAAAGAAAAACTCGTTACAAACAAGGGCTATTCTTATGCACTTACAATTTCTCCACTTGACTGTATGGGTTGCGGCGTTTGCGTTGGCGTATGTCCTACCAGCTCACTCAAGATGGTATCTCAGGAATCACAGCTTTCTGAGCAAGCAAGCTTTGATTACTGCGTAGCAAACGTAACCGAAAAAGAAGGTATTGCTTCAAGCGCTAACCTTATTTCTTCACAGTTCAAGAAACCACTTCTCGAGTTCTCAGGTTCATGCGCAGGTTGTGCTGAAACTGCTTATGCTCGTCTTATTACACAGCTCTTTGGTGACAGAATGTACATCTCTAACGCTACCGGTTGTTCATCAATCTGGGGCGGTCCTGCTGCTACATCACCATACACAACAGACGCTAACGGCCACGGTCCTGCTTGGGCAAACTCTCTCTTTGAAGACAACGCAGAGCACGGCTTTGGTATGTACTTAGGTCAAAAGGCTATCCGTAACCGTCTTATCGACGATGTTAAGGCTATAGTTGACGCTTGCAAGGCACCTGAAAATGTAGTTGCTGCTGCAAATGCATACCTTGACACACTTAACGATGGCGACAAGAACGCTGCCGCATCAAAGGCACTCGTTGAAGCACTCGAAGGCTTTGACTGTGACTGCGATATGAAGAAAGACATCCTTGCAAATCAAGAGTACCTTTCAAAGAAATCTGTATGGATCTTTGGTGGTGATGGTTGGGCATATGATATCGGCTTCGGCGGTGTTGACCACGTACTTGCTACCGGCGAAAACGTAAACATTATGGTATTCGATACCGAGGTTTACTCTAACACAGGTGGTCAGGCATCTAAGGCTTCTAACATTGGTCAGGTTGCTCAGTTCGCAGCTGCTGGTAAGGCTATCAACAAGAAGAGCCTTGCTGAAATCGCAATGAGCTATGGTTACGTTTACGTGGCACAAATCGCTATGGGCGCAGACCAGAACCAGACACTTAAGGCTATTAAGGAAGCTGAAGCTTATGACGGTCCTTCAATCATCATTGGTTACTCACCATGCGAAATGCACTCTATTAAGGGTGGTATGGTTAACTGCCAGGCAGAAATGAAGAAGGCTGTAGATTGCGGTTATTGGGATCTCTTCCGTTATAACCCAGCACTCAAGGCTGAAGGTAAGAATCCATTCTCACTCGACAGCAAGCCAGCTACAACCGACTATAAGGAATTCATCCTTAACGAAGCTCGTTATTCATCACTTACACGTTCATTCCCAGAGCGTGCAAATGAGCTCTTTGACAAGGCTGCTGACGCTGCAAAGGCACGTCGTGCTCACCTTGAAAAGCTTGTTGAGCTTTACGGTAAATAATTAAGATTTTTAAAGTCTTAAATATAAAAATCCCACTATGAAAATAGTGGGATTTTTTTGTTGACTTTATGTGTGTAAATGTTATAATTTGCTTGAAAGGCGGGTGCTTTTTATGGCGAAAAAATATGAAAGACTTGGCGTTATGATAGATATGTCACGTAACGCTGTTATGAACGTAAAAGCGCTTAAAGAGTATTTTATATTACTTAAGAAAATGGGCTATAACTCGGTTATGCTTTATACCGAAGATACTTATGAGGTAGAGGGTGAGCCGTTTTTTGGTTATATGCGTGGCAGATATGCGGTAGCCGAAATGCAGGAGCTTGATGAATATGCAAATAGTTTAGGTATTGAGCTTATTCCTTGCATTCAGACACTTGCTCACTTAAATCAGGCACTTCGTTGGGGTACAATTCCCGTTGACTGCAACGATATTATGCTTTGTGACGACGAACGTGTTTATGATCTTATCGACCGTATGTTTAAAACACTTAAAAAGTGCTTTAAATCGCCATATATACATATCGGTATGGACGAAGCTCATATGTTAGGCCGCGGTAAGCACCTTGATATACATGGTTATGAAAATCCGGCTACCATAATTAAGCGCCATTTGGACAAGGTTTGTGAAATTGCTAAAAAGTATGAATTAAAGCCAATCATTTGGGCTGATATGTACTTTGGACCGTGGAACAACGGTGAATATGTTTTTATAGATGGCAAAAAGCAAGTGCCGCAATACGTGAAAGATTCGGTACACCCTGATGTTATACCTGTTTATTGGGACTATTACAGTGACAAGCAAGAACATTATGATGATATGATTTATAATCATAAACAACTGTGGGATGACATTTGGTTTGCAGGTGCAGTTTGGGGTTGGCAAGGCTTTATGCCGCTTAACGAATATTCAATTAAAAATTCTGTTCCGGCAATTAACTCTTGTAAAAAGAATAAAATTAAAAATATATTTATTACAATGTGGGGCGATGATGGCGGTGAATGTCCGCATTTTGCCATGCTTCCATCTCTGTTGTATGTTGCAGAATATCTAAAGGGCAACACCGATGAAGAAAAAATCAAAGCAAAATTCAAACGTCTTACGGGGATAGAGTTTGATGATTTTATGCTGCTTGATAAACCAAATCAGGTAGATATGGATACTACGGCGTGGTTTCCGCCAAACCCTGTAAAGTATATGTTTTATTCAGATTATATGAGTGACTTTTTAGACGTTACTGTTAGTGATAATGTGAACGCATACGAATATTATAATAATTTAGCAAAAGAGCTTTACTCGGTTGCTAAAAAAACACGAAAATACGGCTATCTTTTTGATACGGCGGCAAAGCTTTGTGAAGTTATGCAATATAAGTATGAAATAGGTAAAAAGACTCGTGCTGCTTACGAAAAAGGTGATAAGGCAGAGCTTGAAAAACTTGCTAAAAATGATTACATAAAGCTTGCTCATAATATGAAAAAGTTTGGTCTTGCTTTTGAAAAACAGTGGTATAAAGAAAACAAACCGCAAGGCTTTGATGTTCAAGATCATCGTATTGGTGGTATGATACACCGTACCGACGCTTGCCGCAGAAGAATTTTAGACTATGTTGCGGGCAGGGTAGATTCAATTCCCGAATATGAAGAGAAACTACTTCCTATGTATGATAACAAAGCGACATATATAGAGCGTTACTGGCAGTACGCTACGGTAAATGTAATATCGCATTAAATAAACAAATTGTATTTACAAAAACATTTTAAGTGTTATAATATGTTTGAAAGGACGTGTTTTTATGGCAAAAAAATATGAAAGACTCGGCGTTATGATAGATATGTCGCGCAACGCTGTTATGAACGTAAAGGCGCTTAAAGAATATCTCGTTTTGCTTAAAAAAATGGGTTATAATTCGGTTATGCTTTATACCGAAGACACTTATGAAGTAGAGGGTGAGCCATTTTTTGGTTATATGAGAGGCAGATACTCGGTAGCAGAAATGAAGGAGCTGGACGAATTTGCTAACAACATAGGTGTTGAGCTTATTCCTTGTATTCAAACACTGGCTCACTTAAATCAGGCGCTTCGTTGGGGTACAATTCCCGTTGACTGCAACGATATTATGCTTTGTGATGATGAACGCGTCTACAATTTAATTGATAAAATGTTTTCTACTCTTAAAAAGTGCTTTAAATCACAGTATATACATATAGGTATGGATGAAGCACATATGGTAGGTCGCGGTAAATATATGGACCTTCACGGTTACGAAGATACTTTTTCAATACTAAAACGTCATCTTGATAAGGTTTGCGAGCTTGCAAAAAAATATGATTTTGTTCCGCTTATCTGGTCAGATATGTTCTTTAGACCGTGGAGTGACGGTTTGTATTGCGCAATTAAGGGCAGACATGAAATGCCAAAGGAATATAAAGACGCTATTAACCCTGACGTTATCCCTGTTTACTGGGATTATTATAGCGACAGCGAAGAGCATTATACCGATATGTTTTATAACCATAAGGGTTTTAAACAAAAAACATGGTTTGCTGGCGGTATATGGGGTTGGCACGGCTTTACACCGTTTAACGCATATTCTATTAAAAACTCTATTCCTGCAGTTGAGTCTTGTAAAAAGAATAAGGTTAAAAATATATTCTTTACTATGTGGGGCGATGACGGCGGCGAGTGTTCGAACCTTGCTAACCTGCCGGCACTTTTCTATGTTGCGGAATATGCAAAGGGCAATAGTGATGAAGAGAAAATTAAGCTTAAATTCAAACGCCTTACCGGTATAGAATTTGATGACTTTATGTTGCTTGATAAGCCTAATCAGGTTGATATGGATTCTACCTCTAATAACCCACCAAACCCTGTAAAATATATGTTCTACTCTGATTATATGAGCGACTTTTTGGACGTTACGGTGCGTGATAACGTAAATTCTTTCGAGTATTACGATGATTTAGCCAAAAAGCTTTATGCGGTTGCTAAACGCAGTCGCAGATACGGCTATCTTTTTGATGCGGCAGCAAAAATGTGCGATGTTATGAAATACAAGTATGAGCTTGGCAAAAAGACTCGCGCCGCTTACGAAAAAGGCGATAAGGCAGAGCTTGAACGCCTTGCAAAAACCGATTATGTAGAGGTTGCAAAGGCAATGCGTAAATTTGGCGCCGCATTTGAAAAGCAGTGGTATAAAGATAATAAACCACAGGGCTTCGATGTGCAGGATCACCGCATTGGTGGTATGATTTACCGAACCGAAACCTGCCGCAAGCGTATTTTGGACTACGTTGCAGGAAAAATAGATTCTATTCCTGAATATGAGGAAAAGCTAATAGGTGCTTACGGAAATCAGCCGTCAAGTCTTTCACAATATAAGGTATATGCTACAGTAAATGTAATAACACACTAAAATAAAAATTGATGGGTGATCTATGGTCGCCCATCTTGATTTTATTGCCTAACATTGCTATAATTAATAATAACACAATGATTTTGAGTGGGGTGTTGGTAGTGATATGTATAAACGATAAATACACTGCAAAATTAGATAACAAAGGCGCGATAGTATCACTTGAAAGCGGTGGTAAGCAGTTTGCTAAATGCCGATTACCGCTGTTTCAGTTTAGACTTCGTGACGGCAACAAAACGCAGCTTTTCACCTCTGATGAGGCAAAAAACATAGAATTTAATCAGCACGATAATGCCGCAGAGTTTATCTTCCAATTTGAAGGTATATCATTTGCCACAAAATTATATTTTGAAGATAGAATTGAGGCTTCACTATCATTCCAAAACGATACGGGTAAATATGTTGAGTGGATTGATTTTCCTCAAGTGGCTATACCTAACGACCTTGTAGCACGCGGTGGCAGCGGTAAACTTATAATGGACATTAACGAAGGTCTTTTGCTTGAGGATTTATCACTGAAAGAGCAGTTTTACCCCTATAAATATAGAAATATGGAGTACCCAAGCGAAGGCCTTTACAGTATGTTTCCGGCAGTAATTCAAAGCCAGTTTTTGTCTTATTATGATGACACGGCAGGTATTTATATGGCTGCGGAGGACAGTGAACGCGCTATTAAGGGCATCGACTTTGCGCCGCTTGAAGATGCTATAAAGATACAGTTCAGACTTTACCCCGGTATAGAAAAAAGCGAAACGCACTTTGAATTGCCCTTTAATATGGTAATTGATTTCTTTAAGGGTGATTGGTGCGATGCAGCCGAGCTTTACCGTAATTGGTTCGAGGCTAATTTGCCCGAAAACCTGACCATCACAGAAGAAAATAAAACCCTGCCCGAGTGGTATAGTGATTCACCGCTTATTGTTACATACCCTGTGCAAGGCATTCACGACACCGATCCGTCAGGTCCAAACCGACTATTCCCTTATAATAATGCGTTGCCTTACCTTGATGACATAGCCGATAAAACAGGCAGTAGAATTATGGCGCTGCTTATGCATTGGGAGGGAACAGCTCCTTGGGCGCCACCTTATGTTTGGCCACCAATTGGCAGCGCGGATATGCTTGCCGATTTTGGCAAAGAGCTGCATAGCCGTGATTTTATTTTAGGCGTATATTGCAGTGGCATCAGCTATACATTGCAAAGCAATATAAACAGTTTTAATATGCAAAAAGAGTATGACGAAAAGGGCTTATCGCGTTATATGTGCGCGTCAAGCGACGGTGAAGTAGTATCTAAAACCTGTCAACCACAGCGTAAAAGCTATGATATGTGCATATCGCAGGATTTTACTAAAAATGTATTGTGGGAGGAAGCCAAAAAAATGGCTTCGTGCGGACTTGATTATATACAAATTCTCGATCAAAATCACGGCGGTACACCATACTTATGCTTTAGCGATAAACACGGTCATCCGGCTGTCCCAGGTAAATGGATGGTAGAGCATATGACCGATTTTCTTAAAAAGCTTAAAAAAATAGTAGGAGATAGGGTACTGCTTGGGTGCGAATCAGCAGCGGCTGAAAGCTATATTCCATATATGAATCTTAGTGATAACCGCTTCAACCTTAATGGTTACGTAGGTCACTTTATACCGATTTATGCATATATTTATCACAAATATTTACAAAATTTTTCAGGTAACTCGGTGTGCTCGCTCGACATTTTTGATATTCACCGTTCACCCGACAGTTACCTGCTTCGTGCGGCACATTCATTTCTTGCGGGTGATTTTATGACGCTTGTTATAAATCAAGACGGCGAGATCGCGTGGGCTTGGGGTGAGCGAGATTTTTCATACTTGCCTGACAGAGCAGCAGTTTTAGATTTTGTAAAGACGGCTACTGCGTATAAACGCGGTGTTGGTAAAAAGTATCTCACATTTGGTGAAATGATTAAGCCTTGCGCGGTAAAATGCGACACGGTGTCTATGTATAAAACAAATGCCGAGCGCAAGACCGAATATGACGCAGTTCTGACTACGGCATGGCTTGCAAGTGACGGAACCCGAACGCAGTTTTTGGCGTCTTACCGAAATCAAGTAGAGAAGTGCACAATCGATTTAACCGAAACGGGCGGCGCCGATTTGATAGACCAAAACGGTGCAGTTATTAAAACACTTGATGCTGCGGTTTGCAAGCTTGAAATTCCACCGCATAGCGTGATGATGATTAAATTTAAGAATTAAATATAAAAAAATACGCAAAACTAAGGGTTTGCGGATTTTAACTTTATCACTTAATATCAAGCAAAAGTTGCCTGATATCATTATATACATAATCCGGCTTTATTTTTGTTTCTTCAATATCTTTTAGTGTACCTTCGCCCGAAAGCACAAAAATGCTGTTTATGCCAGCGTTTATGCCGCAGGCAATGTCGGTATAAAGTCGGTCGCCAATAACTGCTGTCTCGTTTTTAGAAAAGCCTGTTTTTTGCATAGCAAGCAGCACCATTTCAGGTTGCGGTTTGCCTATAAACTGCGGTCGCTTTTTTGTGGCGTTATACAGTATTTCACTAATTGAGCCGCAGTCGGGCACACTACCAAAGGAGGTGGGACACACCCAATCGGGATTAGTAGCTACATAGTCAATATCACCTTTTAGTAAAATGCAGGCATCCTCTAATTTTTTAAAGGTAAGCTCGGTGTCAAAGCCCATACAAAGACAGTCAATACCGTTTTCAATTTTGTCGGTGATTGGTAGATTAGCCGCCTTTAACTGCTCTTTAAAGGATGCTGTTCCCAAAGCATATATTTTGTTATAGTTTTTATTTTTTAGATGAACAACGGTGGCATCAACCGATGTTAAAAAATCGTCGGCGGTTGAAGATATACCTAAATTTTTAAGCTTTTCAATATACTTATCTACGCTTTTTGACGAATTGTTGGTTAAAAAAATATATCTGCCACCAATGCTTTTGATATACTTTAAAAAGTCGGTAACACCATCAAATAGATTGTTGTCAAGATATATAGTTCCATCCATATCAAGCAAAAAAAGCTTTATTTTTTTTAGATTGTTCATTATAAACTCCTGTTTTGTGTAGCTATAATTTTACTGCCAAAAACATCTTCTATAATTACGTCACCAATAGTTATAGGAAGCGTGGCTAATGCTTTGTTAATTATAGCCATACATTCTGACATTTTTTCTTTTGGTATTGGTTTATCGGTTTTAACCGAAATTAGACTGCCGTCTTCGCATTTTACGGTTGAAGTAATCGTTCTTTGAGGGTTGGTACATTCATTTTCGGCATAAACCTTACCGCGAGGACAGTTGTTGCCCGTGATATTTACTATTTTATCATCTTTTAGCTGAATTTCAAGAGCACATCCTAACGGACATATAATACAGGTTAGTTTTCTTTTCAAATTACATTACCTCCAAAGAAAAATACAATTCCTTTGCGTTTTCAAGTTGCTTGCTTTTTAAGGTTACAGACTCCATTTCACCTGGCGCAACACGTGGCCTTTTTTTAGAGAGTAGGGTAGTGGCGCCATCACTTACAGTAATCTTTGCATTTTTATAAATGTCGGCAACCCTGAAATACACAGTTACATCCTTTTTCTTGGTGATTTTTTGCGGAACGGTGTATCTTATTTTGCCGTCGGTTTTAATATTTATCGCAATATCTTCGGCTTGAATTCCAATAATGTATTCGGCGGCCGCTTTACCGGCAATTTCCGCTTCTTGTGATACAAAGTCTACCAAATCGTGAACGTGTAAAACATTTCCACAAGCAAAAATACCTTCTATTGAGGTTTGCCTGTCTTGGTCAACTATAGCTCCGTTTGTAGTATTTGAAATATCTACATTAGCGGACCTCGAAAGCTCGTTTTCGGGGATAAGGCCTACCGATAAAAGAAGTGTATCGCAGGGAATATACTCACGGGTTTCGGCAATGGGTTTTCTATTTTCATCAACCTGTGCCACGGTTACGCCCTCAAGTCTGTCTTTGCCGTGAATTTCTACTACAGTGTGGCTGAGCTTAAGCGGTATATCAAAATCATTTAAGCACTGCTGGATGTTGCGCGCAAGACCAGCGGAATAGGGCATAATTTCACACACAGCATGCACCTTTGTGCCCTCAAGTGTCATTCTTCTTGCCATAATAAGACCAATGTCACCGCTACCTAAAATAACAACATTTTTGCCCGGTAGATAGCCTTTTGTGTTAACAAATTTTTGCGCAGTTCCTGCACTGAATATTCCTGCCGGTCGACTACCTGCAATATTTAATGCGCCCTTTGAGCGCTCGCGGCATCCCATAGCAAGAATGACGGCTTTAGCCTTGATTTGAAATATACCGTCTTGTGAGTTTGTTGCAGTTATAACTTTGTCTTGGGTCAAGTCGAGTACCATGGTGTTGAGCTTGAATTCAATTCCTAACTGTCTTACTTTTTCTTCATATTTCCAAGCATATTCAGGTCCTGTTAGCTCTTCGCCAAATTTGTGCAACCCAAAACCGTTATGTATGCACTGCTGTAAAATGCCGCCAAGATGCTCGTCACGCTCTAATATAAGAATATCTCTAATGCCGCTCTCATATGCGGCAATAGCGGCGCTCATACCTGCGGGACCGCCACCGATAATGACTAAATCTTTCATTCGTTATGTCATCCTTTTGTTGTTTTCATATTGATTATTGATTTTCCTCCGAATTTTGTTACCTTTTCGTAGGGAATATCAAGTTCTTTTGCCAAAAGTTCAATTATATACGGACTGCAAAAACCTCCCTGACAGCGTCCCATCTGGGCACGTGTTCTACGTTTAACACCGTCTAAATCTTGAGGCTTGGGGTTGCGGCGTATGGCATCAAGAATTTCACCTTCGGTAATGCCTTCGCATCTGCAAATAATTCTACCGTAAGCAGAATTTTGCTTAATCATTTTGTTTTTATCTTCTATAGAAGCGTCACGAAACGCGTGCGCGGATAATCTTTTTGGATTGTAATTGGTTTTCGGGGTTAAAACCAAACCCTGATTTTCAAGCATTTCGACAATGTATTCAGCTATTGCAGGGGATGCTGAAAGCCCCGGTGACTCTATGCCTGCTGCATTAATAAAATGATTTTTAGGTGATGTTAATATAAAATCACCTGTGTTGCCAACAGCTCTTAAACCGCAAAATGATGTAATAGTTTTTCCTGTCGGAACATAATTTATATTTTGTTGCACCTTGCTTATGATTTCGGCAAAGCCCTCTTCAGTTGTGTTTTTATTCTCCTTGTCAGATATATTAACCGAGGTTGGCCCTAAAAGTAAATTTCCGTCAACGGTAGGGGATATTAATATGCCCTTACCCATTTTTGAAGGTGTTCTGAAAATAGTATGAGATACTATATTGCCGCAGTCCTTATCAAGTAAAATATATTCGCCTTTTCTTGCATGCACATTAAAGGTGTCATCGCCCACAAGCTTCGCAATACTGTCTGAATAAATACCAGCGCAGTTTATTATAAAACGGGTGTTTACGCTATCATCTTCAGAAGAAATAGTATATCCGTTATTATTGTCGGTTATAGTGCAAACCTCAAAATTGCATCTCAATTCTGTGCCGTTATCCATAGCATTACCAATAGCGGCAACGGTCAGGTCATACGGGCAGACAATAGCGCCTGTTGGCGCATATAGCGCGCAAACTACGTTGTCTGATAAATAGGGTTCCTTGGCTTTTAACTCATCTTTTTCAATAATCCGTAAACCTTCCACGCCATTGTTAATACCTCTTTCAAACAGGTCATTTATCATTTCGCGGTCTTCATCGTTAAATCCAATTACCAAAGAGCCGTTATTTTTATATTTAACGCCAAGATCTTTACAAATAGATGGCATCATTTTAGCGCCTTTAACATTAAGTTGTGCTTTTAGGCTGCCTGTGTGGGCATCAAACCCTGCGTGCACAATTGCTGAGTTTGCCTTTGTGGCGCCCATTGCAACATCGTTTTCTTTCTCGAGAATACATATTTTTAAATTGTATCTTGACAATGCACGAGCGGTCATAGCGCCTATAACACCTGCACCAATAATTGCAACATCGTACATATAATCAGCCCCTTATTGACAAACATTAATCATATATATTATAATAAAACGGTCAAATATGATTGTCAATAAGTGGCTGAAAAGTCGATAATCGCTCAAAAACGCTCAAAGAAGGTAAATATAAATGATTAAAGAAGAACGATATGATAAAATACTTGATATTTTAGAGGAAGAACATTATATTTCTGCTTTAGAATTAAGCAGACGACTTTTTGTGAGTCTACCAACAATACGGCGCGATTTGGCAGAGCTTGGGCGACGCAATCAAATAACGCGAAGTCACGGCGGCGCTAAAAAAATTCAATCCGAGCATATTGTTACACCGCTTAATTTTAGAAAAACAATTAATGCTGCTCAGAAAAGAGCGCTTTGCCGCGCGGCAGCGGAGTTGGTTTGCGATAATGACATTATTTTTATTGATTCATCTACAACCACTTTGCAAATGGCTGATTTTTTGGGTGAAAAGAGGCAAATAACGGTTATAACAAACGGTATTTCGCTGGCTACCTTGCTTGTAAATAAGGGAATAAAGACATATTGCACGGGTGGTGAAATTTTTGAGAATTCATTGGCTCATTTTGGCAGCTTTGCAGAAGATTTTATAAGGCGGTTTAATATAGACGTTTTGTTTTTCTCTTGCCACGGTGTAAATGAAAACGGTATGCTTACCGATCCGTCATTGCCTGAAACACAAATTCGCAAGGTTGCAATAAATCAATCGAAAAAAACGGTGTTTTTATGCGATGAAACCAAGTTTTCACTGTCAACACCCTACAATCTTGTTCCAATTCAAAAAATTGACTGTGTTATAACCGATACGAAAAAGGTTTACGACTATTTAAAGCCGTCTGACAATAATCAAATTATAATATGCGATAAGGTTTAATATTTATTGAGTTTTTCATATTATACAAGCCTATTATCATAACATATAATGATGAAAGAGGGGCTTTATATGAAATATTTAATAATTACAAAGCGGCAAATAATGTGGTGTTTTAGTTGTTTGCTTGCGGTGGTGATAGCTGCGGTCGGCTCGGTTGCAACCTTTGCAAACAGCGACCGAAAGCTGCCAATTTATTGCGTAGAAACCGATAAAAAGCAGGTGGCTATCAGCTTTGATGCGGCTTGGGGAAACGACGATACCGAGCAGCTTATTAAAATTTTAAAGGAATATGATGTTCCTGCCACCTTTTTTGTGGTGGGCGCTTGGGTAGATAAATATCCCGAATCGGTAAAGCAGCTTTCTGACGCAGGGCATCAGGTGCAAAACCACTCTAACACACACCCGTATATGACAGGGCTGTCACGTGAGCAGATGATTGACGAATTAGAGTCTTGTAACAAAAAGATTGAAAACGTTACCGGCAAAAAGCCGACGCTTTTCCGCCCACCGTATGGAGATTATGATAATAGGGTAATAGAGGCTGTAGAAAGTGTTGAAATGTACACAATTCAGTGGGATTGCGACTCACTCGACTGGAAAGATAACGCTACACCCGATAGCATTTGTCAGAGGGTTACAAGCAAGGTCAAAAACGGCTCTATTGTGCTATTCCATAACGATGCCGAGCATACTCCCGCGGCACTACCCAACATTCTAAAATGCCTAAAAGACGAGGGGTATGAATTTGTATTTATAAGTGATTTAATCTATAAAGATAACTACGAAATCAAACACGACGGAACGCAATGCAAAATTAAAGACGGTGCTAATTAGCATCGTCTTTTTTAATGGTTTGGCGACTAACGGAGATAAAAAGAATGCAATAAGTTAATGTGACGTAATTATAACAAAAAAATATGTTATTGTCAATACGTTAATATAACGTATAGGAGAACAATAATATATGAAAAAGATTTGTTTTTATAACAATAAAAATATTATTGCGGAAAGACTTAAAGCATTAAGGGAAGAGAAGGGTTTGTCACAAAGCAATTTAGCAGCAAGATTACAAACAATGAACGTTAATATTGACCAACAAATGATTAGTAAAATAGAAAACAATAATCGTCAGGTTACCGATTACGAGCTTGCTTGTATTTGTAAGTGTTTAAGTATTACACCTAATGATTTATTAGAGTTTTATAATTTGGATTTATAAGAAGAGAAGAATATGATTAGATTTGCTATTGAAAAAGATATACCCAAAATGTTAGATTTACTGTCACAGGTTTGCTTGGTGCATCATAACGGCAGACCGGACATTTTTAAAATAGGTACAAAATATTCGTCACAGGATTTAAAGATGCTACTAGCTGACAAAGAGCGCCCAATACTCGTAGCGGTTGATGAAAACGACAGCGTTATGGGCTATTGTTTTTGTATTTTTCAGCAGTACAATGACAACTCGGTTTTAACCGATATAAAAACGCTTTACATAGACGATTTGTGTGTTGACGAAAATCTACGAGGTAAGCACGTTGGCAAACAACTTTACGAAGCTGCAATAAAACTTGCCAAAGAAAATGATTGTTATAACCTAACCTTAAATGTTTGGAGCTGTAATCCATCGGCACTACGCTTTTACGAGGCAATGGGATTAGTGCCGCAAAAAATCTACATGGAAAAAGTACTATAAAAAAAGACGGCTGATGCCGTCTTTTTTAAGTAATAGTGAAATGTTAGTGCGTTTTGACAATGCAAAGAGATGAAAAATTATAAACTTCTCAAATAATCTTCTAAAATTATTACTGCTGCTACGGCGTCTACCGTTTGCTTGCGCTTTTTTCCACGCACGTTGTTCATACTTAAATAATTATGTGCGGTAACGGTGGTGCAGCGCTCGTCCCAAAGGATTGTTTCGAGCCCACTTGTTATATTTATTTGTTCGGCTATAGCGGCGCATTCCTGTGCGCGTTCGCCTAAAGATCCGTCCATATTTTTGGGGTAGCCTACCACGATACGTTCGGCTGCATATTCTTTTGCCTTTTCGCACACCTTTTCAATAAGGCGGTCGGTGTTATATTCGGTTATAACATCTTTTGGAAAGGCAAATTGACCGCTTGGGTCTGATACGGCAATACCTGTGCGAGCCTTACCTAAATCAACTGACATTATTATCATGGTAACACCCCTTAATTATTTGGTATTATACGGCTGCGCTTGGGCATATATTCGGCAGGCACATGGCTATGGTCGTTGAAAAACTCAATGCTTATTTTATCGTTATCATCAATCTTTATGAGTGTAACCGATGTATTTTCGTGCCAAGGAACATCTTTTAGACGGGTAATATCGTTATAAAGAATGCGGCAGGTAAGACAGCGAAGCACTCCGCCGTGCGAAGCCGCTGCGATAGTTTTATCGCGGTTTTGGTGGGCGAGGGCGAGAATCTCGTCATAAATACGAACGTATGCGTCGCGCATTGCTTCTCCACCCTCGGGGGCAAAATCTTGCGGATGATTGTTCCAAGCGTCTGCAAGACCCGGGATAGCATTAAAAGCCTCTTGCCATGGTCTGCCTTCAACAATGCCGCCGTCAAGCTCGGCTAAATTTTTGCGGGTGATGATTTCCAAGCCCTTGCCGTAAGCTATTGATTCGGCAGTCTTTTGCGCACGAATAAGTGGACTAGAATAAACCGCGTCAAGCTTTATACCCATAAAACGCTCTTTTAGATACTCTAATTGTTTAGTACCAATTTCGCTTATATCGCAATCGGTAGAGCCTTGAAAAAGTCGTTTGTGATTGCCCATAGCTTCACAGTGACGAACAAGATAAATATAAGTCATTTTTAACCTTCTTTGATTTCTACTTTGATTGTTTGTGGTGCGTCGACTTGTACAATAGGTTTTTCGCCTGTGGTATCAAGCGATACGGCTATTACACCATTTGGAGTGACAATACTGCCCGATGCCTTTAAGCCACGTGTTGTTTTTACGGGGTTTATAATTACGTCAGTGTATCCTGCAGTACCTTCGCGCTGGCGAATGCCCAAAACACTTTGGAAAAGCTGACGGGCGCACGCGCCAAACATTGGGTGGTTGTTTGAGCTCTTACCGCTAAAGTATTCCCAAATTGTTGTAGCGCCTTGGCGCTTCATATAAAGGAATGTACCGCGTTTTTCGCTTTTTAGCAGTGATAAGAAAACATCGGTATAGCCGTAATTACAAAGAACCTCGCAAAGTATGTCGGTGCAAATAAATCCTGTATCAAAGTATTGCAGCTCCATATATCTCTCGGCAAGATTTTTAGCGGTATCCGCGCCTGCAAGACCGCACCATACGGCAAATGCGTCGCAGCCTTGTATACCGTCTGCAAAGTGGCCGGTAGTAGCATCGTAATAGGTGTCAACAATTGCTTTTTCTGTGATGGTACGAAGCTCTTGATAATAAGGAAT
The DNA here is from genome assembly GCA_045539695.1 of Acutalibacteraceae bacterium. GTDB lineage: Bacteria > Bacillota > Clostridia > Oscillospirales > Acutalibacteraceae > UBA737. The sequence continues at coordinate 56,241 of JAZQFX010000024.1, forward strand.
GTCCTCATTTTTGCCGATAAGTGTTGCCATTTCTTCCAAAAGTAAAAGATTTTTAACAAAATAACAGCTGTTTACATAAGGCTCGGGAATTTCCATTTTGTCAAGAGAAGCCCAGTCACCAAGACACCAACCGCCCGGGTCTTCACTAGTTACAAGTCCGTTTTCAGTGTGGGAGAGCAAATAGCTAATCCACAGCTTCATACTGTCGTAACACTTTTCTATAATATCGGTGTCGCCATATTGCTTATAATAAGCATAGGGCACAATGGTTATGGCACTGCCCCAGCCACCTGGACCGCCACCGCCGCCCATAAAGGGTGCTGTATGGCGAATATGACCGTTGGTGTCCTGACAGTCAAGAATGTCCTGTATCCATTTTTTATAAAATTCGCGCGTGTCTATCATCATCATAACTGTCAGCGCGCAAATTTGACCATCGCCTGTGTAACCAAGTCGCTCACGGTGAGGACAGTCGGATGGAATACTGCCGTGCATATTGTCAAGCTGGGTGCGTAAAAACGCGTCATACAAAAAGTTTAGACCCTCGTGGTTTGAAGTGAATGTTGAGGTGACGGGAGTATCAGCGTGAATAACATTTACCTCTACCTCGTCAAATTCACCCTCTATTTCAAAATAACGGAAGGCATACCAAACAAATTTTGGCAATAAAGTGCGCGATGCGCCATCGGTTATAAAGGTGTTTTTCATAATTTGAAGTTCACCGCTGCGTGTTGCTTCGTAAGAGCTTATGGTCGAAGAAAAATTAAGCGACTTATCTTCGTTAATGTTTTCAGCAAAACGAAGTGTAATTACACTACCAGCGGCAGCGTTGGTTTTAACGGCAACAACGCCGGTTATATTTTCACCGTTGTCAAAAATCTGTTTGCCGTCTATTTCGGCAATTTTAACAGGCTTGATTTTGCGAATAACCTTATCTGGTGTGCCGATTGCCTCGCTTAAAATAGTTTGTGGAGTGGGGAGAATATTAACCACTTTTTCTTCTTGTAGTTTTGCGGTGTAATCTATTGTTTCGCCCAAATACATATTGCTAAAACGTATAGCGCTATCGGTATATGTTTCGCTTCCGTCAGAGCAAAGTTCTATCACACCGTTTTCGGTTTCTAAAACTATTTTGTAAATACATTTTAAAATATCTCCAAAATACATTTTACCCTCGGCAGTGCGTTCTTCTTGGCGATAAAAACCATTGCCAAGCTGAATTGAAAGCAGGTTTTTACCATTCTTTAATAAATTGGTAATATCAAAATCGTAATAGTATATTCGATTGGTTGTAGTACCCGTTGTTCCTCTGTGCGCGCAAAGGGTTAGGTCACGAGGTTCGTAGTCGCTGGCAACGGGTAAAAAGCAATAGTCAGTTACTGGATTATCATTGATTTTAGCCTCAAAATAGCCAAGTCCAGTAATAACCAGGGTGGCTTTTTTTACGTTTTGAGTATTGAATCGTCGCAGAATAATAGGGGAGACGGTTTCCTGCTTCGCGCCAATCCAAACAGAGTTTTCAAGTGTGTTATTCATAAAAACACCATCCAAATATTATTTTAAAATAAATATATCACAATATCAAAAAAATAGCAATAAAACCTTTTTTAAAATTTACTATTGAAACTTTAGCAAATTACTGTTAAAATGTAATTAAAATTAGCGAAAGAGGTAATTTTATGTCTTGTTTGCAATTAGAAACCGTAAAAAGCGGTGATACAGTTGCGGTAATGCATACTAATATGGGCGACATTGAGATTAAATTGTTTCCCGAGCAAGCGCCCAAAACGGTAGAAAACTTTACTACACACGCAAAAAATGATTATTACAACGGTATAATTTTTCATCGTGTAATTAAAGATTTTATGATTCAAGGCGGTGACCCAACCGGCACAGGTATGGGCGGTGAGTCGATTTGGGGACGTAGTTTCCAAGACGAGTTTACACCCGAGCTTCACAACCTTCGCGGTGCGCTTTGTATGGCAAATGCAGGCCCTAATACAAACGGTAGTCAGTTCTTTATTGTGCAGGCAAATGAGGTTCCCGCTAATATGCTGAGCCAAATGAAAGACCTTGCTGACAACGGTTTTCCACCCGAAATTACCGAGGCATATGCTCGCCTTGGCGGTACACCGTGGCTTGATTTTCGTCACACTGTATTCGGTCAGGTAATAAACGGTATGGATGTGGTTGATGCTATTGCCAATGTAGAGGTTGGCGCAGCCGATAAACCGGTAAACGATGTCGTAATTCTTGGCATTGATATAATCGTTAAATAAAAAGGAGTTTTCAAAATGAAAGGTATTATTCTTGCAGGCGGTAGCGGAACACGTCTTTATCCGCTTACTATGGTAACCTCTAAACAGCTTCTTCCCGTATATGACAAGCCGATGATTTATTATCCGCTGTCAACACTTATGCTCGCGGGTATTCGCGATATACTTATTATCTCGACACCTACCGATTTGCCAAACTTTGAGCGTCTTTTGGGCGATGGCTCACGCTATGGCATTAATCTTTCTTATGCTGTACAGCCGTCACCTGACGGTCTTGCACAGGCATTCCTTATTGGTGAAGAGTTTATTGCGGGCGATAGCTGCGCAATGGTTTTGGGTGATAACATTTTCTACGGCAGCGGCTTAAAGAAGCATCTTCGTGAGGCAGCAGCGCGCGAGACAGGTGCTACTGTATTTGGTTATTACGTTGACGACCCCGAGCGTTTTGGTATAGTAGAATTTGACGAAAACGGTAAGGCAATATCATTGGAAGAAAAACCAAAGAATCCTAAGTCAAACTACTGCGTAACAGGTCTTTACTTCTATGACAACCGTGTTGTTGAAATGGCGAAAAAGGTTAAACCCTCTGCTCGTGGCGAATTGGAAATTACCGACCTTAACAAGCTTTATCTTGAGGATGATACCCTCAATGTTGTAACTTTGGGTCGCGGCTACGCTTGGCTTGACACCGGTACAATGGACGCATTGGCTGAGGCTACCGAATTTGTAAAGGTTATCGAAAGCCGTCAGGGTATTCAGATTTCTGCAGTTGAAGAAATTGCTTACAAAAACGGTTGGATAAGCAAGGAAAAACTAATCGAATCGGCAGAAAAGTATGGCAAATCACCTTACGGCGAGCATCTTAAAAAGGTTGCCGAGGGTAAAATTCTTTACTAATGCATAATTCTGTGTGCATATTATAACGCAACATTAGTTTAGGTTGCCGATGAAGCGGTAATAGATATCCACTTTCTGTACGCGCTTACCATCGATTTTTTCTGCTTCGTGAACCTCGATTTTATCAATCAGTTCATTCAGCACGGTTTTGTTGAGTTCTTTGATGTCAAGATATTTTTCGATAATAGCGGTGAAGTTTACAATACTTTCAAGGTTGCGTTCTTCCTTTTTCAGTTCCTCAGCAATGGCAGTCAAGCGTTCATTCGCTTGCTTGCGTTCATCGGTAAACTGTGCGGAAAGACGTGCATACTCATCATCCGCAATCTTGGACAGCGCATTATCCTCATAAAGCTTTTTCGTGATAAATTCAAGCTCATCAAGTCTCTTTTGCAGTTTGCTTTGCTCTCTTTTGAGCGAAGCAAACTGCTTTTTGTTTTGCGTGGATAAATGGGCTTGTAACGCTTCCTCAAACCTTGCACGGTCTTTTTTCAAAAGTTCAACATGACTTTGAATATCCGTCAAAACAATTTGGTATAAGGCCTTGTAAGTTATATAATGCCATGTACAGTATTTCTTACCTTTGTTTTTAGCGTAATTGCAGACAAAACTACCTTCAAAATCCTTGTAAGTACCGATGTTATAGGATAACGCTCTGCCACAATCGGGACACTTCACAAGCCCTGCAAATATCTGACTGACACCATCCTTGTTGGGGCGTTTTTTCACAGCCACCATCTTTTGAACGATATCCCAAGTCTCGCGGTCAATAATGGCTTCGTGGGTGTTTTCTACCTCAATCCACTGTTCTTCAGGAAGTTGAATGATCTTTTTGTTCTTGAAAGATTTGCTCGTCCTTCTGTGGTTGACAAGAGTGCCGATATAAAGCTTACTGCGCAGAATAGATGCAACCGAATTGCCCATCCAATCATAAGGATAACGGGTATCGTATCCCGTTTGATATATTCCATAGGTTTTGGCTACATAGGCTCTCGGTATTAAGATTTGTTCTTTCGTAAAGATTTCGGCTATTTCTGTTGGAGTTTTGCCTTCAAGCGTTAACTTAAACATTCTCTTTACAATGGGTGCAGTATTTTCGTCCACAAGAAGATGGTGCTTGTTTTCGGGATCCTTCTTGTAACCGTAGGGAGCGAAGGGAGCTGTAAACTTTCCTTGCTTAGCAAGTGTTTTTCGTGCAGAACGTATCTTCTTGGAGATGTCTTTTGCGTAAAACTCATTGATGATATTGCGAAATCCCAAGAACTCATTATCTCCATGTGCCGTATCAACGCCGTCGTTTACGGCAATATACCGCACGTTGTAGGATGGGAAGAATATCTCAATATACGAGCCTGTTTGCAAATATTCTCTGCCGAGTCGGGATAAGTCTTTTGTGATAACAATATCAATCTGCCCGTTCTCAATATCGGAAATCATCTGCTTGAACTGAGGTCTGTTGAAATTGGTTCCCGAGTATCCGTCGTCAATATAAACCTTCTGTACGAAAAATCCCTTTTCTTTTGCGTATCTTGTTAACATTTCACGCTGATTTGCTACGCTCATACTCTCGCCGTCACCGTCATCTACGGATAAGCGGCAGTACAAAGCGGCTCTGTTTTGTTGCTGTGTCATTCTTTCTCCTTTCTTTCAGCAACAAACAGCTTGTATCTCTATTATACGGATTTTACGGTGGTTCTTCAAGCCGTTTTGCTGAAATAATGATATGAATTGTGTTTTTGTGTTCCATTTGAATCTCTCCTTCATATATTTAAAAGCTATGTATCGGAAGGGTGATGTGCCCTTCCTTTGGCTTATATGTCCTTCTTCAGTTCCTCGTTCATAAGCCGTAACAGCTTTTCGAACAAGGTCATTTGATCGGCATAACTTGCGCTAACGATATACGTTGTCTTGCCGATCTTGATTTCCCTCGGCTTATTCGGACACAAAGCCTTTTCAGACTTTTGGTCCATAGATTGCCTCCTATTGATTTTTCTTACCCTGCGGTAATTCTGCGAGATAGACATTGGTAATATCGGTTCTGTGATGCCCTAAGATCTCACTGGTCATAAGCTTAGGATTTTGACGTCCCTCGGCTTCATACATGGCATACTGCTCTTGTGCTCTTTTGTACCGAAGTCCGTGCCAGGTCAAATCTTTGCTTCTCGGCTTCAAACCTTTTCTTGCTTCAGTCTCGCGATTCTGTATCGCAAACTTGTGACGATTGGTGTACATCCAGTTTTCAAGTGAATCGATCTGTTTTTCCACGCCGCCTTTTTCGTTTCGACTGATAATATAATCCCGAGGCAATAAATGATTGTTGCGAGCGTAGTTGTAAAGATATTTCAGAAGATTTTTCTGCACCTCTACTTCAACGGGAACAATACGAATCTGACCGCCTTTGCCTTTTACTCTCAAACCGTCGTTCGTTAAAGCTTTTTCTACATCTTCGAGTCTCACGCGACAGATCTCTTCCACTCTCAAACCAAAAGCATAACCAATACCGATAGCGTGATAAGCATCAATGCGACCCATATTCTTGGCAACTTCCAGACCGGCTTTTACTTCATCTACCGTCCATGCTCTGTCCTCTGTGCCTACCTTGCGCTTCTCCAAACCCAATTCCTTATTGTCGGGCAGACGCTTTTTACCGCCGGCCAATCTGTGAAAAAATCGAATGGCAGACAATCTTGACTTGATGGTAGACGGCGAGAGTCCTTGCTCCTGCATATGTTTAACGTAAGCGCGAATATGTTTGCCTTCTATGTTACTGATCTTCTGTAAGTGGAATTTTTCAAATGCGAAGCGACAGAACGGGTTTATGTTATAACTATAAGTCGCTATGGTTTTGAAGCTTTTTTCGTTGGTATTGCTTGCTAACGTTTTCGTCTGCTGTATCAGCTTATCCCCACCTGTGAATTTTTCGCCCATTGGCATTAACCTCCTTTCTCATAGATTGAACTTACGAAAACTCCGGATATTTTCGCTCGTCCTATGTATGTAATAAGTGAGGTGAGGATGGAAAGGGGTATCGGCGTTATGAGAACGAAAATACAGGTTTTGTGTTCGTCTATAACATAACCGAAATTATATAATCTTCAAGAAAAGTTACTTTTTTGTTTGCTGACGAAAAAAACAAGACCGCACGGATGGGAGAGCAATCTTCCACCTGCGCGATCTTGTTGACCAAAATCATTTCATTACTACTTTTATGCTCGTAACCAGAATTATTCTATTGACGAAATTTATCTTCGTGACCAAAATTTTTGCGCCGTCATATCAATACGACAATCATATATCATTTCAAAAGGACAGCATACTTTTAAATTTTACGGGACCCTTTTTTAGCCGACTGTTTTGTGTGATACGGCTTGTGCCTATACCGTTTGTCCGTATTACACATAAAACAGCCGGAACGCCGTAGGCGAGAAAACGCCTCTCTATAATAAATCTGTGGGACATCATTTCGATAAGACAGTTATTTTTTATCATCTCAAAATTATAGGTTATCATCTGTCATATCGATAAGACCTTACGTCAAGGCATAGTATCCCCATTGACATTTACACTCTGTTTATGCTTGTTTCTTACCTGAACCTATGGAGTAGGTACGATTTTGCCTTGACGTAAGCCACTCCTGCGCAGGCTCCGGCAACAGTTTCTTTATGACCTGCGGTCTCAAAGAAACTGTTGCCCTATCGAAACGAGGGTCATATATTATTTCGATACGACAGTCATTTAATATCGGAAAGAGCGTCATATATCATATCAACAGGACTGTCATTTGTCATTTCGATAAGTACAACATCTATCATTTCAAAACAAGTATCATATTCAATTTTCCCATAAGGTGAGTACTATGGAGCCACCGAAGTGCTCCGCGGTGCTTGCTCCCAAAATGAGAGTGGAGGAATAAAATACCTCACGCACATCACCGATCAACGACCATAGATCGTCACGATACCCCCAACTAAGGTATCGTTCGGTGGGAACTTTCATAACGATTAAAATTCCTTAAACTTCGGTTCTTCTGTACGAAAACGGGATTTTGGTCAGCGGACTGTAGCAGCCTACATGTGTAAATGTTATCCGATTTTCGTCCACACCGATGCAGGTGGTTCCGCACTTTGCTGTTGTTGTGACATCCTTTGCATAGATCAGTTTTGGTCTGCATATTTGAGGACAAGCAATTATCCCTCGGCATCCCACGCTCTTGTAGTTGGAATGATCTTCTCGGTTGCCTTTGCATATGCAGATACTGCCTTTGCATATGCAGATACTGCCTTTGTCATTGTGCAGTTGGGCTTCCCTTGGTGCGTCAAGGTTGCAGACATTAGCTTCTATGCCTGCTGTGTTCTCAGAGGATTGTGACACTATCCGTAACTGACGTTATCGGATCTTCCCGTGCCACCCTCTGTCTGTCCTTAAAGCTATCGGACAGAGGATTCCCATTTTTTCATAGTCTTTTCATTTGAAACGCTCCTTAATATAATGAAATTTTTGGTAATTTATTTTGACTCCGTAACAAGCTCCATGCCCGTTGGAGAACAAAAACAAGGTGCAAAAAAAGCACCTACCCGAAGATAAGTGCTGCTGTTGCTGTATGCGGAAGGAAACACACTACTTCGAAGGTTCTACTGAGGTTTGTTTGAATGCTTCCTTCATATTTTTTAAGCTTATATATAATATAATCGATTTTGGGACAATCGTCAAGGGATAAAGGCAATAAACTCAAAATAATTTAAAAATCGACCAACTTAGAACCGATGATAAAATTTTGTTATCACACAATGCATTGGAAACTCGATTAAACAGCGCATGTCAAAGATAAAAATGATACACATCCTTCGTTTTTCGCTATCTTTTTACAATTTGCTATTGAAAATTTGCTATAAAAATGTTATAATGATGTTATAATCAATTGCGTTAAGGGGTGCAAAAATGACATTTGCTAAAAAGATGCAGGTAGTTAGAAAACAGTTGTTTCTCAGCCAAGAAGCTATTGCCAAAGAACTTGGCGTTTCTTTTGCTACCGTAAATCGTTGGGAAAAAGGAAAGTGTGAGCCGAGTTACAAAGCTCAAAAAGCTTTTAACGACCTCTGCGAAAAGAATAATATTGATCCTAACCGCCTAACTGATAACTGAATTATGCAAAAGACAAAAGAACAAATCAGTTACAATATGCAACAAGTTAAAAATAAAGATTCAAAGATCGAGGTCTTGTTGCGTAAAGAACTGTGGTCACGAGGTCTTCGTTACAGAAAGAACGTGAACCGCATATATGGGAAGCCCGATATTGTATTCATTGGTAAAAAGATCGCAGTTTTCTGTGACAGCGAATTTTGGCACGGATACAACTGGGAAGAACGAAAGAAAGATTTCAAGTCCCATCAAGAATTTTGGATACCGAAGATTGAACGGAATATGGAGCGCGACGCCGAAGTGACGGCAAAGCTTGAATCCGAAGGATGGACGGTACTCCGTTTTTGGGGAAATGAAATTAAAAAGAATACGGCGCAATGCGCAGATATAATTGAAAAGGCGGTACATTCAACATGAATCGGTTGAGATCTATAGATTTATTCGCAGGCATCGGCGGCATTCGACTCGGCTTCGACAGAGCCTTCGGTGACAACATTGATACGGTGTTCGTTTGCGAATGGGATGAAAACGCACAAAAAACCTACAAAGCGAACTTTAACGACGATTTTGCAATCGCCGGTGATATAACAAAAATTGACGAGAAGGATGTTCCCGAGTTTGACATATGCCTCGCAGGTTTTCCTTGTCAGGCATTCAGCCTCGCAGGACAACGTATGGGATTTGAAGATAACTATAAAGGTGTGTGCCGCGGTACGCTCTTTATGGACGTGGCTCGTATCTGTGAGTATCATAAGCCGAAGGTAATCTTCTGCGAAAATGTAAAGGGGCTTGTCATCCACGATAGAGGTAGAACATTCAAAATCATTTGTAAGACCTTTGAAGATCTCGGATATAAGGTGTTCTTCAAGGTACTTAACAGTAAGAATTTCGGTGTTCCGCAGAACAGAGAAAGAATCTATGTGGTAGCATTCAGAAACGATATTGCTCCCGAGACCTTTGAGTTTCCGGAGATGACCGATGATACAAAGCGTTTGTGGGATATTCGTGAAGAAAATCCCGTTCCCGCCAAGTATTATTTGAGTGATGTTTATGTTGAAACCCTGCGTCGTCACAAGGCTCGTCACGAATCCAAGGGTAATGGATTCGGTTATGAAATTCGTGATTGGAGCGACGTTGCAGGTGCAATCGTATGCGGTGGTATGGGCAGAGAGAGAAACCTTGTGGTTGATAAGCGTCAGAAGAACCTTACGCCTACAACGCATATCAAGGGCAAAATCAATAAAGAAGGCATTCGCAAGATGACTCCCCGCGAGTGGGCTCGTTTGCAGGGCTTCCCGGATGACTTTGTCCTCCCTCTTGCGGACACGCATCTTTATAAGCAGTTCGGAAATAGCGTTACAGTAACTGTAATTGCAGCCATTGCAGAAAAAATCAAGGAGGTGCTCGACAATGCCTAAGCTTTCAGGAAACAAGGGTGAATGGAGTGAGATTTATGTGTTTCTCCGTTTGCTTGAAGTCGGCAAGCTCTATGCTGCGGATGCCGATTTAAATAAGATGGACGATGTCTTTTATAACATCATCAATATCGTAAGAACCGAGAATATCGGTGTTCTTGAATTTCGTGTTGACCGCAATGCAGGGCGAGTGTCGGTTTATAATGTCGAAACCGCATCAACGTTGATAGACCTTCCTTCCGATGAATTTGCGCGTGTAGCGGACAAGCTTTACAACGAGATCGTTGCGGCTAACGCTCCTTCTTTTTCATCAGCTAATACCGAGGATTTTCTTGACAGAATCAGTGTGAATACGTTAAAGGCCAAGTCAAGTGATAAAGCCGATATTCGCATCAAGGTTCATGACATCAACACAGGATATGAGTCTGTACAAGGTTTCAGCATCAAATCAAGACTTGGCGGAGCCTCTACTCTTGTAAATGCGGGCAAAACTACGAACTTCATCTATGAGATTACCGGCGATGTAAATGATAACGTAATGACAGTATTCAACAACTGTTCCAAGCTGTTTAAGAGTAAGTTTGACTATCTGTATAACTACGTTAATTGCAGCTTGAAGTATGTTGGCATGGAAAACGATACTTTTGAGAGCAATTTGCTTTTGATTGATGGCGATCTTCCTAAAATCTGCGCGAATATGCTTGCGGGATATTACGCTACCGGTGTGAATACAGTCGAAAAGGCTCTTGATTCTATCGTTGACGAAAATCCGATGAACTACAATCTTTCCAAAGGCCATCCGTTCTATCAGTACAAATTTAAGAAGTTTTTGACTGAAAGCGCGCTTGGAATGCTTCCTTCAAAGCCTTGGGACGGAACTGCCGATGCAACAGGCGGTTACATCATTGTTCGTGAGGACGGAGAGGTTCTTTGTTATCACTTGTTCAATCGTAACGAATTTGAGAACTATCTTGTTAAGAATACAAAGTTTGAAACAGCAAGTACGAGCAGACACCAGTTCGGCAGTATCTATAAAGAAAACGGAAAATACTATTTGAAGCTGAACTTGCAGGTCAGATTCATCAAATGACGAACAAACATAAAGTGGGAAGTTTGTTTTCGGGCATAGGCGGTATCGATCTCGGATTTGAACAAGCGGGATTTGAGATAGCGTGGGCTAATGAAATTGACGCTGCGGCTTGCAAAACATATCGCTATAACTTCCCGAATACGCATCTTATTGAAGGTGATGTGCGAGATATTGACCCCTCCTTATTATCTGATATTGATGTGCTTGTCGCAGGATTCCCGTGTCAGCCGTTTTCAATAATGGGTTATCGGAGAGGTTTCAAAGATCCTCGCGGAAATTTGTTTTTTGAGATTTCTCGCTTCATTGACATTAAGCGTCCCAGAGTAGTGTTCCTCGAAAACGTGCAAAACCTTATGGAACACGATAACGGAAAGACATTTCTCGTTATTTATAACACTTTGGCACAGTTCGGTTACTCCGTTAAGTACAAGGTTATAAATGCAACCGATGTCAATATCCCTCAAAATCGAGCGAGAATCTATATTGTAGCGTTTCTCAACATTGAGGATTGTGATCGTTTCGTTTTCCCCGAGGCGATGCCCCTTGTGGCAACAATCGAGAATATTATCGACCGTAGCATCAAGCACGATGATATTTATTATTACGGCTCAAGTAGCCGATATTTTAAGCAGCTTGATGCGAAAATTGTCGATAAGACGGGTATTTACAGAATCGACGATAGCGGTGTGGCAATGCGGAAATGGGAGATGTGTCCTACGCTGAAAGCAAATATGGGAACATATCCCGATCGCGTGCCAATTATCAGAGATGATTTCGGCATACGCAAACTCACGCCTATGGAATGCCTTGCATTTCAAGGTTATCCGAAAGATTATACTTTCAAGGGGGTATCTCTTGAAAGTGCATACAAACAATGTGGAAACACCGTATGTGTTCCGGTAATATTCGCTATTGCTAAGCGCATTAAGGGTAGGTAAGAAAGAAGGATCATAAATGGCAAAAATAAAGAAAGAGCAAATACAAAGACATATCAAAACCCATACACCGCGTTCTGACGACGATAGAAATGCGGTGACAATGCTCAGTACCTTTTTGCGTTCTGATGGTAAAATAGCGCACAATGGTTTTGCGTGTAACGATACCTATCCAAATATTGATGGCAATTTTGAATTAGTACCTAACCCTGAGATTTCAAGGAGACCTAAACAAAATTTTTCAGTTCAGATAAAAGGTACGAGCATTGAAAATATAAATGCCGATGGTGTTTTTAAGTATCAATTGCAAAGTCTTGCTTTTCCTGCGTATATAGCGGATTCGGTTACATCTGATCCCGGAATTCTTTTTGTAGTTCTCAATGCCGGCAAAAGAGGAAGGGAGAGAGTTTTTTGGAAGTATATGTCTCCAAAATTTATTGCATCTATTGATTTCGACAAGAATTCAAAAGTTATTGATTTTACTTCAGAAGATGAAATTCTTAACACAGATGAATCTGTTGACCAATTTGTCAAGAAGTTAGATTATATAGCTGATACTCATTCTTATATGAGTCAAATGGAGACAAAAGAATACGATAGATCCGATATTGAACGACTGGTTGTTAATCGTTGTGAGAATATTTCTGAGGCAATCGATACCGGAAGTTTGCTTAATTATACTCGTGACAAAATATCTCGAAAGATTTTGACCGAACTCAATGATCTTTGTCGTGGAACGATTTTATTAAATGCATTAAGGTTTTACGAATCGACCAATCTCCGAGTTGCATGGGAGCTTGCACTGTTAAACATCGAAACCAAATTTTTAGCAACATTTTTACAAGGATTGCGATATATCGGATTAAGAGTTCCAGAGGATGGACAATATGAACGGTTAATGCTTAAATACTATAGCTTTTTGTGGAAGATTAGAGATTATCTTCAAAAAGTCTTTAAGATTCGTGTTTTAAGCAATTTGGAAAAATTTCCTCGAAAGATCAATAAAGAGGACGAAGAATACAATCAATTATTGTCGACCGCTATTGAAACTGTTGTTAATACGCATAATCCAATAACGTATAATCGTTACTATGTTCAAAAGAAAACCGCTTTCTATGTTGGAATGGAACGTTATTTTGAAATAACGCTTCAGTTGGCAGACAAATATGCAACAAAATATAACAGAGTAACGGTGTACTCGAAGAAAGATATATCAACCAACTATTCTATTCAGGTTGGTTGTGCTGAAACAGATATATTATTGTGGGAAAACATCTCAAAAATTAGAGTTGTTACGGATTGGCGAGTATCAATAGAACCCGCTGCACTGAATAAACTTGCAAAAATCTTAAGATTTAAATTTAAAATAAGCGGAAAGCACGGTGAATATATCTCACTGATGAAGTTTTTGACGCAATCGGGCATAAATCTATTGGATTTTGTGGATATGGGTGACGAGCAGTTTAATCATCTTGTACAGTCAATATATAAAGATACAAATACATCTAATTTCAAGGATGTCTTGGAAAAACTGCATAATCGTTTTGGAGAAAAGTCAAAAGCGTTCGGGAATCATGTTGTGAGGTATGCGATAATACAACTTCGTGAAGATTTACTCGAGGATTTGCTTCCAGAAGGAAGCGAGGATGAACTAAGCAGCGCTTTTGTACATCTTTCTAAAGGATGTTATCCATTTATAAGAAATCCAATATTGTACAATCTCCCCAACAAAAAAACGAACGGAAAAACTGTATCGAAAGATGTATTAAGAGCTATTGGTTCAAAACAAATCTCCGAGTTTTTGCCGTATATTAGGATGAAGCATTTAATTGATTCCACAGGAGAATTATATTTCCCGAAAGAAGAAATCGAGAATCTGGAGCTTGAGCAAACAATTAAAACATACAACAGCAAAATCGAGCAGCGTGATAAAGATCAAGGATATGAGCTTAAGGAATTTGATAACTACGTATATTTAGATCAGTATGTAAAGAATACAACTGAAATTTTAAACAGACTAATTGGTATTGCAAATTCCGGAAATGATGGTCAGGCTGAAGTAAATCAGAACTTCATTTCTCAACTGAACGTTCAAAATATTGATGATACAAAAATACAAGCTCTAAAAAATGCGTTTGTTGAATCCAAAGTTCTCATGATCTATGGGGCTGCAGGAACTGGAAAAACAACATTGATGGATTATATTTCTACAATGATGGATGGATGTAGCAAATTGTTTTTAACTAAAACTCATACTGCTTTGGAAAATATGAAACGTAGGATCAAATCTCCTGGATTCATTCACGAATTTATGGGCATTGACAGTTTTGTTAAATCTAAAGTTAATTCAGATTACGATGTGATTTTCGTTGATGAGTGCAGTACTATAGATAATAGAACTATGGTTAGACTCTTGGAAAAAGTAGGCGATGGTTCGCTCCTTGTGCTTGCGGGAGACATATATCAGATTGAATCCATAGATTTTGGGAATTGGTTTTTCTACGCAAAAGAGATTATTCAAGAAAAAGCAATTGTTGAACTGGATAATACGTGGAGAACTAACGAACCCACAATTAAAGATTTGTGGGAAGAAGTAAGGTTCTTAAGACCGATCATTACTGAAAAACTGGTAATTAATGGCCCCTTTTCTGAGGATATAGGAAAAAACATTTTTACCAATAGAGATGAGGATGAGGTCGTTTTGTGTCTAAACTATGATGGAAAGTTCGGCTTAAATAGTATTAATAGTTATTTTCAAGACGCCAACCCGTCACAAAAAGCTTATTATTGGTCTGAATGGAAATACAAGATCGGAGATCCAATTCTTTTTAATGAGAATAAGAGGTTTCCTATGCTGTACAATAATTTGAAAGGCGTTATAGTAGATATTCAAAATGATTTAAATAGCATTAAATTCATTATTGACATTCCAATCATTTTGACAGCAGTCAAAGTAAGAGGAACCGATTTGGAGATCGTTTCTCATAATGAAAACTCAACCAGAATAGCTTTCTCTGTATATGCCAATGATGATAATCAAGCCGACGAAGAGTATGAGGTTGCGAGAATGAAATCTATTATTCCTTTCCAGTTAGCATATGCAGTATCAATACATAAAGCGCAAGGTTTGGAATATAATTCGGTTAAAATAGTAATCCCTCAAAGCAATTCAGAAAAAATAACTCACGGGGTTTTCTACACAGCCATTACTCGCACTAAGCAAAAGTTGAAAATATATTGGAGCCCCGAAACCATGACGGACATTATCGCAGGTTTTAACGAAGAACAAAGAAGCAGAATTAGTTTAGATATTATTAAAGGACTGATATATAATAACTAATGTTAGTTTTTTTGTATTCACCATAAAAGCCGCTATCAACGCGTGATTACCACGCTGCGATAGCGGCTTTTAAATGTTCAGAAATGGAAACTAAACTCTTGGAAATAGTAGAAGGCAATATATCGCACGGCGGATTCGGCCGCTGTATCTTTAATTATGGGGAACTCCGCTCGAACAACTTGTATCAGATTTTTACCTATGGTTAACACAACGTAGAGCAATCCAATACATGTCTAAACAAAAAGGCAGCATCAAAAAGTTAAACACTCTTTGATGTCGCCTTTCTCCTTATGACACAAGCAGTTTGTTGCGTGAAAATCACATATTATTTTTGTGTTGCGTAATAAACATCACACATCATAATGCACAGTGCATAATTAAATGTTAATCAAGACTCTGCTTTATAAAGTAGGGTCTTGTTTTTTTGTGAATTAAAATGTATAATGTATATAACATAATTTAAGGAGATATTGCTATGAGCTTTATTAACGATGATTTTATTTTGACCAATGAAACGGCTAAGCGTCTTTATCACGATTATGCTGAAAAGATGCCGATTATCGACTACCACTGCCATATAAATCCAAAAGAGATTTATGAAAATAAAAAGTTTAAAAACATTACTGAAATTTGGCTTGGCGGCGATCATTACAAATGGCGTTTAATCCGTAGCAACGGCACCCCCGAAAACGAGATTACAGGTGACGCTGACGATTACACCAAGTTTTTACGTTTTGCCGAAATGTTGCCACGTGCAATAGGTAACCCAATGTATCATTGGAATCATCTTGAACTTAAGCGTTATTTTGATTATGACGGAATACTCAGCGCAAAGACAGCCGAAGAGGTTTGGAATCTTTGTAACGAAAAGCTACAAAGTGACGATATGTCTGCTTGCAGTATTATAAAAAAATCAAACGTTAAAATGATCGGTACTACCGATGACCCAATTGATACACTCGAATGGCACAAAAAGATTAAGGACGAGGGCGTATGCACTGCGCAAGTGTTGCCGTCATACCGTCCTGACAAGGCTGTTAACATTGACAAAGACGGTTTTGTTGACTACATAAAGGCACTTGAAAAGGCTGCTGATATGTCTATTAACTGTGTTGCAGATGTAAAAGCAGCACTTATTAAACGCCTCGATTTCTTCTGCGAAATGGGTTGTAAGGCAACCGACCACGGTCTTGACTATATTCCGTTTGAAATCGGCACTGAAAAGGAAATTGATGCCGCATTTAAGGCCGCTATGAAGGGCAAAGCAATCACTGCAAAACAAGCCGATATGTATAAAACCGCTATACTTGTATGTCTTGGAAAAGAATATGCAAAGCGCGGTATTGTAATGCAAATTCACTACAGCGTTCAGCGTAATACAAATAAGGCAATGTTTGCTAAAATTGGTGCTGACACAGGCTTTGACACCATTTCAAACCGTCCTTGCAGCGAGGCACTCACTGCACTGCTTAATGCGCTCGCAATTGACGATTTATTACCAAAGACCATTATATATTCACTTAATCCTCACGATAATGAGATGATAGATACCGTTATCGGTGCATTCCAAGGCACCGAGGCCGCAGGCAAAATTCAGCACGGCTCGGCTTGGTGGTTTAGTGATACCAAATCAGGTATGGAAACACAACTTAAGTCCCTTGCTAATTTGTCACTTCTTGGCAACTTTGTTGGTATGCTTACCGACTCACGCAGTTTTCTCTCTTACACCCGTCACGAGTACTTTAGGCGTATACTTTGTAATGTACTTGGCACCTGGGTAGAAAACGGCGAGTACCCCGCAGATATGGAAACACTTGGACAAATAGTAGAAGATATTTGCTACAACAACGCAGCTCGTTATTTCGGCATAGAATAATAATTTAAGGCTCCCGTTCGGGAGCCTTTTTTATATTATAACAGGCTGTATTTGACGGCCGTCAAGCACGCCTTCAATAGTTTGCGGTATTTTGGTAAAATCGCAAATAAGCGAATTGTTTTTACCCACGGGGTCATCCTGACCGTAGGGGACAAAGTAGATGTTTTTGGTGTTGTGTAGCAGTCCTATGTTTTTTGCTGTAGCGCCCAAAGCGTCGTTTGTGGCAATACCAAGTACTACAGGCTTGTTGTTGCGCAAATGCGCTTTAACCGCCATTGTAACCGATGTATCGGTAATGCCGAGCGCTATTTTTGAAATGGTGTTACCTGTGCAAGGGGCTACCACAATAACGTCGAGTAAGTTTTTAGGGCCTATTGGCTCTGCGGCAGGCACGGTGTGTATAATTTTTTTGCCGCAAATTTCTTCTACCATTTTATTAAATTCATCTGCATTAGCAAATCGTGTGCTTGTGCTGTAAGTAATTTCCGACATAATCGGGGTAATATCTATATTAAGTTTTGCAAGCTCTTTTAGCGTTTCTAACGATTTGTTGATGGTGCAAAAAGAACCGCAAAACGCATAACCAAGTTTTATATTTTGCATACCCATTCTCCTATAAGTTGGTGTGTTGTTTGCGCTATTATTTTTCCGGCAGTCACAGGGGCAATTTTACCGGGAATGCCGGGTAGTTTTTGCGCTTTTATATTACTTTCTTTAGCCTTTTCAAAATCCAGGCAGCCTTTAGTAGAAAGGTCATATAGATAACAGTTTTTAAGGCTGTTTAATTCATCAAAAAGTTTAACATCTATTGTGTTGAAAATTATATTGAAATCCTTTGCCTTTTTAGCAACCTCATTCGTGTGAATGTATTTTATACCCAAGACATCAAGATGCGCGAAATCTCGTGGTTTACGAGCCGAAACGGTGACGTCGCATTTAAGCGCTTTAAGTCTGTCTGCAAGTATTTTTGCTATGCGCCCGTTACCGATAACAAGCACTTTTGTTTTCCACAAGCAAAACGGTGTATCGTTTATTGCTTTTGCAATAGCACCCTCGGCTGTTGGCACGGCATTTAAATAACAAAAGGAATCGAGTTTTAGATAATCAATGCAATTTAAATCTTTAAACTCGTAACCACAGCTTAAAATAAGAGCATTTTTGTTTGCCTTTTTTACATATTCAAGCGGTATAATTTTATCGGTTTGTGGGCAAAAAATATTTTTACCGTCACGCGTTGTGGGTACCGGTAGCAACACAACGTCGGCATACTCGATTTTGCCATTGTCGTCTTCTTTAAGTCCTAAGCTATTTACTATGTATCCTTGATTTTTTAACTCGTCAAAGGCGATGTTCATACGCAAATCGCCGCCTATAATTAAAATGTTCATACAATCACCTAAATAATAAGCACCATAAATGTAATTCAATACATTTTATGGTGCTTATGCTTCTTTAGTTACATATTAAATCTAAAAGTTTTTCTCTGGTGTTAAGGGCGGGATTTTTTATAACCTCGTTTAGCAAAAATTCTAATTTTTCACCAACCTGTTTGCCGCTGAAACTGAGCGACATAATATCGTTTCCCGTAATGTCAAGGTGTGATATTTTATACGGCTCGTTAGAATTTATTATTTCTTTAAGTAATGATATGTGGCTTGTAATATCGAGATTTAAAACGGATTTCAAGTATTCGAAATAATCACAAACAATATCGTAATCGGTTGTGCACAGTGCTTTTTTAATACCTGTTTTATTTGCCGTTATTCCGTTTTTAATCAGGTGTGACAGCTTTGTACAATAGTCTTTAAAAGCGTTGCTGCATTTAAGGGTATTGAGGGT
This sequence comes from Acutalibacteraceae bacterium, assembly GCA_045539695.1. Lineage (GTDB taxonomy): Bacteria > Bacillota > Clostridia > Oscillospirales > Acutalibacteraceae > UBA737. Next base: position 75,045 of record JAZQFX010000024.1, read on the forward strand.
GTTTTGTAGGTTGGTGCTTGTAAGATAAAGCAGTGCAAACACACGCAAGTTCTCTTTGTTTTGTAGTTTTTGAAGCACGGTTAAATCGGTGTTTTCAAGAGAAAAATCTAATAAAGCGTTTGTGTCAAGAAGGGGAGATATGACCGAAATATTGTTGCCGCAAGCTGTCTTGGTAAGCTCAACAAAAATTCGCTCAGCACTTATGTTTTTAAGTAGCGGCGCGCACTCTATAGCGGCATCAAACGTGGTTTTTTCTATAGTGAATTCAAGCGTCGCGGCAAAGCGAAAAAGTCGCAAGATACGAAGCGCATCTTCGCAAAACCTTGTTTTTGCATCACCCACAGACTTTAATGTCTTGTTTTTTATGTCATCTTGGCCGCCAAACAAATCAATCAAGCCCTCACGATTGTTATAGCACATAGCGTTTACAGTGAAGTCACGGCGAGTAAGGTCCTCGCTCACATCACGCACAAAACTAACGCTTTCGGGGTGACGATTGTCGTTATATGAGCTTTCGGTTCTAAAGGTTGTAACTTCGATTTGTTCGCCGTCAATAATCACCGTAATGGTGCCGTGCTTTATACCCGTAGCAATCGTTTTTTCAAAAAGGCTTTGCGTTTCATTTGGCGTTGCGGACGTGGCAATATCATAGTCGTGAGGCTCTTTTCCGAACAACAAATCACGCACACATCCGCCTACAATATAGGCGCTGTGTCCGTTGCTAATTAAGATATCAAGCACATATTCAATTTTTTTAGGTAAATTGAAATTCATTTTGTTTGCCTTTCTAAAAATGGGGGTTTATTTTTTATATAAAAAATAGTATAATATAAATAATTATGTGTTTGAGGTGTTTTTATGAAAAAACAACATAGTGCTGATAAGGTGTTTTTAGACGCTCGTCATATTCATATGATAGGCATCGGCGGTAGCGGAATGTGCCCCATTGCCGAGCTTTTGCTGTCTCGAGATTATAAGGTTACAGGCTCTGACAGAAACGATAATGCGAATGTAAAACGCCTTAAATCTTTGGGAATTACGGTATATGGTGAGCATACTGCAAGCAATATAGACGGTGCAGATTTGGTAGCCTATTCTGCGGCTGTGCCCGAGAGTAATCCCGAAATGGTAGCAGCGAGTGAAAATGACATACCTAAAATGGAGCGTTCAGAATTATTGGGCGCTATTACACGCTGTTATGATAACGTGATAGGCGTCAGCGGAACACACGGTAAAACCACCGTTAGCTCTATGATAACACAAATTCTTTTAATTAACAAGCAAAATCCTAACGCGGTTATAGGCGGCAAGCTGCCAATGGCTAATTCGTCCTGCGTGGTGGGTGATTCTGAGACACTTGTTTGTGAGTCTTGCGAGTTTGTTGACAGCTTTTTGCAGTTTTCACCCGATATTACGGTGCTGCTTAATATTGATGATGACCATATGGATTATTTTAAGACTATGGATAATCTTAAAAATTCGTTTAAAAAGTTTGTGACAATGGGTAAAATTTGCTATGCAAATGGCGATGATGCCGATGTAAAAGACGTTATATCAACACTTGATTCAAGGGTTATAACCTATGGTTTTGATGAAAGCAATGATTATCACCCTCAAAATATAAAGCCAGGTAAATACGGTTATTGCTTTGACGTTGTAAAAGATGGTGAGGTTGTTGGTAGCCTCGAAATGCATGCGCCCGGTAAGCATAATATTTATAACGGACTTGTTTCATTTGCAGTTTGTTATGATATGGGTGTATCGCCAAGCGGAATTGCCGATGCATTATCAAAATTCACCGGCGCAGGCAGGCGATTTGAGTTTATAGGTGAGTCTAAGGGTATTACGGTGGTTGACGATTACGCTCACCACCCCACTGAAATGATGGCAACACTACAAGCTGCTAAAACGCTTGATTATAAAAAGGTTATTGTTGTTTTTCAGCCTTATACCTATTCTCGTGTGGCACTACTTCGTGACGGTATGATAAAGGCTTTGTCTGTTGCCGACAAGGTGTTTATGACGCCTATTGTAGCGGCGCGTGAAGAAAATGTTTACGGTGTAAAATCCGAAAATGTAACCGACGCTTTGCCGGACGCACAGGTTGTTGCCGACTATAATGAATTGGCCGATAAAATGATTGCAGCGGCAAATGATGGCGATTTAATAATAACAATGGGTGCTGGCGATATTTATAAGGTTGCACACATTATTCTGGAGAAGTTGGTATGACCGCAAAACTTTACGAAAAAGATGCATATATAAAAGAATTTGCAGCTACCGTAATTGATTGTATATCTGCCGACAACGCTTTTAAAATTATATTGGACAAAACCGCATTTTTCCCCGAAGGTGGGGGACAAGCAGCCGACAAAGGCGTTTTAGCCGATGTAGAGGTTTTTGACGTGCAAATCGAAAATGGTGCTATATATCATTACACTAACGAGCCTATTGAAATTGGTTCCGAAGTGATTGGTAAAATTGATTATGACCGTAGATTTAACTTTATGCAAAACCACACGGGTGAGCATATAGTATCGGGAATTGCCCATAAATTATTTGGTGTTAATAATGTTGGTTTTCATTTAGGTGAAGAGCTTGTAACAATAGATTTTGATGAGGAACTTACCCGCGAACAGCTTGACAAGATTGAGTATCTTGCAAATCAAAAGGTATGGCAAAATCTACCTATTAGAGCATATTTTCCAACCGAAGAAGAACTCGAAAAAACCGTGTATCGCAGTAAAAAAGAGATAGACGGCGCTGTTCGTTTGGTCGAGATAAAAGATACCGACATTTGTGCTTGTTGCGCGCCCCACGTTAAAAACACGGGGGAAATAGGTATTATAAAATTACTTGATACCGAAAAAATGCGCGGTGGTATTCGTATTATACTAAAGTGTGGAAATTTTGCGCTACAAGATTATCAAAACAAATATCAAAATGTTTCTCAAATTTCTGCATTGCTTTCAGCAAAACAAGAAAACGCTTATGAGTCAGTACAAAAGTTAGATGAAAAATGTACTGCCGCTAGTCAGAAAATAACCGAGCTTAAAAAGAAAATTGCCGATATAACGGTATTGTCAGCCACAAGCGAGGATAACTGTATTTTTGTAGACGATTGTGACGTTAAGAGTCTACAATTATTAGCCGATAAACTACATAAAAAATTCGGTGGAATAAGGGCGGTGTTTTCTGAAAATACGGGCAATTTCTCGTTTGCAATATGTGCTGAAGACGACAAGCTGCAAGAGCTTTTTGCAAAATTTAAATCACAGTTTACCGTTCGCGGCGGGGGCCGAGGCGGTATGGTACAGGGTACTGTAGAAGCAACAAAGGAAAATATAAAATTATTCTTTAAATTTTAAATAACTTGTGATATACTTATCTTTTGAGGTGTTTAGATGGATTGGACCGAAATTACGGCAAAAGTGCCGACCGATAAAACCGACGAGGCAGCGGCTATTGCCAATATGACCGTGCCTTACGGAATTTATATTGAGGATTACACAAATCTTGAGGCCGATGCCGAGGAAATTGCGCATATTGACCTTATAGATGATGAGCTTGTAAACAAAGATAGAACTCACTCTATAATTCATATGTACATTGCCGAAAGCGATAATGCTATTGAGGCGGTGTCATATCTTCGTGAGCGTTTTACCGCTTGTGGAATTGATAATGAAATTAAGTGTGAGCTTGTTGATGATGCCGATTGGAACGAGAATTGGAAAAAGTATTTTAAAGCATTTGAAATAGGCGAAAAGTTAGCTGTTTGTCCAAGTTGGGAAAGCTATGACAATAAGGATAATCGCACAGTTATAAGTCTTGATCCGGGTGCCGCTTTTGGTACAGGCAGTCACGCTACAACCTCACTTTGCCTTGAAATTCTTGAAAAGCGTGTTACAAATGATACCACCGTGCTTGATATTGGTACAGGTAGTGGCATACTTGCAATCGCGGCCGATTTGCTGGGTGCTAAGAGCGCCATTGGCGTTGATATTGATGCGCAATCGGTTAAAACCGCTATAGCTAATGCTGAAATAAACGGCGTTTCCGAAAAAACTGAGTTTTTGGTAGGAGATTTGGCTGAAAAAGTAAGCGGCAAATATGATATTGTTTGTGCCAATATCGTTGCTGATGTTGTAATGCGACTTTTTGATAATGTGGCAGATTTTATGAAAGACGACGGTATACTTATAGTGTCCGGCATAATTGATATGCGTGCTTTAGAGGTGGAAAAATCGGCTTTAGAGCACGGATTTAAAATTGCTGAAAGTCTTATGCGTGAGGAATGGCACGCATATGTGTTAACAAAATAATCTCTTTGGAGGAAAATAGATGCTTGAATTTGAGCAATTAAAATTACGCCTTATTGCCAACGAACAAGAAATAAAAGACCTTCGTGATGCAATAGGATATGACAAGCTGGTTCGTGATATCGAAGAATTAGAGCTTAAGCAAACGGCACCCGGTTTTTGGGACGATCTCGAAAACTCACAGGCCGTTGTACAAAAGACGGGAAAATTAAAAAATAAAGTAGAATCGTATGATAATATAGCATCATCATACGATGATCTTTTGGTGCTTATAGAGATGGCTGACGAAGAGGGAGATGCCACAATGGTAGAGGAGATAACATCCTCTATTGACGAACTTGAAAAAAATCTATCATCCCTTCGTCTTACAACCTTGCTTACGGGCGAATATGACGCAAATAATACAATTCTTACCTTCCACGCAGGTTCGGGCGGAACCGAGGCTATGGACTGGGCGCAAATGCTTGTGCGTATGTATACCCGTTGGGGCGAGCGACACGGCTTTAATGTGAAGATGCTCGACTTTCTTGACGGCGATGAAGCCGGTCTTAAAAGTGCTACCTTGCTGGTTGAGGGTGAAAATGCTTACGGCTATCTGAAGAGCGAATCGGGAGTTCACCGCCTTGTGCGCGTATCGCCGTTCGATGCATCGGGTAGAAGACATACGTCTTTTGCATCACTTGAGGTTATGCCCGAAATCACCGACGATATGAATATAGAAATTCGTGACGACGATATTAAAATGGATGTTTTCCGCTCGTCAGGCGCGGGTGGTCAGCACATCAATAAAACCTCGTCTGCGGTACGATTAACCCACATACCTACCGGTATAGTGGTTGCTTGCCAAAATGAGCGCAGTCAGGTACAAAACCGTGAGCAAGCTATGAAAATGCTGAAATCAAAGTTGCTTGAAATAAAAGAACGCGAGCATCTTGAAAAGATTGAGGACATCAAGGGTATTCAAAAAGAAATTACTTGGGGTTCACAGATCCGTTCATACGTATTTATGCCATATACTTTGGCTAAAGACCACAGAACAAGCTTTGAGTCGGGTAATATAAACGCCGTTATGGACGGCGATTTAGATGGCTTTATAAATGCGTATTTAAAAGCCGCTTCAAAGGGCGAATTAAATAATAATTAAGGGTGACAAAAATGAAAAGAATAACAGCAATTTTACTTGTAACAGTTTTGATGATGGCATTTCTTACAGGATGTGGTAAGGACCGTTTGCTTTACAAAAACGTTAACCTTGAAAACTATGTTACGCTGGAAAAATATAAAGGCATAGAAATAGATACTTCTTCAGAAAAATATATAAAGCTTTATTCTAACTATATGCTAAATGATAAAACAAACTATAATATTGCTGATGATAAAATAAAAGAAGTTGTATCTTTTGATACATCGGCTGAAACTGCAGTTGAACTCGGTGATATGGTGAATATTGACTATACCGGTTACAAAGGTGAAGTAGCCTTTGAAAATGGGGCTGCAACGGGCGCGTTGCTTATCATCGGTTCGGGCAATTTTATTGATAATTTTGAAGACCAGCTTGTAGGCGCTAAGGTGGGCGAGACTCTTGACGTGAATGTGACCTTTCCAAGCAATTATGGCAGCGCAGAGCTTGCCGGTGCCAAAGCAAAATTCGTTGTTACCATAAACGGTATTGCAAAAAATCCCGAACAAATGTATGAGATATTCGGTCTTGATTCACAGGATCAATATGCTGAGCTTTTAAATCAAAGAGCACAAAAAAGCTTTGTTTTTAACGCTGTTTGCGACAATAGCACAATAAAAGATTTTCCAAAAAAAGATGTTGAAAAGTTTTATGATGCTGCAGTTGAATATTACCCTGCCACCTATGGCGTTGATATTGCTCAAACCGATAAAGAAACGGTTTTAAATGAGCTTATTTACCCAACAATGAAAGAAAATATGGTTATGTATTACATACTTGACGTTGAAGGTCTTGAAATTTATGAAAGCACCATCGAAAGTCAGGAGATAGATAACGCAATAATTGCCGAAAGCTATGCCGTGAACGATATAGTAATGGAGTATCTTTTGGAGAACGCGACAATAAAATAATTTAATCTTTTAAGCAGATTGCACACTTATGCGCAATCTGCTTGGTTATTTTTTAAAAAAGAAAATGTATAAATTTTGTAAACTTTACGCTAAATAATAATTATATTAAATATATTACTTGCAAAAACAACTATTTTAGTGTAAAATGTATGTGTATGTAAAATTGCAAAAAGGAAGTGTAATTAATTATGTCAAACAGATTATTTCAGGCTGTAATTCATCAAATGAAGGATGCAATTGACAAAACCTTTGGTGTTATGGATGCAAACAACACCATTATAGCTTGCAGCGAGCTTGGTCGCATAGGCGAGCAGCTTGACGTTGCGGTTTTGCCGGTGGCAGAGGGATATACTGACGGTGGATATACATTTAAACCAGTTGTTTCTGCTCAAGGCGCAGATTATACCGTATTCGTTGAGGGCACCGATATTATCTGCAATAAATATGCACTTGTTATTTCTGTTGCTTTTGCCAATATTAAAAATTATTATGATGAAAAATACGACCGTGGCAACTTTATTAAAGATATAATTCTTGACAATATTTTACCCGGTGATATCTATATCAAAGCGCGTGAGCTTTATTTTGACAGCGATGTTGCCCGCACGGTAATAATCATCCGCAATCTTGACGCGAGCGATGTTTCGGTTTACGAGGTATTACAAAACCTCTTCCCTGAAAAGAATAAGGATTTTGTTATCAACATTAATGAAACCGATATTGCTCTCGTTAAAGAAACCAAGTCTGACATTGACCGCAAGGATATTGAAAATTTGGCTTCTTCTATTGCTGATACACTCTCGGGCGAGTTTTATGTTCATACCGTTATTGGTATAGGCACCACAGTTAATAATCTTAAAAATCTTGCAAAATCATTTAAAGAAGCTCAAACTGCTCTTGAAGTTGGCAAGGTATTTGATAACGAAAAAACAATTATTTCTTATGACAATCTTGGTATTGCGAGACTTATCTATCAACTACCAACCACTCTTTGTGAAACCTTCTTGAAAGAGGTGTTCAAGCGCGGTTCTATCGAAAATCTCGATCAAGAAACGCTCTTTACAATTCAGCGTTTCTTTGAAAACAATCTTAACGTTTCTGAAACTTCAAGAAAACTGTTTGTTCACAGAAACACACTTGTATACCGTCTTGAAAAAATTAAGAAGATAACGGGTCTTGACCTTCGTGAGTTTGACCACGCAATTATATTTAAGATTGCGTTGATGGTAAATAAGTATTTAAAAAGCAATCCTATAAAATATTAATTGAAAGAGTGATTTTTTCTTATGTCTGAAGAACTACTCGAGTCTTTTGCGAACAAAAATTCCGCAGAGCCCGTAATAGAATTCAGGGGTGTATCTAAAACATATCCAAGCGGCACACATGCTTTAGAGGATGTTAATATACGAATAAATAAAGGCGAATTTGTATTTGTAGTTGGCTCATCGGGTGCAGGCAAAAGCACCTTTATGAAGCTTATAATGCGCGAAGAAAAGGCAAATACGGGTATTATAAACGTAAACGGCTTTAACCTAACTAAAATGTCTAGAAAAAAGGTGCCTATGCTTCGTAGAACAATGGGCATCGTGTTTCAGGACTTTAGACTTATTCCCACAATGAATGTTTTTGATAATGTTGCATTTGCAATGCATGTTGTGGGTGAATCGGGCCGTGAAGTTCGCCGTGAGGTGTCAAAGGCACTTTCTAAGGTGGGCCTTGGTGATAAGGCACGTTCTATGCCTATGCAGCTTTCGGGCGGTGAGCAGCAGCGTGTGGGTCTTGCGCGTGCGCTTGTGAATTCTCCCGACCTTATCATTGCGGACGAGCCTACAGGTAACGTGGACCCGAATATGTCTTATGAAATCGTGTCATTGCTTACCGAAATCAACAAGCGTGGCACCACGATTTTAATGGTAACGCACGACCACAATCTTGTGCGAGACTTTAAGCACCGTGTAATTATGCTTGACAGCGGCAGAATTGTTGCCGATAACGCAGCAGGAGGTGCCGAATAATATGAAATTTGGAAGTATAAAATACCTTGTTAAAGAGGGATTTAAGGGCGCATGGGCGAACCGACTTATGTCGCTGGCCTCTGTTGGCGTGCTTGTTGCGTGTATGGTGGTTATCGGTCTTGCAATTTTAATTTCCGAAAACGTGAATATGGCCATAGGCAAACTTGAGCAACAAAATGTTGTTCAGGTTTATCTTAAAGACTATGCATGGGCATATCTTTACGGTGAAAAGCCCGAAACCGAAGAAGAAAAAGACGCCAACGGCATAGCCGATTCTTATTATTTAATACATAATGAGGAAGAGGCACTTGCGGTTCGTGATCAAATCTTAAAGCTTGATAATGTTGCCGACGCTAAATATATTTCTCGTGAAGAGGGACTTGCTCAAATGACGGGTGAAATGGGCGAGGAATATCAAGAGTATTTCTCTTTCCTTGAAGAAGACGACGAAAATCCTATATCGGCCGCTATTGATGTCACGATGAAGGATATGAGCAAATTCGACGACACGGTTGAAGAGCTAAAATCTATTGATGCCGTGTTTAATATTCAGACCTATGACGGCTTAGCTGAGCAAATTGACGCTATAAAGCAGGGTATTTATGTTGCAGGCTTTTGGATTATTGCTATTCTTATTGTAATATCTCTTGTGATTGTGTCTAATACAATCAGGGTTACAATGTATAACCGCAAGCTTGAAATAAGCATTATGAAAGCGGTTGGTGCTACCGATGCGTTTGTAAGAATTCCATTTGTTATCGAGGGTGTGCTTATAGGTCTTATATCGGCGCTCATTTCGGAAGGTCTTATATATTTCTGCTATCGCGTTGCCACCGAAAAAATTTCTGCAATGCTCGGTCAGGTTGTTGCCTTTGGCGATGTTGCATTCTATTTATTACTTGTGTTTGTAGGCATAGGTATGTTTGCGGGCGCGCTTGGCAGTGTTCTTATGATTGGTAAATATCTAAAGCGTGAGGGCAGCGAATTTACTGCAATTTAAAAATTGCCCACAGCACCTCTTTTTGCAAGGTGCGGTTTAGAAATAACACTGTAAACAATTTTTCGTTACAACATATTTTTCACAATAGGTTGCAGAAAGGAAAAGCAAATTTATGAAAATCAGTTTAAAGCGTGTAATAACGATTGTATTGTGTTTAGCAATGGTTGTTACATCATCACTTTATACTGCGGCAGCTAGTAAGGATCAATTAAACAAAGATATCGCAAATCTTAAGCAGCAGGCAAGCGCTATTCAGTCTGAAATCAATAAGCTAAAGGCAGAAAAGGCTGATCAGGGCGCAATTCTTGCGGCAATACGCAAAAAGATTGCCAATACTCAGGCTCAAATAGATCGTTGCAATCAGGAAATTGCATCGATAAATTCTAATATAAATGCCAATAAAGCTGAAATTGCAGCTAAAGAGGCTGAAATAGCAGATGACATACTTGAATTTAAAAAGCGCCTCAGTGCTATGTATATGAGCAACTCTGACAACAGCATTCAAATTTTGTTAGGCGCAGAAAATTTTTCTGATTTTTTACGTCTTTCTCAGTTTACTGCTTCAATGTCTGCAAGAGATAAAAAACTTATAGAGGGGCTTAAAGCCGAAATAGGCGTTTTAAACGAAAAAAATGCTGAGAATGAAAAATTGCTTAAAGAGCAGGTTTCTATTAAAGCAACTATAGATGAGCAGCAAAGCGAGCTTGAAGCGCAAGAAAATGATGCTGCGGCAATTTATAATAATATAGCGGCAGAGCAGGCAAGCAACCAAAAAGATGTTGATGCCATTAATGCCGAAATTAAAAAATTGCAAAAGCAGTTAGAAAATCAAATTGCCTCAGGTAACTATAGCACCTTTATAAATCCCAATACAGGTTTGCAATGGCCGGTAAGCGGTTTCTTCCGCATAAGCGCAGGCTTTCAGAGCAATGACGCTGTTCACAAGGGCCACCATAACGGTATAGATATTGCAGGCAGCGGTATCGCAGGGCAGCCCATTCGTGCTGTCGCTGATGGGTATGTAACACTCGTTCACAACGGTTGCACCCACAACTATAAAAAGTACGGTAATTGCTGTGGTAACGGTTACGGCAACTATGCAACCGTAAATCACGGTACACTTACGGTAAACGGCAGTTCGGCAAACTATGTGGCATATTATGCCCACGCTTCAAAAATTGTGGTTTCAAACGGACAATATGTGAAGCAAGGTGATATAATCGGCTATGTTGGTACAACAGGTTGGTCAACAGGATATCATCTGCATTTTGGTATGCTTAGAAATGGTGGCTGGATAAACCCATATCCGTTGTTCTTCTAAAATGAAGTCGCAACAAATAAAAAGAATGATATTCGCCGTATTGCTTCTTGGTTGGATGACGATGATTTTCGCTATGTCGGCGCAACCGGCTCAGCAGTCTTCACAGCTTAGCGGTGGCTTGGTGAGTAAAATAATATCGGTTTTATATCCAAAATTAAGCGATTTATCACAATCGGCGCAAACAAGCATTATTCACAATACAACCCTTGTTGTGCGCAAGGCCGCACACTTTTTTGAATACTTTGTTTTGGGTGTGCTCGCCATTTTAACAGCGAATACATTTAATAAATACAAGTTTTTTCTACGCGCGGTATTAGCTACAGCTTTTTGTGTGCTGTATGCTATAGGTGATGAAATTCATCAGCACTTTGTGCCGGGTAGGGCATGTCGGTTTACCGATATATTAATCGATAGTTTGGGAATTATAGCGGCAATATTTATAATATCTATTATTATATGTCGCAAAAGGTCGGGTGAGCAAAATGCGTAAAAAAAAGTTAATAGAGCAAAATTTATCTTTGTTTGAAAATTTGCAAAAAACACAGTCTGAGCTTATAGAACTTAAAAAACAACTCAAAAAAAATGCTGACGAGATAAATTTGTTAAAATCTCAGCTTGAAAAGGCAAAGGAACCTGAGACTGAGCCAAGCGTTACCGAGCCTATGCGCAGACTTGAAGAAAAGGTTATAACGAATGCATCTCTAAAACCCGATATGGAATACGGCGCTAAGGTTATTGGTCAAATAGTGGTTTCTGCCGCTGAATACAGCAATAAGTTGACGGTTGGCGGCGATGACAGTAAAAAAGAACTTGTAAACCTTATTTTAGGTAAAACTGAAATGGCAAAGGCCGAGATACTTTCGGTTGTTGAAACAAGTGACAGTTTTGATGTTAAATGCGCAAAAATGGATCAAATTGCTGCCGTTTCAAAAGAATATTTCGAGAGCGTTTTAGCTCAAATAGTATAAGAAAAGGTACGCAAAAGCGTACCTTTTAAATTTAACAAAATTTTCATATTCATATTGTTGACAAGGTAAAAAAGGAGTATTATAATATCAAATGTTAGTTTGCTAACAATAAAAATGAAGGTGGTGTTTTTATGGATGAAGAACGACAGCTTGGTTTTGAAATCAGAACACTCAATAACTGTGTAAAACGTTTTGTTCATAGCACTAGACCCCCCGAGTTTGAGGAGTCAACAGGCGTTCACGGGTGGGCTATCAGATACTTTTATGAAAATCGTGATAAAGATATTTTTCAGCGCGATTTTGAAGCGCGTTTTTCAATACGACGTTCAACCGCTACCAATATGCTAAAGCTTATGGAAAAAAACGGACTTATCACGCGTGAAAGTGTTGATTATGATGCACGACTTAAAAAGATTGTTTTAACTGAAAAAGCGATTGATATTCATAAGAAGGCCGTAAAAAACATTAAAAAGATAGAAAACACTTTAAAAAAGGGAATAACAGGGGAAGAACTGTTATCTTTTTATAGTGTATTAGATAAAATTAAGGCTAATTTGGAGGTAACAGAATGATTAGAAAATTAGCAAAAAGCATTCGTGAATATACATTTCCAAGTATATTAACAGTTGCTTTTATTATAGGAGAAGTTTTAATTGAATGTGAAATTCCATATATTATTGCTGAACTTGTAAATGGAATTAGTGCCGGACTTAAGATAGAAGAACTTATAAAAACAGGATTTACATTAACAATAATGGCCATAATCTCACTAATATGTGGAGGACTAGCTGCCTATACTTGTTCAAAAGCATCTGCAGGATTTGCTAAAAATTTACGTCACGATGTTTTTACCCGCATACAAAGCTTTTCTTTTTACAATATAGATAAATTTTCAACCTCATCGTTGGTAACCCGTCTTACTACCGACATCACCCACGTTCAGATGTCATATATGATGATTATTCGTACTGCGATTAGAAGCCCTTTGATGTTTATGCGAACTATAACCAAAGCATATAGAATGAGTCCACAGCTCGCTACTACCTTTGTTGTGGTAGTTCCTGTTTTGATTTTTGGTCTTTTGCTTGTGGCTAGAACCGCTATGCCTGCGTTCCGTCGCGTGTTTAAAAAGTATGATAGACTTAACGAGTCGATTGAAGAAAATGTACGTGCTATGCGTGTAGTAAAGGGCTTTTCACGCGAAAAATATGAAACTAAAAAATTCACTAACGCAGCAACAGATATTTGCAAGGACTTTACAAAAGCTGAACGTATAGTAGCGCTAAACGGACCTATAATGCAAATATGTATGTATTTTAATATGATTTTTGTGCTTATAGTTGGTTCTAGGCTTACAATTTCAAGCAAGGGTGCTTTGCTTGACGTTGGTCAAATTTCTGCAATGTTGACATACGGTATGCAGATACTTATGTCACTAATGATGTTGTCAATGATTTATGTTATGCTTACAATGTCGATGGAATCTATGAAGCGTATATGTGAGGTTTTGGACGAAGAGCCAAATCTTCACAACCCTGAAAATCCAATTTATACTGTTAAAGATGGTAGTATAGATTTTAACAATGTAAACTTTAAGTATTCGAAAACTGCCAGTAGAAATTCTTTATCGAATATTGATTTGCACATAAAATCAGGTATGACGGTTGGTGTAATCGGCGGTACGGGCTCGGGTAAATCGTCGCTTGTACAGCTTATCCCGCGACTTTATGACGTTACCGAAGGTGAAGTGTTGGTAGGTGGCATAGATGTACGTGAGTATGATATTAAGACGCTTCGTGACTCGGTTGCAATGGTGCTTCAAAAAAATCAGCTTTTCTCGGGTACTATAAAAGAAAATCTACGTTGGGGTAATGAAAATGCTACCGATGAAGAAATGATTAAAGCGTGTCAACTTGCTCAAGCAGATGATTTTATAAAATCTTTCCCCGATGGATATGAAACACATATTGAGCAAGGTGGTACAAACGTATCGGGCGGACAAAAGCAACGCCTTTGTATAGCGCGAGCCCTCTTGAAAAAACCAAAGATTTTGATTTTAGACGACTCTACCAGTGCGGTAGATACTAAAACCGATGCATTTATTAGAGCAGGCTTTAAAGAATATATACCCGAAACCACAAAGATTATAATTGCTCAGCGTGTTTCGTCGGTGCAAGATGCCGATATGATAATCGTTATGGAAAACGGCACTGTATCTGCAGTTGGTAACCACAACGAATTGATTAAAACCAGCGAAATTTATCGTGAGGTTTACGAACAGCAAACAAACGGAGGTGATTTTGATGAGTAGAGGACCGGCACCTCGTAATATGCCAAGAGGCCCCAGAGGAAAATTTAATCCTAATACCTTTAAACGTATTATTAAAATGCTCTTCAAATTTTACCCCGTAATGATGCCACTTACAATTGCGTGCATACTTTTCTCGGCCGTAACCGCTGCTTTACCGGCAGTTTTTCAACAAAAGGTAATTGCTGATATTGAAATATTTATTAAAACAGGCGATTGGGAAGCGGCTAAAAGTGTGATTTTGCCCAAGGTGTTTGTTTTGATAGCTCTTTATGTGGTATCAATTATAGCGATTACGCTTTATAATCAGTTGATGGTATTTATAACACAAGGCTTTTTGAATAAGATGCGAATTCATATGTTTGAAACAATGCAAAAATTGCCCGTAAAATACTTCGATCAAAATAAGCACGGTGATATTATGAGTCATTATACCAATGACGTTGATACCATGCGTGAGCTTATTTCTCGTTCTTTGCCATCGCTTTTACAGGCTGCGGTTGTTGTTATAAGCGTGCTTAGCATTATGCTTTACTATAGCGTTTGGATGACACTAGTAGTACTATTGGGTGTAATTACAATGGCTTTTGTTTCAAAAAAGGTTGGCGGTGGTTCTGCCAAATACTTTATGCGTCAACAAAAGGCTATTGGTAAAACCGAAGGCTTTGTTCAGGAAATGATGAGCGGACAAAAGGTAATTAAAGTTTTCTGCCACGAAAAAGAGTGCAACGAGGACTTTGACAAGGTAAACAACGAATTATTTAATGATAGCTTCCGTGCACATGCCTATGCTAACTGCCTAGGACCGATTATAGGTAATCTTGGCAATATACTTTATGTTCTTGTGGCTACTGTTGGTGGTGTGTTGTTATTGACCCGTGTGCCAAACATATCAATTGGTGCGCTTGTAAGTGGCAGTGTTGCAGCACTTACTATAGATTTGGTTGTACCTTTTCTTAATATGTCGCGACAGTTTACAGGCAACATAAATCAGGTAACCCAGCAAATTAATACAGTTGTTATGGCAATGGCGGGTGCTGAACGCGTGTTTAATTTAATAGATCAGCAGCCCGAAGCAGATGAAGGCTATGTAACGCTTGTAAACTGTGAAATTGATGCTGATGGTAATATAACCGAAACCGACAAAAGAACGGGCAAATGGGCTTGGAAGCATCCTCATAGCGATGGTACACTAACCTATACATTGTTACAGGGTGATGTTACTATGACTGAGGTGGATTTTGGATACGAAGAAGGTAAAACCGTGCTTCACGACGTATCGGTTTATGCGCGCCCAGGTCAAAAGGTTGCCTTTGTAGGCGCTACGGGCGCAGGTAAAACCACAATTACCAATCTTATAAACCGTTTTTACGACATTGAGGATGGCAAAATCCGTTATGACGGCATAAATATAAATAAGATTAAAAAGTCTGACCTTCGTCGCTCGCTTGGTATAGTGCTTCAAGAAACCAATCTTTTTACAGGCACTGTTATGGACAACATTCGCTACGGCAGACTTGATGCTACTGATGAAGAATGTATTGAAGCGGCCCGTCTTGCAGGCGCTGATGATTTTATAACAAGACTGCCCCAAGGCTATCAAACACAGCTTTCAAACAACGGATCTAACCTTTCGCAAGGTCAACGACAGCTTATTGCCATTGCTCGCGCAGCAGTAGCCGACCCGCCCGTAATGATACTTGACGAGGCAACCTCGTCAATCGACACCCGTACCGAAGCGATTGTTCAGCGTGGTATGGATAAATTAATGGAGGGCAGAACGGTGTTTGTAATAGCGCACCGCCTTTCTACAGTTATGAATTCTGATGTAATAATGGTGCTTGATCACGGCCGTATTATAGAGCGCGGTTCTCATGCCGACCTTATTGCGCAAAAAGGAACCTACTATCAGCTTTATACGGGTTCATTTGAGCTTGAATAAACAATAAAAGCAACCGAAATGTTCGGTTGCTTTCTTATTATATTATATATTTAAATATAAAAATATTGAAATGTACGCAATATTATGATATTATAAATTGAATAATTATTTTTAAAAAAGGTGGTGATATTATGTCTGCTAAAAAGTGGATTGTGGGTACTCCCGACCGTGAAAAAGCAAAACTGTTGGCAGAGGAATGTGATGTTGATCCATTTGCTGCGCTTATTGCCGTAGGTCGTGGTATAGATAACGCGGGCGAGCTTGAGTTGCTTATGAGTGACGAGCCAATACTTTGCGACCCATTAGAGCTTGCAGATATAAAAATCGCCGCCGATTACATAAACGGTGCCATTGCACAGGGTGCAAAAATTGCTGTGTTTGGTGATTATGACTGCGACGGTGTTGTGGCTACATCCTTGCTTTATGATTATCTTATAACTCGTGGCGCTAATGCTATTGCATATATACCCGATCGTATCGACGAAGGTTACGGTATGAACTGCGTAGCCGTTGATAAGCTCGCTGCAGAGGGGGTAGAACTCATTATTACCGTTGATAACGGTATATCTTGCGAAAAAGAGATTGCTTATGCCGAGTCTTTGGGTATTAAAACGGTTGTAACCGACCATCACTTGCCGCCCGAAAATTTGCCGCAGGCTGTGGCTGTAGTTGACCCACACCGTGTTGATTGCCCGAGCTCGTTTAAAGAGATTTGCGGTGCTGAGGTAGCATTTAAGCTTGTTTGCGTTCTTGACGATAAAGAACCTGAACAGATGCTGCCGCGTTATGCTGATATATTAGCTGTAGCCACCATAGGTGATGTTATGCCGCTTATTAATGAAAACCGTTCTATTGTTAAAGCGGGTATAAATAAAATAAGAACCTCGTGCAATATAGGCATTGCAGCAATACTTAATATGGCGGGCGTTGACCGTACAAGTATAGATGCAGGCAAAATTTCCTTTGGCATTGTGCCGCGTATTAATGCCGCTGGCAGAATGGGTAGCGCGTATCGGGCATTTCAGTTATTAACTTCAAGTAATGCTATGGATGCGTTAAAGCTTGCAGGTCCTATTGATGACGATAATGTTCGCCGTCAGCAGATAGAAAAAGATATTTTTAAAAACGCTGTTAAAATGATTGAAGACGGCGATTATAACTACAATCGTGTTATAGTAGTTTGCGGAAAAAATTGGCATTTTGGTGTGCTGGGTATCGTGGCTTCACGTATTTGTGAGCGTTATGGCAAGCCTGCAATCGTGCTATCGAGCGAAGAAGGTGTTGCTCACGGTTCAGGACGTAGCTTTTCGGGATTTCATCTTTATAATGCAATCAATGCTTGCAGTGATGTTTTGTTAAAATACGGCGGTCACGAGCTTGCAGCAGGCGTTAGTGTTAGTGAAAGCAATGTTGATGTTTTTCGTCAAAAGATAAACGAGTACGCCACCGCGCAAGATTTCGCCGCACCTAAACTCAATATAGATTTTCGCCTTAATCCTGCAGGTATGAGCGTTGATATGGCTTTTGCCATAAAATCACTCGAGCCTTTTGGAATGGGTAATCCAACCCCAATTTTTGGTATATTTGGCGTAACGCTTGAAAAAATAACAGCAATAGGCGGCGGTAAGCATTTAAAACTGCTTTGCCGAAAAAACGGCAATGCTTTTCAGGCGCTACTTTTTGGCGTAACGCCTCAGCAGTTTTGCTTTGTATCGCGTGATACGCTTGATTTGGCGGTTACTATTGATACAAATTTATATCAGGGCAAATATAATTTGTCCGTTCAAATTAAGGCTGTAAAAATGTCATGCACCGACCAAGATGCATATTTTAAGGGTAAACAGCAGCTTGATGATTTTTTGTCAAATTACCAAGCTGACTATGCGGCAATTCTTCCAACCAGAGCAGAGGTTGGCAGTATTTATAAACTGCTAACTGCAAGCCCTATTGATGCCGAAAGACTTAAGCATATTGATACCGGTATTGGTTTTGCAAAAACACAGGTTGCGGTGCAAACTCTTTGTGAGTTGGGCCTTGTGTCGCTTAATAACGGCATTTTAGTGGGACATACATCGCAACAAAAAAGCGATTTAATGAATTCTTGTATATATAAAAAATTATGTGAAGGGGTGAATCAAGATGAATGAAGCTGCAGTTCACGATTATAACGAGCTTTTAGAATGTATGAAAAAACAAGGCGGCAGTTATGATATTGCGCTTATTGAAAAGGCCTTTAATTACTGTGTGGACCATCATCTTGGTCAAAAACGCCTCACAAATGAAGAATATTATATTCATCCGTTTAATGTTGCTAAAATAATTGTAACATTAGGTATGGACAGTCAGTCTATAGCAGCTGCGCTACTACATGATGTTGTTGAAGATACCGATGTTGAAATTGATGAGATAAAACGCCTTTTTGGTGAGGATGTAGCGCTTCTTGTTGACGGTGTTACCAAAATCGGCCGACTTTCTATTACCTCAAAAGAGCAGCAACAGGCCGAAAGCTTACGCAAGATGCTTATCGCAATGGGTAAGGATGTTCGTGTAATCATTATTAAGCTTGCTGATAGACTTCACAATATGCGTACTCTTGGTGCTATGTCTGAGCAAAAGCAGCGCGACAAGGCGCTTGAAACACTTGAGGTTTATGCCCCTATTGCGCATCGACTCGGTATTCGCCCTGTTAAAGAAGAGTTAGAAGACCTTGCAATTAAGCATCTTGACCCTATTGCATATAATGAAATTGAAGAGCTTTTAAAGGTAAGAAAGCATCAAAGAGTGCAAATTCTTGAGGATATTGAAAAACGAATAGAAACACGTTTAAAGCAAGAATTGCCTAATGTTAAAATGTCTTTTCAGGGTCGTGTAAAATCAATTCACGGTATATACCGTAAAATGTATGTTCAAAATCGAGATTTTGACGAAATTTATGATGTTTATGCGATTCGTGTAATAACCGATACGGTGGCAGACTGTTATAATATTTTGGGTATAATGCACGATATGTTCCGTCCTATTCCAAATAGATTTAAGGACTATATATCTACTCCGAAGCCAAATATGTATCAGTCACTTCACACCACGGTTATCAGCCGTGAGGGCGTACCGTTTGAAATTCAAATAAGAACATTTGAAATGCACCACACAGCAGAGTTTGGTATCGCGGCGCACTGGAAGTATAAAGAGGGTATTACCGGCACCGACAAGTATATGGAGGATCAGCTTGCGTGGATTCGTCAAGTGCTTGAAACTTCGGATGTCTCGGGCGATGCGTCTGAAATTGTGCGCACCATAAAGGTCGACCTAAGCCAAGAAGATGTATTTGCCGTAACACCGCGTGGCGACGTAATCAATCTTCCTGTAGGCTCCACCGTTGTTGACTTTGCTTTTGCGATTCACTCGGCGGTAGGTATTAAAATGGTGGGCGCTAAAGCAAACGGTAAAATCGTTCCAATTAATCACGAAATTAAAACCGGTGAAATAATAGAAATACTTACCACCAATCAAGCGGGCCACGGTCCAAGCCGAGATTGGATGAACATTGCCGTTACCAATTCCGCTAAAGCAAAAATACGCTCGTGGTTTAAAAAGGAAAAGCGAGCCGAAAACATCGAGCAGGGCAGGACCGATCTTGAGCGTGAACTGCGCCGCAATAATATTAGCTTTAGTGAAAAAGAATATGAAGAGTATATTGATGACTTGGCGCATCGTATGCGTTTTGCAGACAGTGAGGAATTTTATGCGGCAATCGGTTACGGCGGTGTGCTTATTTCGAAGATACTACCCCGTATGCGTGAGGACTATGTCAAACGCACAAGTGCTGCTAAGACTGTCGAAATTAAACCCCTTGCTCCCAAAAAGCACGCTTCTTCAGAGGGTGTTATTGTTGAGGGTATAGACAACTGTCTTATTAAGCTCTCAAAATGCTGTGCTCCACTACCGGGGGACGATATTATCGGTTTTATAACACGTGGTCACGGTGTGTCTATTCACAAGTGCGACTGCAGTAACGTACCAAAGGATATTTCAAAAAGTGCCGAGCCTGATCGTTGGGTACACGCACACTGGGACAACGTAAGGAGCGAAAGCTTTACCTCTACATTGCAGATTTCTGCCATTGACCGTGAGGGCCTTGTGGGCGACGTAATGAACACAGCATATAATATGCGTCTTGCGGTGCATCAAATTAATGCGCGTCAGCTAAAGGGCGGCAACAGCATAATTCATATCAATATCAGCGCAGAAAGCGTTGAACATTTGCGCAGTATTATTGCTCGTATGGAAAAAATATCCGGAGTATTCAGCGTAGAAAGAGTGGTGCAGTAGTATGCGCGCAGTAATTCAAAGGGTAAAAAATGCAGCGGTTGATATTGACGGTGTAACCGTAGGTAAATGCGGCGTAGGATTTATGATTTTGTTTTGCGCGGTTGAGGGTGACACCGAAAGCAATATAGAACTACTTGCTCGCAAGACTGCAAATCTTCGAATTTTTGAAGATGAAGACGGTAAAATGAATAAATCTATAATTGATATTGACGGTGAGGTTTTGTGTATATCACAGTTTACATTGGCCGCTGACACTAAAAAGGGAAATCGCCCGTCGTTTATAAACGCTATGGAGCCTGTAACGGCAGAAAAATATTATAAAATGTATTGTGAAGCACTTAAATTAAACGGCATTAAAAACGTAGAAACCGGTGAATTCGGTGCTGATATGCAGGTTTCACTTGTAAATGACGGACCGGTTACTATCATTTTAGACACAGATATATGGAATAAAAAGGGATAAATATGGAAGTTAAAGTTTTACTTAAAGGGCACCTTGCAACATACTCAAACTGCTATGGTTTGCTTACCGATAAGGCGGCAATTGTTATTGACCCAGGTAAATATACATTAGAACTTGCGCAGTTTTTAAAAAGCAATGCCGATAAAACCCGCCTTATTCTTATAACGCATGCGCATTATGACCATATAGGCGGCGCATTACAGTTAAGGAAAGAGACAGGTGTTAAAATTGCTATCGGCAAAAATGAGGAGTTTGCACTGTCTGATAGGGCGTTTAATCTATCGGGAAGATTTACTCCCCCTATACCCGCGCATAATGCCGATTACACCATCGAGGATGAAGAAGAGTTTTCAGTAGGCGATATTACCGTGAAAGCTTATGAAACACCCGGTCATACCGTTGGTGGAATGTGTTATTTGATAGGTGATAACCTTTTTAGCGGAGATATGCTTTTTTATGAAACAGTAGGCAGAGTAGACCTACCCGGTGGCAATATAAATGATATGAAAGAGTCACTTGATAGAATAATGTGGCTTTTTGATGATGAGGTAAGGGTGTATTCGGGTCACGGTGAAATGACAACAATAGGTCACGAAAGAAAAAACAATCCTTATTTGAGGTAAAAAATGAAGCTTTGCAACATTGGTCACAATTTTGACTATGAGATGGAAAAGTTAATACGGCTGTTTCTTCCTTTTGAAAAAATTGAGGTTTTGCACACGGTTGAAGCCGACTCAAAATACGCAGTTTGTGAGGTTTTAGAGAACGGTGACGATATAATTGTCCGTGTAAAGCTGTGTTTAGAAAACGGCGAGACGGAATTTTCAGCCATTGTTGATAAAAAAATTGCTGATACACGCAAAGAAACCCAACATGAGCTTGGTCGCCAACTGTTTTATTGCTTTGAAAAAATTACCGGCTATCGACCCGATTGGGGTATACTAACGGGTGTGCGACCTGCAAAGCTATTTTCACGTTACTGTAATGAATACGGAACAGATTATGCCGAAAGCTTTTTTAAAAACAAGTTTTTAGTAAATAAACAAAAGCTTGAACTTTGTAAAAAGGCTGTTGCAGGTGAAGAAAGTATAGTTAAGCTATCAAAAAATAATTCGTTCAGCCTTTATTTGTCGATACCTTTTTGCCCAAGCCGATGCTCGTATTGTTCGTTTGTATCTCATTCGGTAGAAAAGGCGCAGGATA
This sequence comes from Acutalibacteraceae bacterium, assembly GCA_045539695.1. GTDB lineage: Bacteria > Bacillota > Clostridia > Oscillospirales > Acutalibacteraceae > UBA737. The sequence continues at coordinate 97,004 of JAZQFX010000024.1, forward strand.
TAATTCCGCAGTATGTGGAGTTGCTTTGCCGTGAGCTTGAAATCACTGCAGAAATATCAAAAAATTTAAATTTGCGTCTTGAAACGGTTTATATGGGCGGTGGCACACCGACCACGCTTAATGCTGAGCAGTTAAACCGTGTGCTTGGCACGGTTAATAGAAGTTTTGATATGTCTGCCGTTCGTGAGTTTACGGTAGAGGCAGGCAGGCCTGATACGATTGATGCCGATAAACTGCGTGCCATAAAGCAAAACGGTGTTACACGCATAAGCATAAATCCGCAAACAATGAATGACAGCGTGCTTGAATGTATAGGCAGAAGGCACACCGCGAAAGACACCGTAGAGGCATTTAATTTAGCACGCGAAATTGGTTTTGATAATATTAATATGGATCTTATTGCAGGGCTGCCAAGTGATACTTTTGACAGTTTTAAAAATACACTCAAAGATATTTTAAAATTAGACCCCGAGAGTGTAACTGTTCATTCGCTTTCAATGAAGCGGGCATCTACACTTAATCAGGCGGGGCAGCACAGCGAGATAGAGATGGGCGCCGAGGCTTCAAAAATGGTGGGTTATGCGCGCGAAATACTCGAGCAAAATCAAATTTTGCCATACTATATGTATAGACAAAGTAAAACAGTCGGTAATCTTGAAAATGTAGGTTATGCAAAATGTGGCTTTGAAGGTCTTTATAATGTTTATATAATGGACGAAACACACACAATTCTTGCTTGTGGCGCGTCTGCTGTTACAAAGCTTAAAGACAACACTCAAAAAAATATAAAACGAATATTCAATTTTAAATATCCTTATGAATATATAAGCGGTTTCGACGAGCTTATATCACGCAAAACAGAAATAGGTGAGTTTTATGATAAATACTTTAAATGAGATTAACAAAATGGCAACCGAGTGTCCGGAGGAATTTATCAAGGCGTGCAATAAAGAGTATATTAAAAATATTGTTGATATTGCAAAAAGAATAGAGGGCGACGACGATATTAAAATCGTTGCAATTGCCGGACCTTCGGGTTCGGGCAAGACCACAACGGCGCAGCTTTTACAGCTTGAATTAGAGCGTCTTAACGAAAAGGTTGCCGTAGTATCACTTGATGATTTTTATTTACCGGCAGACAAACTGCCAATATTACCAGATGGCAGTGCAGACATTGAGTCGGTCAATTCACTTGATATAACACTTATAAAAGAGTGCTTTGACGAAATAATTAAAAACGGAACGGCAAGTCTTCCAAAATATGATTTCAAAACAAAAGCAAGAACACTCAATGCAAAGCGGTTAAGTATTGGTAATCGAGGCATTGTTATTGTTGAAGGCTTGCACGCAATGAATCCGCTTATTTCGGATTTGGTTCCACGCAAAAATATTTTTAAAATATATATCAGCGTAAACCGTTCGGTAGATGATAATAACGGTGTGCAAATGTTATCGAGCCGCCAGATAAGGCTTATTCGACGTGTACTGCGTGACGACCGTTTCAGAGGCGCTACCGCTACCGAAACACTGCATCTTTGGAATAATGTTATAGACGGTGAACGAAAGTATTTATACTGCTTTAAGGATACGGCAGATGTGCAGCTTGTAACATTTCATCCGTATGAGCTGGGTGTTTACCGTGAGCGTTTTGGCAAAATGCGAAGCACCGTTCACAAAAATGCACCTTGCTATGATTATTTTATCAAAACTGCAAATGCGCTCGAGAGGTTTTCTGCCATTGACAGTGACATTGTTCCTTACAATTCGCTTATTCGCGAGTTTATAGGCGACCTTAAGCTGTAAATTTTTATTCGGAGGTATTATATAATGGGATTTTTAGATGATGCTTTAAACAAAACCAAAGAGGTTTTAGATGTTGCTTGCCAAAAAACAGGTGAGGTAGTAACGGTTGAAAAACAAAGATTCAGCATTGCTTCGCTTAAATCAAAGCGCGAAAAAGACTACGCCGACTTGGGACGTATTTATTTTGAGCTTATAAAGGACTCTGATGATTTGAGTGACGAAACAAGAAATCTTGTTGATGCAATAATTGAAAAAAATGAAGAAATAACCCGTCTTAACGAGGATATTCAAAATATTAAAAATAAACGTGTATGTCCTAACTGTAATGCAAACATTGATATTAACTCATCCTTTTGCAACAGCTGCGGAGTAAAACTTGATTAAGGACTGTAAAAATGAAAGATTTAAAAATTGGCATAGTTGTTGCCGACTTTGATGAATATTCTCCCTTTGTAGAGTCAGTAAGCAAATATAACATAAAAGAATATAAATATTTTAATCGCAAGGCAATAAGCTTTGATATGGGCAATGCAAGTGTAATATGCATTAACTGTGGTATAGGCAAGGTTAATGCCGCTACAGCCGCCACACATCTTTGTGATATTGGCTGTACATATATCCTAAACTTTGGCTTGTCGGGCGGCATCAGCGCCGTTAAACGCGGTGAGATAGTAATTCCCGATAAATTTTTAGAGCATGATTTTGACCTTACGGGTATAGGATATAAGCCTTGCGAAAAACCGTCGCAAAAATATATTTATGATGCTGATGACAAGCTTGTTAAAATGTCACAATCGGTGTTGGGTGAGTGTGCACAGGGAACTGCCGTTTGCGGTGATAGGTTTATTTGCAACTCTGCTGACCGCGACTTTTTGCGCGACACCTTCTCGGCAACTACTTGCGATATGGAAACTGCGGCAATAGCCAGCGTGTGTGATATGGCAAATGTGCCATATTTAAGCCTTCGCCGTGTATCTGACGATGCGGGTGAAGATGCGTATACAAATTACAGCGATATGAATATGCTTGAAGGTCAGACTCTTTCTGAAATTTTTATAAAAGTTCTTGAAACTCTATGTAATGAGGTAGGTTTATAATGCAGGAAAACAAAAGAAAACAGCAAAGCTTTGAATATGGCGCTATAATACTGCTTTGTTCAACAGTGCTAGTAAAAATTATAGGAGCCTTCTTTAAAATTCCACTTTCAAATCTTATCGGTGATTTAGGATTTGGTTATTTTTCTTCGGCGTATGATTTGTTTACGCCTATATATACACTCGCAATGGCCGGTTTGCCGATAGCGATATCGCGTGTTATTGCCGAGCGTATGGCAAAGGCAAGATATAATGATGTAAAAAAGACATTAAAAATTACAAGTAGAATTTTTCTTGTAACAGGTTGTACTGCCACTATAATAATGCTTTTATTGATAAGGCCATTTGTAAGTCTTACCGATGCTACCGGCAAAACGGTTTATAGTATTTATGCCATAGTACCATCGCTGCTGTTTTGCTGCATAATGTCAACCTATCGCGGTTATTTTGAGGGCCTACGTAATATGTATCCTACCGCGATTTCTGATGTCATAGAAGCGCTTGGCAAATTGATTTTAGGACTTGGTTTTTCTTATATAGCATTAAAACTAACTAATGATGTCGCTTTTGCCGCTGCGGGTGCAATGTTGGGCATTATGGTGGGTGGAGCCGCTTCGGCAACATTTTTATATATCCGATACAGAGCAAAGGGCGATGGAATTACCAAGCAAGAACTATCAGAATCACCTGTTGCCGAGTCAGGTAAAACGATTGCAAAAACATTGATAGTAATTGCTATACCTATAGTTTTGACCTCGCTTTCAAACAGCGTAGCATCACTTGTTGATGTTACTATGGTGAAATGGCAGTTGAATCACCTTATGAAAGATTCAGCTGATTTGATTCGTAATATGTACGATGCTTCAATTGTGGATTACAATCGGTTTGTTACCAAGTCGCTTGTAGATAATGAAATTCCTACTTTTCTTTATGGAATTCGCAGTAAGGCATTCACTCTTTATAACTTAATTCCTCAAATAACATCTGTTCTTGGTGTAAGTGCATTACCTGTTATAGCTACAGCGTGGACAAAAAAAGACACTTCGCTTTTAAAGCGTAATATCGAATCACCCTTAAAATTTACTGCGCTCGTTTCGATGCCTATAGGTATGGGATTCGTATTTATGGGAAGCGAAATCATGGGGCTTATGTATAACACCGTAGCTTCGGTGGAAATTGGCGGGGTTATGCTACGCATATACGGTTTGGCCGCCGTCTTTACAGGACTTTCAGTTCCAATGACAAGTATGCTACAAGCAATTGGGAAAGAAAAGATTTCACTTCGTAATGTGGGGATTGGTGCTGCACTTAAAGTAATAGTAAACTTTATCTTTGTTGGTATTCCAACAATAAATATAAAGGGCGCGGCACTGGGTACATTGATATGTTATGTATTTATATTTATCGCCAATCTTTTATCACTTATCAAATACACGGGTGTTAAACCGAGTATTTATAAGACCATTTTAAAACCCTTTATTGCGGCACTTTGCTGTGGACTTTCTACCATTGTTTTGAATCTAAGCTCATTTGGTAAAATAGGAACAGTGCTTGAAATTGGTGTTGCAGCTATTGTGTATTTTGTAGTGCTTGTAATATTTAAAACATTTGAGCCCGATGACGTATTATCGTTACCTAAGGGTGAAAAAATATCGAAAGTGCTTACAAAACTTAAAATAATCAGATAATTATAGTGAAAACTGCACAAAAATATGCAGAATAATTTGAATATTTTTAATAAATCGTTTAAAATTGGTTGATTTTTTAAAAAGATAAGCTATAATTAAATAAGACGTTTGAAAAGTTTTTTAAACGCTTGCTATTCTGGTGTAAAGCACTTTAAGAAAACCAAAAATATTCAGGAGGTTCTAACAATGAACAAAACAGAATTAGTAGCAGCAGTTGCAGAGAAAGCAGGTCTTTCTAACAAAGATGCAGCAAAGGCAGTAGCAGCAGTTTTTGATGCTATTACTGATACTCTTAAGGCAGGCGACAAAGTAGCTCTTGTTGGCTTTGGTACATTCTCAGTTAAAGAGCGCGCAGCTCGTGAAGGCATCAATCCTCTTACCGGTAAGAAGATTAAGATCGCTGCTTCAAAGGCTCCCGCATTCAAAGCTGGTAAAGCTCTTAAAGACGCTATCAACTAATTTTAAATTAGTAAAACGAGCCGCCTGGTTAGGCGGCTCAAGTTTTTAAAAAGGAACACTATGCGATTAGATAAATATTTAAAAGTATCAAGAATAATCAAACGCCGCACCGTTGCAAATGAAGCTTGTGATGCAGGCAGGGTAATGGTAAACGGCAGGGTAGCACGCGCGTCACTTGATATAAAGGTTAATGATATTATTGAAATATCCTTCGGCTCTAAAAATGTTAAGGTGCAGGTATTAAATGTTGCCGAAACAGTCCGTAAGGATGACGCCGCTTTGATGTATAAAATTATTGAATAAGCAAAACACCTCATAAATATATTTTATTGAGGTGTTTTATTTTGGAAGAAAATATATCTACTGTTCAGAATGTTATAATCGAAAACCGAAAGAGACTTAATATATCGGGCGTAAGGGATGTCTCATCCTTTGACGACGAGACCGTTTTGCTTGATACCGCGCTTGGTAAAATGACAGTAAAGGGTGAGGGTTTACACATAGAAAGCTTTAATACAACTACGGGCGACTTAACCGCAACAGGCAAATTTCACGCGGTGGTTTATATGTCTGATGCAAAAACATCGGGCGGTTTTTTATCGCGCCTTTTAAGATGAGCTATGTGGGAGATCAGTAATTTTAACCAAACAATTACCTTTTTGTTATCGGTGTGTGTGGGAGGGCTGTTTTGCGCACTGTACGACATAATACGCGCTGCGCGCAAGGTGTGCCTTAATTCGTTTTGGGCGGTACAGTTTACCGATATATTGCTCTGGACTGTTTATGCCATTGTTACCTTTATATTTTTAATTTCGCGAACAAACGGTGAAATACGCGGCTATGTGTTGGTGGGTGAAGCGGCAGGTTTTGGTTTGTTTCGTGTCAGCTTATCAAGATTGCTGTTTCCTACCTTTAAATTTATTTTTTTAACAGCATCAAAAATAAGCAAGAGGATCAGTAGGTTTTTAAATAAATTTTATATTAAATTTGAGTCTTTGATATTAAAATTATGCAAAAGCATATTTAAAATTTCTAAAAGTGCAAAAAAACTCTTGAAAAATGTGTGTCGGCTGTTGTATACTAATAAAAATATTGATAGTATGGAGAAGACTTTAAATGAAACAAAAACCAAAGCGTAAAAAAAGCGTCATTGTGCGGCTTATAGTTCTTGGTGTTTCTGTTTATATGGTGGTCACTCTTGTGGGACTTGGCAATGTGCTGGCTCGTGATAAAGAAACTTTAGCGGAGCTTATAGGCAAGCGCGATGCTCTCAAACTTGAAAACGAAGAATTAAAAGCGCTTCTTGAAAGTGATTCACACGCGGATATAATCGAAAAAGCGGCTCGTGAGAGGTTGGGCTTTGTCTACTCTGACGAAGAAATATATATTGACATATCAGGCAATTAGGGGGACTTTTTAAATTTATGGAGCTTAAGATTGGCGACATTGTAGAAGGAAAAATTACAACAATAACATCGTTTGGCGTTTTTGCGGATATTGGCGGCGGCAAATCGGGTATGGTGCATATATCTGAGGTTGCAAGAAACTATGTAAACGATATAAAAGAGCATGTAAAGGTTAACGATGTTGTTAAAATGAAGGTGTTAAGCATTGGTGAAGATGGCAAAATTTCACTAAGCATAAAACGCGCTTTACCACCTGAAAAGAAAAGTGAGGATGCGCCTCGTCGTGAACGAAGGACTGCGCCCGTTAAGCAGAGCATAGATTCTACATACACCTGGACTCCTAAAAAAAGCGAGCCTGCAAGTTTTGAGGAAATGATGAATCGCTTTAAGCAATCAAGCGACGAAAAATTTTCAGACCTTAAACGCAAAAATCCCGATGCAAACCGCACCAAGCGAGGCTCGGGTGTAAGATAAATAAATTAGGGCGGCTTCCATAGTTTAAAGGAAACTGCCCTTTATTTTTTGAGAAGTGATTTTATGAGAGAGATTTCAGCAAATTTAATTACCGATATTATCGAAGAGTTATGTATTAAAGCAAACAAACAGTTACCTTGTGATATAGAAGGCTGCTTGCATAATTGCACAAACGAAGAAACTAATCCTCTTGGTCGCAGTGTGCTTTTAGATTTGCAAAAAAATCTTGAAGCTGCAAAGGAACTTGATTTGCCGATTTGTCAGGATACAGGTATGGCGGTAATCTTTTTAGAAATAGGGCAGGATGTTCACATTATAGACGGCGACCTGACGGATGCCGTAAATGAGGGTGTCCGTCGCGGATATGACAAAGGTTTGCTTCGCAAGTCGGTGGTAGCAGACCCACTAAATCGCGTTAATACAAACGATAACACCCCCGCTGTTATACACACAAATATTGTGTCGGGTGATAAAATAAAAATTACTGTAGCGCCAAAGGGATTTGGCAGTGAAAATATGAGTGGCATTAAAATGCTAACACCTTCTCACGCAAGGCAGGGTGTGGTTGATGCAGTGTTAGATATAGTTAAAGCGGCATCAAACAATCCGTGTCCGCCAATGGTAATAGGCGTTGGCATCGGCGGCGATTTTGAGCAATGCGCATACCTTTCAAAAAAAGCGCTTTGCCGCAGTGTTGATATAAGGCATAGTAATCCGTTTTACGCAGAGCTTGAAGCAGAATTGCTTGAAAAAATAAATCAGTTAGATATAGGACCGCAGGGCTTTGGAGGCATTACCACAGCGTTTGCTGTTAATATTGAAACGGCGCCCACACATATTGCAGGCTTACCTGTTGCGGTTAATATTGGTTGTCACGTAACAAGACATATTACAAAGGAAATTTAAAGGTATGGAAAACATAAAATTAATAGCCCCTTGTCTTTTCGGGGTAGAGAGTATTGCTGCTGACGAATTTCGCCGTATGGGCTTTGAAAAAGTAGAGGCGGAAAATGGTAGAGTATTGCTTGAGGGTGACACAAATATGCTTGCCCGCGCAAACATAAATTCCCGTTTTTCTGAACGTATACTTATAAATATGGGGCAGTTTCATGCTACAACCTTTACCGAGCTTTTTGATAAAGTAAAGTCACTTCCATGGGAGCGCTTTATTGGTAAAGATGATGCTTTCCCAGTAAGCGCGGGTTCAAGCATTAATTCGGTGCTTTTCAGTATTCCGGATTGTCAGTCTATTATTAAAAAGGCAATAGTTGACCGTTTGTCATCAAAATACGGTATAAAGTGGTTTGCTGAAACGGGCGCTGAGTTTAAGATTCGTTTTACTATTATTAAAGATAATGTTACTGTAGGCATCGACACCTCGGGTGAGGGACTTCATAAGCGCGGTTACCGCCGCAATTCTAACGATGCTCCACTTAAAGAAACATTGGGTGCTGCAATGTGCGATTTGGCGCGAATATTCCCCGATTCTCAAGTTTACGATCCATTTTGCGGCAGCGGTACGCTGCTTATAGAGTCGGCTTTAATGGCTACTAAAACTGCCCCTGGTCTGCGCCGTTTTTTCGCAGCAGAAAGATTTGGTTCAATTCCTAAAACTGTTTGGCAGCAAGAGCGTATGCGCGCGCAGGATTTAATAATCAAAAATGTAGATTTCAGAGCGCATGGCTATGATATAGACCCCGCAAGCGTAGAGCTTACACTTGCTAATGCTAAAAAAGCGGGTGTGGAAAAATATGTTAAAGCCACGGTAGCCGATATAAAGGATTTTAAAACTCCTGATGAACGTTTGCTTGTTATTACCAATCCTCCTTATGGCGAAAGGTTGCTTGATGTAGCAGAAGCTGAAAAGCTTTATAAAATAATGGGTGAGCGCTTTGATAGAGCGCAAGGTAAAAAGTATTTTGTAATTAGTCCTCACGATGAGTTTGAAAAGCATTTTGGCGCAACTGCCGACAAACGCCGTAAGCTTTATAACGGTATGATTAAGTGTCAGCTTTTTATGTATTTTAAGAATAAAGGAATATAAAACAATGAGATATGTTTTTTATATCAATCCATTAGCAGGTAAGGGTAATGCTCAAGAAAATATAGTTAAATCTATAAATGATTATTTTTCAGACAAAACATATGATTATAAAATACATTTTAGGAATTCTATTGATGATATGATGCGCTCGGCGAGTAATGAAGCCAAAACAGGCGATAATATCAGGATGTTTGCGTGTGGCGGTGAGGGTACCGTTATGGCTGTTCTTAATTCTATAGTTGGATATAGCAATGTAGAGCTTGGTGTTATTCCTTGCGGCTCGGCAAATGACTTTTTAAAGTTTTTTGAAAATCGTAACAGCTTTTTAGATATTGCCGAACAAATTGATGGAGAATCGGTAGAAATGGATTTGATTAAGGCGGGCGATAAATACTGCCTTAACGGTTGCTCGGTTGGTATGGATGCCGTAGTAGCGCGTGATATGTCAATCTTTAAAAACTGGCCGCTTGTGTCAGGCTCGTTTGCCTATACGCTTGCTATTGTTAAAACTTTTTTAGGTAAGCTTGGAATAACGGCAAAAATATCGGTTGATGGTGAGCCGCCACAGCAAAAAAACTGCCTTTTTGCAGTTATTGCTAACGCACCCTATTATGGAGGCGGTTATAAGGGCGCACCCGACGCTGTGCCCTATGATAACAAGCTTGATTTTACACTTGTAGATAAAATATCAAAATTAAAGATTTTAAAGTTTTTGAATCTTTATAAAAAAGGCGAGCATAAAAAGCTTGATTGTTGCACACTTAAGAATTGCACAAGTATGGAGTTTGCAGCAGATGAGCCAATACCTGTAAACCTTGACGGTGAGATAATAGAAACTACAAATATGAAATTTGAACTTGTAAAAAGTGCGGTTAAATTTGTGTTGCCAGCGAGTATTGCAAATAAAGTGTTAACAAAAGTTTAAATGTTTTTGACTTTACTTGACTTTTAAAAAATATTGGATATAATTACTAATATAAACTAAACTGCAACGCAGTAAAAAGGAGATTTTTATTATGACAATTAAACCATTGGCTGACAATGTTGTAATAAAAGCAACAGCAGCAGAAGAAACAACCAAAAGCGGCATTGTGCTTACATCCGCTTCTAAAGAAAAGCCTCAAATTGCTGAGGTTGTAGCGGTAGGCCCAGGTGGTATGGTTGACGGCAAAGAGATTGCTATGACCGTGAAACCCGGTGACAAGGTTATCGCCGCAAAATATGCAGGCACCGATATTAAGTTAGATAATGAAGAATATACCGTTCTTCATCTTTCAGATATTCTTGCAATTGTTGAGTAAGGAGATATTTTATTATGGCAAAGAACATTATTTTTGGTGAAGAAGCACGCAAAGCGCTTCAAACAGGCGTAGATAAGCTCGCCAACGCTGTAAAGGTAACATTAGGACCTAAGGGTAGAAACGTAGTTCTGGATAAAAAATACGGCTCACCGCTTATTACAAATGACGGTGTAACCATTGCTAAAGAAATTGAACTTGAAGATGCTTTCGAAAATATGGGCGCACAGCTTGTAAAGGAAGTATCGGTTAAAACCAATGACGCAGCAGGTGACGGTACCACAACCGCTACAGTGCTTGCACAGGCTCTTATTAACGAGGGTATGAAAAACGTTGCTGCAGGCGCTAACCCAATGGTAGTTAAAAAGGGTATCAAAAATGCAGTTGACACCGCAATCGCTACAATCATTGATAACTCTAAAAAGGTTTCGGGCACCGACGATATTGCTCGTGTTGCAACCGTTTCATCGGGCGATGCACAAATTGGCTCACTAATTGCCGAAGCTATGGAAAAGGTATCGGCTGACGGTGTTATTACCGTTGAGGAGTCAAAGACCGCTGAAACCTATTCAGAGGTTGTTGAGGGTATGCAGTTTGACCGTGGCTATATCACACCTTATATGGTAACCGACACCGATAAGATGGAAGCTGTTATTGACGATGCTTATATTCTTATTACTGATAAAAAGATTTCTAACATTCAAGAAATTTTACCACTTCTTGAACAAATTGTTCAGTCAGGCAAAAAGCTTGTTATTGTTGCCGAGGATATCGAGGGTGAGGCTCTTTCAACACTTATTGTTAACAAGCTTCGCGGCACATTTACCTGCGTTGCAGTAAAAGCCCCAGGCTTTGGTGACAGACGTAAAGAAATGCTTCGTGATATTGCTATCCTTACAGGCGGCGAGGTTATTACCGAAGAGCTTGGTCTTGAGCTTAAGGATGCAAGCGTTATGCAGCTTGGTCGCGCACGTCAGGTTAAGGTTACAAAAGAAAACACCGTTATTGTTGACGGTGCTGGCGATAAGACCGCTATTAAGGACCGTGTTGCTCAAATCAGAAATGAAATTGCAATTACAACTTCAGAATTCGACCGCGAAAAATTGCAGGAGCGTCTTGCAAAGCTTGCAGGCGGTGTTGCAGTAATTAAGGTTGGTGCCGCTACCGAAATCGAAATGAAGGACAAAAAGCTCCGCATAGAAGATGCTCTTGCTGCTACTAAGGCCGCAGTTGAAGAGGGCATTGTAGCAGGCGGTGGTGTAGCGCTTCTTAACGCTATTCCTGCAGTAGCTGATCTTGCTAATAAGACCGAAGGTGACGAAAAGACAGGCGTTAACATCGTTCTTAAATCACTTGAGGCACCAATCCGTCAAATTGCTTATAACGCAGGCATTGAAGGCTCTGTTATAATTGATAAGATTTTAAATAGCGGTAAGGTTAATTACGGCTTTGACGCTTATAGCGAAACCTATACCGATATGCTTGACGCAGGTATTGTTGATCCTACAAAGGTTACACGTTCAGCACTTGAAAATGCAGCTTCAGTTGCTGCAATGGTGCTTACAACCGAAAGCCTTGTAGCCGATAAACCCGAAGACGTAGCCGCAGCAAATGCCGCTGCAGCCGCAGCGGCCGCAGCCGGAGGCGGAATGTATTAATAGTTATACAAAATAAATTTTAAGAGAGATAGTGTTTGCTATCTCTCTTTTTAATGTTGTAAAACATTCGAATTTGTGATAAGATTTTATAAAAGTAAGGTGTGAAAGGGTTGTACCAAATGAATACAACATATGAAAAAGCAAGAGCGTTTATGTATCGTAATGCACGACCAATTGATTTAGCGCGTTTTCAGTATCATTTTGAAAATGGTAGTAAGGAAGCCGTAATGAATGTGTTGTCTTATTATCAAAACGAAGATGGCGGCTTTGGTCATGCGGTGGAGGCAGATTGTTGGAACCCTAATTCAACGCCACTACATTCAAATACGGCAAGTGAAATAATACGAGAAATTGATTTTGAGGATGGTAATAATCCTGTTATTAAAGGCCTTTTAAAGTGGTATAATAGCGGTACGCATTTTAATGGTAAAACTTGGGAAATAACAATACCAAGTAATAATGATTATCCGCACGCACCTTGGTGGCATACTGACAGTGTTAGTAGTTGTCATACCGATTATAATGGAACTGCGCAAATAGCAGGTTTTATTGTAAGATATGCCGATAAAGATGCTGATATTTTTAAACTGGGAGTGCGAGTTGCTAACGAGGCTGTTGGTGCGCTTTCACCAGATGAAATCATAGATATGCACACGTGTACCTGCTATATGCGAATGGCAGAGTTGTTTGAAAAGGCAAATGCCACCCAATATATTGCTTTTGATGAGTTAAAAGAAAAATTGCACAAATCGATACATAAATTAATTGAAACGGATACAACAAAATGGAGCGGATATGTATGTCAACCATCTTGTTTCATTAATTCAAACCAAAGTGAGTATTATCCAGCGAATAAAAAGATTGCTGATTATGAATGTCAATATATTATAGATACACAACTTCAAGATGGTTCTTGGAATATAGGTTGGAATTGGGGTGGCAATTACCCTGATGAATGGGCAGTAAGTAAAAATTGGTGGAAAGGTCAGTGGATTATTCAAAATCTACTATATTTAAAGGGATTTGAATTATTATAATTTAGTTTGATAGGAATAAATTTTGTATTTGGTGATATAAATGCAATTACCTAAAAGAAAACAGATAAGACTCAAAGATTACGATTACAGCCAAGACGGATATTATTTTATAACGATGTGTACCAAGGATAAGCGAAAACTTTTATGTGACATTGTAGGGACCGGCATCCTTGACGGTCCGCAAATAAAATTTACCGAATATGGCGAAATTGCAAATCAACAAATTGAAATCATGACCGATTTTTATGATGATATAAAAATTAACAAATATGTGGTTATGCCTAATCACATACATATGTTAATCGAGATAATAAGGTCTGATGACGGACCGTCGGGGACGCTGGTCCCTACAAATTCTAAAATTTCAAATTTCGTGGGAACATTTAAAAGATTTTGCAACAAACTGTATGGTAAAAATATTTGGCAGTATAGGTCATACGACCATATAATTCGCGGGGAAGAGGATTATAAGGAAATATGGCAATACATAGACAAAAATTCTGAAAAATGGAAAGAAGATAAATTTTATACAGAATAAATTACGATAAAATTTAATCTTGAAAAAGGCAAACATATGTGTTAAATTATTTTGCGGCAAAGGATGGTGAGATTATGACACTTACAAAAGGCGATGAATATAGGCTTTTGCATTTACTGCTTGATATGGGCGAGATGATGATGTGCTCGGGTGGTGAGGTGCGTCGTGTTGAAAACACATTGTCACTTATGGGCAAAGCCTACGGTGCAATTAAAACCGATGTTATGGTTATTACAGCTAGCATTATTGTTACAATGAAGTTTTTCGACGGCAATCTTATTACCGAAAGCCGACGTGTAGAAAGTCCCGGTAGCAACAAACTGTGGCGACTTGAAGGACTTAATGCGCTTAGCCGTAAGTGTTGTGAAAATCCGCTACCAATAGATGAACTTGAGCTTCAGATAAAAAACTGTAAACAACCGACTAACCTTTGGAAGTTTTATTTAGGATCTGCCTTGGCGGCAGGTGCGTTCGCGGTGTTTTTTGGCGGTAACATTCTTGATGGGGTAATCGCTGCGGTTTTCGCACTGTTAGTTTGTTTTTTTCAAAGAAAATTTTCAAGTGTTTTTCCCAATAACATAATATTCAATATAGTTTGTTCATTTGCTGTTGGTGTGTTGATTTGTATTGTTACAAAACTGATACCAACAACCCATACAGATATGGTTATAATAGGCGTTATAATGCTACTGATTCCCGGCATCGCATTCACCAACGCTATGCGTGATATTTTGGTTGGCGATACCATATCAGGTATAATGCGACTTATTGAAAGTCTTTTGTGGGCGGCAGGCCTTGCAGTCGGATTTATGCTTGCAATTCTTCTGGTGGGAGGTATTGCGATATGAATGAAATTACAATTCAGCTAATAACCGGAATGTTAGGTTCACTTGGCTTTGCTCTATTGTTTGGACTTAAAAAGCAATATCTTATAGTTGCGGCACTTGGTGGTTTGCTAAACTGGGGGCTTTATCTGCTTGGAATGCACCTATGGAATACAATATTTTTTGCGGGCCTTTTAGCGTCGGCAGCATCGGCACTTTACAGCGAGATTATGGCGAGGCTAAAAAAAGCACCTGCAACACTTTTCTTTATAACTTCGGTGATTCCGCTAATTCCCGGTAGAGCACTTTATTATACCTGCAGTAATGCGGTAATGCGAAACTGGGCAGAAGCTAAAAGTTACGCAAATATTACCTTGCAATATGCGCTATCAATTGCGGCCGGCGCATGTATAATTTGGGCAATAACGCTTACAATAGAAAATATAAAAAAGAACAAAAAAATCAATTAAAAAAACACCCTTATTTGTTAGAAAAAAACTGTTGACAAATAGGGGTGTTGGTGTTATTATATGATAGCGTGCGAAACTGTGCGTAGTTTCGTGCTGTCTATTTTTTAAAGAAAGGAGATAGTGAATAGTGCCTACCTTTAACCAATTAGTTCGTAGCGGTCGTGAAACCGTTGAAAAGAAGGCTAAGGCTCCTGCACTTTTAAAGGGCTACAACTCTATGAAGCGCAACCTTACCGACAACGATTCACCGCAGAAACGCGGCGTATGCACAGCTGTTAAAACTTCTACACCTAAGAAGCCTAACTCTGCTCTTCGTAAAATTGCCAGAGTACGTCTTTCAAACGGCATCGAAGTATCTGCTTACATTCCCGGTATCGGCCACAACTTACAGGAACACTCTGTTGTTCTTATCCGTGGCGGACGTGTTAAGGACCTTCCTGGTGTACGTTATCACATCATCAGAGGTACACTTGATACACAGGGTGTAGCTAACAGAATGCAAAGTCGTTCCAAGTATGGCGCAAAGCGTCCTAAAGCAGGTGCGAAATAATTTTTTTAGAGAATAGACAATCTCTGCTGTAAACCGGCAGGCTTCATATATGATTTAAAAGCCTTGTTTGGTGTTAACGGGAATTTGTCAACTCGAGTACCTATGATATCATTCCTATGAAGGAGGGAAGTACAATGCCAAGAAGAGGCTTTATTGCAAAACGTGATGTATTGCCGGATCCTATCTACAATTCTAAAAAGGTTACTCGCCTTATCAACAACATCATGCTTGACGGTAAGAAGGGTGTAGCTCAGAAGATAGTTTACGGTGCTTTTGACATCATCAGTGAAAAAACAGGTAAAGAACCACTCGAAGTATTTGATGCTGCTATGGAGAATATTATGCCACAGCTTGAATGTAAAGCAGTTCGTAAGGGCGGTGCCACATATCAAGTTCCGTTCGAGGTTCGTCCTGAAAGAAAGCAGACTCTAGCGCTACGTTGGCTTACAATGTTTAGCCGTCAGCGTTCAGAGCGCACAATGAAAGAGCGTCTTGCAAACGAAATTATCGATGCTACTAACGGCTTAGGTAATGCAGTTAAGAGACGTGAAGAAATGCACAGAACAGCAGAAGCAAACAAGGCTTTTGCTCACTACAGATGGTAATTTGTTAATGACCGCGTGATACACGCGGATGGAGGTTTAAAATGCCAAGAAAAGTATCTCTTGAAATGACAAGAAATATTGGTATTATGGCTCACATCGACGCCGGTAAAACAACCACCACCGAGCGTATCCTTTTCTACACCGGTGTAAACCGTAAGATGGGTGAAACTCATGATGGCGGCGCAACCATGGACTGGATGGCACAGGAGCAGGAGCGTGGTATTACCATTACTTCTGCTGCTACCACATGTTTCTGGAATGACCATCGTATCAATATTATCGACACTCCCGGACACGTTGACTTTACTGTTGAAGTTCAGCGTTCACTCCGCGTACTTGACGGTTCTGTAACCGTGCTTTGCGCTAAGGGCGGTGTTGAGCCTCAGTCTGAAACCGTTTGGCATCAGGCTGACGAATACAAAGTACCCCGCATGATCTATGTTAACAAGATGGACATTATGGGTGCTGACTTCTATCACGTACTTGATATGGTTAAAGAGCGTTTCAACTGCAACGCAGTTCCGATTCAGCTTCCTATCGGTAGTGAGGATACCTTTAAGGGTATCATCGACCTTGTTCGCAACGAGGCCGAAGTTTATTATGACGATCTCGGTAAGGATGTTCGCCGTGAGCCCATCCCCGAAGATATGAAAGAAATCGCCGAAAAGTATCGTACCGCTCTTATTGAGTCTATTGTTGAAATGGACGAAGAATTGATGGAAAAATACTTTGAAGGCGAAGAACCTACAGAAGAGCAGATGAAGGCTATCATCCGTAAGGCTACCATAGCTAACGAGATGGTTCCGATTTGCTGCGGTACTTCTTATCGTAATAAGGGCGTTCAGCCACTTCTTGACGCTATCGTTGATTATATGCCTGCTCCTACTGACGTAGAAGCTATTAAGGGCGTTAACCCCGATACCGATGAAGAGGAACAGAGAATCTCTTCTGATACAGAGCCTTTTGCAGCTCTCGCATTTAAGATTGCTACCGACCCATTCGTTGGTAAGATTTGCTATTTCCGTGTTTATTCGGGTACTGTTGATGCAGGCGCCGGTGTTTATAACACAGTTAAGCAAAACCGCGAAAGAATGGGACGTATATTGCAGATGCACGCTAACCACCGTGAAGACCTTGAAACCTGCTATGCAGGTGACATTGCAGCGGCAGTTGGTCTTAAGAACACCACAACAGGTGACACACTCTGCGACGAAAAGCATCCTATCATTCTTGAATCAATGAACTTCCCTGAGCCTGTTATCCGTGTTGCTATTGAGCCAAAGACTAAAGCAGGTCAGGAAAAAATGGGCATCTCTCTTGCAAAGCTTGCCGAAGAAGATCCAACCTTTAAGTGCTACACCGATGAAGAAACCGGTCAGACAATTATTGCCGGTATGGGTGAGCTTCACCTTGAAATCATCGTTGACCGTTTGCTCCGTGAATTTAAGGTAGAAGCAAATGTTGGCGCTCCACAGGTTGCTTACAAAGAAAGTATTCGCAAGAAGGTTGACCACGAGACCAAGTACAAACGTCAGTCTGGTGGTTCAGGTCAGTACGGTCATGTTAAGATCATTCTTGAGCCTAACGAGACAGGTAAGGGCTATGAATTCATCAACTCTGTTACCGGTGGTACCGTTCCTAAGGAATATATCCCCGCTGTTGACCAAGGTATCCAGGGCGCATTACACGCAGGTGTACTTGCAGGCTACCCCGTAGTTGACGTTAAGGTAACACTTTATGACGGTTCATACCACGAAGTTGACTCTTCTGAAATGGCATTTAAGATCGCAGGTTCTATGGCATTCAAAGAAGCTTGCCGCATAGCTGATCCTGTTCTTCTTGAGCCTATTATGAAGGTTACTGTTATTGTTCCTGAAGAGTATATGGGCGACGTTATCGGCGACCTTAACTCACGCCGTGGCGAAATTCAGGGCTTTGAAGACCGTAGCGGTCTTAAGCAAATCAATGCACGTGTACCTCTTGGTGATATGTTTGGTTACGCTACCGACCTCCGTTCTAAGACACAGGGCCGTGGTCAGTATGTAATGGAACCTGACGGTTACAAGGAAGTTCCAAAGAGCATTGCTGAAAAGATTATCTCTAACAGAGCTAAAAACTAATCTTTTTAACTTTTCAAATAATGCTTGAAATTTCGAGTATTATTTGGTAAACTATATTTATCTAAAATTAACTTTACTTTTTTAGGAGGAAATTCAAATGGCAAAGGCAAAATTTGAACGTAACAAGCCACATGTTAACATTGGCACAATCGGTCACGTTGACCATGGTAAGACCACTCTTACCGCTGCAATCACAAAGTATCTTTCACTCAAGGGTCAGGCTGCATTCGAAGATTATGCAAACATTGACAAGGCTCCAGAAGAAAGAGAACGTGGTATCACAATTAACACTGCTCACGTTGAGTATGAGACTGACAACCGTCACTACGCTCACGTTGACTGCCCCGGACACGCTGACTATGTTAAGAACATGATCACCGGTGCTGCTCAGATGGACGGTGCTATCCTTGTTATCGCATCTACTGATGGTCCTATGGCTCAGACTAAAGAACACCTTCTTCTTGCTCGTCAGGTTGGCGTTCCTTACATCGTTGTATTCATGAACAAGACTGACCTTGTTGACGACGAAGAGCTCCTCGAACTCGTTGAGATGGAAATCCGTGAGACTCTTGACAAGTATGAATTCCCAGGCGATGATACTCCTATCATCAAGGGTTCTGCTTTCCAGGCTCTCGATTCTGCTTCTACCGATCCTGCAGATCCTGTCTATGCTCCTATCGCTGAGCTTATGGATGCAGTTGACAGCTACATTCCTACTCCTGACCGTAAGGCAGACATGCCTTTCCTTATGCCTGTTGAGGACGTTATGACTATTTCTGGTCGTGGTACCGTTGTTACAGGTCGTGTTGAGCGTGGTCAGCTTAACGCAGGTGATGAAGTTGAAATCATCGGTCTTACCGAAGAACGCGCTAAGACTGTTGTTACTTCAATGGAAATGTTCCGTAAAACTCTTGATTACTGTGAAGCTGGCGACAACGTTGGTGCACTTCTCCGTGGCGTAAGCCGTGACGAAGTTGAGCGTGGTCAGGTTCTTTGCAAACCAGGTTCAATCAACCCACACACCAAATTCCATGGTCAAGTTTACGTTTTGAACAAAGAAGAAGGCGGTCGTCATACTCCTTTCTTCAACAACTATCGTCCTCAGTTCTATTTCAGAACAACTGACGTTACCGGTGTTGTATCTCTTCCTGCAGGCACTGAAATGTGCATGCCTGGTGATAACGTAGAGATGGACGTTGAGCTCATCACTCCTATCGCTATTGAAGAAGGTCTCCGTTTCGCTATCCGTGAAGGCGGTCGTACCGTTGGTTCAGGCGTTGTTACAAAGATTAACGGCTAATTT
>JAZQFX010000025.1:0-12129 GCA_045539695.1 Acutalibacteraceae bacterium
AAGAAAAAACAATCTCTTTTTCAAAATATCACCTCAACTTTTAAAATTATATCATTCGCTTTAACAAAAAGCAATACAAAAAGCCCTTTTACTTAAATTTCGACGGCGAAATTCCAAAATATTGCTTAAACATTTTTGAAAAGGTATAAACATCACTATATCCTACCGAAAGTGCAGTTACCGACACACTATAACCATAATCACGTAAAAACACTGCCGCCTGCTCCATACGTGTCTTAAGTAAATACTGTTTTGGCGATAAACCAATTTGCTTTTTGAAAAAATTTGAAAAATATGTACGCTCAAGCCCTACTTTGTCGGCAATATTTTGCACGCTTATATCGTTCATATATTCTGCATTAATAATATTGACCGCCTGTTCAATATAATCAATTTTTTCGCTTTGCGCATCAAATATAAGCGATAATAGTTGCCATACCTTAGAACACAAAAATTCGGTTTTCCCTTTACTCATATTACTGCATTTTTTCATACTTTCAAAAATATGATAAGCGTGCGGCATATACATTACATCACTAAATCCAAAATCAATTTTACTGTCGGAAGTAAATCCTACCCATATATATTCCCAAGGTTCGTCCTTATCAGCCTCATAATACGTTTCGATAAACGGCGGAATAACAAATATATTGCCGGCATTTACTTTGTATTCACGCCCCTCAATTTTAAAAATACCCTTTCCCCTTACAACATAATGCAATAGCCAATATGTGCGCAGTGCAGGACCAAAGCTATGTGAAGGGCTGCATATTTCACTTCCAAACTGCATAGGATTTATATCTTTATAGCCCTTATTGATAATTGCTTCATTATAGGTTATCATAAACAGCTCTCCCAAAAACAACAAAATGACAAATCATAACAACATTTTAGCATTTACAATAAACACTTGTCAATATACAATAAAATTATAAAATTCAAACGAGGTGTTTTTAATGAAGATTACCTTTATGGGTGCAGGTAGCACCGTGTTTGCCCGAAATGTTATAGGCGACTGTATGTGTAGTGATGTTTTGCGCGACAGCATCTTTGCTCTTTACGATATTGACGCCGAACGACTTGAAGAAAGCCGCGTTATATTAGAAGCTATGCGCGAACAAAAGGGTTGCAAGGCACAAATCGAATGTTATTGCGGAGTTGAAAATCGCAAGGATGCTCTTCGCGGTGCTAACTTTGTAATAAACGCAATTCAGGTAGGCCTTTATGACCCTTGCACCATTATTGATTTTGAAGTGCCTAAAAAATACGGGTTGCAACAGACAATCGGCGATACATTGGGCATAGGTGGAATAATGCGAGCCCTTCGCACAATTCCTGTAATGAAAGATTTTGCCGACGATATGGCAGAGGTTGCCCCCGATGCATTATTTCTAAACTACACAAACCCAATGGCTATGCTTACCGGCTTCATGCTACGCTATACACCAATTAAAACGGTAGGTCTTTGCCATAGCGTTCAGGTATGCACAAAATCGCTTTTTGAAACACTTAAAATGGACTACAAGCCTGAGGAATGTACTGAACTTATCGCAGGCATTAATCATATGGCATGGTTGCTTGAAATTAAAGATAAAAACGGTCGCGACCTCTATCCCGAAATCAAGTCAAAAATTGATGCTGAAATTAATAATCCAAACTGCAATAACAAAGTGCGCCTTGAATATATTAAACATTTTGGCTACTATTGCACCGAATCAAGCGAGCACAACGCTGAATATAATCCATTTTATATCAAATCAAAATACCCAGAACTTATTGAAAAATATAACATTCCGCTTGACGAATATCCTCGACGTTGCATAAACCAAATCGAGCGTTGGAAAGATGATTATAAAAACATTCTTGAAACGGGTATCAAAGAGCACACCCGCAGTTTTGAATATGCTTCGCACATTATGGAGGCGGTTGTCACAAACAAAGCCTACCAAATCGGCGGCAACGTGCTAAATACAGGTCACCTTATCACCAACCTTCCCGAAAACGCTTGTGTCGAGGTTCCCTGTCTTGTCAACCGCCACGGCATAAATCCTTGTTTTGTAGGCGAACTACCCGTTCAATGCGCCGCTATGAATATGACAAACATCAATGTTCAGTTGCTTACAATTGAAGCTGCCGTTACGCTCAAAAAAGAGCATATCTATCAAGCGGCAATGCTTGACCCACATACAAGTAGTGAGCTTGATATTGACACAATCAAGAAAATGGTTGACGACCTTATTGACACCCATGGCAACTGGCTACCAAAATATCACTAAACATTAAAATCGCAGGTTCAAAAAACCTGCGATTTTACTTTTTTCACCTTGATTATTTGTGTTTATTATGCTATATTTTAAGTGGATATTATTTCCACAAAATATTAAAGGTGGCGACACTTATGACAGATTACGAACTAAATGTGAAAGTTGAAAGTTTTTGTGGTAATACACCTTGTGATGATATGCAGTTTCACCTTAAGCAATACCATCCCGGTATTCCGGGCTACGCATTAAAATACGATTACTTTGTAACCTTTAAGGGTGAAAAACTAGCCTTCGAGGATTACGACGTTGATTTTAATCTTCCTATGGTGTGGATTATTGCAGATAGAATAGTTATTCCCGATGAAATACGTCAACGCGGTGAAACCCTTACCATTACCGTAACACACAAAGAGTTTAAGCAGTACCGCTCTACTATTCACATAAAAATGCGTAAGTATGAACAAACACTTGAAGAAAATTTTGAAACCTATAATACAAATTTGTGGGAGGGTATGCCATACGGCGCTAAAACACCGTTGTCAATAACCCCCGTACAAGATAATTATGTTAAAGACGGTAAGCTTTGTCTTGAGTTTAAAAAACTCGACAAACCGATTATAAAAGACGGAAAAGAATATTGGTACACCGATTCAGGTGTTCGTACTAAAGGCAAATTCTCACAAAAATACGGTTGCTTTACCGCTAAGTGCAAGCACCCAAGCTATCGCAAGGGCCTGTTCACAGCATTTTGGCTTATGCCCGAAGGAAAATATTGTGACGAGTATTTCTTTAAACGCACCGACACAGGCGACGATTTCCACGGCTGCAGTGAAATAGATATTATGGAAATTTTTTGTCACCCCGATACCTTGGGCTCATCCCACACAGAGCATTATTGGGAGCCAAATTGGGACTGGGCAACACAAGGCACTACAAAAAGCTCGCTTGGCGAACAGTACATAATCCCCGGCTTTAAGTACGGCGAATACCAAGAGTATTCTTGTGTATGGAATGAATACGGCATTTACTACTACGTAAACGGTGAACTTGCAAAAGCAAACACCAATATTGCCCCTGTTGACGATGTAAAGGCGGCATATATCAAGTTTACCTGCTATATTGCCCCCGAAGGCAGCAATAGACACTGGGGCGATGTTCCCGATGAGCTTTTACCGCAAGAATTTGTTATAGACTGGCTTAAAGTGTATAAATAGTTTTAATATATTATTTCAAGGAGGTTATCCCCATGACAGATTTTGAACTAAACGTAAAAGAAGAGGGCTTTTACAAAGGTGAGCCCTGCGATGATTTTATGATTCATCTCGAAAGCTATCACCCGGGCGTACCGGGCTACTCTGTAGTATATAAGTACTACATTATGTTTAAGGGTGAACGTATCAGCGCGCGTGGTTGTAATATTCGTGCCGACTACCCTGATGTCTTCTTTAAGGCTGACGAAATTATCATACCCGATGCTACTCGTCAAATGGGTGGTTGGATGACAGTTGACCTTCACTGCGCTCTTGACCCCGACTATACAGCAAAGCTTAAAATCAAGCTTCGTAAATACGAATTGACTCTCGAAGATAATTTTGAAACCTTTAACACAGATTTGTGGGAGCCACGCTGCGACGGAGCAAAGGTATCAATGGCTTACACCAAGGTTAAAGAAAATTACGTTCGCAATGGTAAATTATGCCTCGACTTTGAAAAGAACGAAACACCCGTTATCCGTAACGGCAACGAGTGCTACTATTCTGACGCAGGTCTTAGAACCAAGGGTAAATTCTCACAAAAATACGGTTGTTTTGCTTCAAGCATCAAGGTTCCTGCTACCCCTACTGGTACTTTTTCGGCTTTCTGGCTACTACCCGAAGGTAAATATTGCGATGATTACTTCTTTAAGCGCACCGATACGGGCGATGATTTCCACGGTTGCAGTGAAATAGATATTATGGAAATCTTCCACCACCCAGCCACTCTCGGTTCCGCTCATACCGAGCATTATTGGGAGCCAAACTGGGACTGGGCAACACAAGGTAAAACCAAAAGCTCACTCGGTTACGACTACACCATTCCGGGTTACAAAGACGGTCAATTTATTGAGTACGCTTGCGTTTGGAACGAATACGCTCTTTACTACTATGTAAACGGTGTTCTTGCAAAGGTTAATGATAAAATAGCTCCTGTTGAAGAGGTGTTCCCCGCTTATATTCTTTATACTTGTTACATAGGACCCGAGGGCAGTAGCGCTCCTTGGGGCGAGGTCAAAGACGAAGACCTACCACAAACAATGGAAGTTGACTGGCTAAGAGTTTATAAATAAAGCCTTCTCCTTGAGGAGAAGGGGGACCGTTTACGGTGGATGAGGTGTGTTCTGCACCAAGTCTTATGATTATAAGGAGATTATATTATGACAGATTTTGAACTAAACGTAAAAGAAGAAGGCTTTTATAAAGGCGAACCCTGCGACGATTTTATGATTCATCTCGAAAGCTATCACCCGGGTGTGCCTGGCTATTCGGTAGCATACAAGTATTACATTGTATTTAAGGGCGAACGTATAAGCCCACGCGGCTGTAATATTCGTGCTGACTACCCCGATGTTTACTTTAAGTCCGACGAAATCGTCATACCTGATGCTACTCGTCAAATGGGCGGTTGGATGACCGTTGACCTTCACTGTGCCGAGGATCCCGACTATACCGCAAAGCTTAAAATAAAGCTTCGTAAATATGAAATTACTCTCGAAGATAATTTTGAAACCTTCAACACTGACATTTGGAACGCCCTTTCAGGCGTATCAAAAAAGCCGATGGTATATAGACGAGCAAAAGAAAACTATGTTCGTGACAACAAACTGTGCCTCGATTTTGAAAAATGCGAAACACCTATCGTTCATAACGGTATTGAATGTTATTATTCTGATGCAGGTGTAAGCACAAAAGATAAATTCTCTCAAAAATACGGTTGTTTCAGCACCCGTATGAGAGTACCTGCTACACCAACGGGTATTTTCTCGGCCTTTTGGCTAATGCCACAGGGCAGATATCGCGAAGACTATTTCTTTAAACGTACCGATACAGGCGATGAATTCCACGGCTGCAGCGAAATAGATATTATGGAAATTTTCCACTATCCTGCTACCCGCGGCAGCGCCCACACCGAGCACTATTGGGAACCCGGCTGGGACCCAAAAACACAACCTATTACCAAAAGCTCACTTGGAATGGATTACACTATTCCGGGTTACAAGGATGGCGAATATCAGGAATACGCTTGTGTTTGGAACGAGTATGCGCTTTACTACTATGTAAACGGCACACTTGTAAAGGTAAATGATAAAATTGAGCCTGTAGAAAACGTTTTCCCTGCTTACATTCTTTACACCTGCTACCTAGGGCCTAAAGGCAGTGGCGCTTTTTGGGGCGAAGTTGATGACAAAGACCTACCACAATCAATGGAAGTCGACTGGCTTAGAGTGTATAAATAATAACCCCAAAGCACAAAAAGTCTCCCCTTGTTAATTCAAGGGGAGCTTCCTTTTTAATAACATAGTTTTTAAGACCAAATCCACAAAGCCCACAAAATACTAATTGCCAAAACACCAAAAACAATCAATAATGCTGTAATAGTATAATTTCTCTTTTCGGTTGCTTTAATTTGGGGTATTTCATACGCTTGATCATATTTTTGAATTTTTTCTGCATATTTTGCTATACTTTCTTCGTTAAATACAGCCACCTTGTAGTACTGAATATGCCCAAAATGCACATTGAGCATACCCTTCCAACAATCAACAGCAAGCTCTTGATAAAATTCATCTTCAATGCCAAATGTCTTTTCAATCGCATTTCCACAAATACACATAATATTTCCAATATTAACCATTCTTTGTGCAGATTCGCATTTTGCTTTTCTTTTTGCATCTAAATTTACAGCCGCTGTAATTAAACTAAATGACAAATCATTTTGTGTCAATGCATTATAATATTTGCCACTTACATTTACAAGCCAGGCAGCCGTATCACAACACTGTTTTTTAACTTCCGCAACAATCAATTTTTTCTCTTGTTCATTGTTCACACTTCGATTAATTAGTTCAAAAACCTTTGATATACAATTGCAAACACTTATTGCAACATTTGATATTTCCCCATAAACCACTGTCTTTGTCTTTAAAATCACAAGGTAAAAAAGAGCTTCCCAATCATTAGGCTCAAGTGCGCTAATTTCTTTGTAATGTTTTATTGCGGTATCCACATCACCAGTATCCCTCGCATTACGCGCCGCTTGAAACAGTTTATCAAGCTTATCTTTGTTTTCGTTTACTATTGTTTCCTGTATTATATTTTCTCCCATATTTATCGCCTCCCAAAAAATTCTATTTGTATTTTAGCGGATTTTTCGCTAAAAGTCAATAGCGAATATTTCGCTAAAGTATAATGATTGCATATACTAAACCTTGGTGGTGATTTATATGCCCTTATATGAGCGAATTCGTAATTTGCGCGAAGATAAAGATTTAACCCAAACCGATATGGGCAAAATACTTTCCTGCAGTCAGCGCGTGTATAGTAACTATGAACGCGGCGATATAGATATTCCAACCACGACGCTTATCAAAATTGCAGATTTTCACAAGGTTTCGGTTGACTACCTACTCAACCGCACCGATAATCCCAATACAAACATATAAATCCCTCGAATTCATTTGAACTCGAGGGATTATTTATTATTCGTGCGAAGCACACCTTAATTGTGCATTATGCATTTCTTAATACCCAAACCTAATCATATTCCATGAATGTTTATTAAGTGTCACCTGTTGATTAGCTGATTGTTTTGAAACTATTTCCTTATTTACAGGCTTGATATTTTGAGCATCTTTTGTGTTTATTTCTTTAAGATTGTCGGCATACAGCTCTATATGTTCTTTCATAACCGCCGTATCAAAACCGCCTAAATCAAACGATAATTCCATATCCTCATCTAAAGAACGGTTTACTGCAAAAACAACAATCTGACGCTTTTCTTCGTTTACTATAACCGAGCTTTCAACATACGGAACGGTGAATTTATCGGTTGTTGTATAATTTTCGCATTCAGTTACTGTTTTTAAAGCCTTACCCCTGCCAAAGCGTGATGCATACATATAAGGGTAAAATATAGTTTGTGCCCAAGCCGCCCCATCGTTTTCGGTCATAATAGGTGCTATAACGTTTACAAGCTGTGCAAGACACGCAATTTTTACCCTATCACAGTTATTCTGCAGTGTCATTAACATACAGCCTACAAGCAACGCATCCTCTAAATTATAAATATCTTCAAGCAGTGGTGGCGCGATTTGCCATTCTTCAATCTTTGCGCCGTGACTATGGTACCAGACATTCCACTCGTCAAGAGCAAGATTAATTTGTTTTTTAGAACGTTTTTTTGCTTTAACAGTGTCGCACATAGCAACAACCGACTTAATAAACGCATCTAAATGAACCGACCTGCCTAAAAAATCGGCGGTGTTATTGCTTTGGTTGCCATAATATTGATGCAGTGAAATATAATCCACGTTATCGTATGTGTGGTCAAGCACGGTAAGCTCCCATTCGCCAAAGGTTTCAAGTTCACAAACTGAACTACCGCAAACCACCAGTTCAATTTTTGGGTCCACCAATTTCATAAGTTTTGCCGCTTCGTTTGCAATACGACCGTACTCGTCGGCGGTTTTATGACCTATCTGCCAATCGCCGTCCATCTCGTTTCCAAGGCACCAGGTCTTAATAGCAAACGGTTTTTCAAAACCGTTTTGCTTTCTTAAATTGGCATAATATGTATCAGTGCCGGCGTTGCAGTATTCAACCAGATTTTGAGCCTCTTTTGCTCCACGTGTGCCAAGGTTAACCGCCATATTTATTGTGGTATTAGCCTGCCGCACCCACTGTTGAAATTCGTCAATACCAACCCGATTAGTTTCAATCGACTTCCATGCAAAATCCTTTTTTTGCGGTCTTTTTGTCTTGTCGCCAATGCCGTCCTCCCAATTATAGCCCGACACAAAATTACCACCCGGGTATCTTACGATAGGCACATCAATTTGCTTTACAAGCTCAAGCACATCTTCTCTAAATCCAAAATCATTGGCTGTTTTATGAGTCGGCTCATAAATTCCGCCATATACACATCTGCCCAAATGCTCTACAAAAGAACCATAGATTCGTTTATCTATTTCGCCTACCGCAAAATTTTTATTAACGATTATTTTCGCTTTCATAAGTGGACTCCTTAATCCTCAACAGCTGCTTTGCGTGAAAGAATATTTTTGAATATTTCAGTGTCAAATTTTGGTTTTCTATCGTATGAGTAAAGTCCGTTCTGCTCCTGTTCAACATCGGTAAGCTGTGTATAGCAAAAACCAAACATATTCTCGTTATCAAGCAAAGCATTTGTAAGACCTTTAAATCGCTCGATAAATTCTTCCGCGCTCTTTGGCGCATTGCCGTAGCTCCAACCCTCATTTACACTCCAACCTATGCCGCCATATTCACTAACAAAAAACGGCATCTTTCCGTCATAGCGCTGACGGTCTTTAAAAGCAGAGAAAAAGTCAAACACATTACTGTTTCCAAGCGGCTCGTAGTGAGAAGCAAAAACATCGGGATTTTGCTCATAGTCATGAAGGTCATATATATCGGTCACAACGTGATAGTTGCCGCTTGTATCAATGCAAGGGCGTGTTGGGTCAGCAGCCTTTGTGGCCTTGTAAACCAATGCCAACATATCATCATACTGCTTTCTGCCGTTTTGATCCCAGGTTTCGTTAAGTGGGCACCAACCAATAATTGACGGGTGATTAAAATCTCTGTCAATTTCTTCTAACCATTCGGGCAAAATTCCGTATATGCTATCGGCATAAGAGTGGTCAAGTCCCCAGTTAGGGTATTCGCCCCAAACAATATATCCAAGCTTATCACAGTGATAAAGAAAACGCTCTTCAAAAACCTTTTCGTGCAGTCTCGCACCGTTAAAGCCAAGTGCCTGTGAACGCTCAATATCTGCGCAAAGCTCTTGGTCACTTGGCGCTGTATATATTCCGTCAGGATAAAAGCCTTGGTCAAGCACAAGGCGCTGAAACACCGATTTACCGTTTATTAAAAACCTCTTGCCTTCAAGACGTATATCACGCAGTCCAAAATAACTTTGCACCCTGTCTTCGCCAAATGTTAGCACCAAATCATAAAGTCGGCCGTTGCCTACCTCCCACAAGTGTTTTTCGGCAAGGTTAATAGTGATATTTGCATTTCCGCCGCTTGATACAGTCTGTGCTTTACCCATCGACACGCCATCATAAAACGCCTCGGCAATAAAGGTACCACTACCGCAAAGAACAGCGTTAATATTTACAGTAGCATTATTTATATCGGTTATATATTTAACCGACTTAATATGAGCCTCTGGCACAAATTCAAGCCACACAGTCTGCCATATACCCGTTGTGCGAGTATAACAGCAACCCCAAGATGAGTATTTTTCGCTTTGCTTACCGCTTGGTATCATACGGCTGCGAGTATCGTCCACCGCGTGAACTGTAACAGTGTTTTTACCCGACACAACATAGTCGGTTATATCAAAGCTAAACGAAACATATCCGCCTTTGTGACTGCCACATTTATTTCCGTTAATATAAACCGTTGTCTTATAGTCAACCGCACCAAAATGCAAAACAACACGGCCTTCAAGCTGTTTTTTGGTAATTTCAAATTCTCTTTTGTACCATACCGAATTCATAAAATCAACATTTTCTACGCCCGAAAGCTTGCTTTCAGGGCAAAACGGAACGTTGATTTTTTGAGAAAATTCTTGTGATGCTTCAAAAAGCTTTCGTTCGGCTCCACTATTGCCATTATCAATTTCAAACTGCCACTCACCGTTTAAATTAAGCCAATTTTCGCGCATAAACTGTGGTTTTGGATGCTCGGTTCTATAAATCATTTATTATCACTCCTTACAATTAGAATAACAAAATACTCCAATTTCGTAAATCACATATTCTATAAATATGTTGACATATTCTCTTTTTTAAAGTAAAGTATAAGGGGTGATGTTATGTTAAAAATTACTTCTGTTCGTCATGCTTTTCCCGAAAATCAAGGCTTTGTTATTAATAGACCAAACGGGCATCGAGAATATACGTTTATACATTTTTACAACAGCGTAGAAATTAAGATTAACGGTCAAAAGGTTATTACCGAGCCACATGCGATGATTCTTTATAAACCGGGAACGCCGCAATACTATAAAAGCTATGAGCCGCTAATACACGACTGGTTTCATTTTATTGGCGACTTTGAATCACTTGCACTCAACAACTTTAAATTTGATGAAATTTATTACCCAAAAACTTATGATATCATTACTGAAACAGTTGCCGAATTAGAAAATGAATTTTTTGGAAATAAAATTAACCGCGATTTAATTTATGATTCAAAAGCCAAAGAGCTGTTTGTAAAGCTTGACCGCGATATTGCCAACAAAGAACATGAGCCTATGAACACCGAATATGTTGAAGGCTTTCGCTATTTACGTGGTGAGGTTTTTTCACATCTAAACCACAATTGGACAGTATCTAAAATGGCAAAGCATATGGGGCTTAGCGAATCGCATTTTTACCTGCTTTACAAAAAAATATATGGTATTACACCCACAGCCGACCTGATAAAAGCAAAAATTGATAGTGCAAAAAACACGCTGCGTTTTCAAAACACCCCAATAGGTGAAATCGCCGCAAACCTCGGCTACCAAAACACCACTCATTTTATAAGACAGTTTAAAAAGATAGTAGGTCTTTCCCCATCTCAATACCGCAACAAACATAAAAACGGCAGTTAAAACTGCCGTTTTTATGTTGCTTTTTCAAATTCTTTTTTCGCCTTGTTTAGAAGTGTATCAATAAATCATAACAAGTTTAGAAAACAAATCTCTTTCCAAAATTTATTTTACTGCTCTTTTCTTTTTGTCAACAACGGTAAGTGTAATCACTGTTCCGCCGCTCACAAACAAGAGCGCAGCCCATAACCAAAGGTTGTTTGTGTTGTCGGTTGCAGGAGAGGTTGTGTCAGCAGGCTTGTTAAGCTCTGCGAGAGCTGCCTTGGCATCGTCAAGTGCTTTCTTTGCACCTTCTTCCACAAGGGATTTCTCATATTCGGTAAGCGCATTATATGCATCGTCTGCCGCCTTGATAGCCGCTTCATCGTCCTTTGTGATGGTTTCGGGCAGCTTGTCAATGAGTTCTATGGCTGCTTCTACATTGCCTATAACTTCAAGAGCATCGTCGATATCGTCAATGGCATCTTGGATGTTCTTCCTATCGTCATCGGTGTAAGAATCATCCTTTAGTATTTCTTCAAGCTTTGCCTTAGTATCTTCAAGGTCGGTCTTATCTTCCGGCTTCACTTCATCGGGATTTACAACAGGAACTTCTGTGTAAACCGCGCTTATTGTCGTATCCTCGGTGATGTTCTTCCCGTCGCTGTCCCACTTGCCAACGCATCCGTCCTTATGGGGAACATCGGTAAGGGTTGCATCCTTGCCGTGCTCTACCTTTTCGGTAGCTATAGATTCGCCGTCTACCACATATGTCACGGTGTATTCCACAAGCTTCCACCTAGCATATAGTGTCACCACGCAGCCACCGTTTCCGTTGTCGTTTACAAAAATGTAAGTATCTTCAACCTGATAACTTTCGCCGGTGCCGTCGGGTGCGGTGTTCCAACCGATGAAATTATTATGCTCCTTGGTTGGGGTTTCTTTAGAAACGTTAATGCTTGTGCCACCGGTATAAGAGCTTTGTGGGCCGCCTTCACCACCGTTG
>JAZQFX010000026.1:0-104612 GCA_045539695.1 Acutalibacteraceae bacterium
ATTTTAGGAAGTCCCGGCATTGTTAAGATGTCTCCGGTAAGAACAACGATAAAGCCTGCACCTGCTGATATCTTAACATTTTTAACAGTAACCTTAAATCCGTCAGGAGCACCGAGCTTGGTGGGATCATCAGAAAAGCTGTATTGTGTTTTTGCAATACATACAGGGCAGTTGTCAAAACCGAGAGCAGTAAGACTTTCAATTTGTTTTTTCGCCGCAGGCATAACAGTAATACCGTCACCGCCGTAAACCTTTTTCACTATTGCTTCGATTTTTTCTTCAATAGTTCCGTCAAGCTCGTAGCTGAAGGTGAAGTCGCCTTTTTCTTCCTCGCAAAGGCGTACTACCTCATGGGCCAAAGCCTCTCCACCCTTTCCACCGTCAGCCCAAACGGTAGAAAGAACAGTATTAACACCGAGCTCTTTACATTTAGCAATAATGAAATCAATTTCATTATCGGTATCGGTTGGGAAACGGTTAACGGCAACAACACAAGGAAGCTTATAAACGTTTTTAATGTTAGAAACGTGACGTAAAAGATTAGGAATACCTTTTTCAAGGGCTACAAGGTCTTCGGTATCAAGTTGCTTTTTATCAAGTCCGCCATGCATTTTAAGAGCACGAACCGTTGCAACAACCACAACTGCATCGGGTGTAAGCCCTGCCATACGACACTTAATATCAAGAAACTTTTCAGCACCCAAATCAGCGCCAAAGCCCGCCTCGGTAATAGCGTAGTCACCCATTTTTAGTGCGAGCTTAGTAGCCATTACAGAGTTACAACCGTGAGCTATATTTGCAAATGGTCCGCCGTGCACAAAAGCGGGTGTACCCTCAAGTGTTTGAACAAGATTTGGCTTGATAGCATCCTTAAGTAGTGCTGTCATAGCGCCAACTGCCTTTAAATCGCCTGCTGTGACCGGTTTATCATCATAGGTATAACCAACTATTATTCTCGACAAACGCTCTTTAAGGTCGGTTATAGAGCTTGCTAGGCAGAACACAGCCATAATCTCACTTGCAACGGTAATATCAAAACCGTCTTCACGTGGAACACCGTTTGCCTTACCACCCATACCGTCTACTATAAAACGCAACTGACGGTCGTTCATATCAACGCATCGCTTCCAAGTGATTTTACGAACGTCAATACCTAAAGCGTTACCTTGTTGAATATGATTATCAAGCATAGCGGCAAGCAAATTGTTTGCTGCACCTATTGCGTGAAAGTCACCTGTAAAGTGAAGATTTATATCTTCCATAGGCACTACTTGAGCATAGCCGCCACCTGCCGCACCGCCTTTTACACCAAAAACAGGACCTAAAGATGGCTCACGCAAAGCAACAGTAACGTCTTTGCCAATGCGAGCAAGTCCGTCAGCAAGACCGATTGTTGTGGTGGTCTTGCCCTCACCTGCCGGTGTAGGTGTAATAGCCGTTACAAGTACCAATTTACCATCCTTACGATTTGTTTCGTTAAGTAGCGATAAATCTATTTTTGCCTTATATTTACCATACTGCTCAATATATTTTTCATCTACTTTTGCCTTTTTGGCAATTTCGGTTATTGGTTGCATTTGGCACTGCTGTGCAATTTCAATATCAGATAAATAAGCCATTTTATTTACCTCCGATAAAATTATTATTTAAAATATTTAACTGCCGCCTCGAACATACGAATATCGTATTCGCCGAGAACATTTTTATAAAGTCCTTCACCAATACGTTCACTGTGACCCATTTTACCAAATACACGACCATCCGGTGAAGTAATACCTTCGATAGCGTACATTGAGTTATTTGGATTAAAATGAACGTTACTTGTGGCATTGCCGTCAAGATCAACGTACTGTGTAGCAATCTGACCGTTTGCAGCAAGCTGTTTAATTAGTTCTTCGCTTGCAAGGAAACGTCCTTCACCGTGAGAAATCGGCACATTGTAGATATCGCCAACATTGGTGAGTGATAACCAAGGTGACTTATTAGATGCAACACGCGTACGAACAATTCGTGATTGGTGACGTGCAATTGTATTAAATGTGAGTGTTGGACAATTTTCATCTGTGTCAATTATCCTACCGTAAGGCACAAGACCAAGCTTAATAAGTGCTTGGAAACCATTACAAATACCGCACATTAAACCATCACGATTGTCGAGTAGATCGGTAACACCATCTTTAATAGCGGCGTTACGGAAGAACGCTGTAATAAATTTACCACTACCGTCAGGTTCGTCACCACCAGAGAAGCCACCTGGTATAAACACCATTTGAGCATCCTTAAGTTTGGTAGCAAACTCATCTATACTTGACTGAATACCCGAAGCCGAAAGGTTTTTAATAACAATAATTTCAGGATCAGCACCCGCATCACGCATAGCCTTTGCACTGTCAAATTCACAGTTAGTACCCGGGAATGCAGGAATAAGCACCTTTGGTTTTGCAACCTTAATAGCAGGTATAGGATACTCACTTGCCTTATACTCAAAGTTTTGCATTGGAGTTTTAAGATCTGGTATATTACAGCTATAAACCGACTCTAACTTTTCTTCATAAATACCCAAAAGTTCGTTAATGCAAACGCTTTCACTACCAAGAGTGATCTTGCCATCCTCGGTAACAGCACCAATTAAAATACCATCATCAATATCTTCGGTAGTTTCAAGTAAAAATGCACCGTAAGAATAATCAAAAATTTTAGCTGTACTTAAATAATCCTCATACTTAAAGCCTAGACCGTTACCGAAGCACATTTTCATAACCGCTTCTGCAATACCACCAATACCGGGTGTATAAGCAGATACAACCTTGCCTGAACGCATAAGCTCAGTAACATTATTGTATGTGTTAATAAGAGATTTAGTATTCGGTAAATCGGTGTCTTCATCATAAATAGGACTAAGTAAATAAAGTTTATTGCCCGCCTTTTTAAATTCAGGAGAAATAATGTCCTTAATCTTTTCGGTAGTGACAGCAAATGAAACAAGTGTTGGAGGAACGTCTAAATTCTCAAATGAACCACTCATTGAGTCTTTACCGCCGATTGAACCTATGCCTAATTCCTTTTGCGCTTTAAACGCACCAAGAAGTGCGGCTAAAGGTTTGCCCCAACGCTTGCCATCAGTACCGGGTTTTTCAAAATACTCTTGGAAAGTAAGATATACATCTTCAAACTTAGCACCGGTTGCAATAAGCTTTGAAACCGATTCAACAACCGCTAAATATGCTCCGTGATATGGGCTAAGCTCTGTAATAAACGGGTTATAGCCCCAAGACATAAGCGAGCAATCATCGGTATGCTTTTTCTCTACCGAAATCTTTTGTACCATTGCCTGAATTGGTGTAAGCTGATGCTTACCGCCAAATGGCATAAGAACAGTGCCTGCGCCTATTGTAGAGTCAAAACGTTCTGAAAGACCGCGTTTTGAGCACATATTAAGATCATCAGCAATCATTTTGTAGTTTTCGCTAAAACCACCGTCAACAGGACCGCCAAATGCCTTAGGTGCTTCAGGGGTAATTACAATATGCTTGTCAGCACCGTTTGAATTTAAAAATTCGCGACTTATATCAACAATTTTTTGACCGTTCCAGTTCATAACAAGGCGTGGTTCCTCTTTTACTACAGCAACAGGACACGCTTGTAGGTTTTCCTCCGCTGCAAGAGCCAAAAATGAATCTACATTGTGTGGTTCAACAACCACAGCCATACGTTCTTGCGATTCGCTTATAGCAATTTCCGTGCCATCAAGACCTTCATACTTTTTAGGAACAGCGTTAAGATTAATTTCAAGTCCATCGGCAAGTTCACCAATAGCAACTGATACACCGCCTGCGCCAAAGTCGTTACAACGCTTAATCATTTGTGTAGCGGTTTTATTACGGAACAAACGCTGTAACTTTCGTTCTTCGGGAGCATTACCCTTTTGAACTTCGGCACCACAGGTTTCAACCGATTGGGCTGTATGCGCTTTTGATGAACCCGTTGCACCACCAATACCGTCACGACCTGTGCTGCCGCCCAAAAGAATAACAATGTCACCGGGGCTTGGCACTTCACGACGAACGTTTTCTGCAGGCGCCGCCGCAATAACGGCACCAATTTCCATACGCTTTGCAGCGTAACCGGGGTGATATATTTCGTCTACAATACCGGTTGCAAGACCGATTTGGTTACCGTATGAAGAATAACCCGCAGCAGCGGTTGTAACAATCTTACGCTGTGGTAATTTGCCGGGGATTGTATCACTTACAGGAACAGTTGGATCAGCAGCACCTGTAACACGCATAGCGCCGTAAACATAAGCACGACCTGAAAGTGGGTCACGGATAGCACCACCAATACATGTAGCGGCGCCACCAAATGGCTCGATTTCGGTTGGGTGGTTATGCGTCTCGTTTTTAAAGAGCAAGAGCCAAGGCTCGCTTACACCGTCAACATCAACGCTGATTTTAACTGTGCAAGCATTAATTTCTTCTGATTCGTCAAGCTTTTCAAGTTTGCCGTGCTCTTTTAAATATTTCACAGCAACAGTTGCTATGTCCATAAGACAAATCGGCTTTGTGCGGCCAAGCTCTTTACGAACTTCAATGTATTCGTCATAAGCGCTTTGCAAAAGCTCGTCCTCAAACTTAACGTCGTCGATAACGGTTAAGAATGTAGTGTGACGGCAGTGGTCTGACCAATATGTGTCTATCATACGAATTTCGGTGATAGTTGGTTCTCTGCCCTCTGTCTTAAAGTAATTTTGACAGAATGCAATATCGTCAGCATCCATTGCAAGACCCATATCTTTAACAAACTTCTCAAGACCTGCACGATCAAGCGCTAAAAAACCGTCAAGTGTTTTTACACTCGTTGGTATTTCAAACTTTGTTACCAATGTTTCCGGCAGAGCCATATCGGCCTCACGGGCTTCAACGGGGTTTATAACATACTTTTTAATTTCAGCAACATCGGCATCGGTAAGGCTACCGTAAAGCGCATAAACCTTTGCCGAGCGAATAACAGGACGATCGCCCTGTGAGATAATCTGAATACATTGCGCTGCTGAATCGGCACGCTGATCAAACTGACCCGGCAAAAATTCTACCGCAAAAACAATAGCGTCCCCTGTTTCTATCTCACTTGTAGCGATATCAAGTTGTGGTTCCGAAAATACAGTACCGATTGAATAATTAAAAAGCTCTTCGGTGATATTTTCAGCGTCATATCGATTAAAAATTCTAACATCGGTAAGGTTGGCTATACCGAGTAGATTTTTAGCTTCATTTAATAAACCTTTTGCTTCGTTAGCAAGTTCTTTTTTCTTTTCTACGTATACTCTATAAACCATTACTTTTCCTCCCCTGCTTTTAAAGCTTTTTGGCCTATATCATTACGATAATAGCGATTGTCAAACTTAATATTCTCTACCTTTTTATATGATGCATCTATGGCATCTTTTAGTGTATTGGCAACCGAAGTTACACCAAGCACACGCCCACCGCTTGTAAGTAATTTACCTGCTTTTAAAGAAGCACCTGCAACATAGGTACTATTAAGCAAATTGCTTGGAATAGTTATTTCATACCCTTTTTCATAGCTTGAAGGGTAACCTTGGGAAGCCATAATTACACAGCAAGCGTGCTTTTTGCTGAATTTTACCTCGGTATCAGCAAGTGTTTCATTAGTAACCGCTTGCATAACGGTAAGTAAATCGCTTTCAAGTAACGGCAAAACAACCTGTGTTTCGGGATCGCCAAAACGACAGTTATATTCAATAACCTTAGGTCCGTTTGGTGTAAGCATAAGTCCGAAATACAAGCATCCCTTGAAGGTTCTACCCTCTGCCTTCATAGCGCGAATTGTTGGTAAAAAGATTTTTTGCATACAATCTTCAGCAACAGCATCGGTATAATATGGATTTGGAGCAACCGTACCCATACCACCTGTATTAAGTCCTGTATCATTATCACCTGCACGCTTGTGGTCCATAGATGAAATCATAGGTACTACAACATTACCATCAGTAAACGAAAGTACAGATACTTCAGGTCCAGTAAGAAATTCCTCAATAACTATGTTATCGCCACTTTTACCAAACTGCTTATCCTGCATAATAGATATAACAGCATCCTTGGCCTCTTCTCGTGTCATTGCAATAATAACACCTTTACCAAGTGCCAAACCGTCAGCCTTAATTACAGTAGGAATTGGTGCTGTTTCAAGATATTTTAGTGCCTTATCTGCATCATCAAAAACTTCATATTCTGCGGTTGGAATACCGTATTTTTTCATAAGATTTTTTGAAAAAACCTTACTGCCTTCAATAATAGCAGCCGCTTTGTTAGGACCAAAACATAAAATACCTTTTTCGTTTAAAGCATCAACACAACCAAGTACAAGCGGATCATCGGGTGCTACAACGGCGTAATCGATTTTATTGTTAACCGCAAAATCCACAATACCTTCAATGTCGGTAGCAGCAATATTAACGCAAGTTGCATCGGCCGCAATGCCACCGTTACCGGGTAAAGCAAAAATTTGCTCTATTGTTTTATTTTCTTTTAACTTTTTAATGATGGCGTGTTCTCTGCCGCCGCCACCTACAACTAAAATTTTCATATATACACCTTAAAAGAATCTAATTAATGATGGAATAAACTTAAAAGAATCTAATTAATGATGGAATAAACGCATACCGGTAAATGCCATTGCAATACCATACTTGTTACAGCAATCAATTACTACGTCATCACGAATAGAACCACCAGGTTCTGCGATGTATTTAACACCGCTACGTTTTGCACGCTCAATGTTATCATCAAACGGGAAAAATGCATCAGAACCAAGTGCTACGCCATCGATTGTAGCAAGATATGCCTTTTGCTCTTCAATAGTAAAAGGTTCGGGCTGTACAGTAAAGTATTTCTGCCAATTACCGTCAGCGCATACATCTTCTTCGTTTTGATTGATATAACCGTCAATAACATTATCACGATCAGGACGACCAAGAGTATCTTTAAAAGGAAGATTAAGCACTTTGTCGTGTTGACGTAAAAACCAAGTATCAGCCTTTGTTCCTGCAAGACGGGTACAATGTATACGTGATTGTTGACCGGCTCCAACGCCTATTGCCTGTCCATCAACCGCATAGCAAACGGAGTTTGACTGTGTATATTTAAGAGTAATAAGAGCAATTATAAGATCACGAACTGCACTTTCGGGCAAATTCTTATTATCGGTAACAATATTTGAAAGTAATTCGCGGTTGATCTCAAAGTTATTTCTACCCTGCTCAAATGTAATACCAAATACCTGCTTGGTTTCCTGAACTTCGGGAATATAATCGGGATCAATTTGAACAATATTATAATTACCGTTTCTCTTTGACTTAAGTATCTCAAGTGCTTCAGGCTCATAACCGGGTGCTATAACACCGTCAGAAACCTCACGCTTAATCATTTTGGCTGTGGTAACGTCACAAACATCTGAAAGAGCTACCCAGTCACCAAACGAACACATACGGTCTGTACCGCGTGCACGTGCATAAGCACAAGCAAGTGGAGATTCGTCAAGCCCCTCGATATCATCAACAAAGCAAGCCTTTTTAAGCTTATCGCTTAGCGGTACACCAACTGCTGCAGAAGTAGGACTTACATGTTTAAAAGATGTAACAGCAGGAAGACCCAACGCTGCCTTTAATTCTTTTACGAGCTGCCACGAGTTAAATGCATCAAGAAAGTTGATATAACCCGGTCTGCCACATAAAATTTCAATTGGTAATTCGCTGCCGTCCTTCATATAAATTTTTGACGGCTTTTGATTAGGATTACAGCCGTATTTAAGTTCAAATTCTTTCATTTCAATACCCCTTATACATTCTTGTTAACAATTCTTGATTCATACTCACCTGTTGCTAAATCAATATATCTTACAAACAACGAAACCTTATTGTCTTCATTAAGGTTATTCCAAATAATATCTGTAAGAGTGTCAATATCTACATCAGGAAGCGCAAGTGTTTTAGGTTCACCCTCAAAGCTTGGTAATGGATTGCCGTCACACTTATAGGTGTGAATAAATTTTGCCCTTCCTGCAATAGGATTCGAATAAGCGAAATTATATCTTTGGCAAGAACTACCGTCGCCATCAGCAGATTTAAGAATAGACATAGCATAGTTCATATCGCCTTTTTCAAGACGAATAATACCCGAAATACGAGGTGTAAAGTTAGGTGCGTCGTCTTCGAACTCACGAGTGCGCAAAGCCTGTTCAAAGGTCATTTGCTTGTCCATAAGTTCGTAAATGGTATCGGTCTGATCGCCGTTTGTAACTATTGTTTTGTTACCAAGAACGCGTACAGGCGCATAAATTATAAGATGTGGGTCAGTCATTTTGGACTCGTCAAAGGCTTGTGTTCTAATACCCTCTCCATCCTCGATAAATATACGATTGCGGCTATTTTCACTTCTACCCATAATGAAGTAAGCAGTAATAGCTTTTTTGCCGTCAGCGCTTTTACCAATCATAATACCTCTACCGTGATATGCTAAAGAATTTAGTTCGTTTTCAAGAGTTTTAATTTCCATATCAAAAATTCTCCCTAATCTTTTATAAATGTTTTACCGTCTTTAATAATAATTTTATCTTCGCAAAGGAGTTTTACAGCCTGAGGCAATATCTTCCATTCAGCTTGCTCCATAATACGCTTTTGTAATGTTTCGGGTGTATCATTATCTAACACTTCAACAGCCTTTTGAAGTATTATAGGACCCGCGTCACATTCGGCCGTTACAAAGTGAACGGTAGCGCCAGATATCTTTACACCCTTTTTAAGAGCTTCTT
This sequence comes from Acutalibacteraceae bacterium, assembly GCA_045539695.1. Lineage (GTDB taxonomy): Bacteria > Bacillota > Clostridia > Oscillospirales > Acutalibacteraceae > UBA737. Next base: position 8,830 of record JAZQFX010000026.1, read on the forward strand.
CGTGAACATGCAAACCATAATAGCCCTTACCACAAAACGATGGAATAAGAGCCGGATGAACGTTTACCATTTTGTTTGCAAAAGCATCACAAACATTTTCATCAAGTATAGTCATAAAGCCTGCATACACAACAACGTCTGCTTTTTCTTCAATTAAGGCGTCACGCATAGCCTTGCTATATGATGCAATATCTGCGTATTCTTTTCTAACAAGCACACGTGTTTTAATGTTATTATTCTCGGCACGTGTAAGTGCATAAGCATCGGCTTTAGATGAAATTACACAAGTTATTTTACCCGTCCCGAGCTCACCACGAGCCTCAGCATCAATAAGTGCTTGCAAATTTGTGCCGCCACCTGAAACGAGAACTACAATATTTTTAGCATTACTCAATGATAACACCCTCGTCACTTTCTATAACCGAACCGATAACATAAGCATCTTCGCCATTAGCTTTTAAAATTTCAAGTGCTTTGTCGGTGTCTTCTGCAGCTACAACAATACTCATACCAACACCCATATTGTAGGTGTTGAACATATCACGCTCAGAAATACCGCCAACCTTTTGAATAAGGTCGAATATAGGAAGAATTTTAAGCGATGCCTTATCAACCTTTACAGAATAGCCTTTTGGTAGACTTCTTGGAATATTCTCATAGAAGCCACCGCCTGTGATATGAGAAATAGCGTGAACGTTAATTTGTTCAAGCAATGCAAGAACTGATTTAACATAAATTTTGGTTGGTGTAAGCAAAGTTTCGCCTAATGTTTTACCTTGGAGTTCATCCTTGTAAGCGGTAAGGTCGCAATTCTCAATATCAAAAACCTTTCGAACGAGTGAAAAGCCGTTCGAGTGAACGCCACTTGAAGCAAGAGCGATAACTGTATCGCCAACTTTTACACTTTTATTATCGAGAATTTTTTTCTTATTAACAATACCAACCGCAAAACCCGCAAGATCATAGTCTTCCACAGGCATCATACCTGGGTGTTCTGCCGTTTCACCGCCTATTAAAGCCGCACCGGACTGAACACAACCCTCACAAACACCGCTTACTATTGAAGCAATCTTTTCGGGTACATTTTTACCACATGCAATATAATCAAGAAAGAAAAGTGGCTTTGCACCGCAGCAAATTATATCATTTACGCACATAGCAACTGCATCGATACCAATGGTGTCATGCTTGTCCATCAAAATCGCAAGCTTAACCTTGGTACCGCAACCGTCAGTACCACTTACTAAAACCGGCTCATCATAACCTGTAGGCAGACCAAAACAGCCACCAAAGCCACCAAGGTCATCAAAGCAACCTGCATTTTTTGTGCGTGCTATATGGGCTTTCATAAGCTCAACCGATTTATAGCCTGCAGTTATATCAACGCCCGCAGCTGCGTATGCCTCTGATTTAGAGTTATTATGCATTATATTTTATTCCTTTCCGTTCCAGCAATAAGTACAAAGGTCGTTTTCATCAAGACCTATTGCCTTGATTATTCCCTCTAATGATTGGAATTCAAGTGATGCAAAATTAAACTTTTCGCATATTTTATTTCTAAGTGCCTTACCACGCTCGGTTTCTCCGTTTGAATATTCATCAATGTGGTTAAAGCCTTCTTCGCCCTCGAGTTCCACTATTACACGTCGGGCAATAAGCTCCATATCGCTTGTGGAACGTGAGAAATTAAGATATTTACAACCGTACATAATAGGCGGACAAGCAGAACGCATATGAACTGCCTTTGCACCATTTTCATAAAGAAAATCTACCGTTTCTTTAAGTTGTGTACCGCGAACAATAGAGTCATCTACAAACAAAAGATTTTTATCAACGATAAAATCATGCACAGGTATTTGCTTCATACGAGCAACCTTGTTGCGTTCTGTCTGCTTAGCAGGGGTAAAACTGCGAGCCCAAGTTGGTGTGTATTTTATAAATGCACGTGCGTATTTTTTTCCACTCTCATTTGAATAGCCAATTGCGTGCGGAATACCAGAATCCGGCACACCGCCCACATAATCAACATCTTGTGCAACACCGTTTTTACGGTCGGCTTCAGCCATAATTTCACCGTTACGGCAACGCATTGCTTCAACATTTACACCTTCATAAGTAGAAGTAGGATAACCGTAATAACTCCAAAGGAATGAACAAATGCGTTTTTTATTACCCGGTTCAGCTAATTGCCTTATACCATCGGGAGTAATTTTAACAATTTCACCGGGGCCAAGTTCCTTTTCGTCTATGTAACCAAGCTTTTGGTAGGCAAACGACTCAAAGGTTACGGCATATCCATCTTCATTTTTACCAATAAGCACAGGTATTCTGCCAAGCTTATCACGCGCGGCAATAATTGCACCCTTGCTTGTCAAAATCAATATTGACATTGTACCGTCAATTTGTTCCTGAGCGTATTTAATACCATCTACAAAGGTATCTTTTTGGTTAACAAGCGCCGCTACAAGCTCTGTTGTGTTAACTCTACCGCCTGTCATTGCGTCAAAATACACACCTGTTTGAGCAAGGCACTTATCTATAAGTTCATCGACGTTATTGATAAGACCAACGGTGCAAATAGCGTATGTACCAAATTTTGAGCGAATAAGCATTGGCTGAGGATCGGTATCACTAATGCAGCCAATAGCCGAAGTGCCCTTCATTTCTTCAAAGATTTTTTCAAACTTTGTTCTGAAGGGCGAATTTTCAATATTATGTATTTTTCGCTGCAGACCGATTTCGCTGTCAAATGCAGCAAGACCGCCACGACGGGTGCCAAGGTGTGAATGATAATCCACACCAAAAAACACATCCATCATACAGTCATTTTTTGAAGCAATTCCAAAAAAACCGCCCATAGTGACCTACTTTCTGTGAGTTAAAATTAAGCGAAAAAGAGTTTTGAAAGTGTCATAGGATCGATATACTCGCCATCCTTATAAACACGCATATTTCCTGAAGCAATTTCATCGATGAGCATTACATCACCATTTGGTGCGTAACCAAACTCAAACTTAATGTCATAAAGGTCGAGACCTTTTTCTTTAAGATCATCAGCAACAATCTTTGTGATTTTTTGTGTCATATCCTTAATATCTTCATACTGCTTGTCGGTCATAACACCAAGTGCAACAAGAGCATCCTTAATTACAAGTGGATCACCCTTTGCGTCGTTCTTGAAGGTCATTTCAACGTATGCAGGAAGGTCGGCGCCCTCTTCAATGTAATCGCCATAACGACGAATAAAACTACCCACTGCTTTATAACGACAGATAACTTCAAGGCCGTGACCAAATACCTTTGCAGAAAGAACTTCCATTGTGGTATCTTCAAGATTTGCACTAACATAATGAGTGAATATGCCAGCCTTATTAATTTTTTCAAAGAAGTAAATTGACATACGAAGATTAACGTCGCCAACACCATCAATAGTAAGACCTACCGAATTCTCGCCGGGATCAAACACTCCATCTTTGCCGGTGCAGTCGTCCTTGAACTTTAATAGGCAGTTGCCGTTTTCAAGTGCATAAACGTTTTTGGTTTTTCCTGTGTACAAAAGTTTGTTTTCCATAATATATTACTCCTTTAAAATAAATTACAAATTTTCCATTACGGTGCTATCTTTTTGAAGCACCGCTGCAGCATCGCTTGCGCGTTTTGCATTAAGTTTTGCCGCTAATTCTTTATCTTCAACAGCGATAATTTGCGCTGCAAGTAAAGCCGCATTTGCTCCACCGTTTATTGCGACTGTAGCAACAGGAATACCCGTAGGCATCTGAACGGTAGAAAGAAGCGCATCCATACCGTCAAGAACACTAGACTTACAAGGAATACCAATTACCGGCAGTGTAGTGTTTGCAGCTATAGCGCCTGCAAGGTGCGCAGCCATACCTGCCGCCGCAATAAGCACACCAAAGCCGTTTTCACGAGCACTAAGCGCAAAATCTCGTGCCTCTACAGGTGTACGGTGTGCCGAATATATATGTACCTCAAACGGTATTTCAAGTGATTTTAACATATCGGTAGCTTTTTTAATGATTGGCAAATCACTATCGCTACCCATTATAATTCCAACTTTTTTCATTATACAACCTCCAAAAAACATAAAAGGGCGCACTTGAATAAAGAATTTCAAGTGTGCCCAGACGGTCGGCTAAATATAGCAATCTTTATTCCTTCGTGGTGCTCCACAAATGTTTCCGTCAGTCATAAAGATTGGTACCAAAAAGTACGATAACAGTATATCATTTTGCAAAAAAACTGTCAAGAAGCAAACTTGAATTTTGTCGTATTAAATTGACCAAATTTTTTTGAAAAATTTAGGCCTTAGTTTCGCAATAAATACAACGGTAAACCTTACCCTCTTTATCGGTAAGTTTAAAAATATGATCAAGTTCTTGCTCGCAAGAGGTTATGCATCTTGGATTTTTACATTTTATAACGTTGGTTAATGTTTGCGGCATATCAATACAACGCTTATCAACCAAAACACCATCTTTAATAATATTAACAGTGGCATCAGGATCAACAAAACCGATAACATCAAGATTAAGTTCGATATTAGCATCGATTTTTATAATATCTTTTTTACCCATTTTTTTGCTGTTAACATTTTTAATAAGCGCTATTGAGGCATCAAGTGAGGCGAGGTCTAATAATTCGTATAATCGCATACCAAGTCCTGCAGTAATATGGTCAATTACAACACCGTTTTGTATAGAATCTATTTTCATATTGTTCCTGCCTCCTTAAGTAGTTTAAGTATGAGTGCCATACGCATATATTTGCCGTTAAGCACCTGCTTAAAGTAACACGCGCGTGGGTCATTATCTATTGCTACGCTTATCTCATTAACACGCGGTAGCGGATGAAGTATCGATAAATCCGCCTTTGCGTTTTTAAGCTTATCAGGAGTCAGTATATAACTGTCTTTAAGACGCAAATAGTCCTCTTCGTTAAAGAAGCGTTCGCGCTGAACACGAGTCATATATAAAATATCAAGGTTTGGCATTGCCGCTTCTAAATCGGTAGTTTGCTCATATGGAATATTGTTCTTTTGCAGAACATCTTTTTTAACATAACTTGGTAATTTTAGCTCTTCTGGAGAAATTAGTACAAACTTTATGTTGCTGTAACGGCTTAGGGCATTTATAAGCGAATGTACCGTTCTACCAAACTTTAAGTCACCGCAAAGGCCAACGGTAAGATTATCAAATCTTCCCTTTTCTCTACGAATAGTAAGCAAGTCTGCAAGTGTTTGGGTTGGATGGCAATGTCCGCCATCGCCTGCATTAATTACCGGAATACTTGCGTTTTGTGCGGCAACATAAGCCGCACCTTCTTTTGGATGGCGCATAGCAATAATATCGGCATAACAACTTACAGTTTTTGCAGTATCGGCAATGCTTTCGCCCTTGGCAGCTGATGAACTGTTTGCCTCGGAAAAGCCGAGCACATTACCGCCAAGCTCATACATAGCAGCCTCAAAGCTTAGTCTTGTTCTTGTCGAGGGTTCAAAAAATAGCGTAGCTAATTTTTTACCGTAACAAATATGCGCATATTTGTTAGGATTGTCGATAATATCAAGGGCTGTAGCAATAAGCTCATCAAGCTCCTCAACAGTAAAATCCAAAATGTCGATAACACTTCTCATATATTTCTCCTTTAAAGAAGTTAATTATTCTTTAGCACCATTAATTGCAAGGTAATTCTTTATGCGTTCAACATTTTCGCGGTTGGCTTCATCTTCTTCCAAGTATTCGATAATATCATATACATCCACTACCGAATATACAGGGAAACCATACTCTTCGCCAACTTCTGCCATAGCTGATTTTTCGGTTTGTCCTTTTTCTTTGCGGTCAACCATAACAAATGTTGCGGCTACTTTTGTGTCTTTAAGGCCTGAAAGAATAGCCATACTTTCACGAATAGCGGTACCTGCTGTAATTACGTCTTCAACTATAACGATTTCTTCGCCCGCTTGAGGTTTATAACCGACAAACACACCGCCTTCACCATGATCCTTTTCTTCCTTACGGTTAAAGAAGAACGGCACATCAAGACCTTCTTTTGAAAGTGCACAGGCAACTGACACCGCAATCGGAATACCTTTATATGCGGGTCCGTAAAGAACAGTGCGGCGGTTTCCAACCTTTTCAAAATATGCTTTAGCGTAAAATTCGCCAAGCTTTGAAATTTGGTCGCCGGTCTTAATATCGCCCGCATTTATAAAATAAGGGATTTTTCTGCCTGATTTAGCGGTAAAATCACCAAATTTTAGAACACCGGCACTTTCAAGAAACTGTATAAACTCTCTTTTATAACTTTCCATAGTTATTCTCCTTAACCTATAAATTCGGCTACACAACGCTCGTATGCAGCAACAGGATCTTCAGCTGCCGTAATTGGACGACCAACAACAATATAGTCACTACCGATTTTGTTGGCTTCGGCAGGTGTCATAACTCGTTTTTGGTCACCAATGTCACCATCGGCAAATCGAACACCCGGTGTAATTGTTAAAAAGTCTGCGCCACAACGCTCATGTACCTTGCCTGCTTCAAGCGGTGAGCATACAACACCATCAAGACCGGCTTTTTTAGCATTTGATGCATAGTGCATAACAACCTCATCAATTGGCTCTTTTATAAGAAGGTCGTTTTCCATACTTTCTTGGTTTGTTGATGTAAGCTGAGTTACCGCAATAAGTAGTGGGCGTGTACCATCAAGACGAGTAAGACCCTCAATAGCGGCTTCCATCATAGCAGTCGTGCCACTTGCATGAAGATTAGTAATATCTACATCAAGATTTGAAAGTACGCTCATAGCCTTTTTAACGGTATTTGGAATATCGTGGAGCTTTAAATCTAAAAAGATTTTATGCCCACGCTTCTTTATCTCTTTTACTATAGATGGACCTTCTGCATAAAAAAGCTCCATACCGATTTTCACAAAAGGTTTACGACCGGTGAACTTATCGAGAAATTCAAATGTTTTTTCTGCACTTGCAAAATCACAAGCAATAATTACGTCCTTACCCATTATTTAACGCCTCCTATAATATCGCTTAAATTTTCAATACCATACTTGTCCATAACACGCGGTAAATCATTTATAATGTCACGGCAAGCATACGGATTTATAAGATTTGCAGCTCCTACCTCAACTGCAGTAGCACCTGCAAGCATCATTTCTATTACGTCTTCAGCAGTAGACACACCACCCATACCAATAACAGGAATATTTACGGCATGTGATACCTGATAAACCATTCTAACAGCTACGGGAAAAATTGCAGGACCCGAAAAACCACCCATTTTATTTGCAATAACAGGTTTACGAGTTTTTAGATCAATGCGCATACCAAGCATTGTATTTATTAAGCTAATGCCGTCAGCTCCCGCCTGCTCACAAGCTTTTGCAATTGCCACAATATCGGTAACGTTTGGTGAAAGCTTAACTATTACAGGTTTTGTGGTAACCGCTTTTACAGCGCGTACAACCTCTGCAGCAGCCTCAGGACTTGTGCCAAAACTCATACCGCCACCGTGAACGTTAGGGCAGCTCACATTTACCTCGAGCCAACCAACCTGTGTTTCTTTATCAAGCAGTTCACAGGTGTAAGCGTAATCAGGCACAGCAAAACCGCTTACATTTGCCATAACTTTTTTATTAAAGCATTTACTAAGTTTAGGAAGTTCTTCACTTATAACCTTTTCTACACCGGGATTTTGAAGACCAACAGCGTTTATCATACCAGCTGTGCACTCTGCAATACGTGGTGTAGGATTACCAAAACGAGCATCCTTGGTGGTACCTTTGAATGAGAATGTACCAAGACAATTTATATCATATAATTCTGCGAACTCATAACCGAACCCAAATGTACCGGAAGCAGGAATTATGGGGTTATCGATTTCAATACCGCAAAGATTAACGTTTAATCTTCCCATAATATTTCCTCCTTTTGCATAACGGGTCCGTCTTTACAAATGCGCTTATAGCCTGCAATTGTTTTACAGCTACAACCCATACACGCACCAAAGCCACAGCCCATACGCTCTTCAAAGCTCAGCTGACCACTTGTTTTAGATGTTTTATAAACTGCTTTTAGCATTGGTTCAGGACCGCAGGTGTAAAAATAAGTATAGTCATTAGGATAAGCATTTGTAACAAAGCCTTTTACACCATAGCTACCGTCAACCGTTGTAACAGTAACATCGCAGCCTAAGTCCTTAAATTCTTGCTCATAAAAGACTTCACTTTTGTTATTAAAGCCGAGTATTACCGAAACATCTTTACCCTGTTCTTTGAGTTTTTTGGCAAGCATATAAAGCGGAGGAACTCCTACGCCGCCACCAAGCAACACAGGCTTATCGCCCGAAAGCGATAAATCGTAACCGTTGCCAAGACCCGTAAGCACGTCAAGGCCCTCTCCAACAGCCATTTTCGACATCTGTTCAGTGCCCCTACCAACAACCTTATAAATGATTGTAACCGCAGTTTCATCACAATCACATACAGATATAGGACGTCTTAAATACAATCCGTCAAGCTGAATATTGATAAACTGACCGCAAGCGGTGATGTCGGAGGTATCTCCGACAAGCACCATCTTGTAAATGTTCTCAACTAATTTTTTATTTTCTGATATTTTAAAAATACCTTGTTTCATTTTAAAATAATCCTTTATGCATCAATAGTAGAAATTGTAAGTGTTGTTTCTTCGAGAACGTCAAGCAAAACCCTTACAGTATCAAGTGAGGTAAATATTGTTACGTTATTCTCGGTAGCAAGGCGACGGATTTGCTGGCCGTCACTATCCTGTGTAGAGGCACCGATATCTTTAGTGTTAATTACGTAAGCAATATGTCCCTGTCTTATTGCATCCGGAATTTCATCAGCATCTTCACTAATCTTTTTAAGTGCGTGTGTGCGTATTCCGTTTTCTTTTAAGAACGCTGCAGTACCAGCAGTTCCCTCAATATTAAAACCAAGATTATAGAAGCGGCGAATAAGCGGTAATGCCTCGTCCTTATCCTTATCGGCAACGGTCACAAATACCGTACCATAGTTTTGTAAATGAGTGCCTGATGCTTGAAGCGCCTTATAAAGTGCGCGGTTAAGCTTATCATCATAACCGATAGCTTCACCTGTAGATTTCATTTCGGGTGAAAGATATGCGTCGAGTCCCTTAATTTTGTTAAATGAGAATACTGGAACCTTTACATAGTAACGGTTCTTTTCTTGTGGATAAAGACAGAATATTCCCTGTTCCTTTAGTGATTTGCCAAGTATAACCTCGGTAGCAATATCAGCCAAAGAATAACCTGTTGATTTTGAAAGGAATGGTACGGTTCTTGAAGAACGTGGATTAACCTCGATAATATAAACATTATCATTTTCGTCAACGATAAACTGAATGTTATAAAGGCCAACTATTCCAATTCCAAGACCTAATTTTTTAGAATATTCTAATATAGTGCCTCGCACTTTATCCGAAATGCTAAAGGTTGGATAAACGCTTATTGAGTCACCCGAGTGAATACCCGTACGCTCAACAAGCTCCATAATACCGGGAACAAATACATCCTGTCCGTCACAAATAGCGTCAACCTCTACCTCTTTACCTTGAATATATTTATCAACAAGTACAGGCTTATCAGCGTCAATTTCAACGGCGGTTTTAAGATAATGACGAAGCTGTTCTTCGTTAGATACTATCTGCATAGCACGTCCGCCAAGTACAAAGCTTGGACGAACGAGCACCGGATAACCAATTTCTGCAGCGGCAGCTACACCATCTTCAATTTTGGTTACTGCTCTACCCTTTGGTTGTGGTATATTTAGTTCTTGTAATATTTTTTCAAAACTATCACGATTTTCGGCACGCTCAATAGCTTCACAATCGGTACCGATAATCTTTACACCACGGTCCATAAGGGGCTGTGCTAAGTTTATTGCAGTTTGACCGCCCAAAGATGCTACAACACCTTCAGGTTGCTCAAAATCAATAATATTCATTACGTCTTCAGGTGTAAGCGGCTCAAAATAAAGCTTGTCAGCGGTTGTATAATCGGTTGAAACGGTTTCTGGGTTATTGTTAATAATAATTGCTTCGTAGCCTGATTTTTTAATTGTAGATACTGCGTGTACTGTTGAATAGTCGAATTCAACACCCTGACCTATACGAATAGGACCTGCACCAAGAACAACAATTTTCTTTTTGTTGGTTAAAACAGAGGTGTTTTCACCGTGATATGAGGAGTAGAAATATGGAATATAAGCATTTGTATGGCAAGTATCAACCATACGGAAAACAGGTGTGAGCTTGTTTTCTTTGCGGAAATTGTAAACATCGATTTCGCTGCATTCCCACATTCTCGCAACATATTTATCAGAAAAGCCCATTTTCTTAGCTGCACGTAAAATATCAAGATTACGTGGGTTTTCCTTGAGGCTTCTTTCCATATCTATGATACGCTTTATTGCTTCAAGGAAGAAGGCTGTAATTTTTGTAATATTGTGAATTTCTTCTACAGTCGCTCCACGATAAAGCAATTCTGCTATTGCAAAAAGATTATCATCTCTAAATTCACTAATATAATCCTTAAGTTCATCATCACTCATATTATCAAATTTATTATGATAAAGATGATTTACACCTATCTCAAGTGAACGTGTACCTTTAAGCAAGCTTTCTTCTAAAGTAGTACCAATACCCATTACCTCGCCCGTTGCCTTCATCTGAGTACCGAGCACGTTGTAAGCGGTAGTAAATTTATCAAACGGAAAACGAGGAAGCTTGGTAATAACATAATCAAGCCTTGGCTCAAATGCCGCAGTTGTATTGGCAATTTTAATCTCTTCAAGGGCCATACCCACAGCAATTTTTGCCGTAACGCGTGCAATCGGATATCCTGATGCCTTTGACGCAAGCGCTGAAGAACGTGATACACGTGGATTTACTTCTATTAAATAGTAGTTGCTCGAATTTGGATCTAAAGCAAACTGAACGTTACATCCGCCCTCAATTTTTAACTCACGAATAATTTTAATGGCGCTGTCGTTAAGCATTTTAAGGTCATGGTCATTTAGTGTCATAATAGGCGCTACAACCAAAGAGTCGCCTGTATGAACGCCAACAGGGTCAATGTTTTCCATACCGCAAATTGTAATTGCGTGGTCATTAGAGTCACGCATTACCTCAAACTCAATTTCCTTATAACCCTTAACGCTCTTTTCGATAAGAACCTGATGCACAGGAGAAAGCTTAAATGCATTAAGACCAACTTCTACAAGTTCTTCTTCATCATATGCAAAACCGCCGCCTGTGCCGCCTAAAGTAAATGCAGGACGAAGTACTACAGGGTAACCTATTCTATTGGCTGCTTGCTTTGCTTCTTCAATGCTATATGTGATTTCAGAAGGAATAACCGGCTCGCCTATTGACTCACACATTTCTTTAAAGAGTTCGCGGTCTTCGGCGCGTTCAATACTGTCACGCGAGGTGCCAAGAAGCTCAACACCACACTCCTTTAGAATTCCCTTTTCTTCAAGCTGCATAGCAAGGTTAAGACCTGTTTGACCGCCTATACCCGGAACAATAGCATCAGGTCTTTCATAACGCAAAATTTTTGCAATATATTCAAGAGTAAGTGGCTCCATATAAACCTTATCAGCTATCGATGTATCGGTCATAATAGTCGCTGGGTTTGAATTGCAAAGAATTACCTCATAGCCTTCTTCTTTAAGAGCAAGGCACGCCTGTGTACCGGCGTAATCAAACTCTGCCGCCTGACCTATTACAATAGGACCTGAGCCTATAATTAAAACCTTTTTAATGTCTGTTCTTTTAGCCATTATTTACTTCCTCCTGAATGTATATTGAATTATCTTTATATGCCATCTTTCCATTACAAACCGTTAAATAACATTTACCAAACAATTTATAATTTTCAAAAGGCATTGCCTTTCCTTTAGAAATAAAATCATTGGGGTTTACAATAATTTCTTCGTCAAGCCGCCATATAGTGTAATCGTTATTAAGCGGTATATTAAATCTTTTACGCGCATTAAAGCATAATAAATCAATTAGTTTGTCAAGCGTAATAACGTTTGTTTTAACAAAGTATGTGTAAAGCAGCTGAAACGCAGTTTCAATCCCCACTATACCAAATGCACTTTTTTCAAGACCTTTTGACTTTTCCTCTGCGCTATGTGGTGCGTGATCGGTAGCAATCATATCAATTGTGCCGTCCTTTATTCCTTCAATAAGCGCAAGCCTGTCTTCGTGCGAACGAAGCGGCGGATTCATTTTAAATTTACCGTCTTCTTGCAAATCGCTGTCGTCAAGTATCAAGTAATGTGGACCTGTTTCACAAGTTACGTTTAACCCCTCTGCCTTAGCTTGTCTTATAAGTTCAACACTTTCTTTACAAGAAATATGGCAAACGTGATATGCGCAACCCGTCTCTCTTACAAGCTCTAAATCGCGCTTTATCGGTCCCCATTCGCTCTCGGAGCATATACCCCTATGTCCGTGTGCTTTTGCATATTCGCCGTCATGTATATAACCGCCGTGTAGTAATGAATTATCTTCACAATGTGCCACAATCATTTTGTCCAAAGCTTTTGCTTTTAGCATAGCCTCTCGCATACGCTCACGTGACTGAACACCACGTCCATCATCGGAAAATGCGATACAATCGTTTGACATGCCCTCCATATCCGAAAGTTCAAGACCGTTTTGACCTATAGTTATTGAAGCATACGGATAAACGTTTATCACAGCATCGTTTTCGATAATTTTTATTTGTTCTTTTAAATGCTCAACACTATCAGGCACCGGATTTAGATTAGGCATTGTGCAAACCGCCGTATAACCACCGTGTGCCGCCGCTTTTGAACCAGACAATATCGTTTCTTTATAAGAAAAACCCGGCTCACGAAAATGCACATGCACATCGCAAAAACCGGGTAAAATACAATAATTATTTTTTGTGTCGGCAAAAAAAGGTGACAAAACCGCCTTGTCAACTGCGGGGGCAAAGCTGTTTAAAAATTCAGGTTTATAAACATTTTTTGTTCGCATTGTCATTTAAAACCATCCTTTCAAAACATTAAAGTAGCACAAAGTGTAAATTCACTTTTTTATCTTATGTATTTTATCACAACATAAATATCTTGTCAATGTAAAAACTTTAAAAAAAATACATAAATTTTAATAAAAAAACTCAACTAATTCATATAGTTTTTATAAGGGGGATTTATATGTTTTTTGAAATACTATCTCAAATTGTTACAAATCTATTTTATTTAGCGCTACATGTTACAAGCAGTGGTTCTTTTCCACCACCACTTAGCGCAAAAAAAGAAGCTGAATTGTTGGCACTAAAGGAGCTGGGTGATAATGAAGCAAAAAACAAATTGATAGAACACAATCTGAGACTTGTTGCTCATATTGTTAAAAAATATTATACTGCTGATGACCAGGACGATTTAATTTCTATAGGTACAATAGGACTTATAAAGGCTGTAAGCACATTTAAAAGTGACAAAAAAATTCGACTTGCTACCTACGCCGCGCGATGTATTGAAAATGAAATATTGATGCATTTCAGAAACAACAAAAAATATGCTCAAGATGTTTACATAAGTGACCCGATTGATACTGATAAAAACGGCAATACCCTCACATTAATTGACATAATTGCAGATGAAAACAATATTGAAGACGAAATTGACACAAAATTAAAAATTCAAAAACTACGTATTATTTTAAACGGAACACTTGAAGAACGCGAATTGCAGATAATAAAAATGCGTTACGGTCTTGATGGTGAGAAAGAGCTAACACAACGCGAGATTGCAAAAAAATTAGGTATATCACGAAGTTATGTATCACGAATTGAAACAGCAGCACTTGAAAAATTGAAAAATAAATTTTAAAAAAACACTGAAAGGCAGTAGCGCCTTTCAGTGTTTTTTATCAATTATAAAGAATTTTCCATTCAACAGTTATTGCTGGATATTTGCCGGAGCTAGCATTAGGACTAACTGAAATACTGAATTTATCGCCATCCTTTACATCAAACTCGACGTATGTTCCGGTTTTATCAGTCTTAACATAATCCTCATCCTCAGTAGTATTACATTGCTGAACAACACCAAGCTTTGGATTAATTATTTTATCAATTGTCAACATACCGCTCTTTGAATCACTCAAAATATAAAATCTTATTTTTCCTGCTTTTGTGGCGATATATGAATAATAATAACCCTGCTGATTTCCTTCGGCTATACTTGTGGTGAAATTATTGTCAATGGAATCAACCACTTCTGGATTATCACGCGATCCCTTAGGACTTGCAAAGTTAACTGTAAAACTTTCGGGCTTTGAGCTGTTGTTTCCAATTTCAAATATAATTTGATCGCTCGAAAGCTTATCGCTTGCGGCAACAACAAATGATACTACGCCGTTTTTTGCCTCATATTTTGTTCCATTGTAAACAACGTATGCACTGGAGCTGTTGATGGTTAAAATTTTATTAACAACTCTATCAATTTTATATGTAACCGAACCGTTTGCAGCAATCAAAACTGTAACAACATTTCCCGTTTTTGAATCTGGAGATGTTGTACAGGTTATCTTGTCATATCCTTTTGAAGTATCTGTAACGGTTGAACCTGTGGTTTCAGAGTCGATAAAAGTTAATGGTGCATCAGGATCCGCTTTATTATCACCATCACCAACACTTACAACATTTTCTGTAAAGATGTTTTCATCGCTTGTAACAGTGCTGTTGTTATCAGATGCGGCGCTTTGCGTTTCGTCAGATGTTGTATCATCAGTTGATTCAATTTCACTGTTTTCGTTTTCAATAACATCAACAATATCATAAACTGTGCTTGTAATATCCGATGTACTACCGGAAGACATATCACTGTTTATCTTGCGGCAACCGGCAAAGGTAGTAAGTATTATCATTAGAGTAATTGATAAAGAAATAATTTTTATTTTCATATTGTCCACCTATTTTTTAGTAATCTGAATAGATAAATTCAAAATGCCCGGCGCAACATTTATAGTTTCTTCACTATTATATATATATCCATCCGGACATTGCAATATTGAAAGTCTATAACCATCGGTTATAAAAACATTAAAGGTTGCAACACCTTTTCTATTTGTACGCGCTGTAATTACGCTTTTTTTGTGCAATTGAAGAATTACTCCCTCTACTGCTTTACCTTCGTCATCGGTAACCGTAACGCTAAATTTAGGAACTTTAGCTTTATCTTCCTTAATTTCGGACTCAGTGTCTTTTGCGGCATTGTCACCACAGGCACACAAACAAAAAACCAAAGCTAAAGAAAGTATTGTTGTAAAAAGCTTTTTAAAATTCATTGTAAGCGCCTACTTTTTAGTAATTACGAATTCATATTCGGTTATGCCGCTTTCAAGATAGATATAATTATCAGCAACATACTCACATTCATAGCCCTCAGGGCAAGACATAAGCGATAATTTATATCCATCAGTAATTTCGGTATCAAATGTAGCTACACCGTTTTCATCGGCCTGTTTAGGTAAACAGCTGTCTTTACAGAGCTGTACCCAAACATTTGATACAGCATCACCGTTTTGGTCAACAACTGTAACTTCAAACTTGGGTGTTGTGTCTTCTTTAGAAGATGTTTGTGTATTGTTAGTAGCATTATTAACAGGTTCATTATTGGTTGGGCCGTTTTTATCGCCGCCACAAGCGCAAAGTGATAAAATCATACCAAGCGCCAAAACCAAGGCTAAAAATTTTTTCATAGGTATCACCTTTCGTTTAATCAATATCGTCAATGTTATTTATTATTGTTTGCTTATAATCGTCCGCGGTGAAAAATTCAAATATTTTTTCAAAAACACCGTCTTGGGTCACACTACCCATATGCATAAACGCAACAGAACCATAGCGGTCGATAACCACAGTTGTAGGAAATCCTTTCAAGCCAAAAGCTGTTACCCAGGATTGCTCGCCTTTTACCAAGGGAATCGACAATTCGTTTTGCGTAGCATATTTTTTAATGTTGTTTTCTTTATCTGTGGTAGGATTTATTGCAATAACTGTTACATCATCGCCATACGCATCAGCTGCTTTTTGCAAATAAGGGAACTCCATCTGACAAGGACCGCAGTTAATAAACCAAAAATTAAGAACAATCGCCTTTTTTTCTTTTAAAATATCAGAAAAAGTGTGAGTATTGCCATTAACATCAGTAACGGTATAATCACCCATATAATCGCCTAAATTATAACTACTTGTAGCAAGGTCAGCGTTAGCTACGAGCCCACTACCGCCATCAGCACACCCTACAAAGCAGATTAAGCAGAGGCACAAAAAAGCTGTAACAAACTTATTTAAAACAAAATTTTTCATACAATTATTCCGCATAACAGCACATAAACAACCAAGCTATTTCGGCGTTAATGTCGGTTAAATTGTTACCCGATTCATCCTTAAACATATAGCCGTTGTTTTCAATATCCCACCAGCCAACATATTCACCGCGTTGCTGAATAATATATTTAAGATCTTCAGTGAGAGGATAAACACCGTGGTCTTCATCAACATACTCAATATATTCAAGCAAGCACTCTGAATAACTTTCTTTTTTAATGAATTTTTCATCCTCATCAAAGAAATATTTATTAACTCCTGAACGATCAAGCATTGTTTTAAAGCAAGCAATATATTCACAATCCTCAGCCAAACGCACAAGAACAATTGGTCCGTTTGCGTTGTTCAAATGATAATAACCGTCGTTTTCATTTAAAACAAGCTTGTATGTATCGGTCTTGGCAGTCAAGTCAAATTCCTTAACGGTTAAGTTTGAAGGCAACTTATAGTCCTGCAATTCAACAGTCTTTTGATAAACTATCCAAGGCTCATCCTCAATGGTTTTAACAGCATCACCTAATCTGTTAATGCCGATGACACAGTTTTTTGCCTTTTTATCAGCGTCAACACCAATTACAAAGATGGATGTACCCGTACCGTTTGTGCCAATCATACTCGATTTCACATTAATTGAAAACTTATTATCTTTAACCTCGGCAGCTGAATTTTCTTGAATAAAGTGTGGTGCGCCGTAATAGCCAATGGTTACATTTTTTCCTTCAGCAATTGAAAACTCATAATTGCCCTCTTTATTTGGTGTAAAAAGGAAATAATTTCTTCCATCTTTTAAATCAACATAGGTGCAACCTTGTTTTAATGAGTATGCATCTAATTCATCAGAGCCTACATATAACTTTTCGGGCTCACCCGAAGGTTTATAAGCCACAACAACATCAACCTCGTTTTTACGTGGAGTAAGCTTGATATCGGTATCATAATAATACTCAGTATCGGTATCAGCAAAGCTTAAAACAACATTATATTTGCCGTTTACAAGCGATTTAACAGCAGCGCCCTGCTCGTTGCACGACTGCATCGCAATTTGTTTGCCACCCTGCGTAAATTTAACAACTATACCCGATGTATAAGGATTACCTAATGCATCCTTAACATTTACGATATAGTCCTTTTCACCCTTGCCGCATGCAGTAAGGGTGAAAAGTGAAAATGTAAGAGCAGCAATTAAAAGAACTGAAAATAATCTTTTAAAATTTTTCATCATAATCATTCTCTCTTAATAATTTAATCGTTTGCGCCGAGATAATCGTAGTAGTAGCAAATCTTGAGCCACGAGTTATCTACCTCTTCAAAGGTATACTTATCCATAAGTTGCTGTAAAATCTCAGCAAGCTCTTTATCAACAACAACGCAACCGTCAAGCTCGGTACCTGACTTATCGATTTTGCTGATATATTTACGAATATCTTCGGTAAGGTCTTCGCCGTCACCGTGATAACGACCGGCAAATATATCGTCTAACTGATAAATATCAGCATTGACGTCATAATCCTCGCCCCAAAGCTTTTTAAGATATTCCTTTGTTTTTTCAACATCGTTGCCGTTTTGTTTAAGATAAGCTAAAATTTCACCGTCGGTTTCTGATTTGCTAAAATCAAAGCCGCCCATTTCAATCATTTCTAAAATTGACTGACTAAACACAGTTGTAAGACCGGTGAAATCGGCAT
The DNA here is from genome assembly GCA_045539695.1 of Acutalibacteraceae bacterium. GTDB lineage: Bacteria > Bacillota > Clostridia > Oscillospirales > Acutalibacteraceae > UBA737. The sequence continues at coordinate 26,972 of JAZQFX010000026.1, forward strand.
AAATAAGACTGCCGTCATCAGAATCATAATACTTGCCGTCTTTGAGCTTTGGCTTAATGCCACCTGTAATAATATCATACATAGCGCTGCCGGTAGCATCGGTATCATAGGTAAAGTAGCCTGGTGCGGCAAGACGGAATAGTTTGTGTGAAGCACCTATAAACTCAACATCATAGTTGATGGTTCCTGTAGCGTATACATCCCAGAAAGCCATATTGATATAATACGGAGTTCCCGCTTCCATATAGTAAACCATTGAGCAGTTATTAGAATCGGTATACATTCTTTCATCATGCTCGTATGTATATATAATTTCGCCGTCTTCATTGAAAATCCAAGCATCGATACCGTCTTGATAATCACTCTTTGATGTGAAGCGGTAAACACCCGACTGTGTTGGTATAAATTCAGAGAACATACCTCTTGGAATTATAGCACGATCATAATAGAAATTATTGCTTGGAACATTTTTACCAACAGTTGTTTTAAGTGCGCTAAAGGTTGAAAGGCCTTTTATTGGGTCAGCAAGTTGAGAAGCGCCCTTACCGTATGCCTGATAATATTTGCACATTTTAAGCCACTCGTTGTCATCATCATCAAATCCAGCAACACGAGCTACCTGCTTAAGCATTTCAGCAAGCTCTTTATTTACTGTGCATACGCCGTGAATACTTGAGTTAGATGCATAGGAGAAGTATTGAACCATACCTAAACCGTCTTCCTCAACCTTGTCGTAAAGGCTTACACCGTCTTCGTCGGCATCACCTTCTGAAACAATTTCTTGAACCGACTGCTCTTCATTAAAAGGAGTAAAGCCCATAAGGTCGGCTAAAAGTAAAGGTCCATTTTCACTGCCAACATGGTAATAACCATCATTTTTATTGAACACAACATTAACATAGCTAAATTCACCGTCATCGTCAACGGTTGCTGCATAACGTGGCAGATATGTAGCTGTATCAATTTGTGATTGGTCAACCACACGCATATTATCAATATAAACTGTATCATCACCTTCGGCGCCATCTTCATCCTTTAAGAAGCAAAGCGCAACCTCATAGGTGCCGTCTTTATCCGCAACACACGGATAGCAGGATTTCCATTCCTCAGGACTTGATACACCTGAAATTTGGAAAATATCTTCGTCATTAACAATTACATACATCACGTCGCAGCCGAGCTCTGATGAAACAAGATAATCAAATCCAACCGCCTGACCGGCTTTCAGTTCAACATCAGCATAGAGAATTGCATAAGAGCTGTCTATACCAATATTTGAAGCGTAAACACAAGAACGACCCGATTTTTCACCAATTATGAACGGCCAGAAAAATTCAGCATTTTCGTCTTCGGTTTCAGGTCTATATTTCACATTAATGGCGCCCGAATTAATTGTTGAAGCAATATCGTCTGAAGAAGGCATTTCATAGGTAGGCTTAATCTGTGTTACCAAATCGCCAATGCCATTCTCACAAAGCTTTTGCTTATATGGATCAGCAGTAAAGTGGTCAAATGCGCAAACCCAAGGACGCTTGCTTGTGATAGCGCCTGCTTCTACAAGGCATATTACACCATATTGGTCAACAAATACCGAAGTCGGATAACCTGTTACACTAAATGTGTTTGCCCACGATGCAGGGCATGCAGCCATATTAAATGTATAGCCATATTGTTTTTGGAAACCGTCAACCGCATTATTATCTTCCATAGGATTAAGAGCGATTATCTCAACCTCGTCGCCATAGTCCTTGTAAAGTTCCTCCATCAGTGGAAACTCTTCAAGACACCATGTGCATGTTGTGTACCAAAAATTAAGCACAACTAATTTTTTGCTCTTTAAAACTTCAGATAACTTAATCTCGGTACCGTCGGGCTTCATAACAGTGAAGTCATACATAACATCACCAAGACCGAGTGATGCTGTTGAAATATCAGCGTCGGTAACAAGCGAAGATTTAAGTGTTATATTCTTAGTAACACCATCAAACTTATAGCTTTTTTCTACGGCATAACCCTTAGGAACCGGTGTTAAAACAATGGCATAATCTGCGCTTTCATCAAGATTAAAGGTAGCAACGCCTTCCTTATTTGTCTTGGTGTAATCGAGCATATTGCTTAAACTATCATCTTCATATATGTAAATGTCTATATCAGACATTGCCATACCGCCCACTGTTTTTACGTTAACGGTATATAGCGTGTTGCCTTGCGGTCTATCAAACTCATTGTCACCTGTACCATTTTTGCCCAACGCAAAAAACAAACTTGTACCAACAATGGCAACAATTAAAACGGCGGCAATGATTATGAAAAGAACCTTTTTAGCTTTTATGAAGTTCCAAGCCTTTTTAAATAGCCCGCCAATTTTGTTAAAGAAACCTTTTAATTTTTCCATAACTCCTCCTACACGAATAAAACATTTTATTACGGCACACTATGCCTAATTATTCAATATATTTTAACACACAATAAATAATTTCGTCAATAAAAAATTACAATAATTTTATAATAAAAAATAAAACCGACAAAACGGTCGGTTTTATTCAATCAATACCGGTAAAATCAAATGAGGGTATAAAATATTTGTCCGCACTACTTCTTTCCTGAACATAGCAGTTATTAAAATTACTGTCAGAAATGTAGTCAATTACTTTATTATATTCTCGCGTTGTAACCTTGCGGTTTATTATCGGCATATCCGCTGCCTTTCCCAACGGTAAATATTGGCTCATTATACTGAAATATGCATTTGGTGTATTGTGCCTTACCCAATCAAAAATCACCAAAGCATCACGAGTAGCTTGTGGCATTAAAAGATGCCTAACAATTAATCCCTTTTGCATAATACCCTCTTTAAAAACACATATGGGTTGTTGTCGATACGCTTCGAGTAACGCTTTTTGGCAAACTTCAGGATAATCAGTCGCATTTGAATAGGCTTTAGCCTTGTTATTATCAATATATTTAAAATCCATTAAAAATATATCAACATAATCCTCTAATCTTTTTAATGCACCAACCGTTTCGTATCCGCTTGAATTATAAACAATGGGAATACTTGGTTTATAAATATCAAGCGCGGAAATAATTTGGTCGGTAAAATGCGTAGGAGTAACAAGATTAATATTGTTCGCACCTTGATGTTCAAGATTTTTAAAAATATCTACCAGCTGAGATACAGTGACGGTTTTGCCGATATTTTTGGTACTAATATCACTATTTTGACAAAATACGCAATGAAGTGAGCAACCGCTAAAGAAAACCGTTCCGGATCCATTTGTTCCACTTATACACGGCTCTTCCCAAAAATGAAGAGCCGCGCGTGCAACAACCGCAGTATTTGGCATACCACAAACTCCACCGATATTTTCATTTTCGGTGCGTAGCGCGTTACACTGTCGTGGGCATAGGTTGCACAGCATCTTTTTTCTCCTTATTTTCTTTTACCTTAGGCTCTAAAATTCGGCGTTTTATAATCAAATTATCATAGGTCTTTTTGTAACTTACACGACACACATACTTTTTACCGCAATCATCACAAATAAAATTTGCATTAAACCAATTATTGTGATAACGCCATTTTGTAAGTCGTCGCATCTTGCTTTCGCACTTTTCACAATAAAAAATTTGCGTGTTTTTATCAATAAGCTCATCATTAATGCGGCTTAAATAATATGGCTTAAAGTAAAGCTGTTTATAAAATTCGGGGTCTGTTGTGTCGTTGATAAGTCCCTCAAACACAGGTCCGTTATAATGCTTTTTAAGCAGTGCCGCACATAGTAGACTATCATCTTTAGCAGTATGTAAATCGTAACCTTCGATAGTTATCCCCAAAAGCTCTGCTGCGTGTGAAAGTGAAATTTGTGATTTTATTTCGTGACCAAGGAGTCGCAATTCACCCTGAATAAACTTTTGTAGATCAAGATATTTATCTATTTTGAATTTTAAGTTTTTAAGAAGATATTTTTCGTTTTCAGCTATTGTATATAGGTCAGAATTGCTCCAAGTGATTGTAACAGTGTCTTCACCTAACCATTCGTTATATTGCTTGACGGCATCTGTTAATGTAATGCCTTCAAGCATCATTTCTTTTGTAATTCCCGTAAGCTCAACAAATCGCTTTGAAACCCTTTTACAAATGGAAGATTTAATCGTAACGTCAAAAATATCAACTACATTAAAATTTTCATCCAATTTTACAGCGCCAATTTGTAGTATCTGATTAACAAATCTTTTATAGCATTTGTGATAGGCGCTGTCCCATTCCATATCAAGTATTACGTAATGCATCAGCGGTTTTTCGCCTCGAATTTCATACGTAATTCTTTGTTAAGAATTTTTTTGCGAATGCGGATATTGTTTGGAGTAACCTCAACTAATTCATCATCCTTGATAAAATCAAGTGATTGTTCGAGACTCATAATTGATGGGGGTGTTAGCTTTAACGCATCATCAGAACCCGAAGCACGAGTATTTGTAAGATGCTTTGCCTTACATACATTACAAACAATATCTTCGCTCTTTGGACTTTCTCCGATTATCATACCTTCATAAACAGGCACACCCGCACCAATGAACAATCTGCCACGGCTTTGAGTGTTGAAAAGACCGTATGCGGTGCTCTCGCCCGTTTCGTGAACTATAATTGAGCCGGTAGTTCTTTGATCAATATCACCCTTATACTCCTCATATCCGTTAAAAATATGATTCATAATACCGTTACCGTTTGTATCGGTCATAAACTGTGAGCGGTAACCTAAAAGTCCACGTGCGGGGATCAAAAATTCTAAATGAGTCATTCCGCCCTCACGTGCACCCATATTTTGCAGCTCGGCATGACGTGTACCAAGACGCTCCATAACGGCGCCAACATACTGTTCCGGCACTTCAATCATAAGTAGCTCAATTGGTTCTAATAATTTATCGTTTTCATCGTGTTTATAAATTACGTTAGGCGGTGAAACTTGAAATTCATAGCCTTGACGACGCATTGTTTCAATAAGAATTGAAAGATGCAGTTCACCACGGCCCGACACCTTAAAAGTATCAGCGCTATCTGTTTCCTCAACACGCAAGCTTACATTGGTAAGAACTTCTTTAAAAAGACGTTCGCGCAGATTACGAGATGTTACATATTTACCATCTTTACCCGCAAACGGAGAATTATTAACCATAAAATTCATGGCAAGAGTTGGTTCGTCTATTTTAACAAATGGTAATGGTTCGATATGTTCGGTGTCACAAGCGCTTTCGCCTATTTCAAGCTCGCTTATGCCTGCAACTTGAATTATATCACCAACAGTAGCAGTTTCAACCTCGGTACGTTTAAGACCTTGATACATAAAAAGCTTTGCAATCTTAACACGAGAATTTGTGCCATCTTTATGACAAAGAGCAACAGTTTGTCCGACTTTTACTGTTCCGCGAAGTACGCGACCAACACCAATTCTACCAATATAATCATCATATTCTATATTGGTAAATAGTATTTGTAACGGACCTTCAGCATCACCTGTGGGTGCATCAATTTCTTTAACAATTTCTTCAAACAGCGGTTTCATATCGGTGCCGGCAACATCGGGTGCATAGGTGGCGTATCCGTCACGACCCGATGCGAAAACAACCGGAAATTCAATTTGATCTTCATCGGCGCCAAGCTCGATAAACAAATCCAAAACCTCATCAACAACCTCAATCGGTCGCGCCATTGGTCTATCGATTTTATTTATAACAACAACCGCTTTTTTACCGAGTGCTAATGCTTTTTTTAGAACAAAACGTGTTTGTGGCATACAGCCTTCAAATGCGTCAACAAGCAAAAGCACGCCATCAACCATCTGTAAAATACGCTCTACCTCACCGCCGAAATCTGCGTGTCCTGGGGTATCGATAATATTAATTTTTATACCGTTATACATAACGCTGGTATTTTTCGAAAGTATTGTAATACCACGCTCGCGCTCAAGGTCGTTTGAGTCCATTACTCGCTCGTCAACCGACTCGTTATCGCGAAATGTACCGCTTTGACGAAGTAACTGGTCAACAAGTGTTGTTTTGCCGTGATCAACGTGTGCGATTATTGCAACATTTCTTATGTTTTCTCTCTTTTCTAAAGCCATTAATAAGTCCCCTAAATCTTTAATTATTTTGTGTGTTCTTTAATCCAATTTTTATACCAATAATATGAATCCTTTGGTATTCTTTTCTGGGTTTCGTAATCAACATAAACAAGACCAAAACGGTCGTTGTATCCCTTTGCCCATTCAAAATTATCCATAAGTGACCACTGGAAATATCCCCTAATGTCTACTCCATCATCAATCGCCTTTTCAAGCTCTAATAAATGACGATTTAAAAAATCAATGCGGTTAGGGTCGTGCACTTTACCGTCAAGTGACACAACATCGTGCGCAGACATACCGTTTTCGGTAATAAAGAACGGCAATTTATATCTTTCATAATAAAATCTTGGTCCCCAACGAAGTGCCGCGGGAGTAATAGGCCACTGAATAGCTGTTTTACCTAAGCCCACCTTATGAGCAACCCTTTCCGGATTACCATTTTGGTCGGCACGAATTTCCTGACCGTTATAAATGTTGTTGCCATAAAAATCAAGAGGTTGACTTATAAGGCGCATATCTTCATCCGTAATTTCGGGAAGATAATCTTTATACATACGAAGTCCGTCTTCGGGGTATTTACCTAATATTACCGGGTCACTCCACCAAGAAATGTTCCACATAAGACCGCGGTTAAGCGGTGGGCATTCAAACATCTTTTTGCGTGCAGCTTCGATATCTGCCTCGCTTTCACTTGCGGGATAACATGTAGTGCCCGTAGGTGCATAGCCAACCTTTATAGGCTGTTTTGCATTCTCACGCAAAGCGATTACTGCAGCGCCGTGCGCTTTAAGAACATTATGGCACATTTGGAATATATCTTTATAAAGCACTTGATAGCCCGGTGCATGCGCGCCTGACATATATCCTGCTCCAATAAAACATTGCGGCTCGTTAAAGGTAATAAAATTCTTTACGCGGTCGGAATAAAGTTCGGACACTTTCTTTGCATAATAAGCAAACCAATCGACACTCTCATCATTTAGCCAGCCACCTTTTTTATGTAACGCATACGGATAGTCCCAATGAAAAAGTGTAACATACGGCTCAATACCGTTTGTAAGCAATTCATCAATAAGGTTGTTATAAAACTCTACACCCTTTGGGTTAAGTGCGCCAATACCGTTTGGTATAAGACGTGACCAACTAATTGAAAAACGATAGGCCTTAATCCCTAATTCTTTCATAAGTTTTACGTCTTCTTTATAACGATGATAGTGGTCGCAGGCATTGTCACCTGTGTGTCCTTGTTCAACGTGTGTATACTCATGGCAAAAAACATCCCATACGTTTTCGCCCTTACCATCCTCGTTCCAGGCGCCCTCAATTTGATATGCAGCAGTTGCAGCGCCCCAAACAAAATCCTTCTTAAACGGCATAGATATACCCCCCTATATTCATCAGGAGAATTATATCATACCACACTTGAAATTTCAATAACTGTTGACAAGCAATTTTATTTTTATTAAAATGTTTTTAGACAATTTTAAAGAGGTAAATTTATGAACATAATTTTTCATACACTCGGATGTAAGGTTAATCAATACGAAACCGAAGCTATGCGTGAAGCATTGTTAAATTTAGGTCACACAAACGATAAAAGCCTACCTATAGATGCTGTTATTATAAACTCTTGCACGGTTACTGCCGAAAGCGACCGAAAAACACGTCAGCTTGTCAGGCGTTGTCGCCGCGAAAACCCTGGCGCTATAATTGCACTTACAGGTTGTATGGTGCAGGCCTTTCCCGACGAAGCAAACAATCTTACCGAAGCTGATATTATAATTGGTAACCGCGATGTTAAAAAGGTTATAAATGCAATAAACGAATACAAAAATGAGCGTATATTTGAAATAATTGACCATAAAAACGGCGATAAATATAACACCATTGGACTTAGCAATTTTAACGAGCGCACACGCACATTTATGAAAATACAGGACGGTTGTGACCGTTTTTGCACATATTGCATTATCCCCTTTGCACGTGGCAGAGTTCGTTCACGTTCGGTTAATGATATAAAGCAAGAAGCCGAGCGTCTTGCAAACAACGGTTTTTGTGAAATTGTTTTGGTCGGAATTAACCTTACCTCTTATGGAAAGGATGAAAACTTTGACCTTTGTGATGCCGTTGATGCCGTGTGTCAAGTTGACGGTATAAAACGAGTAAGATTAGGTTCTCTTGAACCGGACCACATTACCGATGATATGCTTGCGAGATTTAAGTCACAACCAAAGTTTTGCCCACAATTTCATTTATCGTTGCAATCGGGTTGCGATGCAACGCTCAAGCGTATGAACAGACACTATGATAGCGCGTTTTATGAAGATTTAGTAAACAGAATACGAAATACATTTACCGATGCCTCAATTACCACCGATATTATGGTAGGTTTTGCAGGTGAAACGGAAGAAGAATTTGAGCAAAGTCTTGCTTTTGCTAAAAAAATAGGTTTTGCACGAGCACATATATTTGCATATTCTCGCCGCAATGGTACTGTTGCTGCAGGACTTAAAAATCAAGTTAGCAACACCGAAAAGCAATTACGTTCGCACCAAATGGCCGAAATTACAAAGCAAACCGAAATTGAATTTTTAAAAGGCCAAATTGGTAACGTCTACCCTGTTTTATTTGAAACACAAAATAACGGCTTTGCAGAGGGATACACACCAAACTATACAAGAGTTATTGTTGATACTAAAAAGACGCTTACAGGGCAAGTTTTTGATATTTTAATTAAAAATGTTAAAGATGACTACTGTATTGGTGAGTTAAAATAGTTATGGCGGGGTTAAACCCCGCCAATTAAATTTTTTTGAATAAAAATCCTTGACAAAACAAACTGTTTGATATATTATATTTTAGACGCCGCTGTGGTGGAATAGGCAGACACAAGGGACTTAAAATCCCTCGGTAGCGATACCGTACCGGTTCAAGTCCGGTCAGCGGCACCAATTGAAAAACCGCGTAGTTAAGGCATTTTTCGTGCTTTCTATGCGGTTTCTCTTTTTATCATCTTGGTTTACATAACAACAATTCGGGGTTTATTTGGGGTTTATCGCTTAAAAAATCACGCATTTAGGGTATATTATAATTAATAATTAAACACAAATGAAATGGGTTGTTAACTTGCCAAAAGTAAATAAAATTGGTGTATATTCTCAAACTGAAGAAAAGATTGTTAAACTTTTTAAACACGCTTTGATTAATAAGGGATGGACTATGAAACATTTAGCGGCACTCTGTAAAATGGATCCGCCACAGTTAAGTAGAAATATAAACCATCCGCTAAGTGTACGATTTGAAACAATATTAATGATTGCCAAAAAGTTGGGTATAGAAAATATCCCGGTATAAAAAATGCCCCACTATTTAAACTATAGTGAAGCAATTTTGTGCATGTCTCAATCATTTACTGCAAGTGCGTGTTCAAATACATTTGCAGTCGGCCCGTCCGACACTCCGCTTTGGTGCGCCAACACCATTTCATTAAGCGGTTTTTCGTTTTTTGCGTTCTTCACGTATTCCCTGCACTCTACCGGCATTCCACACAGTAGCAAGGAACCACGCTAAACCATAAATGTTTTCATTTATAATTTGTGGCTTTTGCATCTTAGGATGTTTGTCATAAAATTCCTCAAATATGCTATTACAAATTACAGTATCATTTACAGTGCAAAAATCACCAAGCATTACAGCTTCTTTAGGTGATATGTTTAGTTTGTCAATATTCATCACTTTTATGCCTCACTTTCTTTAGCGGCATTAAACCCTTTAAAAAAGCCGTCATAATATGCCTCGTTAACCATTTCAACAATTTTTTGTATTGTTTTTAAACTTTTCTCTGATAAATTAGGACGATGATCGCAAAATTCTTCTATGGTATCTTCACTTATTGGGTACATTTATAATCTATCCTTTCTAATCTTGACTACCGCGAACGAATAAGCTATAATTTAACTATCCGCTTTGTGCGGTGTGGTGGCTTCATACAGCGACTTTGCACGGTGCTGCTGTATGGGGCTTTCTTTATGCTAATTCCATAAAGTTATTTAAATATGGTTGCAAATGCTTTAATTCGCTTGCAATATCATCCGTTAACGTTTCCGCAAGCAATATATCATCTATTGCGGTACACGCCAAAACAAGCGCTGCGGCTGTTTCTATGGGTATTTCCATTGTCTTTTTCATTTAGTTACCCCCTTTCATTATGCCACGGTAAAGCGGCGGCTCTCGGTCTGCATGGTAAACTGTGCCGCTAAATCAGGCATTGCCTTTAGTTCCTTTAATTCTCTAACCTTACTTGTCATTTCTGTTTTGCTCATTGTGATTACTCCTTATAATTTATTGGTCGGTAGCACTTCGGCTCTCTTGACCTTACGAGTATATTATACACGATTATTTGGTGTATGTCAATGGTTATTATACACGAAATCGCGGTGTATTATTTGTACAAAGTGTACACTTGACTTTCGTGTATTATTGTGTTATACTGTATATGGTGGGAAAGAAGTGCGGCAAAAACCGCTCCCTGAAATTATTAGAAAGTAGGTACATTATGGCTATAAAATATAAACTTGATGTTATAGCGGCATTAAAGGATGCAGGATATTCAACATACAAATTGCGCAAAGATAAAATATTATCTGAATCAACATTACAAAAGTTTCGTGATGGTGAATTGATATCTTACGAAAATCTAAACCGAATATGCTCCCTTTTGAATTGTCAACCGGGCGATATTATTGAGTTTGTTAATGAAGATAATTCATAATCATACTACTAAATAAGGAGAAATTAAAATGGATAACAAAAATATACAAGCAATAGAAAAATTACGTGTAATTGATAAGGACACTTGTCCCGAACGCGATAATATTATAATTCAAAATCAATGTTCAAGCTGTAAGCATTATAGTGGCTTTGAACTGTATAATGGTCAACGTTGTGTGAAATGCGATTATTTTGATAATTAAGTTGGTGATAAATAATGAACTATCCAAATAAATACCACCTAACCCCCGAACAAAATCTATTTCTTGCAAAAAAGAAATGGGATGAAAATGTATATTGCGGTATGAAGATGGAAAACCGCGCTGTAACCTTTCCGCAAACAAAGACAATATTAGAAGGTGTTAATGTTCCAAACGTCCGTCTTGACGATATACAGGCCATTTTAAACATGCGTGACAGTTGGAATTATCTATTACAAACCATATCAGAGCCGCTTAACCTTGATTACCTTTGTAAATTAAACGAGTTTATAGCACGTAATGAAGCGTTGGAATGGGGCAAACTGCGCACAGGCTCGGTAGGAATATCGGGAACTGATTACATCCCACCTGTTCCCAATGCCGAAAAGGTTGTCGCCGAACTTGACAAAATTTTGAGTTCTGATACAACCGCAACCGAAAAAGCACTTAATATATTCGCTTGGGGTGCACGCTCTCAACTGTTTTGGGACGGTAACAAGCGAACAAGTCTTGTAGCGGCAAATAAAATACTTATAAGCGCCGGCGCAGGTATGCTCACCATTAAAGAAGAGAATATGCAGCAGTTTAATGAATTATTGGTCGACTACTACAATACAGGCAATGCCGCTAATCTTAAATCCTTTATGTATGACAATGCGATTATTGGTATTACAATTTAATAACTAAATAAAACATCCCCTACAACAGCCTAAAAACTGTCGTGGGGGACTTTTCCATTTTAGCAGGATTGTTTATGCCTAATATAACAAAACTGCATACAAGCAAAATTTAAAACCGCTATGCCGCTATAATATGTTTTAAAATATTATTGCTGCTTATAATAGAATGTAGAGGTTGATATTATGCCAAAAATCTATTTAACTTTTGATGATAAGCGCAAAGCAGAATATGAAAAAGAATTTCGTAAACAAGACCGAATATTACGCGATATCATTCGTGAAAAAGTATATCGCAAAATTCCGTATGATGAACTTGCAAAAAAGGCCAATGTAGGCAAAAGCACAATACAAAAGTTTGTCAATCATCCCGAACAACTGTCGCTCCCCTTGTTACGAAAATGCTGTATAGCGGCAGATATTATGCTATGTATTTCTATTGTTGAAAATTAAAGCAATTCTATTTGTAATGCTGCGTGTTTTTTTAGTAGTATTTATTACTTAAATATAATATCGAGTTTGTTATCCAACCTTGCTTTCAGTATTATATATAAAAAACAAGGTTTTTCACGGCTTTAATTAAATGGCGTTTTTTAAAATTCTCGTTGTTCACTCGTTGTTCATTTGCTTTTTATTAACCGCTATACAACCGCTTTCGTATAATTCTCTCTCATTTCAACCCGTTTTATTTGTAACTAAAGCTACCCACAAACAATTTCGGTAGTTAAAAGAATTACAATATTGTTTTTTATATTCAGCTTTATTTATTGCGTTGGCAAATGAGTGTTTACAGCTGTCAGAGAATACACCATCGCATATTATAGTGTTTCTTGTCTCGCCCTTATAAAAAGGACATTTAATTTCTTGAGAATCATAGTTAATAGTCTATCACCTTTTAAAATATATTAAGGTCGACCAATTGAAACAGTCAATTTCTTATTGTCTTTTAGATCTATTGCAGGCTCAATAAAAAGATGGATACGGTCACCGCTTTTATTATCGAGCCAAATATCAATGCCGCTACACTCGGCATTAGTTTCTATTTCGCCAATACCGGCAACCTTAAGACCGCGCAATAGCGGATTAAGTAAACTTATGTCTATACTTTGACAATTTCTCTTATTTTCGTTCGCCACTATACTCACCTACCTTTTCAAGCGGCACATATAAAATGCTATTTGTCTTTAAGCTGTGCAAAACAGCAATATCCTTGTGGGCGCCTTTATCGAATTTCATTACATAATAAAGCGGATAATACAAAGTGCCATCATAGTTAACTAATAAATGTTTTGGCGGTTTTTGTACAATGTCCATTGTATTTTTTGAAAGGTTAGATATTTCGCGACAGCACATTAAATATTGTTTTCGTTCCATTTTTACCTCTTTATCGTTTGTTTTGTAATTAATAATCACGCTTTTTAGATGCTAATTACATACTAATTACACAAAAAAGTCAGTATTTATGCGGCTTTCGGGCAATTTGTAATTATGTAATTTGTAATTAGCGTTTTTATAATATATATATTTATTTTTAATTAAACACATATAACGTGATTATTACTCATGTATTTAATAGAAATATTAATTACATTAATTACAAATCAGTAAAAACATAGTATTTATGCGGCTTTCAACTGTAATTAGCCTGTAATTAGCCTGTAATTAGCAAATTTTAAAAGTCTAAATCATCAAAATCATTAGTATTTTCTTCAGTTTTTCGTTTCCACCAATTTTGTACACCGTAATCATAAAATCGTTTCACTTTAGTTTGTCGTTCCCAATCGTCTAAACCGTTTAAAATTTCGGTGATTTCGTTGCTATCTTTTCTTGATGGTTTATTATTTATTTCTTTTAGTGCATCACGCCATATTTGAAGGATACAAACCTCGTTTTTATCAGATACATAATCCCTTATAATTCCTACACGATAATCATCTTCTAAAGCGGCACTTTGTTCACTGCATATTTCCTTAGTCAAATCAGGGTTAGGGTAAGGATGTAATTCGCCATTATCAAATAATACTTTTGCTTCGGCCCAACATTGTAAAATATATTCTTTTATCGTTTTAGCGGCACGATTAAGCTCGTAGCCATCGCTATTTACTTTTATTGGAAAAAAGCGTCTATTACCTGTTTTGTCTGTCAAAAATTGTTCGTTATTTGTTGTACCAATAAAAATACATTGGCGTGGATAATCGTTTGTATGGGCCATATAAGCACGCCTAAAATGGTCGGTTTGTCTTGATAAGAACGACTTAATTGCCTCATTGTTTTGATTTCTTTTTAATGCAACAAGTTCACTTAATTCACACATCCATTTGCCGCTCAAATTTTCAAAACCTTCTTTGCCGTCGATGGTGTAAATATCTGCATAAAACTTTTCTTCAAGTGCAAGCCAACTAATAATAGTGCTCTTACCTGTTCCCTGTTTGCCTATAAGCACAGGAACGTTATCAAATTTACAGCCGGGATTATATATTCTATGAATACCGCCAGCAAATATTAAGCGGCTTACTTCACGTGTATATGGTTTATCTTCGCAATTCAATATGTCAATCAAAAAGTTTTGGATTCGGCTTATACCATCCCATTTTATAGCATTAATTTTATCTTTAATTGGGTGATATTCCTTTTCTTTGGAAATAAGAGCAATTGCATTTAAGCACATAGCAGGATTATGTATTCCATACTGTTTATAAATGTAACTCATTGCATCTTTATCATCATAATCATCCCATTGTTTTATAATGCCGTCTATTTCTTTTTCAGGCGAATGGCTTAATAGGTTATGACGTAAACCTTTAAAATGTTCATCGTTACGTATAATATTTTCAAAATTTGTTGGACTATTTTTAATATCGCCTTTTTTATCATATTCCAAATGTATATTTAAATTTATAGAATTGTAAACAATTTTTCTTTTAACGTCCTCTGCTTTATATGCATTAATCAAATCCTCGGTAACTTTAAGACATTTTAATTCTTTCGCCCTTGTGCGAATAGCAATCAGCAACCGTGTTTTAATTATTTCATCTTCAATATCAAAAATTTGTACAAGCGTTTCCTCGCTTAATAAATCATCCTTTGACATATTTTCAATTGCTGATGTTGTTATATCATTGCTCACTTATTCGCCTTCTTTCGTTTTCTGCACAATCTAACAAATGCCGTGCATATTCTATATTTTGTAAAGCGTTGATAAATTCGGGCGCAGGCTCTGCATCGAGACCACCCGGACAATGCCGCTTAATAATATTTTCATATTCGAGCACTTTATCTAACGCTTCCCAATACTGTTTATCGGCCGCCTCTTTTTGTTCATTTTTAATTTTTTGTGACGCTTTACTTCTATTAAGTTCTCTTTGCCTTTGTCTATACTGTGAAAAAGTAGGTTGATTTGTAAGTCCTAAATTAAAATCACAATCAAGCCGCTTTACAGCTTCGCGAAAATCAACATTAAATAATTTTTGAATAAAGCGGATTATATCGCCTGATTCACAACAGCCAAAGCAATAAAAAGAATTAGTATCGGGATAAACTGTAAATGATGCTGTCTTTTCACTATGTAAGGGACAACACATTTTATTTTTTACAAATCGCTCGCCGGTGTAGTATTCAATCGCTTCAGATATAGGCACGCTTTGTTTAATTTGCTCTGCCATATAGCCTAATTGCATTGTAGATATTTCTCTAACACGTCCATATTTATTAAGTATTTCTTACCTGCTTTGATGTGCGGTAAAGAGCCGCTTAATATTAGTTGTCTTATGGCGTGTGCTGTTAATGCTGTATGTTCATCAGCCAATTTCAATTCGGCCGCCGCTTCGGTTATGGTTCGCATTCTCGGCATTACTATTCTGCTCCTTTCAATTCTTCAATTATGCTAAAAATCTTTGCTTTTTCCTCTTGGGGTAATTCCCGGCGCAGTTTAACCGAAAATCTTGTATCAGCAATGCCTAATTTGTCGGCAATTTGCCAAAGGTAAACGCCCGATTTTTTCGCTTGTGTTTTAATGTCATTGTTTGCAATTTTCATTTTTCTTTTGTTCCTTTCGTTTTTTATATTGACAAAACAACAATTTTACTTTATAATCATTATAGTGAATTATTATTCTTGTTGTTCATCATAATGATAACACAAAATTTAATTTTTTTTGACTTTTCTTACAATAAAAAACTTACGATGAATTCTTAGGATTTAAATTCATTATTGTGAAAGGACGATTAAAATGCGTTGTAAACTAACCATCGGCGAAAAAATTGCTGATTTAATACACGAAAGAGGTATTACTGCGGATAAGCTTTCAAAAGATTTAAATATAAGTAAAGGTACAATTAGCGATTTAATCAATAATGCCGATAAAAACTTTGGATATAAAAATTTTATGAAGCTCTCAAACTATTTTAATGTGTCAGTCGATTATTTACTCGGATTATCAGATGTAAAAACAAGCAATGAAGATATTAAATTTATTAACAAATATATAGGACTTTCGGCTGAAAGCATTAACAGGCTGCATAAGGCTTGGAATAAAAACGGGACAACCTTTTCGAATCTAATAAACTTTATAATAAGCGATTTTACACTGATTTCACTAATAAACGATTATTTTAAATCTTTTGTTTATGATGAAATTGAAACAAATGAAAAATTTAGACTTATACCTCGCTCTAAAATTTCAGAATCAGAAGAGATAATAATGAAAAAAATCTTTTTTGCAAACATCATTGAGCGATTGCCGAAAATTAGAGAAAAATTTGTTGACTCTTTAACCGAAGAAGAAAAGGAGCAAATTATTTTAAAATATTTATTTAATAATGCGGACATACAATATTGCGAAAAGTTAATTTATGGCTATTATCTTAACAAAGAGTATTATCCTACTGAGAAAGAGCAAATAGAAGCTGATATATATTATCAATCACAGGAATATCAAAATAAGGTAATTGAAGAAATGCACAATGCCACTATATACCAACAAAAAGAATTTGATTACATAAATTGGTTTCTCTCAAAATACGAAGAATATAAGAAGGAAAACAAATAAATGGCAACAATTGAAAAACGCAATGGCTCATACCGTATAACCGTTTCTGCCGGGTATGATTTACAAGGTAAGCAGATTAAAAAACGAATGACTTGGACGCCTGCAGACAATATGACCGAAAGACAAATAGAAAAGGAACTAAAGCGGCAAGCAGTATTATTTGAGGAACGCTGCCAAAACGGACAATATATTGACAGTTCCATCCGCTTTGCTGATTTTGCTGAAATATGGCTATCAGATTATGCCGAACCACAATTACGCCATTCAACCGTAGCCGGTTATAAAAGAGAGTTAAAGCGGCTTAATACACATATAGGTCATATAAAACTTAATAAACTGCAACCGCATAATATTAACGCTTGCTATAAAGCGATAGAGGCCGAAGGTAAATTACGACCTGTAAAATATACCGCTAAAATGCCGCTAAAAACTATATTGCAAGATAAGGGCATTACACGCTTACAAATAGCCGAAACTTACGATATAGGCAAAAGAACGATTGATACCGCTATATCGGGCAAGGCAGTTGACGAACGCACAGCAAATGCAATTAGTAAAGCTATAAAAATGCCGCTTAATACCCTGTTTAATCAAACGTCAGAGAACGACGGCGAACTATCAAGCAACTATATGTTACACCTGCACCGGCTCTTATCATCCATTCTTGAAAAGGCTGTCAAATGGCAAGTTTTATTATATAATCCCTGCAGGCGAATCGAGGCGCCTAAAGTTCCTGTTAAAGAAGCGGCATATTATGATGAATTTCAAGCACAAGAAATGTTAATGCGCTTACAAGATGAACCGCTAAAATATCGCGCCATGGTAATTGTACTGCTTTATACAGGTATGCGACGTGGTGAACTTTGCGGCCTTGAATGGTCCGATATTGATTTTGAAAACAGCATCATTGATATTAGTAAGACATCACTTTATTTAACTGATCGCGGTGTATTTGACGATACTACAAAAACAAACGCATCGAAACGTGCAAATAAAGTGCCGCTATTGGTTATAAATATTCTTAAAGAGCTTCGCCACGAACAAATCACCGAACGTCTAAAACTTGGCGACAAATGGATTGATAGTAATAAAGTATTTACACAATGGAATGGTAAACCAATTCACCCCGATACTATTACAGGATGGTTCTCTCGATTCATAAAAAAGAATAATCTACCGCCCATTCACTTGCACAGCTTAAGGCACACCAACGCCACCCTGCTTATTGCATCAGGCACCGACTTACGCACTGTTTCAAAGAGATTAGGGCACAGCAATATGACAACCACAGGCAATATATACGCTCACGCGATAAAGTCAGCCGATGAACGTGCCGCTGAAACGTTAAACGATATACTACACCCTATCAAAAATAGAGCATAATAAAAGCCGCTTTACACTATGCAATCATTACGCATTTTGTGAAGCGGTTAACTTTTTATATTAAACATTGTTTTTCGCCGCTTTCTTGCCGCTTTGAATGATTTCTCACGGCTTTGTCACGGCTTTACAAATTTATAATTATCGACTGTTCTTCGACAGTTCAATTGATAAAAATCTTGGGGTTTATTTGGGGTTTATTATTACTAAATAAGACCCAAAAATACGATAGATTACTAAAAGTTTGTTTTCAAGAAATGCCCTATTTATGCGGCTTGCGAGTGATTACAAAAGATTACAACAAATAGAATTTCGCACTTAAAATCCCTCGGTAGCGATACCGTACCGGTTCAAGTCCGGTCAGCGGCACCAGTAAACTCCCTAAGCTATATAGCTTGGGGAGTTTCTTTGTGTACGACCTACCCCAAATTTTCTATGAACCGCTGTTTTGGTGAGCATTTTACGACACGCTTTGATATTGTGTGCTTAATGTTCTTATTGACTCGACTACACTGTGCTTGTATTTTGCTTCATAATTTATACCGTTTGCAACAAAAGGAAAGGCGACCTTGAAGGTCGCCTTAATTGTTGTGTTACTAATCTCTATTTTTTCGATATAGGAATGTAACAGCAATCTGTTTTGTTCGGTATATTGTGGGTCTTTTAAGAAACTTTTTAAGCGTTCTATAAGTTTTTGCACAGTATCTCTTGATACTTCAATACTTTCCTTGTTTTGTTTATAATCTGTTATAGTAGCTTCATAGATGTTTATTTGTTGTTCTAATGAGTTTAATCTATCGGTTAAAACTTTATTATATCCTGTTTGTTCAAGTGTATCAATTAGATTATTCCTTGCTATTTTTAATCCATCGAGAGCATTTTTCGCCGATTTGATTTCTTCATTATCATTTTCTAAAATTGCTTTTATTTCTTTGTTGATTTGAGAAGTTATTATATCTATGATACCTTTACTAAAGAAATGCTCAATTAAGCAATTAATGACAAATTCTTCAACAATTTCTGTTCGTATTTCCTTGCAAGAACAAAATACAGAATTAGTTCTTCTGCAACAGCGGTATGTATTATATCCGTTTCTATAATTTCTGTGATTTCCGTGCATTTTAGCGCCACATTCACCACAGTATAAAAGACCTGATAATAAATAGCTGTGTTTTGCATTGGTAGAAATTGGCGCAGTTAATTTTCGTGATTGGTTAGCTCTTTCCCAAAGGTCTTTTGAGATAATTGCTGGGCAACCGTCTTCTATTCGTATGATTTCACTTTCATCCTTGTATTTATGACTGTTTCGGGTGTTTTGTGAACTCCTTCTTGAGCATTTGTTGAATATATACACACCCTTGTAACGTTCATTTTTAAGGATACTGTGGAGGCTGTTTTTTCCAAAGGGCTTTTTAGCTTTTGTTAGGTATCCGTTTGCTTGCATTTCTCTAATTATGCTATTATAACCACATCCTTCTGCAGACATTTCGAAGATTTTTCGTACGATTATTGCTTCGGCTTCGTTAATAACATATTTACCATCAACAATATCATATCCAAGCGGTGGTTTTCCACCATTAAATTTCAAATTATAAGCGTTTTCTTTTAAACCCTTCATAACTTCATTGCCCAAATTGTCTATGTAATACTGGTTAATTGTCGACATAATACCATAAACCAATTTTCCGTTTGCAGTATTCTCTATATGTTCAGTAGTTGATATTAACTGTACATTATTATCTTGTAAAATATCTTTATATCTAATTGCGTCTACCGAGTTTCTTGAGAATCTATCCGTCTTATGTACGATTACCGCTTTAAACGTACAGTTGGATTTTTTAACATCATCAATCAACTGAATAAACGAAGGTCTTTTATCGGTTTTACCACTAAAAGCTCTGTCTATATACCAATCTATTATTTTATATCCGTTTCTTTCGGCATACTCAGAAATAAATCTTTGTTGCGCCTCGATACTTTCTTCACGTTGCATATCTGATGAGAATCGGCAATATCCAACTGCTGGTATTAAAGATTCTTTTATGTTGCTTAATAAGTTTTCAATATCTTGCTGTTTTACTTTTTGCATATTTATATATCCTTTCTATTTAGTCAATTAAATAATATATATTTAATTAAGGCTTGGCATACGTTTGCAGAAGCCAAGCCCGTTATTTTCATCATCGTTTATCAATTATTGTTAGTGCCAAATATACAGCCATTGGCTTGAGAAACTCAAGACAATCATCATCTGCGCAATCGCTTTGCTGTAAGCACTGTATTTCATCTTTAATATACTTTTTATATGAGCTTTTGTCTCTTTGTGTTTTCTTAGAAATAGTAACGAGTTGCATTACAACTCACACCTTTCGGCGATACTCCAGAGAAACTCTGAAGAAAGAACTTGTCATTAAGACATCTTATTGTTCTTTGACGATTATAACAACACAGTAAAACTTGTTGCTATAATTAAAATATGTAGCAGTTACTTAATTTTTACTGCAATAGCATTATCTATACCATCAACGGCTTCAATATCATTAAACGTGAAGCTCGTTTTTGAATTGTAATCTATTTTAAAGTGTTCTAATATTTCTTTTATTAGATTAGCATTATAGATTACCTTACGAGTACCCATACACTTTATTACATTTGCACCATCTGCATCTTCTTTTACAGATAGAAGAATTAAAAGTTTATCATTAAAGCAGAATTTAATATGTGTGGGGTCTTTAAACATTTGTATTACACGATTAGAAAGTTCTATACGCTTTCCTTTATCATGATATACAAGTGTTATACCGCCCAAACCATAACTGTTACCTTTGTTGGCAACGGATTTGGCAGCAACTAAATCTTGCGCTTCTAATTTAATCATCGAACTCAACCTCCTCTTCTTCGAAAATTGGCTCTAACGAGCTAAACTTCGAGTAGATTTTTTCGTCATACTCTTTATTAAAGAGTGTGAAAGATATTCTTGTATTAAGAAAATCTTCGGTATCTACATCTCCGTCTTTGTCAGCAAAGTTTATTGCAAAATTATTTAACAAATTACTTGCTAATGAAATACTGATATTGAGTAATGGTTTATAGCCATCTACTTCAATATTTAGCCACAAGTAACGGTTATCTTTGCTTACGCTTTGATAAACAATCCTTCCTGTGTAACTGCCCTCAGGCAAATTGTTAGTTGTAGAAACAACTTGAATGCGCATTATAAAGTACTCCTTTCTATAAATTAAATTTTATATCAATATCATCTAAATTGTCAGATGATTTTGATTCAAAAATATTTTCCCTAACTAAATTTTTGTAAGGGTTTGTGTTATCGTTTTTAAGATTAAAGACGAAACACGCTTGTTTTGGTAAATCGTTAGAAATAACCATTCTTTTATACGGTCTGTCTTTTTCGGATAATAAGTATCCTTTTTGCAACCACTTATTATAAATGACCTTGTTATTTTCAAAATTGTTGGTTTTTAGTATATCCTCAACGACTGTCTTTAAAATAGCTATTTCATAGTTGCCTCTTCTTTGGGTAATTTTACCTTCTTGTCCGCATACAAACTTACCAGAATGTTTGCAGACATATTGCATTGTAGTTTCAAAGGCTTTTTCTGAAATATCTGCTTCACTATTGACATTCGCTTCGAGTTTGTAGATATATTGTTTTATCTTGCCTAAATCAATTTCAAAGTTAAAACAATCTTTGACATAGTAAGCGGTTAAATAAATTACTGCCAACTTTTCAAGGACTCTATCTGTTAACTCACCCTTAACACCTTGAAAACCATCCTTTAATACTTGTACTAAGCTGTTGTAATCATCAAGCACATCATCAAGGCAAGTGATTAAATACTTTAAAAAGTCATCATATAATAAGCCGTAATTAGCTAAGACGCTTTGCTTAATAATGTTACTATGCTCTGCACTTAAAGTAAGGTCATCGGTTATCTCAAATACTCTCGCTCTTATTCCGTTCGAGGCAGTTTCGTCAATAATTGAAAACTCGCCTGTTATTAACACAATAGAGCTAAATTCTGCAGTGTATTTAAGTTCACCTGATGTATCAAGTCGTTTACGTTCTCGACCACTACATAGCTGATACAAAAGCTTTCTTGTATTCTTGGCTTCGTTGGTAGCGGCTTCATCAAGCACTACAGTATGACCGTTAAATAGTGATACATAGCCTAAAATTGCATTGCTTGTGCCACTAAAATTTGTCATTAAACCCCTGTCAAAAACAGGATTTGATGTTACAGAAGTTGTAAGCATAGCGGCTGTGGTCTTACCCTTTGAAGAAAGATTATTGAGTCCAATTAACAAGCATCCAATATCTAAATATTGATTAAGATATGACAGTATCGCAGAGGCAAAGCCTAAAAGCCATACGAACAATAAAGGTGTATATTCTAATACATCTGTGTTTATAAGGTTAATGTAGGCTTCGCTACTTCCTTTAGGGGTAAAGTCAGTTTTGCCTATATACTCACTTTGAATTTCACTTTTAGAATAGACGTTATTTGAAAGATAAGTATTTTCATCAATCCAACCAAGCGTACTGTGTACTGTTTTTGTCGGTGCTTCATTCGCAGATTGAACAAGATATTTCTGCAAAAACCTTGCGTATTGTTCTTCGAATAAGAAGCCGTATGCCATTAAGTTTTTGAAGTTTAGAGTGATGAGTTCTTCTCCCTTTAATATAAGCTCTGTAGGAACACCTTTAATTTTAATTACTACAAGATAGGTGTATTCGTCAGTAGCAATATTTCGTTGTCGCTCAACAACCTTAATATAGGTTGATATTGGTATAAGCGAAACACTTTGATTTCCCTTGTTTTCGCTCACATATATAAAACACAGCATATCATCACTTAAATAGAACGGCGGATTATATCCGACTTCAAGTTTTAACTGCTCATATTGTTCAGGCGAAAATGTGTATGTTTTAAAGCTGTTTGTTTTTGGAATTTGGGTTAAATTCTTTATGTCGAGTTTCATTTTTATCACCCCCTTTTACTTGGTCGGGAGGGTATAATATCACACGATTTTTAATCTGTCAACACCCCCTAAAATGGCGGTTTTTTACGCAAAAAAGGTCGACGTCCTTTATCGTTTGACACCTAACCTCTTTTATCTCTAATTTCATCGGCAAAAAGTTTACAATTTGTTCATATTTAAGCTAATATAACATTATTGAAACCAAAAAAATAGCAGTCGTAACTGCTATCAAAAACTATCTTACGACAGTTTTTGAATACACCACACACGTGCACGTGGACTAAGTGGATGAGTGTACGATTGTCCTGAGCTGTCAATTATGGTGTGCAGTTTTTCAGGACAAGTTTTTTTGAGTGCTTCGAGCAACCGTTCTTTTTCTTCTGTGTGTGCAGTTCCTCTGCCGTATGCTACGATTACCACATCAGCCTTTCCACATTCCTCAAGCAAAAGAGAACTGTTTATGCGGTCATTTTCAGGCTTTTTGTAGTCCAACCCGCAAAACACATTGACTATCGAAATGCCACCGAAATTTTGTGCCACAGCGTTGTTATAGCACAACATTGTGGTCTGGTCGGTCAGAAGCTCATCTGCTGTTGATGGTTGGCTCATTATTATACACGCTTTAGGCTTCTTTTCATCCCATACAGATTCGAGTTTATAACGCTTCTTTCCGTCCTTAGAAAAAACGGCACTTCTTGTAATATGGCTTGTTCTTTCGGTTAGATTATTATTCATTTTTATTCCTCCAAATTAAAGTATTTATTGTTAATGAAATATGATTGTTCAAATATTGCTTGATATTCGGCTGATAAAATATTTTTAGGCAACAATAGGTAGATAACATAATCGGCAGATATAACAAAACACGCAAGAACGAATAAAGGTTCTTGCGTGTTTATAGAGGATAAAAATATTTTATCAACGAATTCTATATTATCTGCCGATATTGGCTCATACATTTCAAAAGCTTTATAGTCATTCAGTTCCTTATTATCTTCAACAATGTAAATACTGCCTATATCCTTAATTGTATCAATTCCGTATAACTTAAACAGTTCTTTTAAATACTGTCTGACTATACTCTTTTCTTGCTGTGTTGCACCGCTATTTTCAAGCGTTGCATAGTCGGTTATTTTCTTCATTTTTTCTTACCTCGACGGTTTTTAGGGATTTTTGTACCACAGTACAAACTTATAGCTGAGGTAACACCTGAAAGCCACCATTCAACCAATACTGCACTTGCTTTCGTTAATGCAAAAATCATACTAATTACACCTCACTTTCATTTTTATTAAGTAATATTTTATCTGCACAAATCAGCATTGAGAATGTCACAATAAAACCAATTATAAAGTATTTCAATTTATTCACTCCTTAATTAAAAATTTAAATCCCTATCTGCATAAACACAAATAGGGAATTTAAGTTATCTCTTTTCAATTTTTCCTAAACCATCACATTTAGGACAATCTATTACACCATCACCGTGACAGTAGTCACATTCTATTCCGTCTTCATCGTAGCCGAAGCCATCACAATGCGGACAATCTAACTCACCACTACCACCACATTTTGAACAATCAATCATTTTTTACACCCCTAAAATTAGTACCTTCTATTTACAACCCAAGTATGCGGTTGTGCTTTACCCATACGATTTTTTGGTCTGCGAGGACAACTGCCTGGTTGTGGTCTGCCAAAACTAATAAGCTGTGTACTCCTTGCACCACACCATCTGCACATATACTCTACCTTTGTAACTTTTTTACCTGTTGCCATTTTAAAAACTCCTTTTTCAATTTTTTAATTTTCTTCTTCCGTTTCTAAATACGAAGGTTTTTCTTCGTCATAGTACATATCATCATACTCTTCTATGCTATACTCTTCATCGAGTTCTTCAATACCTTTTTCGAATAGTTCGCGTTCAGTTTTCGATTTTGTATGAGTATTTAGATATTTACTTTTTTCAAAGCTGCTCATAGATTGATATAAATCATAATCCATTCCACGTTCTTCAAACGCTTTTTTCTTTTTGTATTCTGCAATATCATCTTTACAAGATTCCGAATACCCCATTAGTGTTTCAAGAACACCTACTGCATCAGATTTTTTTAAGTTCTCAATTTCAGAATTAGACATACCTAAAGTATCGCCAACTGCGGATATTGCGATATTTTTCAACAGTTTTCCTGCGCCAGATACGATAGGATGTTTCTGAGAGAAAGATTGTTCTTCGTATGTGAAATCTGATTCTTGTTTATTAACTGTAATATCTTCTATAGTGCATATTAGTTTTTCTTTGTTTCGGCTCAATGTAATAAGTTCTTTTAAACATTCTTTAAGTGATAACTTGTCTATTAGATTATCTTTAACTTCAACTACATTTCCATCATCCATTTTAAAGTGAAGTAATACGCACTCGTTATTGTTTATTATTGTTTCAATTTCCTTTACATCGGCATAACAAATCGATTTAAGTATATTAACCTCTGCTTCTCTTAAATACAATTTATCATTAGTGAAAAAGTATCCTTTTTTACCATTGTTAAATAACGTTGTATCATAAATAGCTATCAATGTATTTCGTGCACTA
The DNA here is from genome assembly GCA_045539695.1 of Acutalibacteraceae bacterium. Taxonomy (GTDB): domain Bacteria; phylum Bacillota; class Clostridia; order Oscillospirales; family Acutalibacteraceae; genus UBA737. The sequence continues at coordinate 52,762 of JAZQFX010000026.1, forward strand.
AAGTCAACATCATCTAAAGCGTTTTTTGCTTTTTTTATTGGTATATTTTTTCCGATATGGTATTGAAAATCGTATTTGCAAGCATTTTGCATAATTTTGATATGTTTTTCCAAAACATCAATTTTTTCATTATCTTGATTCTCAGAATAATACATACCATTTCTACTTTTGATTTCAATTATTTGCTGAACACCATCAATTGTTTTGTACATTCTGCTTTCTAATTTAATTTCACTCATTTTATAACTCCTTAGACTATTTACTACTATCGTTTATATGTTCTCGCAAAAGTTTTCGGACCGTTCGTTCGGAGTAATTGTATTTTACTGCAATTTTATTTATCGAAGCTGATGTGCCATCGTATGATTTAATCGCTTCTTGCAAAACAAATTCTTTGGAAAATAGCCGAGTTGGAAAGTTAATTTGACTACCTGCAAAATGCTTATAAATTTTAGAAGTATTATCAAACCCTATCAGCTCGCTAATAGTTTCATACACCCCATTAAGCACTGGTTCATTCTTTTTACTCATACAACAACATCACCACCTTTAAAATTATAGACATATTAAAAAATCTTTTCCACCGCATTTTTCCACGCAAATTTCCACGATTTTCCAAAAGAAAACCGCATCCATCCAAAAGGACGAACACGGTTTTTATCTTGTGTGATATGACAAAATGAGTTTTGTTTTATGCTGTGTGGGTGGTTTCCCAAAAATCCACTTTTCCAAGAGGAAAGAGAGTCGTTAGAAAATCGGATTGTATTTAGTGTATATACATTGTAAATGTATTAAGCAAAATCTTTTGTTTCGTGTAGTGTAGCAAGAAAATATTGAGGAGTTGAGAGTTTAGACAGTTACGGTTCAGCGGCACCAAAAAACCCAAGAACATTACGTTCTTGGGTTTTTAACTTTTTAACTTGCTTTTAATTGCAAACGAATTTTATCACTAATCATTGCAATAAATTCCGAGTTTGTCGGCTTGCCTTTATTGTTTTGAACTGTATAACCAAAATATGAATTAAGAGTATCAATATCTCCTCTATCCCAAGCAACCTCAATAGCGTGGCGAATAGCTCGTTCTACTCTTGAAGACGTTGTATTGTGCTTTTTAGCAACAGTTGGATACAAAGTTTTTGTAATGGAACTAATGATTGTTTCATCTTTAACAGCCAGCATAATCGAATATCTTATGTACTGATAACCCTTAATATGCGCAGGCACTCCTAACTCATGTATTATTTCCGTTATCATTAATTCAAGTTGAGTGTCAGTTATGACATTATCCTTTTTAATCAAAAGTGGTGAAACATGATTCTTCCAGTCAGAAAGCTGAATAATGCGTTGCGCCATCATATTTATATCAAAAGGTCTTAAAAAATAGTAAGATGCGCCGGCATCAAGTGTTTCCTTTTCAAGTCTTTGATTATCAAAACTTGACATTGCCATAACCATTGGTCTACTTGCTGAATCAACCTCTTTAAGTGAATTAAGAACACCAAGTATATCTAAGCCCGGCATAAAAACATCAGCGACAACCACATCGGGTTTATATTTTTGAAGAGATTTAATTACCTCATAACCATCTTTTTCACACAGTTCGACATTCATACCGTAACTGTTCAATATTTTGGCACATTTTTGTCCAAATTCTGTTGTATCATCAGCAATTACGACGTTTAGTTGTTTATTCATATTAAACAACTCCTTTCTTAAATTTATGTCAAAATTTTACCATAATTTTCCTTATAAAACAATACCTTACGTACTATCCACTTAACACTTTTCATCGCAAATTACGTTTTTAATAAACAAAATTTCACAAGCAAAAATAACCATTTATAACAACTTAATTTTTAAATTTTCTTAAAAATATTACATTCTAAAATTTTTAACATTTTTAGACTTGTTTTTTCGATTTTTTTATAAATAATTAAAAACTCTACCAGCGTATAAATTACGGGTAGAGTTTTTAATTATTAACTATTTAAACAAATGAAACTCGCTGTAAATATCTTTTCGTTTGTCGGCGCCTTTTATAAGACTAAAACCATCAAGATTTCTTTTGCCAATTATTACCATATAAAAATATTTGCATATAGTGAATAACCAACCAAATGGTAACAAAAGCTTTGACTTATTAACAAAAACATAATCTTTTTTGGTTTTTGCATTTATGGAAGAAAATAATTGCAAAATTATATTTTTTTTGCTCACACTGCCTTCTTGACGATCAGATATATATTTTATCTGACTGTAACGATTTGTGTCTTTAACACCAAAATTTCCACCATTTAAAATATCAGTAACAATTCCATCGAGCAATGCATCGTCCGCTTCACCTGCCCACTCTTTTGTGTCACAACCTAAATATTTAACACAACACAACGTAAGTAGCTGCGCAAAGCGCAACATACCCATTTCTTTGAGTGGTTTTTCAAAAAGTAAAATAAATTCATTGTATGAAAAACCATTAACAAACACTGCCCAATCGCACAAGTGGCGAAGCCCCACTCCTTCGCTGGTTAAATGCGACGCTGTATGCAATAATAATATTATTCCGTGATGAAATTTACTTGGAACTAAACAACTACCACTTGATGTCTTATACTCTACTGACTTTTCAAAAATATCTGCAATATATTTATTAATAATATTACCGGTATCATTGTTGGGAACGCCATTAATTCGACGATGCAGTTCACACGAGATACCGTCTTTTCGCTTATAGCCAATATGCATATCGTCACCATCGATATTGTCTGTGGTAACAAAGCCAATCGATTTTAAAAGTTTATCGGCTTTGGCAATATCATCAGGCCGTACAAGCACGTCAACGTCGCCCATCATACGCAGCATTGGTTCTTTATAGTATGATGCCGATGCAACACCCTTTAAAATAACGTAAGGTATATTATTATCGCTTAAAATACGATGCACCTCGTTATGCGCAAATTCCACACGTATATTTTTAGCAATAATCTGAGAAAATGTTTTGCTGTCAACATCATCGCATTTATCTTTTACAAAAGAATAAGCAACAGGAAATACCGTTTGCCTTTTTGATTCTTCGACAAGCTCGTTGCAATCAAATTTATCTGGAATAGTAACCTCTTTACCAAACAAAGATTTAGCACATAAATCAAGTAGGAGTTTTTGATTATTGTCAATTTTTTGCATCAAACTCCCCTTTTCTTGATTTTTAAGTATTTTCATATAAAGGCAATACGAAAGTGTACCAACCGCCGCACCTAAAGTATTAGCAATAACGTCGTCGGTTTCACATCGACCAAGATGATAGTAATACTGCAAAAACTCTATAACCGCCGACAAAACACACGCAAATCCAATTGTAATAAATATATTGCGTTTATACGGCTTTCTTGATAAACAATACGGCATACTAAGACCAAGCGGTACAAAAAGTAGTGCATTCATAAAGAAAGAACGATACAATTCAGGCTGTTGCTGCGCCAAAACAAAAGTTATGAATGGCTGTAATACGACTTCATCAATTAAAGTAGAGCGTAAATAAACCGTACGTAATAATATACATATAATTGATATTAGAAACAATGAAAGAAAACAGCCAAAACTTATCTTTACCTTTTTACAATAAATTTTGAATAACACAGCCAAAACAACTGCAAAAAAAACAATTAACAAATGCACCGGTATAGACATTGTATAAATAAATCTAAACATACAAATAACTACAAAATCTCCAATACGATTTACTCAGTAATCATTTTACAAAGGTTTAAAGACGCTAAGATAACTTGATCCATATCGTAGTATTTATACTCACCAAGTCTACCGCCAAAAATAACCTTCTTTTCAGCATCAGCAAGTTCTTTATACTGTTTATACAACTTACCATTTTTTTCGTCATTAACCGGATAGTATGGTTCATCGCCCGGTTTCCATTCAGAACTGAATTCTTTACTAATAATCGTCTTTGGCAAATCGTTGCCAGCTTCATCCTTACCAAACTCAAACCATTTGTGCTCAATAATACGTGTCCATGGTGTTTCTCTATCAGTATAATTAACAGCAGCGTTACCTTGAAAATTAGGAATATCTAACACTTCATGTTCAAAACGAACAGAACGATATTCAAGATTTCCGAAACAATAGTTGAAATAAGAATCAATGGCTCCGGTAAAAACAACTTTTTCTGCTAATTTATCGTATTTTTCTTTATTATCAAGATAATCAACACCAAGCTCAACATCAATACCCTGAAGCATATTCTCTACCATTTTTGTATAACCGCCAACCGGTATACCTTGATACAGTGCATTAAAATAATTGTTATCAAAAATCATACGTACCGGTAGTCGTTTAATTATGAATGATGGTAGATCTTTACAGTCGCGTCCCCATTGTTTTTCGGTATAACCTTTAATTAATTTTTCATAAATATCGCGACCGACTAAAGAAATAGCTTGTTCTTCAAGATTTTTTGGTTCACCGCTAATTTCCTTGCGTTGTTCTTCAATTTTTTTCTCTGCTTCATTTGGTGTAACAACGCCCCACATTTTATTAAATGTATACATATTAAACGGTAATGAATATAATTCACCTTTATAATTTGCAACCGGAGAATTTGTAAATCGATTAAAAACAGCAAATTTGTTTACGTAATTCCACACCTCAGCATTATTTGTATGAAAAATATGTGCACCATATTTATGAAAATTAATACCCTCAACTTTTTCGGTATAAACATTTCCTGCTATATGATTTCTTTTATCAATCACAAGTACCTTTTTTCCTTTTTCGGTCATTTGCTGTGCAAAAACCGCACCGAATAAACCGGCACCAACTACTAAATAATCGTATTGCATAGTTATCTCCTTAAAATTTTCGTTATTTATTGACAATTAATAAAAGAGGAGCGTTTGGAAATTCAGATAATCCATCTCCTTCATTAACATTTATACATACAAAAGATAATGCTTCTGCGTAATTTGTAACAACATCTTTTTTTTCGTTAATATAAACGATAAAAATTATTTTGTCATTTATTAAATGATTTCCCAAACAATTGATATCATGAACGAACTCTTTTTCAGTAACAATACCTACGTAATGTTTTTTATTTCCACAAAGTGAAGCTCCTAGTGTTCGTGCTAAAACACCCTCATACCCTCCGGAAATTGAAGTAGAATAATTATAATCAATTTGTTCTAACGGCATTTTAAAATTGCTTCCCACAAATATAGAACTATTTTTAGGAATAATATCTAATAACCATGATATGTTAATGGGATCACACGCGTCAATATTGCTCTGCGTATTAATAGTTTCTTGATTTTCGAGCAAGTCAATATCTAAATGGCATGGCCTTTGAGCAAAAATTATTTTATCAATATATTCCTCAGCTTGAGATTTTGTGATATTGCCATAAATTCTTTTATGATATTTAACGGTGTCTTTAATCTCTATGTTATAGTCTAATTTTATACGGTCGGTAATAGTAATTGCTATAACGTTTAAATTTCTATAAAAAGCTTCTGTCATTCCAGAACAAAAACTTCTATATTCAATATCTCCATTTGTACAAATTACAACTGTTTCTTTAGATTCTGCCATCATACCAGTTCCAAGATATGCAACACTTCGAGCGTCTTCATATTGGTAACAGTCAAATATCTTAGAGGCATTTTTAACGAAAAAAGTGTTTTTTACACTTGATGTATATATCAAGCGGACAATTCCGTTTTGATGTAATTTATTTATTAATAATAGTTGATATTCTTCTATGTTTGTCATATAAACATCCTACCTACCAAAAATTCTACGCACTTTATTTAAAATTCTTTTTTTAAAATTTATTCCAAGCATATTTATTGTTTTTAATGAAGCAATATCATCTTGTTCTTCAATAAAAACCTCAAAAATAACGGCTTTATCGCTAAGAGTTAACCATTGATCAACATTTGCCAAATATTCCTCTTTTGAACTTGCAGATAAATATCTCATATCAATACTATCTGCAACATTTTTAAGTAAATTAGAGGATTTAAATCCATTATGACCTTTAGCTGCTATAAAAGGATCGGCGTTATGCCCAAATGCTGAACATCTGTGGCTGTAGTTTTTGAACTCAACACCAACACCATTGTTAATAATCATAATATGAACATTGGAAGGAATCTTTTCAAACAAAACATTGATATCATAAAAAAACGCTAAATCACCCAAAACACAATAGTATTGCTTGTTTTTATTTACCAATGCCGCTCCAATGATAGAAGAAACACAACCATCAATACCAAAACCGCCAGTATTACAAAAACAAGAAACCGTATCAGGTGTTTCAAAATAGTTCCAAGACCTTAAAGAGTTTAAAATTCCAAAATGAATAACGCTATTTTGAGGAATTAGTTTTGCTGTATGCTGAGCAATCCAAATATTAGAAAAAGGTAATTCGGGTATTTTAGATTCAATGTAATTTCTCTCTTCAATACATTGCTGCAGTAAATCCGAGTAATTATCATTGTTATTATCATAATAAGAGAAAAAATCAAGTTCAGTCATTTGAAATATGTACGTTAATTTATTAAAAGGATCTCTGAATTCACCATCAGGATTAACGCGCCAAACTTCTTTAGGGCGAATATTTAAATATGCTCCAGATACATATCCAATATAAATTATAGTATCAAACTGAATTGTAGATTCCGAAAAGAAAATCTGAGAATTAATCAAACTTGCTAATACTCGATACTTTCCCCTAAAATTGCTTGTTTGATCGCACAATACAATTGCATTGAACTTTGAACAAAATGCATCAATTGCATCAGTTGTTTTTGAATCAAAAGTCTCATGCGCACCAACAAAAACTCCAATTTTTTTGCCTGATAATTCAGGGAAAACGTCATTTTTCTTAATTTTACTAATTTTTCTATAATATGGTAATTCCTCAACAGAAAAATCATTGCTAAATTGTGTAGCAAGATTAATATGTACCGGACCCGGTTGATCATTATACAACTCAAGAATGGCTTTGTTGATTGCGTTTACTGTAAGTTCTTCAGATTCTTTTGTATAGATAACGTCTATTTGAGCGCTGTGTTTTACCATATCAGAAAACTGTTGAGAACGATCAATAAACTGTGCACTATAACTTCCAGCTTTTCCAATATGCTGAGTTGAGGTAACTGCCAAGATAGGTAATTTTTTGTAATACGCTTCTGTTAAGCCAGGAATATAATTTCTTGATGCAGTAGCGCCTGTGCACGATAATACAACCGCCTCACCAGTTTCTTCAGACATTCCACACGCCATAAAGGCAGCTGCTCTTTCGTCAAATGCAGAAAACACTTGAAAAAATGGGTCATTTTGCACCGAAAGAACAAAAGAAACATTAGTTGTTCCCGGAGAAGCAATAATTTTTTTTATTCCATGTGCTTTTAATAGCGAGATTAATATTAAAGTATTTTTCTCGGCTGTATAACCCAACTTCATCATTTTCTACCCCTTTTTATTATTTCTTTAAAATTGAGCAAATCCTTATTAACAACTATATTTAGTAAAATTGAAACGATTAGTATAATTAAAAAAATAACAACACCATATATTATAAACGATGTAAAATTCAAAATTTTTAATTTTAAGAAATTTGATATTAATATTGTACCAAAAAACAAAAGAATATTTGAACCTAAAATTAAAATAGTTTTCTTCATAGAACGCTTCAAAATGATTTTATCTGCAACATAGTTACAATATATAAATTTAATTGGAAGTGCACAAACTGTAGCAATCAAAACTCCGACTATTCCATATTTTTTTATTAAAATTAATGATAAAAACAAATTCATTAACGCTTCTATAATGTTAATTTTTACTGCCGGTTTAATTCTACCTGCAACACCTAAAAGATTTCCCGAAACATAGCGTCCCCAAGATAAAAGCTGTATAATGCAAAATAGTAGTGGAAGAATAGGATAAATATAATTTACATCTGTTATATCATTGGTATAAAGTTTAACAAAGGGTATCATTAAAATATACGTTACCGACATAAGCACTGTCATCGCACCAAAAAAGATACTATTAAACATATCATGAAGTTTTTTGTATTTTTCTATGTCTTTATGATATTCAATACCCAAATTATAATTTAATGCACAATATACAGCATTAAGTAAACCATTAAGTGCAATATAAGGCAAATTATACACCGAATATACACTGGAAATTTTTGTTGAAACAAATATAGACAACAAAATCATATCAGTTGAAGAAAAAATTGTCCAAGCAATCTCGATGATTATATATGATTTTCTATCAGGCAATACAGCGTCCTTGACAGGCATAGAATAATTTATCCAACTGTATTTTTTCTTCATGTACATATAATAAAGTATAACCTGAAGAATGGAAACCAAAAAATAACCTACTTGTATTAAAGCAATATTAATACCGTGCAAAACTAAAACAATTTTAACCCCGTAGCACAATACTTTATTAAGTAGAGTTAAACCGTTTACAACATATGTATCTCCTTTAGAATTTAAAAAAGATACCCATGTATTAATAAAATAAAACGAAACTACACTTGTTAGTCCTTCAAATAGAATATAAAAAGCTATTGTCCAATATCCAACATCAGTATTGAAAATAAAAGGTAAAACAACTGAAAGTAATGATACGATTAACAAATATATAATAGAAATTTTTCTAAAATAGCGTCTTGAAATTGACAACCAGTATGAAATTTCTGATTTGTTATCTTCTTTTATTGGCTTAAATAATTTATTACGAGTTGCTTGACTAATACCCGCTTCTAAAAGTGCCATATAAGTAAAAATTTGTGTTATTGTACTTGTCAAACCATTTGTATCAGATCCATAAGAATGCATTATAATTCGTGGAATTATAAAACCAAATATCAAAATAATAACTTGACTAAAAAAACTAACACCAGTATTAAGCAACAACCTTTTTATTTTGCCCATAAATTCTCCTTTAAACTTTTTACAGCTACAGTTTAAATGTATTTAAAAAATATTTATAAGAGTTATTCTGCATTTCTTTAATTCTTTCTTTTACAGAAACATAATCAATTTTATTAATACAATCATCTGATACTAAAGTATCAAAAATGCAATTTTCTATTTCAAGCTTTTTCAATAAATCCGTAAAACGTGAGTTTGGCGCGCCCGAATATTTTTGTAGTTCAATATGTAATTCTTTTTCAAAGATTATTGAAAACATTGTTCCGTGGAATGAATTTGTAAACACACAATCCGCATCACAAAAAAGACCAACAAATTCTTCGGGAGAAACATTGCGCTTGTATGTTACAGGATAATTCTTACGAATATTATCATTAATTAAAATAACTTCTTTTCCTGTTTTTTTACCATACTCAATAGCAGCGTTCATTAAGCTTTTAGAATTTACTAACATATAAACCAAAACATAATTTTTTTGTTTAGGGCGATTTGTAATTTTTGTCCATAAATCTTTATCAAGCAATGCAACCGGATCGCAATTTACGGAAATCTCACTTTGAACAAACGATGACAATAAATCTTTTCCTGTTTGCTCTCTTACAGAAATACCTTTAAATTTTTGCAAATGTTTTTCAAATAGTTCTTTTTCTTTGTCAGATATATTGTTTTTTCCAATACTTGCAGCATAAGACAGCTTTTTTTCATCATTACAAAAATTTAGCAAGTATGCTTCATCACCGTGTGTCCATTGGCTGTTCCAAACCTGGTCACTGCCTGTAATTATAAAATCAAAATCCTTTGCCGCTTCGCATAAGTCGTTATATGTATAAAGCGACTTTGTGTGTGGAATTTTATTATTCAAAAAATGATAAAATTTTCTTTTTTTATTTAATGAAAGAGGGCTTAAAAGTAATCTTTTAAAAGAATACATATTAAACGAAATATTAACCTTGTAACTATCTTCAATAGCTTTACACCGATAATCCAAGACCTGTACATCATAACCTAACTCTCTTAAATATTTAGAAAGCGCATATGTTTGAAGTACTGCCCCATAGTTTATAGCTCTATGAAATGTGATAATTCCAATTTTAAGCAACATTACTACCCCTTTAATCTAAAATTTGAATAAATAAATTTTCTGTTTCAAAAACCGTATTTTTTTTGTTAAAACGCTTACCGCGTTCAACAGCTAACTGTTTATATTTTTGTTGAATTTGCGGATTAAGTATGTACTCCTTAATACCCTGATACAGCGAATCATCGTCATTATTAACAATTATTCCGTAATTGTTATTTTCTCCAAGTAATTCTTTCATGCCTGATACATCAACCGTTAATACCGGTGTTCCTATTATTAATGATTCGGTTGCGGCGGTCGAAAAGCCCTCACGATAACTCGAACAAACAAATAGGTCACATTTTGCAATATATTTATAGGGATTTTTTCTATATCCAATAAATGTGAAAGCACTACTTAAGTTCTCATTAATTATATAACTCTGTATTTTTTCCTTATCTTCCCCTGCGCCTATAATATAAAAATGAGGTTTAAGCCCATCGTGTAATAAATTCTTTAAAATCCGTGCCAATCGGTCAAAACCTTTATTATGAATTATCTTGCCTACTGCTACAATATTAAATTCATCTTTTGAAAAATTACAATCAGTTATCGGCTCATTTGCAAGTGAACAAATAACATCACTTTCGTTGGTATTATATTGCACAATAACCTTAGCAGATTTAGGATTGATTAAATCACAAAAACTTTGACGCACTTGGTCAGAAACACAAGCAACAACATCATATTTTTCATAACATTTTATTGTTTCATTAAAGCTTCTATATATATTCGCTGCAAAAGCCTTGCTTAAAAACTGAGTATGCACCCATGCGATTTTTTTGGTTTTTGTATCGTTACAGCCACTTATAATTCTTGAAGTAATTCCTTCCAAATACGAAATTTCGATATCATATTTTTCTTTAATAAAAAAACGATGTAATAATTTTGGTGAAAAAAGCTTCATAAGATGTGTTATGCCCTTGTATGATTTTTTCATACAATACTCATACTTAATATGGGGAGCTAATAGATCGCGGTTTTCACCCTTATCAAACAAAGTTTTTACGGTAATTTCAAATTTGTTGGTGTCCATATTGTTAACAAGATTAACAAGAACCTTTTCGGCTCCACCGTTACCTAATGTGGGCAAAAAGAATAACACCTTAATCATTTGACTCACCTCAAAATTATTACTATCTTTTTAGAATTTTCTTTTTTAGATTTGATAAACCACGTATTATTGGTTGAATTGAAATTGAAAAGTTTTTCTTTAAAAATACATCAAGCTTTGTAGTTTTGCTTGACCAAGACCCCGCATATTGATGAATTGCTATAGTGTTTTTGGTAAAACACTTACCCTCACCTTCAAATGAAAGTGGGTAAAAATAATCTCTCGAAAGCAGTGTAATTCCCTGAACATTTTGAGATGTACCATTTAATACGGCACCTTTTTGTTCAACCATTTTGCTTAGCACGTATGGAATGGGAACCATTTCTAACGCTATGTCTTTACCTTCAAAAAGAAATCCCTCATACACTTGTAAAACTTCTTTAATAAATTCATTTTCTTTTTCGGCAAGAATAATTGCGCCGTTAATTTGTTTACTTGTTTCAAATCCCAAAATCAGCTTTTGGTCTAAAAGAGAATCAAAATTTCCAAGTAGCTCTACATCGGTATCTAAATAAATGCCGCCATATTTATACAAAGCTGCCAAACGAACATAATCAGCAACAAACGCCCATCTGCCTGCCTTAACTGCTCTTTTTAAATATTCAACCGAATCTAAATCAAAATTATCTTCATTCCACAGCATTAATTCATAGTCGGGACACTTTATTTGCCACTGATCAATATATTTTTGAAATTTAGATGGTATTTGACCACCAAACCAACAATAATGTATTATTTTTGGTATGCTCATTTTTTCACCTCTATGGTTATGTAGATTTTAGACAGAAAAAATTCTCATAATTCTATTCCAGATTTTATATAATATCTCACAAACAAAACTTGTTAATTTGCCATTAATTTTACCAAAAATCTTTTTCCAAATAAAATCGATTATCATACAAACAGTCATTACACCGACCGCATACGCAAGCATTACCGGTATAGACAACATTGTATCTGACATATTTGCAAAATTAATGATCTTGGTATTAACAATTTTTCTCATATAAAAGCTGTCTGATATAAGATACACAGCAAAGGTGTATGGTGCGATTTTAGAAAAGAAAGTAGTATTAATTTTAATTATTGTGAATGCACAAAACAGTGATACTGATGATAATAATAAGAGCACACTGTTATATGTTGCAAATTTATAGTTACCATATAAGCGATAACTAATTAAAATTACAACACTTAAACCCAAGTATAGCAAAAGCCATTGATATGCATTTATTTTATCAAATAATCCGTATTGTCTTATGTAGCGGCCAATAATATAAAGAAAAATAAAGTTAGTATAACTATAACCAATTGTTGTATCAATTGGATCCAACGAAAAAGAAGAAATTACATTAAAAAGCACAAAGCATAATGCAATCAGTGTAAGCTGACCTCTTTGATTAAGAGACTTTAATAAAGTATTTACAAACGGTGCAAAAAGCATTAAAACAATGTAGTTTGTTGCAAACCACCATGATTTATAAGAAAACGGTAAAATAGTTTTTAGTGCTGTTGTAATTGTATGTTGAAAATCTCCACCAAATAAAAATGCTATTCCAAAAGTCAGCAAGCTATAGAATAACAAAGTTATTTCCATATTTACTACTTTTTCTAACTTGAACGAAATCCCAAAATAACCTGTAATAAGCACAAATACGGGTACAGCAACTTTGATCAACGAAGCCACACAATTCGCTACATAATATACCGCTGTATCCTTTGGTAATGCGTCCAGATAACCCGAATGACCTTGTAAATGTATAACTACCACAAAAAACATACAAATACATCTCAACAGGTCTATACTTCTGTTTCTTACCTTCGCTGTATTACTCATTTTTTCACTCCTCTAAAGTGATTGTTAAATATGCCTTTTTTGCCTTCCCTAATAGCCTGAATACAAAATCTTAAACGTTTAAAGCTGTGGTCATGTAAAATGGCACCAAGAAATATTAGTTGTAATCCCCTTTTAATAGTTTTTTTCTGTTGCGCGTTAGCCGTAGTATAGTAGGTTGCCACATAATTTCTGATTAAGAAAAACTGTTTCCAGATTGCCATACATTCATAATCAAACTTCTTTCCCAAAAAGCTTAAATGGGCATATTCAGTTTTGGGATGATAATAAAGCGAATCAATAACTGTTAATATTTTTACGCCGTTGTTTTTACAGCGCATTAAATACTCAACCTCATCTCCGCGAATGAAATATTCTTTTCTTATAGTTCCAATTTTTTCATAAACGGCTTTGCCAAACAATGAACCATTAAAAACACAAGCACAATTTTCAATAAGTCCGGACGGTATATTTTCTTTTTGTTCTTTTAGAGTATTATATTTGGTACCTATTTTAAAAGATAATTCATTTCCATCATAAAGTACGTTACAATTTATAAGCGAATAATTTGACTCTTTTTCGGCAATTTGCATTAATTTTTCAAGAGTTTCGTTGTTTTGTGGACGACCGTCGTCATCCATTAACCAAACCCAATCATAACCGTCTTGACACGCTCTTTCAAGACCATAAGAAAAACCGCCGGCACCGCCTAAATTTTTTTCTAATCTGCATTCAACAACATTAGGATTGCTTTTTTTAAGTTCGTTTAAAAAAAGAGGAGTATCATCGGTAGATGCGTTATCAACAACATAAATTGCATCAGGAAGGCGAGTTTGACACATTAACATTTCAATATTCTTTTTAAGCTCTGTCAAACGATTAAATGTTACAACAACAGCAGCAATCTTATTCATATCTTTTTTCTCCTAATTATTTCATAAATGTTAAATAGAATTCGCGTAGATAACCGTAATTTTCAAAGGTAAATGCCTGATATAAGTAGAATGCAGAGTAAAAAGCAGTAAATATAAATATTGCTAATCCCTGCGAGCGCTTTTGAAAAACTCTTTTAATCACAGTAGGATAATATGCGCATACAAATAAACCAAAATATATAGACATTCTTGCAAAATAAGTAGAACTTACCGAACAAAAATTAACAGCAAAATCAAGTAGCAATATATTATCCATTTCATCAAACTGTGTTTCTTTGTTGTTAGCAAATTTTCTTGCTAACAACATAAAAATACAAGGCAATGAATTAATTATGATTCTTATTATGCCTGCACCATAGTCTATAGACGACAAAGTCTCCATATATTTATCTGACAAGATGCTATCAAGCAACCAGTTAATAGATCCCGGTGCTAAAACGCATAACAAGGCAAAAACAAAGAAAACTTTCATTTTCCAGTTAAAAAAACTTCCTTGTATACAAAAATAAATCGGAATAAACAGTAAAACACTGCTATGAAATATAGATAACAAAACACATATAAAAATCATAATAAACGCGCGATTTTTATATTTTTGATATGCTAAAGACAAAATAACGGCAACCAATGCTTGACGAATACCATTAATAAAAGTAAAAGAATATAGTGTAATAAAAATAAATATTGAAAATACTCCGTCAATAGAATCTTTATACAAATATAGAAATGCTATCGCCAAAGTAATAGCTGTTGTTATAAATATAAAAAACTGATCGTTAGAGTTTGAAACAATATTGCATAATATCATCCATATATTAAATCCAACCTCTATTTTTTGAGAAGTCGGATTTTTAAGATTAGAAAAATCTTCTCCGATTCTGTTAACCATCAATTTGTAGGTTGATGTATCAACAAATCCCTCTCTAAATCCCATTAAAATGCTAAAAATAATCCAAAGAACAACAAAAATAAAGGCTGTTTTTTTAATATTTATAGGGCAATTATTTAAAACTATTGTTTGTTTTTTTACAGGAACTGAATTTGTAGTTTTACTAATAAATAAAGCAAATATCGTAATTCCTAAAATGTAATATACTAATGTCATAATTTACCTTTCAATCTTTTAAATAAAATCAATACCTGTTTTTAAAAATAGTAAATTTTATATTATTTTCTTTTAATAATTTTTTTAATTTTAGCAAGCAAGCTTGCCGGAATAAGACCCACGATTAAAGGCTTAAAGGTATAAACATATGCCCAAATTGGCATTTTTAACGTTTTAAAACCCTTCCATTTAACAACAAATTCTTTAACACGATTAATATATTTGCGTCTTGCAAAGCTGTCTCTATCCTGCCTTACATAGTACATAGCATCATCAATATTATGAAATTTAGCGCCGTTTGCACACATACGCATATATAAATCGGTATCTTCACATCTTGTTGTTTCCCACGCTACGCGGTAACCATCTACCGCCAAAAGACTTGATTTTTTCATAATAGTTGATGCATGTGCAATTACACTGCCATGAAGAAAATTCATTTTTTGAGGATTTAATTTTCTTGGATGATGAATACCGTGTTCACCGCATTCATCAAATGACATCATCGCTGTACCCACAACATCAATATCCGGATGATTAATTACATAATCATAAAGCTTTTCAAGTCTATCAGGGCGCGAAAAATCGTCCGCATCCATACGTACAACATAGTCAGCTTTAGAATTTTTTAAGCAAGTATTTAAAGCAACGCGTAAACCACCATTAGATTCATTTTTAACTAAAACAAATCTTGAATCAGTGCCATATTCATTATTTAAAAATTCCCAGGTATCATCGGGAGAGCCATCATCACAGATAACAAATTCCCATTCATTAAATGTCTGATTAATTATTGAAGCTATGGCATAACGAACCATATCTTTATTTTTAGAAGTATAAATTCCCATTATAACTGAAATCTTAGGTTTGTTATCCATAATAACTCCAATCTAATTTTCTAATAATTTTTCATAATCTTGTCTTTGATTTTCAAGCATAATTGGTCGGTCAAAATAAGTCTTTGTTCGTTCAAAAGCAGCCGCACCTATTTGAGAAATAAGCTCAGTATCATCCGCTAATTTTTTCATAACCGATTCTAACTCATCAGTATTTTTTGGTTCAACCAAAAGACAAGATTTTTCATTTTCCATAACCTCGGAAGCACCAGGAATTTTAGTTGTGACCATTGCAATACTTAAAGCGCCGGCCTCTTGAAGAACCATACCAAAGCCTTCACGATAAGTAGGATGAACCAAAACATCCATAGCGGAATAATATTCACGCATATCGGTGTTGTTTATGCGACCGGTAAAAATAATATTGGGATTTTGCTTTGCCCAGTTTATTAGCTCACTATCAACACCACAATTATCCTCTACGGGACCTACAATTAACAATTTTATGTTTTTTTCGTTGTTAGATGTCAATTTTTTAAAAGCATTAAATAACTCGTTACAGCCCTTATCCGCTGAAATTCTACCCGCAAAACCAAAAACAATATCATTATTATCGATATTATATTTCTGTCTAATTTTAGTGCGCCATACTTCTTTTTGTGAGATATCGTAATTTTTTATATCCACACCTATTGTACCGCCCTTACCAATAACAACTGCCTTGTCGGATTTATACAAACCCTCACTAATTGCAAATTGCAAATTCATTGGACTTACTGCACGAATATTTGTAGAATTTTTGCAAACAATTTTTTCTATAAATCTAAAAATTTTACGAGAAGTGCCGCTAAGGCCAACATAACGTATACCCCATTGACAATAAAGTCGTATTGGTACATTGCATAATTTTGCCGCAATGCTTGCATAACTAGCAGCATTTGGTGTGGAGTATTGCACCAAATCAAATTTTTCACGTTTAAAGACCTTGATAAAATCAAGTAAAGATTTAAAACCCGAAAAGTCAATTCCTCGCGCCATTTTAACCGGAATGTAATGAATATAATCCGGCAATGACGCCTTGAATTTTTCATCGTTGTTACAAATTAGCGTAACATCATAACCACATTGCTCATGTAAATAAATAGCTGTAGGCACAACAAAAGATTGAAGTGTAGCAGATATTGTTGTGCAAATACAAATTTTTTTCATAAATTATTTCGCCTTTTTAATTTTAACAATTTCGTTTACTTTTTCACGAATTACATTTAAATTTTGTTCAAATTCTTCTTCAGAATATTTAGATACTTCGTTTTCTTTAATCCTAATATTTTTAACACCATCAATGAAAATGTTTTTTATTTCCATAGGATCACTTACAAGATTTGCATCGCAAAAACCACGCGAAAGAATTGCTGCGGTTGAGCCTAAATGATAATGCTCGGCAATGATGTATTCGGCAGGCAACATACCATAACCTACACGCGCAATGCCACCAAAGCCGTATTTAATACCTTTTGCAGCAATTTTTTTACACAATTCGGCAACCTTACCATTACACAAAAGTTCAAACATAAATGTCATATTATAAGAAAGATGCAAATCGTTAAGGCCAATATGAATTTCATCAATACCCTCAATTTCAAGTATTGAATCAATATTTTCAGCAGCCTCTGCCGTTTCAACCAAAAGCTGAACCTTGGCTCTTCCATTAACATATTTTACAAATTTTTCTACTTCTTGTGTAGTTTTAAACATAGGAAGCATTATAATATCGGCACCGGCATCAATAGTTTGGTTAATTTCTTCTTCTGAACTGCAATATTCAGATGTGGCATCGTGTATTGGATTTATTCTTACCATTAAATCAGATCTGGTAACAACTTGTCGCAAACACTTAATATCTTCAATTGTATGGTGGTTTTTGACGGTGTCCATGCCGCCTTGGCGTTCGCCCTTGCCGATATATTCCATATCAATCCAAATGCGGTCTACACCAGCGTCTTCGGCAATTTTTGCCGTAACCGGATTATTGGTTATATACATCAATGTAAGTGACATAAATTTTCCTCTCTAATTACACATTTTTGCAGGAACACCTATATATGTTCCCGACTCCGTCAAATTGTTTACAACAACTGCTCCTGCACCAATCATACAATTACTGCAAATAGATATATTATTACTAATCACAGCACCAATACCTACCCAAGAATAATTATCTATAGTAACTGTTCCTGCAGTATGTGCACCAACCGAAACATGAACATAATCACCTATGTTGTTATCGTGGTCAACCGAAGCACAAGTATTTATGATGCAACCATCGCCAATTATTGTTGCAGGATTTATAACCGCACCTGCCATAATAACTGTACCAACACCAATTTTTACATTTTCGCCTATTACTGCATCGGGATGAATAAGTGTAGATACAGATTTGTTGCCATTTAAAAGTTTAAGTATAATCTTTTCACGAGTAGTTGCATTGCCTATTGCAACAAAAAAATCACAGTCATATTTGTCATATTGATCGGTCGAACCAATAACTTTATAGCCGTTGCATTCAGTCATAGACTCTCTATCATCTAAAAAGGCAATATTGTTATAACCGTTTTTTTTAGCAATATCAGCAACCACCTTGCCGTGACCGCCTGCACCAATAATAATAAGCTGTTTCATTTAACGGTTACCTCACTGCCCTTGAATTCTTCCATAGTTGCTGAAGTTTCTGACGAAATACCATCGCGTTTTAACACAGCTTTTACAGTATCAAATATAATTTTTACATCAAAAGCAAAACTTAAATTATCAACATATTCAATATCAAGTTTAAACTTGTCTTCCCAAGAAAGCGCGTTTCTGCCATTTGCTTGTGCATTACCTGTAAGCCCCGGTCTAACATCGTGGCGACGACGTTGTTCGTCGTTATAAAGCGGTAAATACTTTACAAGCAACGGTCTTGGTCCTACTATTGACATATCACCTTTTAAAATATTGATAAGTTCAGGCAATTCATCAAGTGATGTGCTGCGCAAAAACTTGCCAAATTTATTAAGTCTTACATCATCGGGCAACAAATCACCGTTTTCATCTCGCTCATTAGTCATTGTACGAAATTTAATAAGCTTAAAAATCTTTTCATCTTTACCTGGGCGCTGTTGCGTAAAGAAAGGATTACCTTTCATTGCAATGGTGGTAACGATAACCAAAATCAATAATATTGGTGACAGCACTATAAGTGCAATTAAAGATAAAGTAAAATCGATTACTCTTTTAAAATATTTAGCATACATTTATGTAACCTCGAAAACAACTTTTTATAACTTCAATGATAATATCTTGTTGCTCGGGAGTCATTTTGTTATCACTTGGCAAGCAAAGACCACGCTCAAATATGTCTGAACCAACATCACTGACTCCGCCTGCAATATAAGCGTTAGTAGAAGCGCGACCATTGCCGTCTTTTGTAACAAAAGGATTCATTCTAAAAATTGGTTGTGAATGCATTGGTTTCCAAATGGGTCGACCCTCTGCATTTAAAGCAGCAATTTTTTCTAAAATTTCTGTTGGACAGGTTTTACCTGCTTCTTTTACGTAGCAAGCGTCATTGTCACTACGAACTTGCTTACACATAGCCTCTTTATCGATAATCATACAAGAAAGCCAATAGTTTGGTGTAGAATTTTCAGCGTCAAAAGGATTCATCTTTACAGGCAAATCTTTAAATGCCTGCTTATAGCGCTCGTAAATTGCTTTTTTTTGCGATATATGTTCATCAAGATATTTAAACTGACCACGAATAACACCCGCAATAACATTGCTCATACGGTAGTTGTAGCCAACCTCTTCGTGTTGATACCAAGGCGCATTTTCTCGGCTTTGTGTTGACCATTTACGAGCTTTATTAGCAGCAGAAATATCATTTGTTAAAAGCATACCGCCGGAAGAACCCGTGATGATTTTGTTGCCATTAAACGAAATAGCATTATATGTACCAAAACTACCTGTTTGTTTTCCCTTATATGTAGCACCTAACGATTCGGCTGCATCTTCAATAAGAATAGCATTATGATTATCACAAATTGCACGAATTTCGTCTAATTTAGCTGGAGTGCCATAAAGGTTAACTAAAATCACGACTTTAACATCGGGATATAGCTCAAACGCTTTTTGGAGTGCCATGGGGTCCATATTCCAAGTGTCATATTCACTGTCAATAAAGATTGGCTCTGCACCCTCGTAAACTGCAGGATTAACGGTAGCAGAAAATGTCATGTCAGAACAAAAAACCTTGTCACCATGTTTAATACCAGCAAGTTTCATTGCGAGATGAAGTGCCGAAGTACCGCACGAAAGACCAACCGCATCTTTACAACCAATATAGTCACATGCTAGGCGTTCAACCTCATTAATATTTTTACCAACGGTAGACATCCAATTCGTTGTATACGCCTCGGTTACATATTCAAGTTCTTCGCCGTGCATGGTCGGTGAAGATAAATACACTTTTTTATCAAAAGGTTTAATACTCATTATAATCCCTCTTAAAAAATTATTAAACGGGCACAATAAACCCAATCATACAGTGTATATTATACACCTTTAAAAATTAAATTGCAATGGTTTTGTAGTAAATACTTGCAAATAGGCAAAAAAACAGCGTTCCAAAAAGGAACGCTGTTTTGATGTTAAAACTAAATTATTTAACCATACTTGCAACTTCTGCTGCGAAGTCGTCAACGCGCTTTTCAATGCCCTCGCCCTTTTCCATACGAACGAAGTCAACGAGTTTTACGTCAACGCCCATTTCTTTAGCGCAGTTTGCAACATACTTACCAACAGTGATGTCACCGTCCATAACGAATGCTTGCTCAACGAGGCAGTTTTCTTTGTAATATTTGCCGATTTTACCTTCAACAATTTTACCAAGAACTGCGTCGGGCTTGTTAGCCATTTTGGGATCCTCTTTCATTTGTGAAATAAGGATTTCTTTTTCTTTTGCAATAACCTCTGCAGGAACAGAAGCCTCATCAAGATAGCTTGGGTTCATAGCTGCGATTTGCATTGCAACGTTTTTACCCATAGTGATGAATGCGTCGCTGTTAGCGTCAACATCACCATCAAATTTAACAAGAACACCGATTTTGCCGCCAGCATGAACGTAGTTTACTACGTTGCCTTCAAAGCGAACAAAACGACGGATTTTAATGTTTTCACGAACTTTAAGGAATAGTTCCTGAACCATTTCTTCAACGGTTTGACCGTTGTCTACACAAGCGTTAAGAGCGTCAACATCGGCAGGATTTTGTGCTGCAATAACCTTTGCAACCTTGAGTGCCAATTCCTTGAACTCGTCACCGCCTGCAACGAAGTCGGTTTCTGCGTTAAGCTCTACAGCAACGCCTACACCGTTTTCGCAAATAGCGCATACAGTGCCCTCGGCAGCAATACGACTTGCCTTTTTAGCTTGAGATGCAAGACCCTTCTCGCGAAGATAGTCAACAGCAGCATCCATATCGCCGTCGCACTCAACAAGCGCTTTTTTGCAGTCCATCATACCGCAACCGGTTTTTTCTCTTAAAGCCTGAACGTCTTTAGCAGTAAAAGCCATAGTATTATATCTCCTTTAGAGTAGTATTAAATTAAAATTATTCAGCAGCTTCTTCAGCTACTTCTTCCTCTGCTGCTTCTTCAACAGCTGCAGTGCCCATTTCTTCACCCTGTCTGCCTTCGATAACAGCAGCAGCGATGGTTTCTGCAATGAGCTTTACAGCGCGGATAGCATCGTCGTTACCTGGGATAACTGCGTCGATTTCATCAGGATCACAGTTGGTGTCTACGATAGCGATAATCGGAATACCGAGCTTCTTAGCTTCAGCAACAGCAATTCTTTCTTTACGTGGGTCAACAATGAAGAGTGCGCCGGGGATCTTGTTCATATTCTGGATACCGCCGATGAACTTTTCAAGCTTCTCAATTTCAAGAGTAAGAGTAGCAACTTCCTTTTTAGGAAGAAGATCAAATGTGCCGTCATCACGCATAGCACGGAGCTGCTCAAGACGAGCAATACGAGTGCGAATGGTGCTGAAGTTTGTAAGCATACCACCAAGCCAACGAGCGTTAACATAAGGCATACCGCAGTGCTCTGCTTCTTCTTTAACAGAATCCTGAGCCTGTTTCTTTGTACCTACGAAAAGGATATCGCCGCCTGCTGCTGCGATGTCGCGAGCAAACAAGTAAGCCTCGTTAAGCTTCTTAACGGTCTTTTGAAGGTCGATAATGTAGATACCGTTTCTTTCTGTGAAAATGTACTCAGCCATTTTCGGATTCCAACGTCTTGTCTGGTGGCCAAAGTGAACACCTGCTTCAAGAAGTTGTTTCATTGATACAACTGCCATAATTTTTTCCTCCTGAGGTTTTTCCTCCATCCCGTAAAGCTTGCGGTACTGACCTTGTATCGCGGTCACACCTCTAGCGAGCATAATACGGAATGTGTGTAATATTTTTGCCACCTATACAGTAGCCGATATAGTATAGCACAACACCTTACAAATTGCAAGTGTTTTTTATGACTTTTTATAAATTTTAAGTATCTGCTCTGCCCTGTTTTTGATTTTATCACGAAGTTCGGTGGGGGTTATGACCTCAATTTTATCTTCGTAGTTCATAATCCAGGTAACAAGAGCATCGCTGACGGCGGCTTTAACAGTAAAGTCAAAGGTAGCATCGGTAACGTTTGTTATAAAAATACTATCGCCAAAACGGTCAGTAACCTGCTCAAGTATTTTATTACTGCAACGCAGCTTTACCTCTTGCATATTGCCGCCAAACATACCAAACAGCTTTTTGGTGTAATCGGCAACGTCAAAGGTATCGCGGTAATCGCTGACCTCGCTAAAATGTCGGATTTGTTCATCTAATATCTCGACCGAATGAATGCGGTCGATGCGCAAATTCATTAGGTTGTTATATTTTTCGTAATTGCCGATAAGATAATAATAATCAAACTGCCAGGTCATAGCATAAGGGCTTACAACACGGGTTTTTGACTCGGTAACAATTTGTCTGCCCTCACGCAGTACACGCTTGCTATAAGTGAATTTAATCTTTTTGCCCTCTGCAATAGCAGTATTTATGCGGTCGATATTATAAAATAATTCTTCATTATGGGTTTTATTGCTACTGTCGATATAAATGCCCTGAATATTACGTTTTGTTTGATATTTGCTAAGTAATTTATCAAGTTTTGCAGTAAGCTCGCGAGTCTTTTTTTCGCTTATAAACTTGGCTGTACGCACAGCATCACCAAGCAAGAAAACCTCGGGCAGTTCGAAATCACGGCTTGCTAAAAAGTATCCGTTTTTTGGCACACGTGTTGAAATAATGTCGTAGCCAAAATCGATAAGACAATTTATATCGTCATAAATTGCTTTTCGCTCGGCTGTTATGTCATACGCCGCTAACTTTTCACAAATTTCGGTAGCCGATAAAGGATGGTCTTCATCGGTATGCTCGGTTAAAATTTTAATGATATATAAAAGCTTTACCTTTTGTCCCCTTCTTGCTGCCATAAATTCACCGCCTTTATAAATTCATCATATTTGTAAACTGCGTTAATGCAGTCTAAAAAAGCATTTGCCGACATACCTTTTGGTAAATTTAAATATGCCGCTAAACTTTCACGTAGAAAAGAACTATTTTTTGCACCCGAAAGACCGAGTGTAAACATATCGGTCTTGGTGATTTTTTTATCGCTTTTTTGTAATGTATTTTCACTCGTTATGCCGCTTCGCGCAAGTGCGTCGATGATGACCTGCTGCGTCATACCTTCGACGCCTAAAAATCCTTCTTTAGAGCGCTTGTCCTTACGCTTTTCTTTGCCGCATAGCTGTGGCACATATACATTTGTAATGGTGCCGTCAGGGCAAATTTGCTTTAAATGCGAACGTATAAGCGCACCTGCCGAATCAGAATCGGTAATAACAACTATGCCACACTTTTGCGCAAGTAACCTTATAAGGTCACGTTTTTCTTTATCCTTAAAAATACGAAAGCCGTTTGTTGTGATTATGGTGGCATCAATAATATTTTCAAGGGTGATTTTATCGTATTTGCCTTCAACTATTACCGCTTGACTTAATTTAATCAACTGCTTCACCCTTTGCGATAATGTAGACAAGCTTTACCGTTAACTGCTCAAGTATTGTGCGCGGTTCAGCGCCAAAGCTTTTTAGCGCTTTATCGGCATCGGCTATTGCTGAAAGGCTTAAACGGAGTTTTACGCCACTAAACCTTTTTAGATTTTGTGTTGCACGATCAATTAAGAACAACTTGTTTTTAGGATATTTAAAATCAGATGCAATTTCATCTTTTTTAACACCTTTAATATTTGCGGTATAAGCGCGGTAAATATCAACATAGCTTGAAGCCGTAACGCTTAAAATAGCAATAGGTTCTACGCGCATAAAAAACATATCATCAAGCATTGTAAGTGCCTTTGACACATTGCCGTTTAATATTTCTTTAACATATTCGTAAACCGAAGCATCAACCGATTTAACAGCAATTTGCTCAACAGTTTCTTTGGTTATTTCACCACTGCCGACAAAGGCGCAAAGCTTGTTAAGCTCATTTTGAAGCGTACTTAAATCGGTACCAGAAATCTCTATCAAATAGCGTGCGGCAATCTCACCAAAGCTGCAACCGCGTTTTTTTGCAGCGTCAGACAGCATTTTAACAAGTGCAGTAACACTGCGATGATTAACCTCTGCGCAAATGCCTCCAACCTTTTCGACCGCAGTAAGTAGTTTCTTTTCTTTAGCGCCGCGCTTGGCATCAAAAACTATTGTATCAAAACAAATTATTAAAACACAGGTGTCATTTGCGTTTGAAATTAATTCTAAAAGGCGGTCAAAATCACTTTTTGCGCAGTGCTCAAAATCAAAATCACTAAGCACAACTGCCTTTCGCTCAGCCATCATAGGAAACTGGTTTACAGCATCAAAAACCTCTTGTAAATCACAGTCGCTCTCAAATTTTTGAAGATTGAAAAAAGGGTCACCATCCGCTGACTTTTTTGCCAAAGTGTCTTTATAATAATTTTTTAAATAAGAATCATCACCAAAAATAAGATATACCGGCGCAAAATGCTTGCTCGAAATATCCTTACGTAGAGTATCTTCATACACTATTGGCATTTAAATCACATCTTTTCTTTTTATATTCGTAAAAATACATATAGCCTATAACAACCGCCAGCAACAACAGTGACCACCAAAATGCCGACTTGGGCATAACAGCAACTGTTATTGGCAGTTTTGCGATTAGATTGACAATAAACACTATTAACCGTGAACAAAAACCGGCTATCCAAAAAAGAGGATAAGCCAATAGTTTCACTATTGGTATTGCCCATATTATAAGCGCAACAATATTTAAAATAAGCGCTGACATTATTGGATATGAAATTATTAAATTTGTAACGGGTGCCACAATTGAAACATAACCAAAAACCATTATTGTAACGGGTAGTGTAAATAGAATGGCAAAAATAGAACACAAAACCGTGCCTATAAAGGTTTTTGATATTTTTGATGATATATCAAACCGTTTAACAACTAAATTATAATAAAAAGGCACTACCCAAATAAGTGCGAGGGTTGATAGAACAGATAATTGAAATGATATATTAAAAACGGCAAAAGGCATACCAATAAGCACGGCGGTTACTGCCGTTAAAAGAGAGCTTAACGAATCGTTTTCTCGGTTAAAAATCGGCGCTAAACCCGCAATAGCAAACATTACCCCTGCCCTTAAAATTGACATTGTAAAACCACACACTGCAGCAATTAACACAACAACTGCAACCGATAATAAACAGCGAATATATTTATTGTAAAACATTCTATCAAGACACCAAAACACCGCTGCCATTATAATTGAAAGATGCATACCCGAAACAACAATCACATGGCTGATACCGGTTGTTTTCACATTGCCTAAAAATTTTTCACTTAGCAATGTTTTGTCGCCCGTGGTAAGCGCCACCAAAAGCCCTGAAGTGTCACCACTAAAATGCGAGGTTACTGTTTCTTTTACATATTTGCGGATATTACCTGCAGTTTTATAAAAACTGTTGTAATCGCCTGTTTTTTTTAGCTCTTCCACACTTGCGGTGGCATATATAGCGTTACTGTAATTAGAGAGCCTATATTCGTCGTAGTAATCGATTGAGCTTAATTTTAAGGTGGTATCAAGAATTTCGCCCATTTGCAGCTCGGTTTTTTTGTAATCAAAAACTAAAATACTTACACCGTTTGGTATAGAACTGCACCCTACCTCTTTTAATACGACACTTTTAAATTCACCGTGGTCGTTAGTTTCTTCAGTAACCAAAAAAATACCGCTAATCTTTTCACCGTCGCGAGTATTGATTTGTTCAATCTTTGAAAATTGCAAAAACAAGCTTATTAAGAATAAAACTATTGCAATCAAAACTGTTATGTAATTGTACCTTTTATTAGTTATAACAATTGAAACCAATATAAGTGATGCCGCTATAATGACGAATGCAAGTGATTTTACAAAAAGCGAAATCGCGGCAGCTGTGCAGCAAATTAATGCCGCAAAAAACATTGGTCGTTTTAAAATATCCATTAAAAATTTAAAACACCTAAATGTTCAAGCAATATTTTTGCGCCCATAAGAATCAATATTATACCACCTGCAAGCTCGGCTTTGGTTTTATAAACTGCGCCAAACTTGTGACCTATCAGCACACCTATGGCCGATAAAACAAAGGTGGTAATTCCAATAATTAAAACAGCAAAAAGAATATTACCAAGAGTATCAATACCGTCTATTGCAAAAGCAATACCCGCCGCCATTGCGTCAATACTTGTGGCAATTGCCATCAAGAGCAATTCTTTTATATCAAAGCAGCCGCAGTCGTCGTCATCGTCACTTTTAAAAGCTTCATAAATCATTTTACCGCCAATAAAGGCAAGTAACGCAAAAGCTACCCAATGGTCAAAACTTTCAATATAGTCTTTAAAGCTATGGCCTAAAGCCCAACCGATAAACGGCATAAGCGCCTGAAATCCACCAAAAAACAGCGCAATAAGCCCCATTTGCTTGTAATTAAGTTTTTGCATTTTGAGGCCCTTGCAAATTGCAACGGCAAATGCATCCATTGAAAGACCAATGCCCGTCAAAAAAACAGTAACAAACATATAATATCCCCAAAACTATTTTTGCTTGGTATTCCAAGCGGTAATGTCTTTTAGCTCTGCCATTAAGGCAACATAACTGTCGTGACGTGATTTTTGTATTTCTCCACTGCGAACAGCCTCGACAACAGCACAGCCCTTTTCAGCAATGTGAGAACAAGAAGTGAATTTACAGCCACCTAAATATTCGCAAAAATCAGGAAAACAGTTAGCAAGCGATAATTTAAAATCGTATAAATCTTCATTAGTATCTACTGTTGAAAAACCCGGAGTATCAACAACATAGGCGCCATCCCCCACAAAAAACAGTTCGGTGTGACGTGTGGTATGTCTGCCGCGACCCAACTTATCGCTTACCTCGCCCGTTTTAAGCTGCAATTCGGGAAAAAGAGCATTAAGTATGCTTGACTTACCCACACCAGAGTTACCCGAAAAGGCGCAAACGCTGTCGCGCATTTCTGCTTTTAGATTATCAATACCAACATTATCTTTCGCGGACACAACATAGGTTTTAAAGCCTGCTTTAGAGTAAATGCCATAAAACTCATCAAAGCTGCCCATATCAGCCTTGTTAAAAACAATTATCGGCTCTATATTGTTGTAAACCGCAAGCGCTGTAAGACGGTCAATCATTAGTGTATCAGGCGCCGGAGTGCTGTACGCTGATACAATAAACAGCTTATCAACATTAGCAACTAAAGGTCGGTTAAACAAATTTTTTCGTTCGCAAATTTTTTCGACAATTCCGTGTATGTTATCGGTCAAGCTAAACTCAACTATATCACCCACAACAGGGGAAACTCCCGCTTTGCGAAAGTTTCCCCTGGCTTTACATTCGTATACATTACAGTCAAAGCTGACATAGTAAAAGCCGGAAATTGCTTTAATAAGTATACCTGTCATAATTTATTCTGCATTTGGACACTTGTGATCGCTACCCTTTTCATAAACCGTGTCGCAATCGGGACAGGTTTCATGGTCAGCGTCAGTGTGTTTTTCTCCTTCTGCTAATTCAGCGCCGCATATCTCACAGAATGTAGGTTCCGGTTCTTCGGTTTCTGAAACATATTTTTTATAATCGTTTTTCTTATTTATCTCAGTAGTTTTATCCTTTGATGCATCAATCTTTATGGTCGCATAGCTGTAATACTCTTGATCAGTACCAAAACGCACCTTAACAGTATATTCGAGTTCCTTTTCAGTACCGGTCATCTTATCAAACGAGTAGTTACTTATTTCATCAAAAGCGAGCTTTCCGCTTTCTTTAATCATTTTACCTTCAGACCAAAGAGATACAAAGCCTGTTTTTTCATATTGAGAAAAATCGTTTCTTATTGCCACTGTTGGAGCGTAGGTGTAGTTTGTTACACCAGTGCTTACATAAATCTTAATTGTTGTACCTTCAGGCACCTTTTCACTTGAATTTGCATCAGGCTCCTGAGCGATTACATAACCCTTTGGATATGACTTTTCATTAGCGGTAAGGTCACGTGGCTCACTCTCTACAACAAGACCTAATTTTTCAATATCTGCTTTTGCTTTTTCTTCGGTAAGGCCTACAACATTTGGTATATCAAGCATTTTTGTTGCTTTACCTGTACTTACATAAACAGTGATTTCAGCGCCCTCAGCCATAACAGTTGTACGAGCGGGTTCGGTTTTTATAACAAGACCTGCCTCAACCTCATCATCAGCAACCTCTTTAACGGTTGTTTTAAAGCCTTTTGACTTTAGTTCGGATACCGCATACGATTCTGTTTTACCGTAAACGTCAGGCACCTTAATGTTGGTCTGACCGGTGCTTACATAGAGTGTGATTTCAGCGCCGTTTTTAAGCTTTTTACCAGGTGACTGTGATTGATCGCATACAACACCGATTTCGTGTTCTTCACTAGCGGTATATTCCCATTCAATTACAAAAGAATTAAAGTTTTCGTGCTGTTTTACCTCTTCAATGGTCATACCAACAAATTTAGGACATTCAATCTCTGCGCCCGTATTTTTAAGAAGCTTAGGAACAAAAATGATAGCCAAGATTATAAGCGCAATAACAAGAGCAGATGCAATACCTGCGAGTATCGGTATCATATTATTTTTTTCTTTAACCTCTTCTATCTCTTCGTCCTCCTCTTCAACAACGGCGGAAGCGGGTGTTGATGACATAAGAGTGTCTACAAACTTTGTAGGAGAATTATCTACAAAATATGAATAATCAAAGGTTGATTCAGGGTCTTTTTTAAACTGCTCTAAATCACAAAGCAATTCAGATGCTGACTGATAACGGCGCTCTGGTGTTTTTTGCATAGCGTGCATTGTAATTTGCTCAAGGCCCACAGGAATAGCAGGATTAATCTCGGTTGGCAATTTGGGATCACGCTGAAGCTGCATAATTGCGACTGAAACAGCGCTTTCAGCCTCAAACGGCAGCTGACCCGTAAGCATTTCATAAAGCATAACACCAACAGAATAAATATCTGCCTTTTCATCGGTCTTTTCGCCACGTGCTTGCTCGGGACTAATATAATGCACTGAACCAATAGCCTTATCGGTTATTGTGCGCTGCTCATTTCTTGCAAAACGGGCAATGCCAAAATCAGCAACCTTAATAGTACCATCAGACAGCACCATAATATTTTGCGGCTTAACATCACGGTGAACAATACCCTTGTCGTGAGCGTGCTGTAAGCCCTTTAAAATCTGAATTGTAAAGTACACTGCGTCCTTCCATCTAAGGCTACCCTGACGCTCAATAAACTCTTTTAGAGTAATACCGTCTATGTATTCCATAACGATATACTGAATAAGGTCGCCAAAGCTGACATCGTAAACCTTTACAATATTTGGGTGTGAAAGCACAGCAATTGCCTTTGACTCATTTTTAAAACGACGGATAAACTCCTCGTTAGAAACAAATTCTTCCTTAAGAATTTTAATGGCAACGGTACGATTTTCAACATTGTCGTGTGCTTTATACACAACAGCCATACCGCCAACACCAATAATCTCTTGAATTTCATATCTGCCGTCTAATCGTTTACCTACAAATCTATCCATAATATAGCACTGTCCTTTCTCTTAGCGCGATATAACGGCCGCTGTAATATTATCTCTGCCGCCGCCAAGATTAGCTTCTTTAATTAATAAATCTGTTACTTTATCTAAAGCATTGTCATTTACAATGCGTAAGATACTATCAGCATCTGCATAATTGCTAAGACCATCGGTACAAAGCAATAGCTTGTTGTTTTCTGCAAGCTCTACACAATAGCCATCGGTCAAAACATTTTCTTCAACACCGAGCGCTCTGGTGATTACATTTTTTTCGGGATGAACGCGCGCCTCCTCAGGAGAAAGCTTGCCACTTTCTACAAGCGATTGCACAACCGAATGGTCGCGTGTAATTTGTTTAAGCTCATTATCTATTAAATATGCGCGACTGTCACCAACGTTGCATATTATTGCAATGTTATTGCGAACCACAGCCACAACAGCAGTGGTGCCCATACCCATCAATTGTTCATCCTTTTGAGATAAGGCATACACCTCAAGATTTGCAGAGGTGATCGCATTATTGATAAGTCTGGTTATATCATCAGAGGACATAGATGAGTTATAGCCGTTTAAAACATACTGCGATATAATTTCAACAGCTGTTTTGCTTGCGATATCACCGGCATTAGCGCCGCCCATACCGTCACACACAACTGCTAAGGCAGAACCGTCAGATAAAGTGTTGATGTAAAACGCGTCTTGGTTAATGCTGCGTACTTTGCCCTTATCGGTTTTAGCAAATATTTGCACCGTCTATCTCCTCCTTTGTTTTCTTTTTAAGCTGACCGCAGGATGCATCAATATCGGCACCCAATGTTCGCCGTATTGTTGCAGTAACTCCTAAAGCCTCGAGCTTTTTTTGAAAAGCAACAATTGCTTTTCGATCAGGTTTTTTGAATGTATTTTCTTTAACGGGATTAGCAGGAATTAAATTTACATGACACATTATTCCCTTTAATCTTTGTGCCAATTCTTTAGCACAGGCGTCACTGTCATTTATTCCTTCTATCAAGGCATATTCAAAAGATATTCGCCTGGTGGTTACCTTTTGATATTCGCGACAAGCGTCAAGCAATGCCTTAATATTCCACTTTTTATTAACGGGCATCGTCTGATTTCTGATTTCATCATTGGGAGCGTGAAGCGATATAGATAATGTAATGGGCATATTATATTCTGCCAGTCGCTTTATTCCGCTTACAACACCCGATGTAGAAAGTGAAATGTGACGAAGGCCAATATTAAGCCCCTTTTCGTCACTTACAAGTTTTAAGAAATTAATACTGTTATCAAAGTTATCAAGCGGCTCGCCCATACCCATCATAACAACATTTGAAATTCGTATGTTATTGTCGCGCTGCGCGTATGTTATCTGAGCAAGCATTTCCGATGCTGTAAGATTTCTTGTTAGCCCGTAAAGACCCGATGCGCAAAATTTGCACCCCATACGACAACCTACCTGCGTCGATATGCACACGGTATAACCGTGCTCATATTGCATAAGCACCGACTCAATAAGCTCGCCGTCATAAAGCTCGTAAACATATTTTATCGTGCCATCAATCGCTGATACATATTTGCGAAGCGGTTTTACAGTAGCAATATAACACATATCGCTTAACTGCTCGCGAAAAATGGCCGGTATGTTTGTCATTTCATCAAATTGGTCAACACCCGACTGCAACCACTTAAATAGCTGCAACGCACGAAACTTTGGTTGCTTTAATTCAAGCACCAATTGTGTTATCGTCTCTAAATCCATAGAACGAATATCTAACTTTTGAGAAATAAAATCACCTGCTTTTTTGCAAGAGAGCGCAATAGAAACCGTCGCTGCCGTCTATGTGCGGCATAAAGGTATGTTGGTATTTTAACTCATATTGGGGGTATTTGTCAAGAAAACGCTGTATTATGTCCTCGTTTTCACACTTTCTTATGGTACAGGTTGAATATAATATACGGCCGTTTTCTTTAAGATATGAAGCTGAATTTTCAAGAATTTGGGTCTGTATAGCCGTAATATCGCTATATTCGCTTATATCCTTATATTTAATTTCGGGCTTACGACGAATAACGCCCAACCCCGAACAAAGCACATCACAAAGTATAACGTCAAAGTTACCTAATTCATTATTTTTAATCGTTGCATCATTTTGTATGGCCTTGATATTTGTTATGCCTAAACGTTCAGCGCCCTTTTTAATCAAATCAACACGCTGCCTATATAAATCGCAGGCAACAATTTCGCCTGAATTCTCCATATACTGCGCCATTGTAAAGGTTTTTCCACCCGGAGCGGCGCAAACATCAAGCACTCTTTCATTTTTATTTGGCGACAAAATGCTGACAACAGTTTGCGAGGCAATATCCTGCACGTGAAAAAGTCCATCGCGATAAGCCTTGCTTTTGGTAACATCGATGCCACCGATAACCTCTAAGGCGTTTTCAAACTTCAGTAACTTCGTACTGATATTTTCTTGTAATAAAGTGTCACTCAAGGCATTAATGTTGGTTTTTAATGTATTTACACGAAGTGTTACAGGCGGCGCTTGTAATGATGACTCAAGTAGCTTTATCGCGTTATCTGTGCCGTAATCAGTAATAAAACTGTTAATAATCCATTGAGGGCACGAATACCTCACACTTAAGTCTTTGACGTTATTGCCGCTTGGCAAAACAATCTCCGCACGTAAAATGTTACGCAAAACACCGTTTACAAAGCCCGAAAGATGCTTTTGCTTTGAGTTTTTAATGATTTTTACAGCTTCATTAACCGCCGCACTATCAGGTATTTTATCCATATACATTATTTGGTACAGTGCTATGCGCAAGGTTTCGAGTGCTACGGGTGATACCTTTTTAAGCGGTGATTTAATATGCTTTGAAAGCACAAAGTCAAGCGTAATAGTTCTATCAAGCACACCGTAAAACAGAGCGGTTGCAAGCGACTTATCGGCGCTTGACAGGTCGGCTTCATTTAAAAATTTATTAAGCGTTATGTTAGAATATGCGCTTTGCCGTACTTCAAGCAGTGCATTAAGCGCTATTTTTCTTGCATTTGCCATTATTCAACAACCGTGCCTTTAGCAATTTTGTGACCGTTGAGCATCTGAGAAGCCGACATTTGCTTAGCGCCCTCAGGTTGAACAGTCACAAGCTCAATACT
Organism: Acutalibacteraceae bacterium; assembly: GCA_045539695.1. GTDB lineage: Bacteria > Bacillota > Clostridia > Oscillospirales > Acutalibacteraceae > UBA737. Next base: position 86,123 of record JAZQFX010000026.1, read on the forward strand.
GCCATCCTTGCAAGAAACAATGAGTCGATCATCACTATCGATTACCCTACCGCACTCTTTCGCAGTAAGATCGGATTTTTTTGCCTTAATGACTTTAACACGCTTGCCGTTAATAAAAAAATAAGCGCAAGGCCATGAATAAAAGCCGCGTACTGCATTGCAAATTTCATCGGCAGTTTTGGTAAAATCAAGGTGCGCCATTTCTTTTTTTATCATAGGCGCATAGGTGGCATTAGATTCATCCTGCTTTACGGGATTGAGAGCACCCTGCTCAGCCTTTTTTAAGGTTGATACCAATAAATCAGCCGAAAGCGGAGCCAATCGTTCGAACAATTCCTCTGCCGTTTCATCAATGCCGATTTCAGTAATTACGGTTTCTAATATATCACCCGTGTCCATACCCTCGTCCATCTGCATAGTGGTAATGCCTGTCTGCTTTTCACCATTTACAATAGCCCATTGAATAGGTGCCGAACCGCGAAGCTTTGGTAGTAATGACGCGTGACCGTTTATACAGCCGTATTTAGGTAAATCTAAAATTTCTTTAGGCAAAATCTTGCCGTATGCCACAACAACTATTGCGTCGGGGTTAAGTTCTTTTAAAACTTTATATGCTTCACCGTCACGCAAGGTTTTTGGTTGATATACTGGAATATCATATTTTTGAGCCAAAACCTTTGTTTCGGGTGGAGTTAAAATTTGCTTTCTTCCGACAGGCTTATCAGGTTGTGCAAAAACCGCCAACACATCATATTTTTCATCAATGAGTTTTTGAAGGGTTACAGCGGCATAATCGGGCGTACCCATAAAAACAATACGCATAAATTATCTCCTTTTTGCGTGGTCGATATAAAGCACGCCATCAAGATGGTCGATTTCGTGACACAGCGCGCGAGCCTTAAGCCCCTCGCCTGTCACGGTAATATTTTCACCAAAACGGTTTTGAGCGCGAACGCTTACTTTCATAGGGCGGGTTATAACCTCACTTCTATCGGGAATCGAAAGGCAGCCCTCATTGCCGGTTTGAGTTTCTTCACTTTTTTCGGTTATTACCGGATTTATAAGCTCAATAATTCCGTCACCAACGTCAATGACACAATATCTGCGCAAAATGCCAACCTGTGGAGCCGCAAGTCCAACGCCCTCGGCTGCGTACATAGTCTCTTTCATATCGTCAAGTGTCTGATGGAGTTTTTCGTCAAATGTGAGCTGTGTGCGACATATTTTACGCAGCACATCATCACCAATTTTAACAATGTTTCTTTTTGCCATAGTAATCCTCTTTATATAATATTTTCGGGGTTAATATCAACGCCGATATATGTATCCTTTTTTAATTTAATATCTGTAGCAGCTCTTATCATTTCACGAAAACGAGAGCTGTTTTTGGTTTTAATAATTATGCGGTAGCGGTATTTGTTGTTAACCTTTGGCACCGTAGCAGGCGCAGGACCTAAAATGATAAGCTTTATGTCGCTATAATCACTTGCAACAGCCTGCTTTATGTTAGCAAAAATCTCATTAATAGAGTCATTTGCAATGCTTGCATCAAATGACTGAACATAGACCATACAAATATCACAGTATGGCGGAAAAATCATTAGTTTGCGATTATTAATTTCTTCTTTAAAAAAAGCATCATAATCTTGCCTTTGCGCAAGAGAAATAATGTTGTTTTCAGTATCATTGGTTTGAATTACCGCAACACCTGGATTATCTGCTCTGCCTGCTCGACCCACAACCTGAGTTAAAAGCGAGAATGTTCGCTCATAGCCTCGATAATCGTCGCTATAAAGCGCTCGGTCGGCACCAATTACACCGACAACCGTAACACGCGGAAAATCAAGCCCCTTAGCTACCATTTGTGTGCCAAGTAATATGTCATATTCACCGTTTGCAAAGGCAGTAAGGTAGTTTGAATAAGAATCACGCGCACCTGTTGTATCGGCATCCAGCCGCAAAATGCGTGCTGTTGGAAAAAGCAGACTTAATTCTTCTTCAAGTTTTTGTGTACCTGAGCCTGAAAAATGGAAAAACTCACCGTCACATTCGGGACACTTTTTAGGAATTTCGTGTGAAGCACCGCAGTAGTGGCACATAAGACGACGATTTGCCGAATGATAAGTCAGCGATATACTGCAATTTTCACAGCTCGCTACCCAACCACAGCCTTGACAGCTCACATAGGTATTATGTCCTCTTCTATTCAGCAAAATAATAGCTTGCTTTTTATTATCAAGCGCTTCGCCTATTTTAACTGCAAGGTCACGGCTGATGTCGGACGAATTTCCGTCATTCAACTCTTTTTTCATATCAACAAGCCAAACCTCAGGTAACATTGCATTACCGTAACGCTGTTTTAAGGTAAACAATTTATATTTACCTGTAACTGCGTTGCTGTAGCTTTCTACCGAAGGTGTAGCCGAAGCCAAGCACAACAAGCATTTATGATAAGCCGACCTGAATCGCGCCAAATCACGAGCGTGAAAACGCGGTGATTTTTCAGACTTATAGGTGTGCTCTTGCTCTTCGTCAATAATTATTAAACCAAGCTTTGAAAACGGCGCAAAGATTGCGCTACGTGTTCCTATTGCAATGAGCGCCTTACCCTGTTTTATTCGATTATACTCGTCCATTCGCTGCCCTAAAGACATTGCGCTGTGAAAAACGGCAATTTTGCTGCCGTAACGCTCACTGAAAATTTTAATCATTTGAGGCGTCAGTGCGATTTCGGGCACCATAATTATAACACCCTCGCCACGCTTTGAAACATCATCAACCAACTTTAAAAAAACCTTGGTTTTACCACTACCAGTAACACCATAAAGCAAAGCTGTTTCACCATTTTGTGACTGTGTGAGTGCCGCTAATCCATCAAAAGCCGATTGCTGTTCGGTAGTGAGAATAATCTCTTCACGGTTAATTTTAGTGCCGTTTACATACGGCATACGAAATTCTTGTTTTTCAAATGAGGTTATTATGCCCTTCTTTTCAAGGGTGCTAATAACAGATGACGAAACACCTGTAAAATACTGCAATTCTTTAACAGACACACTTCCTGCCGCGTCAATAATATCATATATTTCTTGTTGACGGTCGGTAAGCCTTATTGAATTATCATTTTCTTGGTTAATTCTCACCCAACGGCGAGTAATATCATGCATACGGCGTGTAGGTACTTGATTTTTAATTACGGCTTGCTTTTCCACCATTGCGTCAAGTATTTCATCGGCATTGTCAAAAAGCTGCTGCAGCCTTTTAAGCGGCTGTTCACCCGAATTTGTTAAATGCTCAAATAATAATCTTTCCGCCTCACTTAAAAGTGACACAGTACAAAACTCATCATTTGCCAAATAATAATCGCAAAGACGGTAATTAAGCCCTGCCGGCAGCATTGTGTGTATAGCATCAAAATATGTGCAAAAAACATTGCTTTTAAGCCATTTACACATTTTAATCATTTCATCGTTAAGTATTGGAGTATCATCGGTAACGGATAATATTTCTTTAGTTTTTGAAGTTGTTTCATCCTCAAAAACACTTAAAATCATACCCTGCTTTTTAATGTTACCTTTACCAAATGGGACTGTTACTCTGCATCCTGCATTTGCAACTTTTACAAGAGAATCGGGTATTGCGTAGGTATAGCACTTATCAAAAGAGCCGGTAGCACCGTCAATTACAATCTCAGCAACCAAACGACACATACCGAACCCCCCTTAAAAATATAAAAATTAAAATCAGATAAGCTCTTTATCTTTTGCAATTTTGTTTATTGCAATGCTAACAGGCTTTTCGAGTAAAATTTCTTCGTCAGCCTCTGCCTTGTTGGCAATATCACGCGCACAGTTTGCAATTTCGGTTACAAGACCGTAGCGGTTTTCATAATTTTCAATAAGCTTTCCAATTGCGGGATTTAACATAACTAACATTTCCTTCCAAAATTATTTATTTAAAATTTTATTTATTAACTCTAAATTGCGATCGGTTTTAAAGCGATCAGTCGACATAATTGCAACAAAATTATCTGCAGCGGTTTCGAGATCGTCATTTACAACGATATAATCAAAATCCTTAGCACTTGCAATTTCACGTAGAGCTTCATTCAAGCGTTTATCAATAACCTCTTGGCTATCGGTACCTCTACCGGTGAGTCTGTTTTTTAGTATCTCAAGTGACGGTGGCATTATAAAAACGCTTACTGCGTCAGGCATTTTTGCCCGTATCTGCTCGGCGCCGTTAACATCTACTTCTATGAGCATATCACGACCGCTTTCGATACAATTAATAACCGGTGCCTTGGGAGTTCCGTAATAATTGCCGACAAACACATTGTGTTCAAGTAATTCATCATTTGCAATCATTTGCTCAAAACACTCGCGAGATATAAAGTTGTATTTTTCACCCTCTACCTCACCAGGTCGCATTGCTCTTGTGATTGAAGATATTGAAAAAGCAATATCGGGCGCCTTTTCAAAAACCTTTTTCATAACACTGTCTTTGCCTGAACCCGATGGGCCGGCAATAATGTATACTCTGCCTTTATTCATCGGTATCCTCCTCATCATCAACAGCGTTTTCATCACTTAATCGGTTAGCAACCGTTTCAGACTGCAAATATGTTAAAATTATGTGGTCGCTATCAGTAATGATTACCGCGCGCGTTCTTCTGCCGTGGGTAGCATCAATAAGTGTGCCACGTTCTTTAGCGTCTTGAATAATTCGCTTAATGGGCGCTGATTCAGGACTGACAATTGCTATCATACGGTTAGCTGATACAAGATTACCAAAGCCTATGTTTACAAGTCGCATAATGTAACCCCTTATTCAATGTTTTGAATTTGTTCGCGAATTTTTTCAATTTCAGACTTAATTTCAACCACAACCTTGGTGATTTCCATATCCTGACATTTTGAACCAATTGTATTAATCTCGCGATTCATTTCTTGAACTATAAAATCAAGCTTTCTACCAATAACCCCGCCATCATCAAGCATTTGGCAAAGAGAAGCTATGTGACTGCGAAGACGAACTGTCTCCTCGGCGACGGCAATTTTATCGGCAAAAATAGCAGTTTCAGTAATAAGTCGCTGCTCATCAATTTGAACATCGCCAATAAGCTCACGCATACGCTGTTCAATCTTTTCACGGTATTCGCGAACCGTCTGCGGAGAACGCTCTTCTATGAAACCGACTTGAGTGAGTATGTAGTCGGCTCTACCCTTAACATCGGCAACCAACCGCTCACCCTCAAGCACGCGTGCAGCGATAAAATTATCAATTGCCTCTGCTGTAGCCGCTGTGACAGCCTCTTTAATTAACTCTTCATCAAGGTCACGCTTCTTTACTGTAAATATTTCAGTATTTCCAACAATTGATGAAGCCTTTATATCGTCTTTAAGCTTATAATCTTTTGCAAACTTGTGAAGCGCATTAATATAGGCATCGGCATAAGCCTCGTTTACTGCAAGCTCAATAGATTTTGACGAGGTATCCTCAAACTGAACATTAAGCTCCACCTTGCCGCGAGAAATTTTTTGCTGACACTGTGTTTTAAGTGTATCATCTAAAAACTGAAAAGAACGCGGCATACGAGAGCTGTATTCAAAATATCTATGATTTACCGACTTAATCTCGACAGTAATATTAAAATCTTGTTCAGATACTTTTCCTCGACCAAAGCCTGTCATACTTGTAACCATAAAATTCACCACGCATAATAATCGTATTTTAATTCATTGTATTATATCAAAAAATTAGAGAAATGTCAAATAATATATATAATATAATAATATAATCATTAAAAAAATTTAACAAAACACTTGACTCTACTATTTTTTTGTGTTATTATATACCCCGTTAAATATGCAGGTGGAGTTCAATGGCTAGAATTCCAGCCTTCCAAGCTGGCTATGTGGGTTCGATTCCCATCACCTGCTCCAAAAATAGAAGTTATACCTTTAGGTATGGCTTCTATTTTTTGTATCAGATGGGAATCGAACAAGGAAGGAACAACATTTATGTTGTGGAAGAAAACAGTCCGGTGGACTGTTTTCGCTGACGTGGCAACGAGCGTAGCGAGGCGATAGGCGCGTTGCGCCGGAAAATTCCCATCACCTGCTCCAAAAAAGAAGTTATACCTTTGGGTATGACTTCTTTTTTTATGAAATAAATAAGAGCGATTGAAATATATCAATCGCTCTAAATTTTGTTACTTATTTATTATTTTAGCTTTTCCGCCATCTACTGTATCTACTGTAATTATAATTTCAGCGACATTGTCTTTAGATGGCATTTCAAACATAAGGTCTTGTAAAGTACCTTCAATTACCGAACGCAAGCCTCGCGCACCCGTTTTATTTTTAATGGTAAGCTCCGCAATTTTTTGCAGTGCCTCTGCCTCAAAATCAAGCTTAATACCGTCAAGTGCAAAAAGCGCCTGATACTGCTTAACAATTGAATTTTTAGGCTCTGTCATAATACGGATAAGTGTGTCCTTATCCATAGCGTCAAGACTTGTAATAACCGGTAATCTGCCTACAAGCTCGGGTATAAGTCCAAATTTAACCAAATCTTGATGTGTAGCAAATTTTGAAAGCTGTTGCGCCTCAAGACTCTTGGGTGATTTAACATCAGCACCAAAGCCCAAGCTACTGCCACCCATGCGGCGCTCAATAACCTTGTCAATGCCGTCAAATGCACCGGCACATATAAACAAAATATTCGTAGTGTCAATTTGAATAAACTCTTGTTGTGGATGTTTTCTGCCGCCTTGCGGTGGCACGTTAGAAACTGTACCCTCTAAAATTTTAAGCAACGCTTGCTGAACACCCTCACCGCTTACATCACGGGTAATAGACGCGTTCTCACTCTTGCGTGAAATTTTGTCAATTTCATCAACATAAATAATGCCGTGCTCAGCCTTTTCGATATCGTAATCGGCCGCTTGAATAAGACGAAGCAAGATATTTTCTACATCTTCACCAACATAACCTGCTTCCGTCAAGGTGGTAGCGTCGGTTATGGCAATCGGCACGTCAAGAATTTTTGCAAGTGTTTGTGCAAGTAGGGTTTTGCCTACACCGGTAGGGCCTAACATTAACACATTGCTTTTAGCAAGCTCAACATCGGTGTCAACTTTTTTATAAACACGCTTATAGTGGTTATAAACCGCTACTGCCAATGTTTTTTTAGCATCGTCCTGACCGATTACATACTCGTCAAGCAGAGCCTTAATTTCTTGCGGCTTTGGTAAAACCTTTTCGGGTTCTTTTTTGCTTTTCTTTTTTTGGTTGTATGCATTTTCGTCATCAAAAAGCAGTGATGCACAAAAATTTATACAACTGTCACAGATATACACACCCGGTCCTTCCACAAGGCGCATAACCTCATCCTGAGTTTTGCCGCAAAAGGAACAGCGTATTTCTTTGTCCATATCCTTAGACATTAAATATACCTCTTATCTCTTAGTAATAACCTTATCAATAAGACCGTATTCTTGGGCCTCGGCAGCTGTCATAAAGTTATCGCGCTCGGTATCCTGCTCGATAACCTCAATCGGTTTGCCTGTGTTTTCTGATAAGATTTTATTGAGGTTGCTACGAGTGCGTTTAATATGATTAGCGTGAATAATAATATCAGTTGCCTGACCCTGCGCGCCACCTAATGGCTGATGAATCATAATTTCACTGTTGGGAAGTGCATAACGCTTACCTTTTGCACCCGAAGACAGTAGAAATGCACCCATTGAAGCGGCCATACCCATACAAATAGTGCTGACATCACACTTAATGTACTGCATAGTATCATAAATAGCAAGACCAGCAGATACGGAACCGCCAGGACTATTGATATAAAAGCTAATATCTTTATCGGGGTCCTGACCTTCAAGGAACAAAAGCTGAGCAATAATAACACTTGCAGATGCATCGTCAACCTGACCGTTAAGCATAATTATTCTATCGTTAAGCAAACGCGAAAAAATATCATAAGAACGCTCGCCACGACTTGTTTGTTCAACAACATAAGGAATTAAAGTCATATCCATAGCAAAATACCTCCAATACTGTATATTATGAACTTAAATTTTAATTTATAAACAGATTATTCCTCTGTATTTTTTGCAACGGCTTTTTTAGCCTCTTTCTTTTCGTCAACTGCGTCGGTAATAACAGCGTTAGCCTTTACAAAGTCAATTGCCTTACCAACAGCAACGTCCTTTTCAACCTCGCTTGCCGGAATAACAGCCTTAACCTTGTCAACCTCTACGCCGTAACCCTCAGCAATTTTAGCAAACTCAGCCTCAACAGCCTCTTCGTCAGCCTTGATACCCTCAAGTTCAACAATCTTTTCAAGAGCAAGGCGATATTTAACCTGCATCTCAGCTTGTGGACGGAAGGTTTCACGGAACTGTTCAATTGTGCTGCCTGTATACTGCAAATATAAGTCAAGGCTCATACCCTGTGACTGTAAACGGTAACCGAATTCTTCTACCGACTGATTAAGACGGTTTGTGAACATTGCCTCAGGAATTTCACCCTTAATGCCGTCAACAATTTGCTGAACAAGAATGTTTTCAACAGCTTCTTCAGCAGCTTTTTTCTTACGCTCAAGCGCCTTTTTCTTAAGGTCAGCCTTAAGCTCTTTAAGGGTATCAAATTCACTTACATCCTTAGCAAACTCATCATCGGCTGCAGGAAGTTCGCGAAGCTTAATTTCGTGAAGTTTTACCTTAAATACAGCGGGCTTGCCTGCAAGGTTTTCTGCGCCGTACTCTTCAGGGAATGTAACATTAACATCAAATTCATCATCAATATTTTTGCCAATAATTTGATCTTCAAATCCCGGAATAAACTGACCTGAGCCAAGTTCCAAAGAGTGACCTTCAGCTTTGCCGCCTTCAAATGCAACGCCGTCTTGGAAGCCTTCAAAGTCGATTACAACTGTATCGCCTTTTTTAGCTGCTCTGTTTTCAACAGATACCATACGGGCATTACGCTCTTGCAAAGACTTAATCTCGGCATTAACCTCAGCAGCCTCAACCTTAACGAGTGGACGCTCTGCCTTAAGACCCTTATAAGCCTCAAGTGTGATTTCAGGGTATGTAGTAACACTTACCTTAAAATCAACGCCGTCTTCTTTAGAGATAGAAACAAGGTCAAAGTCCATTTTATCGTCGATTACCTTAAGACCTGATTCGTTAATTGCAGCTTCAACAGCATCGGCATAAAGAAGATTCAAAGCATCTTCAAAGAAAACCTCGCTACCGTAGTAGGTTTCAATAATGTGAAGAGGTGCCTTACCCTTTCTAAATCCAGGAACATTGATTTTTTTGCCCTCTTTACGATAAGCCTGCTTAATTGCTTCGCGGAACTGTTCGCCATCGATAGCAATTTCAAGTTGATAACGATTAGTTTCAATTTTGTTTGTTTCTTTTAAAGTCATTTTTAATATACCTCCGTATAAAGTCCATAAGACTCCATATTAAATTAAGTTGATTATACCATAATTTGCAAAAAATGCAAGGCTTTTTTACTGACATATTTATGGCACACCCGTTAAAAAATCAAGCTTTTTCAAAGTTTCCGCATTTAGTTACAAAAACGGGTGTAAAATCTACACCGTCACAGGCTGTAAGTTTCAATTTAATGTCACCATACGCATTAACTGTATTAAAAATTCCTTTGCCGTGTATGTGACCGTAAAAAACCTGCTTAATTTCGTATTTACGCAAAACCTCAAGTATTTCTTCACAAGTGTACTCAGCGTATACAGGCGGATAATGAAGAAAAACTATAGGTGTAACACCAGACTCAATTGCCTCTTTAATTGAGGTTTCAAGTCTGCCTGCCTCACGCAAAATAACCTTTTGGTCGCGTTCACCAGTGCCGTCATATATCCAGCCGCGAGTACCGCATATTGCAATTTTGCCGTCACTGTAACAATTGTTATGCAAAATTTTTATTAAATTAAAATTATTATCACTTAAAAATTCATTTATTTTGTTTGCTGTGCCCCACCAATAATCGTGATTACCCTTTAAGATTATTTTGTTGCCCGGTAAAGCATTTATAAAATCAAAATCGGGTTTTGCCTCAACAAGCGAGCTAGCCCACGAAATATCACCGCCGATAACAACCGTGTCCTCGTCGTTTACTAATTTTTTCCAATTTTTTTCAAGTCGTTCGACATAATTATCCCATCCGCCGAAAATATCCATCGGTTTATTTACGCCGAGAGGCAAATGTAAATCTGAAATGGTAAAAAGATTCATTTTGGTGTTTCACCTGCCTTGTATAATATTTTAAAAATTACAGATAATATAATTGGCTTTAAGCCAAGAAAGGAAGATTTAAAATGGATATGTCAGCAAATTGCAAAACTGAAGCCTGCATTAAATGCAGTGTTAAAAACTGTGTTCACCACACCGAAAACGACTCCTGCTCGGCAGGCAGTATTCAGGTTGGTAACCGCACAGCCTGCACCTGCAGTGAAACCTGTTGCGATACCTTTAAGGCAAGACAGTAACACTAAGGCAATATCCGACTCAATATGAGTCGGATATTTGTTTTAATTTATTTTTAAGCATTTGCAAACTGCATTATACATATCAGTTTTATCATAAATATCCTTAAAACGAACGCTTGCATTTTTTAGTTCTGCAAGTGGCTTTGGAACTGTTGTATTCGTAAGGTTAGACAAGAAATCAACAGTGTCAAATTCACTTTCGGGAATTTCATTTGAAAGTGCTGTTAAAACACTCTTTGCAAACTTATATGGCGATGCAGTTGATGCAATGAGCACATGACGATTATCACCGGTGCTTGCTAAATACTGCTCGTAAGCATTTACTGCAACAGCAGTGTGTGTATCGCAAAGATAGCCATATTCTTGGAATGTCTTTTTAATGGTATCAAGTGTGCCGTTGTCGTCGCAGCAAGCGCCGTAGAAAAGGGCTTGCAGTTTTGAAAGCACAGTATCATTTACCGTGAATTTACCCTCAGTTGAAAGGCTATTCTGTAGCTCGGCAATATATTTATCATCACCGTCTGCGAGTATATATAGCATACGCTCGAGGTTGCTTGAAATAAGGATATCCATCGAAGGTGACATTGTGGTATAGAAATCACGATTTCGATCATAAACACCTGTATTTATAAAATCGGTAAGAACACGATTAGCGTTTGACGCACATATAAGTTTATTAACAGGCACACCCATTTCTTTTGCGTAATATGCTGCCAAAATGTTACCGAAATTACCTGTAGGAACAACAATATTAAAGCCTTCCTGCAAATTGTCACCTTTTGAGAGCATATCACAATATGCCGAAATGTAATAAATAATTTGCGGCACAAGTCTGCCCCAATTTATAGAGTTTGCCGAGGAAAACTCCATACCATTCTCTGCTAAAGTTTCTTTAATTTGTGGATCGGTAAATATTTTTTTAACACCCGTTTGCGCATCATCAAAATTACCCTTTATTGCGCAAACGTTAACGTTGTTACCCTTTTGAGAATCCATTTGTAATTTTTGCATCGGGCTTACGCCTTCACTTGGATAAAAAACAATAATCTCGGTATTTTCAACATCCTTAAAGCCTTCAAGGGCAGCTTTACCGGTGTCACCTGATGTTGCAACCAAAATAACTGTTTTTTTGCCGTCAGACACCTTTTTGGTAGATGTTGTAAGCAAATACGGCAATAGTTGAAGAGCTAAATCTTTAAATGCGCAAGTAGGACCATGCCAAAGCTCTAATATATTTATGTTTTCACCAAGCTGAGCAATTGCAGCCGGCTTATTGTCATCAAAGCTACCTGTATATGCGCCCTTTACACAATAAGATATTTCTTCTTCGGTAAAATCGGTTAGATATTTTTTAAGAATATATTCCGCCTTGCCAATGTAATCAAGGCTTGAAAGCTTTGAAAAGTCTTCACGGCTTAAAACCGGAATACTCTCTGGCACGAAAAGTCCGCCTTCAACCGAAATGCCATGAGCAATGGCAAATGCTGACGAAACTTTTTTCGAGTTATCTCTTGTGCTTATATAATTCATTTTTTAATTCCCCTTGGTAAAAAAGTTATATGCATTTTCAAAGAAAATTTTGTTTAAAATATTTTCTTTGATATTTCGCGATTTTAAATATTCATACAGCATTGGTACCGCTGATATATCATAAAGCTTTTCGCTCATATCAGCGCCGTCAAAGTCGGAACCTATGCTTAAATAATCTTCATACCCCATATCAAGTATGTGAAAAATATTTTTATAAATGTTTTCAAAAATATCACCCTCACCCAAAAATATCGGATAAAAGCAAAGACCGAATATACCGTTTTTTTGGGTCAACACTTTTAATTGGCTGTCATCGATGTTTCTGCGGTGAATATTAACACTTTCAAGGCAAGAGTGTGTAACAATCGGCTTTTGAGCTAATTCAATAGCGCTGTAAAACGATTTTTTATTTAGGTGCGATAGGTCTACGGCAACCCCAAAACGATTGAGCTCGTATATCACCTGTTTACCAAAATCCTTAAGACCAACTTCGGTATCGGCGCCGCCTGCTATTTGGTTTTCACCGTTCCAGGTAAGTGTAAGAGCGCGAATATTATCATTATGCATTTCTTGGATACGAGTTAAATCATTTTCGATTAAAAGTCCACCCTCAACCGTAAAAATCGGTGTCAGATTATCAGGCGTATTTTTTAATTGGTTTTTAAAATTATTAAGTGTATTTTTATAATACTCAAACGGATTTTGTATACCGTCTTTTATAAATATAGCAAAACATTGATGCCACTCATCAAAGCAACTCGCCTTTTGCGGTGTAACAGCAAGAGCATTGTCGGTAAACTGTAAATTTTCACAAAAACACCTATATGCCGTGTCACAATGCAGATCAAAAAAACGCATAAAATCACCCTAAAAAGCATTTTCAATGTAATTTAATTCAAATTGAAAAATTCCATCCTTTTCATCAACGACGGTTACCTCTGCAACATCAAGCCTTGGCGGTAGATTAGTGCGAAGCCTTTTCATAAATGTTTGAGAGGCGTTTTTGGTTCGCTGCTGTTTGCCAAAATCAACCGCCTCAAGACCGCTCACAAGCGAATTTTTTTGCCTTGTTTTAACCTCAACAAAAGCAATGCACTCACGGTTTTCGGCAACAATATCAATCTCACCATAGCGACTGTCGCGCCAATTACGTTTTATTATTATGTACCCTTTTGATTTAAGATACTGCGTCACAAAATCCTCACCCGCCTTACCTATAGCGGCGGAACGCTCATTACCCGAGTACATTTTTCAGAAATGACAGACGGTGAATTTCACACACACCGTGTTGTTTTATAGCTTCGTAATGCGCTTTTGTGCCGTAGCCTTTATGTGTGCCGAAAAGATATTGTGGATATTTTTTATCATACTCTAACATCAATCGGTCACGTGTTACCTTAGCAAGAATTGACGCCGCGGCAATTGAGCAAGACTTTGAATCACCCTTTACAACCGTTTCGCATGGGATTTTAATACCCTTTGGTACACGGTTGCCGTCAATTAAAGCAAAGTCGGCTTGTGTGTTAAGTCCGTCAATGGCACGGTTCATAGCAATATATGTGGCTTCAAGAATGTTGTATTCCTCAATTTCCTCTAAAGTTCCGTACGCTATGCTATATGCTATCGCCTTTTCTTTTATTATATCAAAAAGAATTTCACGCTTTTTTTCGCTGATTTTTTTAGAGTCGTGAAGCCCTTCTATCTCGCAGTTTTCGGGCAAAATAACTGCCGCCGCGCAAACAGGACCGGCAAGCGGACCGCGACCCGCCTCGTCAACACCGCAAACAAATTTAAAGCCTTTATTTAAAGCTTCTTTTTCAAAAGAAAGGTCTGGCACCTTATTCAACCCTTTCGAGTGTAATATTACCGATTTTGCTGTTACGATATTCTTCAAGCAGCATATTTGCTGCGCGTTCGGTGTCGGTTTCGCCGCCGCGAATCATCATACCGCGTTTTTTGCCCAAAAGACACAATGCATCATAACTGTCTTCGGGAAATTCGGTTATTTTATATCGTGCTTCAAGTAATTCAGGATACGAAGGTATAAGTATTTCAAGCAGTCGCATAGCAAGCAGCTCGGTATCAATAATTCGGTCGGTTACTGCACCCGTAAATGCCAAATGCTCACCAACTGTGCTATCCTCAAACTTGGGCCACAAAACACCCGGGGTGTCAAGCAGTTCGAGCTCCTTATCAATAGCAAACCACTGATTACCGCGTGTAACACCCGGTCGGTTTTCAACCTTAGCGCGACCGCCGCCTGCAATACGGTTAATAAAAGATGATTTGCCCACGTTTGGAATACCAACCACCATAACACGTAGCGGCTTACCAACCATACCTTTAGCTCGGTAACCCTCAAGTTTATCTGCTAAAACAGTTTTAACGGTGTCCTTAAACACATTAATACCTTTGCCATTTTTGCAGTCAACGGGTATTGCATAGATGCCCTGTGACTTAAAATGCTCAATCCATTTTTTTGTAGCAGTTTCATCAGCCATATCGCACTTGTTAAGTAATATCAAATGTGGCTTATCGCCAATAATCTCCTTCAAATCGGGATTACGGCTGCTTACAGGTATGCGCGCATCAACAATCTCAGCAACAGCATCAATAAGCTTTAATTGCTCGGCAATTTTGCGACGCGTTTTTGCCATATGCCCCGGAAACCACTGAATATTTTGTGTGTTATTACTCATCTAATTTACCTATCTTATCAAACGGAAATATTCTATAAACTGCATGACCTAAAATATAACGGGTGTCAATCATACCGTATTCACCAATACGCGCATCACGGCTGTCAAGTGAATCGTTACGGTTGTCACCCAACACAAAAATACAGCCTTCGTCAACCGTTACCGGAAATTCAATGTCCCATTTTCTGTTTGTGGGAGTTTTGGTATAGGGCTCGTCAAGAGCGATGCCATCTACATAAACAACGCCCTGCTCAAAATCAATATCAACCGTTTGACCTTCAGTAGCTATTATTCTTTTAATAATAGGAGTGTTGCTGTCATTCATTGTAAACACACTATTTTCTTTATTACGAGAGATAACTACAATATCGCCCACCTTAGGCTCATAAAACAAATTACTTATAATTACCCTTTCACCGTTTAAAAGAGTATTTTCCATAGAAGGACCGTCGATTGTGGCTATGCGAAAGAAAAAACTGAAACAGATAACAACCGCAATAATAGCGTGCACCAAAACCTCAAGCCAGTCAAAAATAAAGGTTTTAATATTTTCCTGTTTATTTTCTTGCTGTTCATCATTTAGAATTTGTTCGTCACTATTTTTATCAAATTCATTTTCCACAATAACACCTCGAAATTATTATTAACACAGCAAAGGGGACAAGGCTATGCCCCGTCCCCCACTCATTAAAGTCTGATTAACCGATAAGTTCCTTAACCTTTGCTGCTTTACCAACGCGATCACGTAAATAGTAAAGTTTTGCACGACGAATCTTACCTTTTCTTACAAGCTCAACCTTAGCAACGATTGGTGAGTGAACGGGGAATACACGTTCAACACCTACACCGTAAGATACACGGCGAACTGTGAAGGTTTCTGCAATACCGCTGTTATTCTTAGCAATAACGGTACCTTCGAAGATCTGGATTCTTTCCTTCTCGCCTTCTTTGATTCTTACATGAACCTTAACTGTGCTACCGATTAAGATCTCGGGAGCGTCTGCCTTAAGCTGAGAAGCAACTAATTCTTTAACTGCGTCCATCAAATTTTCCTCCTTAATTTTTTCAGACGTTCATAAACAATTCTTGTCAGAGGACCATCCGCTTCAATGTCGATTTTTCGGCACTAAACCCACCTTTTAAGGCAAGGTGAAATCAAATGCTCAAATATATTACCACAACTCTTTACAAAAAGCAAGCATTTTTTTACAAAATTTAAATTTTATGGATAGTCAACCTCAGGAGCATCTAAATCATTATATATTTTAGTCAATTTGTCTTCGATTTCCTTATGGTTGCTTACAATATACTGCCTACCATCAGAGTCGGTAAAAACACCGCCTATTGTGTAGTTAAAGCTCTGACCGTCAATATTAAGCTTTATCATAATGCTCCAACCACCATTTACATTTTCACTATCAATAGGTGACTTTTCAATTTTGCTTAAAACATCAACAACCTGATTTATAACAGAAACATCATCTGTTGTTTTGCACTTAGGTGGTGACGGCAATTTAACAATGGTCATTTCTTGATTAAAATTCTGACTTTCGGTATTTTGATTACCACAAGCGCAACATACAAAAATAAACAACAATGACAAAATTACACAAAATACTTTTTTCATACCAAGCCTCCCCTTTCACAAATAATACTTTCCATTTAGTCAAAAGGTTGCATTACGCTTATATTATATAATTTTATACATAAAATTTCAATCAAAATAAAATTAACTGTTGACAAAACACCACATTTAGTGCGATAATAATCTTGGTATTTTATGTACATAGACTGTGAGGTTATCTTTAAATGCGTGTTATTACCGGTACTGCCCGTGGAAAAAGATTGGTTACCGTTGCAGGTAACGATATTGTTCGTCCTACCGGCGAAAAGGTAAAAGAAGCGCTTTTTAGTTCCATTCAGTTTGATATTGAGGGCAGACGCGTGCTCGATTTGTTTGCGGGTAGTGGTCAGCTTGGTATTGAGGCTCTAAGCCGCGGTGCCGAAAGTGCCACTTTTGTTGACTGCAACGAAGCATCACTCAAAGCCGTAAAACAAAATCTTGAAAGCACCGCTCTTGCGGACAAGGCTCAGGTACATAAAAGTGATTACGCAACCTTTGCTTTGCGTTCAAACCAAAAATTTGACATTGCCTTTCTTGACCCACCCTACAAGGCGGGAATACTCGAGGATGCAGTATCAAAAATTGTTCCGCTTATGAGCGATTACGGCAAAATTTTTTGCGAGCACCCAAGCGAGCTTAAATTACCCGATAAAATTAATGGTTTTGCCGTTTGTAAGGTTTATCGCTATGGCAAAACACTGATAACCGCCTACAAAAAGGATGTGGCAGACGATGAGTAAACGAATTGCCGTGTGTCCGGGTAGCTTTGACCCAATTACTATGGGGCATCTTGATATTATTACCCGTGCCGCCGCAATGTTTGATGAATTAATAGTAGTTGTTATGAACAACGATAAAAAGCATTACACCTTTTCCCCTGCAGAACGCAAACAAATGATTGAAAAGAGTGTATGCGATTTACAAAATGTGCAGGTTGACGTATATGACGGTTTGCTTGCCGAATATGCAGCGCAGCAAAACGCCTGCGCAATAATTAAGGGCTTACGCGCAATGTCTGATTTTGAATATGAATTTCAGATGGCGCTTACCAATAAAAAGCTAAACCCCAATGTAGAAACCCTATTTCTTACCACAAGCGCTCAAAATATGTATTTAAGCTCGAGTATGGTAAAACAGATAGCCGGTATGGGCGGAGATGTCAGTGATTTTCTTCCCGAGGTTATCCACGATGATGTTTTAAAAAGAATATCATCTAAAAATTAAATTAGTAATAAATCACGGAGGATGAATTAAAATGACACTTGACGAATTATTGGAACAGTTTGATGAGGTACTTGACAGCGGTATCAAAATCCCAGGCAAAAAGACTGTAGTAGACATTGAAAAGCTTCGCGCAGTTGTTGACGATATCCGTCTTAACATACCAAGCGAAATCAAGCAGGCTCGCGGCATTGTTGCTGACCGCGCCGACATTATCACTACCGCAAAGCGTGAGGCTGACGGTATTATCCGCACTGCCGAAGAAAAGGCTAAAGCAATGGTAGCACAAGAAGAAATTGTTAAAATGGCTCAGGAAAAGGCTGCTGAAATAATTTCTAACGCACAGGGTAAAGCCAGAGAGATGCGTCGCGCAGCGCAAGACTTTGTTGACGACATTATGCGTCGCGCTGACGAAGGTCTTACCGCTAACCTTGGTGAAATCCGTAAAACACGCGCAGCACTTAAGCAGCAAACACCTGTTACAAAATAAAATATTTTTGTTAGTAAAACGCCGTAGACTTCAAAAAGAGTCTACGGCGTTTTTACGCAAATACGTCTTAACGGGCAATTCGTGAATTGCCCCTACAACTAAAAACAAAAATTCACAGCGTAGGGTCGATTCACGAATCGACCGCCCTATATTTGTGCGGAGCACACCGACATTTTCCATTTTCAACTTTCAATTTTCAACTAACAACAGCACCTACTATTTTTTAGTAGGTGCTGTTGTTTGATTTGCATTTAAAAAATATCATTCTTAAATATGTTATACATAATCTGTGCAACCTCGCAGCGTAGCGCGTTGCCGCCGGGCACTATTGTGGTTGGGGTTTTGCCGTTTATTACGCTGTTTGTTACCGCCCAGATTACAGGGTCTTGCGCGTAATCG